>JBDHJM010000022.1:0-36074 GCA_039586895.1 Gemmatimonadota bacterium | reverse complement strand
CATCATGATCTCGTGGTTGCCGCGGCGGGATCCGAACGTATTGAAGTCCACTCGCTTCACGCCGCGGTCCTGGAGCCACCGGGCGGCGGGGCTGTCCTTCGGTATCGCGCCCGCTGGCGAGATGTGGTCGGTTGTCACCGAGTCTCCCAGCCAAGCCAGCGTGCGGGCGCCCGCAATGTTTCCCCTCGGTGCCGGCCGCGCCTTCATCCCGGCGAAGAAGGGAGGGTCGGCGATGTAGGTGGACTCCGCGTCCCACTGGTAGCGGCCGTCTCCGGCCTTGGGCACCTGCAGCGCCTGCCACGCCTCGTCGCCGTCGAACACGGCGCCGTATTCGCGCTCGAACATCTCGGGGTCCAGCGACTCGCTGACCGCTGCCTTGATCTCCTCCGGGCTGGGCCAGATGTCGTCCAGGTAGACGGGCTGCCCGTCTGCGTCTTCGCCGAGCGGCTCGCTGGTGAGGTCGATGTCCACGCGGCCCGCGATCGCATACGCGACCACCAACATGGGTGAGGCCAGGTAGCTCGCCCGCACCAGTGGATGCACCCGCGCCTCGAAGTTGCGGTTGCCGGACAGCACCGATGCGCACACCAGGTGATGATCGGTGATGGCCTGCGCTATGGGCTCGGCCAGCGGCCCGCTGTTGCCGATACAGGTCGTGCAGCCATAGCCCACCACGTGGAACCCCAGCGACTCCAGGTCGCTCAGCACACTGGCTGCTCTCAGGTAGTCCGTCACCACCTTGGAGCCCGGGGCGAGGCTGGTCTTCACCCACGGCTGGCGCGCGAGGCCCTTGGCAACCGCGTTGCGGGCCACCAGACCCGCGCCGATCATGACCGAGGGATTCGAAGTGTTGGTGCAGCTGGTGATCGCGGCGATCACCACGGATCCGTCCCGCAGATCGAAGCAGCTGCCCTCGCACTCGATGCCGCATGCCTCCGCGATGGGCGGAGCCGCCGCCGCCACTGCGGGTGACTGCCCGCCCTCCCCGGACCAGCGGTCGCCGTCCCGCTCGGACACCTCGCGCTTGGCGCCGGCAGGCACCAGGCTGGGCAGGACCTGCAGAAACGACTCCTTCAGTGCGCCGAGCGGCACCCGGTCCTGCGGCCGCCGCGGGCCCGCGAGTGACGGCTCTACGCTTCCCAGGTCTAGCTCGAGCACCGCCGAGTACTCCGGATCGGGTGCGTCCGGCGTATGGAACAGATGCTGCTCCCTGCAGTAGCGCTCCACGCGCTCGACCAGGTCGGCTGGCCGCCCCGTGCGCCGCAGGTACACGAGGGTCTCCTCGTCCACCGGGAAGAACCCGATGGTCGCGCCGTACTCGGGTGACATGTTTGCCAGGGTGGCACGGTCGGCCAGCCCCAGCCCGGGGAGGCCGGGCCCGAAGTACTCCACGAACCGGCCAACCACGCCGAACTCGCGCAGCATCTGCGTCGCGGTGAGGACCAGGTCGGTGGCCGTGGCGCCCCGGGGCAGCTTTCCGGTGAGCTTCATGCCCACCACTTCCGGCAGCTGCATGAAGTAGGGCTGTCCCAGCATGACGGCCTCGGCCTCGATGCCTCCCACGCCCCAGCCCACCACACCGAGTCCGTTGATCATCGTGGTATGCGAGTCCGTGCCGACCAGGGTGTCGGGGAAGACCACCGTGTCGCGGCCCCCCTTCACCGACCGCACGACGCTCGCGAGGTATTCCAGATTCACCTGGTGCACGATGCCCGTCCCGGGCGGCACCACCCGGAAGTTGCGGAACGCCTGCTGCGCCCACTTGAGCAGGCGGTACCGCTCACCGTTGCGCTCCATCTCGCGCTCGACGTTGAGCCGGAACGCCTGCGACGAGCCGAAGAAGTCGACCTGCACGGAGTGGTCGATCACGAGGTCGGTCTGCACCAGGGGGTTGATCTGGTTCGCGCTGCCCCCGAGGGCCACGATCGCATCGCGCATCGCGGCAAGGTCCACCACCGCCGGGACGCCCGTGAAGTCCTGCAGCACCACGCGACCCGGCATGAACGGCACTTCGCGGCTGCGGTCGGGCTCCGGGGTCCAGCCGGCAACGGCCGAGACGTGGTCCTCCGTGACCACGCCGTTTCCGGCGTGACGCAGCACGTTCTCGAGCAGGATGCGGATCGAGAATGGGAGCCTGTCGAGGTCCGCGATGCCGGCCCGTGCCAGTGAGTCGAGCCGGAACAGAGTCACGCGGCCCTCGGGCAGCGTGAGCGTGGAGCGGGAGTCGAAGGGATTTGCCATGGTCACGGTCACGTTTGAGTTGAGTGCGAGCGTGCGTGTTGAAGAATAACACGGGGGCGCTTGGCAGGCCGCGCCCCCTCGTGCCCCGAACAGGAAGCGGCCTCCTAAACTGGTCGCCCAGTCCGGAGGCCGCTCGGCGGACTGTAGTAGTCCGCTATGATCACCGCAGTCTCTTTCGAGCCCGACCCGTGTCCAGCCTCTTTGAGAGGCTGCGGACAATCGACTCCCAGCCTTGCCAACTACCCGGTCGTTGTCGGGGAGCTGCCGCTGTGAGTCACGGGAGGACCACCACTACCGCACCTGGTCCGGACACGGGCTCCTCCCGATCCACGACGAACACTACGCGGCGTGGACTTAAGGGAGGATGAAGTCACCGTTAACCGGAATCGTCCGGTTCGTACTCGGGGTTGCGGTACGGTCCCGCACCGAGCGGTGCCTCCGTGTCGACGGGCTTCCTGGTGGGAGCGTCCGCCTCGATGAGGCGCCACAGAGGGCAGTCCTCCCGGCGCATGTCCGACCGCAGCAGCGGGCACCGTCCGTCTGGAAGCCGGCAGTGTTCGATGCAGAAGCTCTGTGCGGCACCCTCGAGCTGGGACGTGCGGCGCCGCGCGGTCCGGTGCCCCGCCCAAAACGCGGTGGCGCCGATTGCCGCGCCGGCGGCGAGCAGCGACCAGATTGTGAGTGCGGACATGAGCCCTCCCGCAGACCGGCCCGGTGCACGTATGGCCCCCGGTGGCTGAAGAGAGGGTGAAGCGGGCGTGAACCCGGAAGCGGTTCCTGCCGCCGCGCACCGCGTGCTATCTTCCTGCCCAATCCACCGACCCTCTGGAGGCCCCTGACATGCCCCAAGCCGGCGTGGCGCAGTCCGCCGCCCTCGACCAGCTCTGTGTCAACACCGTCCGCACTCTCTCGATGGATGCCGTTCAGCGTGCCAACTCGGGCCACCCCGGAGCGCCCATGGCGTTGGCGCCGCTGTGCTACGTGCTGTGGACCAGGCACCTGCGGCACAATCCGGCCAATCCGGCATGGCAGGACCGGGACCGCTTCGTGCTGTCGGCCGGGCACGCCTCGATGCTGCTGTACAGCCTGCTCCACCTGACCGGCTACGAAGTCTCGCTGGACGACATCAAGAACTTCCGCCAGCTGGGCAGCACCACGCCGGGGCATCCCGAGCACGGGCACACGCCGGGAGTGGAGACCACTACGGGACCCCTGGGGCAGGGCGTGGCCAACGCGGTGGGGATGGCTCTGGCCGAGGCGCACTTGGCGCGCCGGTTCAACCGGCCGGAGCACGGTGTAGTGGACCACCGCGTCTACTTCGTCGCCTCAGACGGGGACATGATGGAGGGGGTGTCCCACGAAGCCGCGTCCCTCGCGGGGCACCTGGGGCTCGGCAAGCTGATCGGGTATTACGACGACAACCGGATCACGATCGACGGCTCCACCGACCTGGCGTACAGCGACGACGCGGCGCGCCGCTTCGAGGCATACGGGTGGCATGTGCAGCTCGTTGATGACGGCAACGACCTGGGCGCGATCGACGCGGCCACCGAGGCGGCGAAGGCCGAGTCGGAGCGGCCGTCGCTGATCATCGTGCGAACGCACATTGCGTTCGGCAGTCCCAACAAGCAGGACACCGCTGCGGCGCACGGCGCTCCCCTGGGCGAGGAGGAGGTGGCGCTGACCAAGCAAAACCTGGGGTGGCCGGCCAGCGAGCCGTTCACCGTGCCACAGGATGCGCTGGCGCAGTGGCGCGCCTGCAAGGAGCGGGGCGCGGAGCAGGAGGTGGCGTGGGACCAGGCGTTCCAGCGGTACGCGGCGGCGCACCCCGAGCTCGCCGCCGAGCTGCAGCGTCGCTGGGCGGGTGATCTGCAGCAGGGATGGGAGGCGGCTATCCCGCGGTTCTCGGCCGCCGACGGGGCGCTCGCCACACGAGCGGCGTCCGGCAAGGTGCTCAACGCCGTGGCCGACGTGGTGCCGGAGCTGCTCGGCGGATCGGCAGACCTGGGTCCATCCAACAACACCATCATCAAGGGCGCACCGGACCTGGGGCCGGGCGCGCTCGACGGCCGCAACATGTACTTCGGTGTCCGCGAACACGGCATGGGTGCCGTCATGAACGGCATGGCGCTGCACGGCGGCTTCATTCCGTACGGAGGGACCTTCCTGGTGTTCTCCGATTACATGCGGCCCACGATCAGGCTGGCTGCGATGATGGGGCTCCGGGTCGTGTACGTGTTTACTCACGATTCCATCGGACTCGGTGAGGACGGCCCCACGCACCAGCCCGTGGAGATGCTGGCGACGCTGCGCGCGATTCCCAACCTCGTGGTGATCCGCCCCGGCGACGCGACCGAGACTGCCGAGGCCTGGCGCATCGCACTGGAGCGCCGCGATGGGCCGGTGGCGCTGGTCCTGACACGGCAGAAAGTGCCCACTCTGGATCGTGATTCGCTCGCCCCGGCGGCAGGCGTGCAGCGGGGCGGCTACGTACTGGCCGATGCGGACGATACAGCGGTGATCCTGATCGCCACCGGGTCGGAGCTCTCCCTCGCGCTGGAGGCGCGGCAGCAGCTCTCTGAGCACGGTGTGACGGCGCGGGTCGTGAGCATGCCCAGCCAGGAGCTGTTCGCCGCACAGCCCGCGGCCTACCGGGATCAAGTCCTGCCGCCCGGGGTCACGGCACGGCTCGCGGTGGAGGCCGCGCATCCCATGGCATGGTACCGCTGGGTGGGAAGCCGCGGAGACGTGATCGGCATCGAGCGCTTCGGCGCCTCCGCGCCGCACCAGCAGCTGTTCGAGGTATACGGGTTCACGGTAGATGCGGTGGTCGCGCGCGCGCGCGCCCTGCTGGAGGGATAGCCGGTGAGCGACGCACTGCGCGACGCGATAGAGCGACGCCTGGAGCGCTTCGCGACCGACGACGTGGTGGCGCGGCTGTGGGCCAAGGACCCCACACTGTGGACGGACGACCGGGACACGCCCGAGTTGGCCGACCGGCTGGGCTGGCTCAGGGTGGGCAGCGAGATGCAGCGCGCGGTCCCGGACCTGGAACTGTTTGCGGCTGAGGCGCGCAGCGAATTCGACCGCGTGGTACTGCTTGGCATGGGGGGCTCGAGCCTCGCCCCCGAGGTCATGTGGCGCACGTTTGGGCGGCGCTCCGGATCTCCCTCGCTGCACGTGCTCGACAGCACCCACCCCAGAGCGGTTGCCGCGGTGGAGGCGGCCGGCCGCCTGGAGCGCACGCTGTTCGTGGTGGCGAGCAAGTCGGGCACGACACTCGAGACGCTGAGCTTCTACCGCTACTTCTGGCGGCAGACCGGTGGCCGCGGTGCGCAGTTCGTCGCGATCACCGATGCGGATACCCCGCTGGAGAGACTCGCGCGCGCACAGGGCTTTCGCCGCGTGTTCCTCAACCCGGCCGACATAGGCGGCCGTTATTCGGCTCTGTCGCTGTTCGGACTGGTGCCGGCGGCACTGATGGGTGCGAGTCTCGGTGAGCTGCTGGCCCGCGGCGAGGCAATGGCAGCCCAATGTGCGGCCGGGGTCGCGCCCGGGCGAAACCCCGGTGCATGGCTGGGAGCCGTGATGGGCGAGGCTGCGCTGGCCGGTCGCGACAAGCTCACCTTCCTCCTTTCGCCCGGCGTGGCGTCATTCGGACTGTGGGCCGAACAACTAATCGCGGAGAGCACGGGCAAGTCCGGGAAGGGAATCGTCCCGGTCGTGGACGAGCCGGCGCGCCGCCCGGCCACGTACGGTGGCGACCGTCTGTTCGTCTCCCTGGCACTTGCGGGTGAGGCGGCCGGGCTCGACGAACGAGCGCGGCGCCTCGCTGCTGCGGGGCACCCGGTGGTGCGGATCGTACTGCGCGACGCCCTCGACCTGGCCGCGGAGTTCTTCTGCTGGGAGTTCGCCACCGCCGTCGCCGGCTCGGTGCTGCGGGTCAACCCGTTCGATCAGCCCAACGTGGCCGAGAGCAAGCAGAACACGAAGCGGATGTTGGACGACGGGGGCGGTGCCGATCCGATCGCCGCGCTGCGCCGACACGACGTGAGCTCCTTCCTGAATGGTGTGAGGCAGGGGGATTACGTCGCTCTGCTGGCCTACACCCAGCCCGATGCCGCGAGCGAGCGCCAGCTGCGCCGGGTCAGGGCAGCCCTCGGCGACCGCGTACCCGCGCCGGTCACCGGGGGCTATGGCCCGCGCTACCTGCACTCGACAGGACAGCTGCACAAGGGGGGACCGCCGGTGGGGCATTTCATCCAGGTGCTGGAGCCGGCCGGGGAAGGGCTCGCCATCCCCGGCGAGCCCTATACCTTCGATGGCCTGGTGTCGGCCCAGGCCCGGGGCGATTACGAAGCGCTGCGGGGACGACGGCGCCCGGTGCTGCGGGTGTCGAGCGCCAGGGAGCTGCTGGAGAACTTCTGACATGAACCCAACCCAGGACGATCTCAAGCGACTCGCGGCCGAGCAGGCGGTGGCGCGCGTGCAGTCGGGCATGGTGCTGGGACTCGGCACCGGCTCGACCTCCGCGCTCGCGGTGGACGCTATCGGGAGGCGGCTGGCCGCCGGCGAGCTCCAGAACATCGTCGGCATACCTACGTCCACGCGGACCAGTGATCAGGCGAAGTCTCTGGGCATTCCCCTCACCACTCTGGAGCAGCACCCCGCCGTCGATCTCACCATCGACGGGGCCGACCAGGTGGATCCCGACGGCAACCTCATCAAGGGTGGCGGCGGAGCGCTCCTTTGGGAGAAGATCGTGGCCGCAGCCACGCGGCAGTACGTGATCGTGGTGGATGCGTCGAAGCTGGTCGACCGGCTGGGGCTCGGATTCCCCGTGCCGGTCGAGGTCATGCCTTTCGGGTGGAAGACCCATCTCCCCTCGATGCAGGATTTGGGTGGCGAGCCATCGCTTCGGCTGGACGGCTCGGGCGCTCCCTATCTCACCGACGGCGGGCACTACATCATCGACGTCACGTTCCCCAAGGGGATCGATTTCCCGTCCCGGGTGGACGGCGTGCTGCGGTCCCGCCCAGGCGTGGTGGAGACCGGCCTCTTCCTCGGCATGGCACCCGAGGTGATCGTCGGGCGCCCGGCGGGGCAATGAAACGGTACGCGGCGCTCGCCATAGGACTGGCGGCTGCCGCGCTGTTCCTGCGCCTGGGCGTTTGGCAGGTGCAGCGCCACGCCGAACGGCGCGACCGCAACGAGATGCTCGCTACACGTCTCGCGGCTCCTCCCATAGACCTGGACACTCTCATCGCGGACACGTCCGTACCCGACTCGCTCCACTTCCGGCGCGCCTTCGTGCACGGAGTGTTCGATTTCGAGCGTCAGTTGATCGTCACGGCGCGCAGTCGCGGCGGGGTGCCCGGCGTGCACGTAGTGACCCCGTTGCTGCGAGAGGGCAGCGCCGTATTGGTCGAGCGGGGATGGCTGTTCGCGCCCGACGGCCGCACCGCGGAGCTGGACTCGGTGCGCGAGGCCGACTCGGCTCTGGTGCGCGGAGTGCTCACGCAGGCTCCCGACCTGCCTGAGATCACGTCTCCCGATACACTCTGGCCGCGCCGCGCGCGCAGCGCGGATCCCACGGACCTGCAGCCAGCCTATCCGTACCCGCTCTTTCCGCTCAAGCTGCGGCGCACGGAGCTCGAACAAGAGCGAGCCGGCGGCCTCCGTGCCGTTCCGGTACCGGAGCTGTCCGGCGGGCCGCATCTCTCGTACGCAGTGCAGTGGTTCGCCTTCGCGGTCATCGCGCTGGTCGGTGGTGTCTTGCTCACGCGCCGCTATTGACATGACTGGTTCGGGACGGCACTCTCGCTGAGCCCTCCCCAGTTCATCTTCCAACTCAAGGAGCTCACCGTGTTCACGCGTCGTGACTTCTTGCGCTCGATGTTCGGCACGGCTGCGGTCACGCTTCCGGCACTCAAGAACGACGGGTTGGACCGGATCTACGCCGCGTCGGCCGAGGCGGGAAACCGCAGTCCCGAAGAGCTGGCTGAGGACGAGGACTTCTGGTTCGCCGTGCAGCAGGCGTTCACGGTCGACCGTTCGATGGTCAACCTCAACAACGGCGGCGTCTGCCCCAGCCCCAAGGTGGTGCAGGACGCCATGCGCCGTTATCTGGAGATCTCCAACCAGGCGCCGGTCTACTACATGTGGCGTGTACTGGAGCCCGAGGTAGAGGCCGTTCGCGAGCGGCTGGCGCGTGCCTTCGGGTGCGACAAGGAGGAGATGGCCATCACTCGCAATGCGAGCGAGGCGCTGGAGAACGTGCAGCTCGGCCTTGATCTGCAGCCCGGCGATGAGATCCTGACGACCGATCAGGACTATCCCCGCATGAACACGACGTGGGACCAGCGCGTGCGCCGCGAAGGCATAGCCGTGAAGACGGTGTCGTTCGAAACGCCGCCGCCCAGCATGCAGTACCTGGTGGACATGTTCGAGCGGGCCATCACGCCGCGCACCAAGGTCATCCACTTCTGCCACATCACCAACCTCTCCGGCCAGATCTTCCCAGTGAAGGAGATCTGCAGACTGGCACGCTCGCGCGGGATCTACTCCATCGTGGACGGGGCGCACGCATTCGCCCACTTCCCCTTCGAGCGTGACGACCTGGAGTGCGATTTCTACGGCACGTCGCTGCACAAGTGGCTGCTGGCTCCCATCGGCACGGGATTCCTCTACGTGAAGCGAGACAGGATCAAGGATGTCTGGCCGCTCATGGCCGCGCCGGCCAGCAAGGACGAGGACATCCGCAAGTTCGAGGAGATAGGCACGCACCCTGCGGCCAACCACAACGCCATTGCGGAGGCGCTCACCTTCTTCGAGGGGATCGGTCCGGAGCGCAAGGCGGCGCGGCTGCGCTACCTGCGCGACCGCTGGATGCGGCGGCTGGAGGGGCAGTCCGGGGTGATCCTGCACACGAGCTTCGACCCCGCGATGTCATGCGGGCTGGCCAACGTGGCCATCGATGGGGTGGAGCCGGGCAAGCTGACCGGTCACCTGTGGCGGGAGCACCGCATAATCGTGACGCCGATCGGACATCCCTCGTGCACGGGCATCCGCGTCACGCCCAACGTGTACACGACGCTCGGCGAGGTGGACCGCTTCGCGGAGGCGATGGAGGCCGTGATCGAGCACGGAGTGTCCGACTAGCGCATCGACCAGCTGCTGTAAGCCAATGTGCGACAATTGTTTACGTGTACCAGTCCCTTGACCGGATAGCGTCTCGGGGCGAACTTTCGTATCGGACTTTGCGGGGAGCGGAGCGGTGGCGAAGTACTACAAGGAGCGCGTCTCGGGGAAGATCAAACAGCAGCCCGAGACTATGATGATCGGGGACAAGAAGCTGCGCCCCGAGAGCATGATGATGAGCTACGGGTACGACCCGTCGCTGTCTGAGGGCGCGATCAAGTGCCCCATCTTCCAAACTTCCACGTTCGTCTTCAAGAACTCCGCGGCTGGCAAAGCGTTCTTCGAGATCGCCCTGGGGCTGCGTGAGCAGGGCCCCACGGAAGAGCACGGCCTCATCTACAGCCGGCTCAACAACCCCGACCTCGAAATCCTCGAGGACCGGCTCTGCCTGTGGGATGGAGCGGAACTCGGGGCTGCCTTCCAGAGCGGGATGGCGGCGGTCGCCACCTGCCTGCTCACGTTCTGCCGCCCCGGTGATGTACTGGTGATCAGCGAGCCGCTGTACGGAGGCACCGAGTACCTGATCCACCACTACCTGCCGGAGTTCGGAATCGAGGTTGTCGGGTTCCCGGCCGGTGCGCCGACGGACGAGATCGCAGAGAGCGTGCGCGAGCGCGTGGCGGGCCGCAGGGTGCCGGCTGTGCTGATAGAGACGCCCGCCAACCCGACCAACGGGCTCGTGGACATCGCGGGCACCGTGGAGCTGGCACGCTCGCTGGCGCAGGGCGGGAAGCAGCCGGTCGTGATGGTGGACAACACGTTCCTGGGTCCGGTGTTTCAGCACCCCCTGGAGCACGGCGCCGATCTCGTCATCTACTCGGCCACGAAGTTCATCGGCGGGCACAGCGACGTGGTGGCCGGCGCCTGCGTGGGACGGCGCGAGGTGGTGGAGAAGGTGCGCACCCTGCGCACGTTCATCGGAACCGCCGCCGGACCGTGGACCGGCTGGCTGCTGATGCGGAGCCTCGAGACGCTCAAGATGCGCATGACGGCGCAGATGAAGAACGCACGCTACGTGGCAGACTTCCTCAACGAGCATCCCAAGGTCAAGAAGGTGCACTACCTCGGCTTGCTTACCGAGGAGCATCCGATGTTCCAGGTGTACCGCCGGCAGTGCGCGGCTCCAGGATCGCTCATCGCATTTGAGATCGATGGCGGGGAGGCGGCGGCGTTCAAGTTCCTGGACAGCCTCAAGCTGATTACGCTCGCGGTGAGTCTGGGCGGGACCGAGTCGCTCGCCGAGCACCCGGCAGCCATGACCCACTCGGACGTCGAGCCCGAACATCGCGCGCGCATGGGCATCACGGAGGGTCTCGTGCGGATATCGGTCGGCGTCGAGCACTTCGAGGACCTGGTCGCCGACATCGCCCAGGCGCTGGATACCGTGGGGTCCGCTGCCGGAGCCGCGCGGAAGCCCGCCGCCGAGGTGGCCAGGGCCGGACGGTAGCGCCGCGGCAGCAGATGGAAGCGAAACGGGCCGCTCCGAAACCGGGGCGGCCCGTGCGGTTTCCGCGCTGCCGGCCGTTCACTCGAAGACTGGCACACCCTCCTCCTGCCACTCCGCCTCATTCGCCATCACACGCTGCGCGGTCTTGTAGACTTTGACGTCGTCGTTGTTGAAGATGCCCCGGAACCCGTCCCCGATGCGGCGCCGCGAAAGGCGGCAGAACGTGTCGGCCAGGTCGAACGCCATCTCGGCCTTGGCGCGGTCCTCCGGCGACTTGCTCACTCTGAGTGACTGCGCCCGCGAGCAGGCCGCGGTCATGGCGAACAACTCGGCCGCAATCTCCACCATTCTGGCCAGGACGGCCTGCCGCTTCTCCAGCTTGGGGCCGAACCGCAGGATGGAGTGGAACAGCTTGCGGGACAGCCGCCGCGATGCGCGGTTGGCGAATCGCATGTGCTTGGCCAGGGAACCGAACTCCGCATAGCGCGGCCAGCGGCCCCACCCCAGCCAGCGGGTTGGGTACCAGGCGGCGTAGTAGAAACCGGCCTTCACGAGTGCGGCCAGCTTCGCTCCCGCCGAAGCGTCCGGATCGATGATGGCGCCGGCCACCTTGAGGTGGGAGTCCACCGCCTCGCGGGCGATGAACAGCCGCATGATCTCGCTCGATCCCTCGAAGATCATGTTGATGCGGAAGTCCCGCATGATGCGCTCGACGGGCTCGGGCCGCTCGCCCCGCTCCTTCAGGCTGGTGGCGGTTTCGTAGCCCCGGCCGCTGCGTATCTGCATCGTGTCGTCGACGATCTCCCAGCCGCGCTCACTGTTCCACATCTTCGCCATCGCAGCTTCCAGCCGAACGTCGAACTTGGCCTGGTCCGACATCAGTGCCGCCAGCTCGGCGACCGACTCCATCGCGAACGCGGTCGGCGCCATGCGGCCCAGGAGCTGAGCAACGGCGTCGTGCTTGCCGATGGGGTGTCCCCACTGCACCCGCTCCTGGCAGAAGCGGCGCGCTATGCCGAGGCAGGCGCGCGCCGTACCTGCGGCGGCGGCCGGAATCGTGAGCCGGCCGGTATTGAGTGTGACCAGCGCGAGCTTCAGGCCCTTGCCCATGCCCCCGATGATGTTCTCCTTCGGCACCCGGACGTCGGTGAACTTGAGCAGCGCGTTCTCGATGCCGTGCAGGCCCATGAAATGGCAGCGATGTGCCACCTCCACGCCCGGCCACGCGGACTCCACGATGAAGGCGGTGATCTTGTTGTCGGGGGTCCGCGCCATCACCACCATGACGTCCGCTATCGTGCCGTTCGTGCACCACAGCTTCTCGCCGTTGAGCAGATATGCCTCGCCGTCTTCGGTGAGCACGGCCGTGGTCTGCATCCGGGCGGGATCGCTGCCCACGTCCGGCTCCGTCAGCGCGAAGGCGCTGATCTCACCCGCCACGAACCGGGGGAAGTACTCCTGCTTCTGCTCGGGTGTGCCGAACAGCTTGAGCGGCTGGGGCACGCCGATGGATTGGTGTGCCGAGAGCAGCACGCCGACTGAGCTCTCGTGGCACGAGGCCAGTGTTATCGCGCGGTTGTAGACGGCCTGGGAGAACCCCAGTCCTCCGTACTCCTCGGGGACCTTGATGGCCATGCACTTGAGGTCGGCGAGACCCTTGATCACGTGATCCGGGATCTTGTACGCGTGATCGATCGCCTCGCCGTCGACGTTCTCCTCGAGGAACTTCCCGAGTCGATCGAGCCAGGGCTGGGCCCGCTCGAGTTCCTCGGCGGGCACCCGTGGAAACGGGTGAATCAGCTCCAGGTGCAGCCGGCCGTTGAACAGCTCCTTGAGGAAACTGGGAGCGGTCCACTCAGATTGCCGCGCCGCCTCGACGACACGGCGCGCTTCGCGCTCGCTGACGTGCTTGCCCAACGCCGGCGACTCGCTGTCTTTGTCTTTGACGGTAGCCATTGGACATCCAGTGTGGACGTGGACATACCGTGCGGTGGGGAGTCCCATCCGCCCCTTCTACCCCTTCGACCAATATAAGGAGGTCGCTGGTTCCCCGTGCAGACCGACGGCGGTTGCGTCACTGCGCGCGGATAGGCAACATTCGGCGGCAGCCGATCATGGAAACTTCGACGATGAGATACGCACTGCTCGCGGCTTTAGCGGCCACGCTGGCGGTCCCGCGCCCCGCGCTGGCCCAGGGCGGCGAGCGCCCGCTCCAGACGGACGAGTTCCTCACACTGGAGCGCGCCTCGGATCCGCAGATATCCCCGGACGGGCGGTGGGTGGTCTATACCGTCACAACCACCGACCTCGAGGCCAACAGTCGCACCAGCGATCTGTGGCTCGTGCCCACCGACGGGGGCTCGCCGCGGCAGATCTCGGGAGCCCGCCGCGGAGGGCGTCATGCGCGCTGGGCGCCCGACGGCCAGAGCATCGCCTACGTCACTTCCCGGGCCGGACCGCCGCAGGTTCAGGTCTTCTCGATGACCCGGGGGCGGGCGCAGCGGCTCGTGGACCTCTCGACCGGAGCGCACGGTCCAATCTGGTCCCCCACCGGCGAGCACATTGCGTTCGTGTCGGCCGTCTACCCGCGGTGCAGGACCGACGACTGCAACGCGGCCCGCATGGAGGCGGTGGCAGAGCGGCCCAGCCAGGCGCGCGCCTACGAGGAGCTGCTCTACCGCCACTGGACCCAGTGGGAGGACGGCCGCCGCAGCCACCTCTTCGTCGTGCCGGCACGGGGCGGCGATCCGGTTGATCTCACGGTGGGCGCCGATTACGACGTGCCCGTGCCGCCGTTCGGCGGCTCGGCCGATTACGCGTTCACGGCCGACGGGCAGGCGCTGGTGTTCACCGCCAAGCTGGGCACGGACCGCGCGTGGCACACCAACACCGACATCTACGAGGTGCCGCTCACGGGCGGCGACCCGAGGAATCTGACATCCGGGCTGAGGGGGGCGGAGGTGCATCCCAGCCCGTCGCCCGACGGCCGGCTGCTGGCGTTCCTCTCGCAGGAGCGTGCGGGCTTCGAGTCGGATCGCTGGCGTCTCATGGTGCGGGACCTGGCAACGGGGCGCGTAAGCGAGGTGACGCGGGGCTTCGACCGCTGGGTTTCCGATTACCTGTGGCTGCCCAATTCCAGGGAGCTCGTTTTCACGGCGCAGGACGGGCACCGCAACGTGGTCTACCGCACGAACACGTCGGGCCGTGTCGAGGCGCTGCTGCGATGGGGCAACAGCTCCCAGCTTTCCATCGCGGGCGACGGCAACACGCTGGCTTTCATGAACGACGCGATCGACCGGCCGGGCCAGGTGTTTCTGTGGACCATCAATGCCGGCGGCCAGGCACGGCAGCTCACGGACCTCAACGCCGAGCTGCTGCAGCAGGTCCGGATGTACCCCGCGGAGCAGATCAGCTGGGTCGGGGCGGACGGCAACACGGTGCGGGGCATGCTGGTGCGGCCGCCGCAGTACGAGCGCGGCGATCGCTACCCGCTGGTAGTGCTGATCCACGGCGGTCCGCAGGGTGCGTGGCGCGACAACTTCCACTCCCGCTGGAGCGCGCAGATGTTCGCGGCGCGCGGATATGTGACGGTGCTGCTGAACCCGCGGGGATCGACCGGCGTCGGCCAGCGGTTCGTGGATCAGATCTCGCAGGACTGGGGCGGGCGTGTCTACATCGACATCATGGCCGGCGTGGAGCACGCGGCACGGCTGCGCTTCGTGGACTCCACCCGCATAGCGGCGGCCGGCGGCTCGTACGGCGGCTACATGATCAACTGGATCAACGGTCACTCCGATCGGTTCGATGCTCTGATCAGCCACGCCGGCATCTACAACCTGGAGTCGTTCTACGGCGCAACCGAGGAGCTGTGGTTCCCGGAGTGGGAGTTCGCGGGGCCGCCGTGGGAGAACCGCACCTATTACGAGCAGTGGTCGCCCCACCGGTTCGCCCAGAACTTCGGGACGCCGACCCTCGTTATCCACGGGGCCCAGGACTTCAGGGTGCCCGACACGCAGGGACTCGAGACCTTTACGTCGCTGCGGCGGCAGGGCGTACCCGCGCGGCTGCTCTACTTCCCCGACGAGGGACACTGGATTAACAGGCCCCAGAACCAGCGCGTCTGGTGGACCGAAGTGCATGCGTGGCTGCAGCGCTACCTGCAGCCAACGGGGGCTCAGTAGCGTCATGACCGACGCCGAGATCCAGGCACTCTACTCCTCCCGGTCGGGAGCCGGAGCCCAGCTGGGGCAGCAGGTGTACAAGCACATCAACCCGCCCACGCTGGTGCTCGGGGTGACCCCGAGCGGTGTCGAGGTCGCGGCGAACGCGGCCAAGGCCATGGGCTGCAAGTTCGACGTCATCGTCACGGCCCATGTCCGGCTCGCAGAGATCGGGATCGTGGGCGCGGTGGCCGAGGACGCCGACGTCCTGATGGACCCCGAGTTTGAGCCCAAGTTCGGCATCGTCGATGCGCTCGACGAGGCGATCGATGCGGCACGCCGCGCGGTCAAGACCGAACGGCTCCTATTCCGCGGCACGCGCGAGCTGCGCTCGGTTGAGCGCCAGAACGTGGTGATCGTGGACGGCAACCTCACCGCACCGTGGAAGGCGCTGGCCGCAGTGGAGGCCATCAGGGAGGGGGATCCCGCCTACGTCATGATCGCGGCGCCGGTGACCACAAAGCCGGTGCACGACAAGGTGCGGGCCCGCCGGCTGCAATTCGTCTGTCCTTCCGTTCTCATGGATCCCGCGGGCCATCCGCGCCCGTTCGGCGATCCTCAGGATCCCAGCGCCGAAAGACTCCGCAGCATTGTGGTGGCACGCGAAGCGGCGTAGCCTGGCCGCTCTGCTGACCTGCTCGATGCTGGGTGCCGCACCGCTGGCCGCCCAGCTCGAGCCGCCGTCGAGCGGCGGCGTGGCGGAGCTGGACAGGTCGCTCCACCGCCTGGCTGCTCCGCATCGGGTGCTCGTCATCGGGGCGCACCCCGACGACGAGGACACCAGGCTGCTTGCTCTGATCGCCCGCGGCTTCGGGGCGGGCGCGGCGTACCTGTCCCTTTCGCGCGGGGAGGGCGGGCAGAACCTGATCGGCGACGAGCTGGGCGTAGGCCTCGGGCTGGTGCGGTCGCAGGAGCTCGTGTCGGCGCGCGCAGTGGACGGCGCGCAGCAGTTCTTCACTCGCGCGTACGATTTCGGGTACTCCCGGTCTCTCGAAGAGACCGCGCAGTTCTGGCCGCCGGACTCGGTGGTCAAGGACGTGGTGCGGATCGTGCGCCGGTTCCGGCCGCACGTGATCGTGACGGTCTGGTCCGGCACTCCCCGTGACCGGCACGGACAGCATCAGATGTCGGGAGTGGCATCCCTGGAGGCGTTCGAAGCGGCCGGCGACCCTGCGCGCTTCCCCGAGCTGCTTGCCGAGGAGGGGCTGGCGGCGTGGCGGCCGCTCAAGCTGTACCGCTCCACGCGGTTCGATTCGGCCGCAACCACACTCACCCTCGGTACCGGCGGGCTCGAGCCGCACACCGGGCGCACGTACCATCAGATCGCCATGGCGAGCCGCAGCCAGCACCGCTCGCAGGACATGGGCCGGCTGCAGCCCACCGGACCGGCCCGCACGCGGATGCAGCTCGTACGGGACCTGACGGGTGACGGAAATGAAGGGCTGTTCGCGGGGCTGCCGCCGGACACGGCCTGGCTGGCGCGCTTCGCTGATTCGCTGCGGGCCGAGCTGACGGCCGCCGGGCTGGACCGCGCCGCTCCTCCGCTTGCGGCAGCCCTGCGCCGCGCCCGGGCCGGGAGGGCGGAGCCCGGGCGGATCGCTCTGCTGGAGCGGGCCTTGGGGGCGGCCGCCGGGCTGGTAGTGGACGGAATCAGTTCGCGGGCCGGACTCGTTCCGGGCGAGGCCGTGGAGGTAGTGCTGCAGTGTTACAACGCGGGTCCCTACGAGGCCCGTCTGGAGCGGCTCTGGGTGACGGCGCCCGACGGGTGGCAGGTCGATCCGCTGGATGCCGCGCCCCCGACTGTCGCCCCCGGTGCTCAGGTACGGCGCCGCTTCATGGTCACACCGCCGCCCGCCGCCCCTGTGTCGCAGCCGTATTTCCTGACCGCGCCCGCGGCGGGGGCGCTGTACGAGTGGGGCACGGCGGCGCCACGGCTGCGGGGGCTGCCATTCGGTCCGCCGCTGCTCGAGGTGGATGCGGAGCTCACGGTGCTGGACTCACGAGTGCGCTTGATGCGCGAGGTGAGCTACCGGCGCCAGGATCAGGCGGTGGGCGAGGTGCGGCTGCCGCTGCGTGTCGTACCGGTCATAGAGGTCACGCTCAATCCCGAGCAGCTGGTGTGGTCCACCACCGGTGCGGAGGAGCAGGACTTCACCGTTACGCTGACTCACAACGGTTCGGGATCCGCTGCCGGCACAGTGTCCCTGGAGGCTGATTCCTGGCCTATGCCGGCAGCCCAGGACTTCCTGTTCCGGGCGCCGGGCGAGACCCGGGCTTTCGAGTTCCGCGTGCGCCGCCCTCTCGGAGTCGAGCGTGGCCGGGCTACGGTGTGGGCCGTCGCCCGCACCGAGGGCGGTGCCGAGTACGATGCTGCGGCCGTCGAGATCGCCTACCCACACGTCCGCCCCACGACGTACGTGAAATCGGCCCACGCCGACGTGGCGCTCGCGCCGATAACGCTGCCGCGGGCGCGGGCGATCGGGTACGTGCGCGGAGCAGCCGACCGGGTGCCCGAGGCGCTGGGTCAGGTGGGGCTCCCCGTGGAGCTGCTGCATGGCTCCGCGCTGGCCGGTGCCGACATCGAGCGGTTCGATGCAATAGTGATCGGACCGCGCGCCTACGAAACCGACACCGCGCTTGCGAGCCGTAACGAGCTGCTCCTCGAGTACGTGCGTCAGGGTGGGCTGCTGATCGTGCAGTACCAGCAGTACCAGTTCGTGCGGGGGGAGTACGCGCCATATCGGCTGGAGATAGCGTTCCCGCACGACCGGGTGACCGACGAGACCGCGGCCGTCACCCTGCTCGAGCCCGAGCATCCCGCGTTCCAGCGTCCCAACCGTCTGGGCTCCGACGACTGGGAAGCATGGCCCCAGGAGCGCGGGCTCTACTTCGCGCGCCGCTGGGACGATGCCTACGTACCGCTGCTGGAGATGGCCGACCCGGGCATGCCGGCCCTGCGCGGCGGCCTGCTGGTCGCACAGCACGGCGACGGCACCTACGTCTACACCGGCGTCTCGTTCTTCCGCGCTTTGCCGGGCGGCGCGCCGGGCGCCTTCAGGCTCTTCCTGAACCTCCTGGCACTGGATGACTGAGCGCGGCAGGAGAAGCGCACTGCTGGTCGCGGGCATCGCCGGCGCGCTCGCGTGCACGCTTGCCGCGTGCGACGATGGGCGCACCCCGCTGGTGGTGTACTCACCGCACGGCCGCGACTTGCTGCTGCTGGCCGAGCGAACTTTCGAGGCCGCCAATCCGGACGTGGACGTCCGCTGGCTCGACATGGGATCGCAGGACGCGCTCGACCGCATCCGATCCGAGCGCGCGAACCCGCAGGCCGACGTGTGGTACGGGGCACCGTCCACGCTGTTCCGCCGGGCGGCGGCCGAATCCCTGCTGGCCTCGTACCGTCCCGCCTGGGCCGACGCCGTGCCGCAGCGCGGCCACGGCGTCGGCGACCTGTACTTCGCCGCCTACGAGACGCCCGCCGTCATCGCGTACAACAGCGACGTGCTCGCCGCGGATGAGGCGCCGGCCGACTGGGACGAAGTGCTGGAGCCGCGCTGGACGGACCGCGTGATCATCCGCGAGCCGCTCGCATCAGGTACGATGCGCACGATCTTCGGCATGGTCATCGAGCGCGGCCTGGCGCAGACCGGTGACACCGGATGGGGCTTCGACTGGCTGCGCCGGCTCGATGCGCAAACCCGGGAGTACGTCTTCAACCCGGCGCTGCTGCATCAGAAGCTGCTGCGCCAGGAAGGGTGGCTCACGCTGTGGGACCTGCCCGACATCCTGGTGGAGCAGCAGAAGGGGAGCCCGTTCGACTACGTGCTGCCCAGCAGCGGGACGCCGGTCATAGAGGACGCCATAGCCATAGTGAGCGGCGCCCGGCACCCCGACGCGGCGCGCCGTTTCGTTGATTGGGTGGGGAGCCCGCAGGCCCAGCTCCTGGCTGCCCGCCAGGTGTTCCGCCTGCCGGCGCGCAGTGATTTGCCGCTCGACTCTCTCCCAGCATGGGCCCGCGATGTGCGTGCCGGGCTGGTCGTAGCCGATATCGACTGGGAGCTGCTGAGCACGAGCGGGGCGGACTGGATGACGTACTGGGACCGCAACGTGCGCTCACGATGACCGACTCCTTCCTCCAGCTCGAACGTCTCACCAAGCGGTTCGGCGCCCACGCAGCCGTCTCCGATCTCACGCTGTCGGTTGCACGGGGCAGCGTGCTGGCTCTGCTGGGTCCCAGCGGCAGCGGCAAGACCACGACGCTCCGGCTGCTGGCGGGTTTTGATCGGCCCGATGCCGGATCGATCGCGGTGGACGGGCGGGACGTCACGGCGCTGGCGCCGGCGGAGCGCCGCTTCGGCATGGTGTTCCAGCACTACGCGCTGTTCCCGCACCTCACTGTGGCCGAGAACGTGGCATACGGTCTGGCGGGCCGGGGCTCGGTGGAGGACCGGGCGCGCCGCGTGGCCGAAATGCTCGCCTTGGTCGATCTCCAGGGGTTCGGTGAGCGGCAGGTCAGCGCGCTCTCCGGAGGGCAGCAGCAGCGCATTGCCGTGGCACGCGCCCTCGCGCCGGAGCCGCGCGTGCTGCTGCTGGATGAGCCGCTCTCCAACCTGGATCCCAGCCTGCGCGAGCGGACGCGGCGCGAACTGCGCGCTGCCCTCGCCAGGGTGGGCATGACTACCGTGTTCGTCACGCACGAGCAGGAGGAGGCTTTCGCGCTGGGCGACCGGGTAGCCGTGCTGAACGAGGGCCGGCTGGAGCAGGTCGGCACGCCGCCGGAACTGTACGACCGTCCGCGCACTCTCTTCGTGGCCACGTTCGTGGGACGAGCAAGCGTGCTCCGGGCCAAGATGTCCGGAACGTCGGCTGCACGGCTGGATGCGGGCGCCGAGTGGCCCGTGGAGACGCCGGTGCAGCTGGGCGACGGGACGCTCGCTACGGTGGTGGTGCGGCCCGAGGCCGTGAGCTTCGCGGCGGCGGGACTAGCCGGTACCGTGACGGGGTGCCGCTACACGGGTGCGCGAGCCTACTTCACGGTGGCCGTGGGAGCGGGGGACGCCGCAGCCGACGTCGAGGTCGAAGCGCCCGTGCGCGCGGCGCGCGTGGGAGACGCGGTGCACCTGGCGGCCGACCACGCCCTGGCGTTCCCGGCAGAGCAAACGTGATCCGGCAGCCCCGCGGGCTCCTGCTCGCATTCGTCCTGGTCTGGATCGTGGTCTACCCCGTCCTGCTGGTCGTGGTGGACAGCGTGCACGGTCCCGGCGGGTTCACTCTGGAGTACATGGCCGCGTTCGCCCGCGAGCCCCAGGAGTGGTCCGCGCTGTGGGGCAGCCTGTGGATTTCGGTGGCGAGCGTGGCGCTCGCGGGGCTGATCGGCGTCCCACTGGGATTCGTGTTCGAGCGGCTCGATTTCCCCGGGCGCCGCGTGCTGGGCGCGCTGGTGGCGCTGCCCGCGGTGCTGCCGCCGCTCGTGGGAGTCATCGCCTTCCTGTTCCTCTATGGCGAGAGCGGCTTCGTGGCTCGCGCCATCATGCAGGTGTTCGGCCTCGAGGAGGCGCCGTGGCGTCTGCGCGGCGCGGGAGCCATCCTGCTGGTTCATGCGTACTCCATGTACGTGTACTTCTACCTGTTCACCCGGGCCGGACTCGTGAAGGTGGACGCCTCGATGGTGGAGGCCGCTCACTCGCTCGGGTCCGGCACCTGGGCCACGCTGCGGCGCGTGACGCTTCCGCTGCTGCGGCCGCAGCTCGCTGCCGCGGCGCTGCTGACATTCATGACCGCGCTCGGCTCGTTCAGCGCGCCGTACATATTCGGCGGCGGGTTCCGAGTGATGACCACGCAGATCGTCGCCAGCAAGCTGAACGGCGACATGCGGATGGCAATCGTAGAGACCGCTGCGCTCGCGGCGGTGGCGCTCGCAGGCCTGTTCCTGCTGCGACGCCAGGGCGGAGCCCGGTCGGTCGTGGCGGTAGGGAAGGGCACGCCGCCCGCGGCGCGCGCGCTGCAGCAGCCGCTCGCGCGGTGGGGAGCCACCGCCGTGGGCTGGGCGTTCGCGGTCATGCTGCTGCTGCCGCACGTCACGCTGATAGTGGTCTCGCTCGTCCCGCTCGGCACTTGGACCACGCAGCTGGTGCCGCCGGCCTACACGCTGGACAACTACGGCACGCTGATCAGCGAGCCGGAGCGGCTGCGGCCCCTGGTGAACTCGCTGTGGATGGCGAGCGCGGCGACGCTCGGCGCGCTCGGCCTGGCGCTGTGGGCCGGCCGGCTGGTGGTGCAGCGCCGCGCCACGCTGCGGGGAGCGATCGAAACACTCGTATCGGTGCCGTGGGCCATCCCAGGGACGGTGCTCGCGATCGCGCTCGCCACCGCGTTCTCGGTACGCGCGCCATGGGTGGGACGCTGGGTCCTGGTGGGGACCGCGGTGATCCTGCCGCTCGCCTACCTGGTGCGCAACATCCCGATCGCGGCGGGCTCCGTGCTGGCAGGGTTCCGGCAGCTCGATCCGTCGCTCGATGAGGCGGCGGCATCGCTGGGCGCGGGCCGTGTCCGCACCCTGCGCACCGTAACCGTGCCGCTGCTGCGGCCGGCGATCCTCGCGGGCGGAGCTCTCGCGTTCGCCACCGCCCTGGGCGATTTCGTGACGTCGATCGTTCTCTACACGTACGAGACAAGGCCCATATCGATCGAGATCCTCTCCTCGCTGCGAGCCTTCGACATCGGCAGTGCCGCCGCGTACGGAGTGGTGCTGATGCTGATCTCAGCAGTGGCGATGGTGGTGGGGACGCGCCGATGAGACGGCTCTCGGTGCTCATGGCCACGGCATTCGTGGACATGCTCGGGTTCGCGATGATCTTCCCGCTGCTGCCGTACTATGCGCTGCGGCTCGGGACCCAGGAGTGGTTGATCGGCTGGATGATTGCGAGCTTCTCCATCGCGCAGCTCGCGTCCGCGCCGCTGTGGGGGCGGCTGTCGGACCGCATGGGGCGGCGTGGTGCGATCATCGTGGGACTCGGTACCTCCGCCGTCGCGTTCGTCGTGTTCGGATTCGCCGTGCAGATCTGGATGCTGTTCCTGTCGCGCGCGATCCAGGGACTGGGGGGCGGCACGACCGGCGTGCTCCAGGCCTACGTCGCCGACGTGACGGAGCCGAAGGACAGGGCCAAGGCGCTGGGGTGGCTCTCGGCGGCAACCGGGGCCGGCGTGATGATCGGTCCCGCCATCGGCTCGCTCGCGTTCGGTCTCGGGCCCGCCGCCCCCGGACTCGTGGCGGCCGGGCTCTGTTTGCTCAACATCGTGTTCGCGTTTCGCATGCTGCCGGAGTCGTATGCCGGCCGCAGCCACGATGAGGGCGGCGAGCTCCTCAAGGAGCGCTCGATAAAGTCCATGGTGATGGAGCCGATGCGACGGCCGAGCGCGGAGGTGCCGCAGCTCATCTGGATCTATGCGGTGGGCATGCTGGGCTTCATGTCCATGACTGGGGTGCTGGCGCTGTACCTCGCCTTCGACTTCGGCATCACGGAGGAGAGCATCTTCATCTTCTTTGTGTACGTGGGCGGGGTCGGCGTGCTGATGCGCGCCGTGTTCCTCGGGAAGCTCGTGGACTGGCTGGGAGAGGTGAAGCTGATGCGGGTCGGCGCCGCGTGTCTGGCGCTCGGCCTCGTGATCATACCGCTGCCCAACTCGGTCTTCACGCTCGGGCTTGCCCTTGGGTTGGTGCCGATCGGAACGGCGTGCCTGTTTCCGGCGACCTCGGCGCTCATCACGCATCGCGTGCCGCGCCACCAGCTGGGCCAGACGCTCGGCGTGCAGCAGGCGTACGGCGGCGTGGCGCGTGTGATCGCGCCGATCTGGGCCACCGCAGCGTTCCAGGGGCTGGGGACGGGCGTGCCGTTCTACATCGCAGGCGCCGTAGTGGGGTTCGTCACCTTGCTGGCGTTCCGGGTGCGGCCCCAGGCACCGGTCCCCGAGGCCGCGTAGCGTCTACGACGTCCCGCGGTACTTGCGGTACACCACCTTGCCGCCCAGCACCGTGAGCAGCACCTGCGTATCGAGAATGCGCTCCGGTGCGATCTTCATGATGTCCTGATCCAGCACCACGAAGTCGGCGTACTTGCCGGGCGAGAGCGAGCCAGACACGTCCTCCATGAATGCTCCGTAAGCTGGCCACAGCGTCATGCTCTTGAGCGCTTCATCGCGCGTCGTGCGCTCGCTGGGGAACCAGCCTCCGGCGGGCCAGCCGTCGGCGTCCTGCCGTGTGATGAAGGCCCGGAACGAGATCAGCGGATTGACCTCTTCCACCGGGAAGTCCGAGCCGTTGGGAATCACGACCCCGCTGTTGAGCAGGGTGCGCCAGGCGTAGGCGCCCTGGACCCGGGTCCATCCCAGACGGTCGATCGCCCAGTACATGTCGCTGGTCTGGTGGCTCCCCTGCATTGAGGGGATCACGTCGAGCTCGGCAAAGCGTGGCAGGTCCTGGAAGTGGACTATCTGCGCGTGCTCGATGCGGAACCGGTGGTCGGCCGTGGGCACCTCCTCCAGTGCCGACTCGAAGGCGTCCAGCACCATGCGGTTGGTGCGGTCGCCGATCGCGTGAACGTTGACCTGGAATCCGTTCTGCAGGCCCCGGACGGCCACCTCGCGCACCCGATCGTAGGGCGTGGTTATCAGTCCCGTGTTGCCGGGGTCGTCCGAGTACGATTCCAGCAGTGCGGCCCCGCGGCTGCCCAGCGCTCCGTCGGCCGAGAGCTTGATCGCGCGGATCCAGAGCCTTCCTTCGTACAGCCCTTCCTGCGGCCCCCGGTCGAAGAAGCGATCCAGGAACTCGTCCAGCGCGCTGTCCGCGGCGGCGATCATCAAGTAGTTGCGCACGTTGTAGCGGCCCTCGCGGGCGAGATCCTCGTACACCGCGATGTTTGTGTCGCTCACGCCGGCGTCGTGAATCCCGGTCAGTCCCCACTTGTTCGCCTCGGCGATCGCCGCGAGGACCGCTTCGCGGCGCTCGCGCTCCGACATCGGTGGGATGACGCGCCTCACGATCCGCTGCGCCCGGTCGATCAGCACGCCCGTGGGGTTGCCGGCCCCGTCGCGGATGAGCCGCCCACCAGGCGGGTCTTCGGTGGCTGCGGTCACCCCGGCGAGCTCGAGGGCGTGGGCGTTCACCAGCGCAGCGTGTCCGTCCACGCGCGTCATGTACACCGGGTGGTTGGGCACCGCGCGCGACAGCGCCTCGTTGGTCGGGAACTCGGTGACAGCCCAGTCGTTCTGGTCCCAGCCGCGACCCGTAATCCACTCACCCTCCGGCATCGTGCGGGCACGCTCGGCGACACGCTCGATCACTTCCTCGTGGGAACGAGTGCCCACAAGGTCCACGTTGCGCAGGGCCACACCGAGCCCAGAGAGGTGCACGTGCGCGTCCACCATGCCCGGGATGACCGTCTTGCCGTCCAGATCGAGCCGCTCAGTCTGCTGGCCTGCGAACACCTCGGCGCCTCTCGCGCTGCCCACGAAGATCACGCGGCCGTCCCGGATCGCCATCGCTTCGGCCATGGGCCGGTTGTCGTCCACGGTGTAGATGCGGGCGTTGGTGACGATCAGGTCGGCCGGCTCCTGCTGGGCGGAGAGGGCCGGTGCAAGAACGAGGACCAGCAGGACGAACGTCGCGCGCTTCATGGTTGCCTCGTGTGGTGTGGGAACGTCAGGGAAACTTCGCTGCGAGGTAGGGACGGGGGAAGTGGGAAAGGCGACGATCAGCCTTCCGCTTCCATCCTCTCGCCGAGCTCCACGACGGTCTCCACGGCGATGCGAGCGTCCTCGACGGTGCTGCGGAAGTTGATGATGCACGCGCGCAGGTAGTACTCCCCGTCCAGCGTGGTCCCGGAGATGAAGAGCCTGCCGTCACGGTGCACCCGGTCGAGCAGCCTCCGGTTGAAGTCCGACGGTTCGCCATCGTGCGGCACGTAGCGGAAGCAGCACACGCTGAGGTCGGTGTGCAAGTGGACCTCGAGGCGCTCGTGCGCGCCTGCGAGGCGCCGCAGCTCGGCCGCGGTCTCCAGGTCGGCGCGCCACAGGTCGCGGTAGCCCTCGAGGCCGATGTGCCGCATCACGGCCCACACCTTCAGTGCACGGAAGCCGCGCGACAGTTGCGGGCCGCGCTCGTGAAACCAGACCGGTCCGTTGAAGTAATCATCGGAGCCGACCTCGAGGTACTCGGCACGTGTGGCGAACGCGGCATGCAGGTCACGCGGCTCGCGCACCAGGACTGCGCCCGCCTCGTAGGGCACGTAGAGCCACTTGTGCGGGTCGACGACCACGCTGTCAGCGGCGGCGAGCCCCCGGTACCTGTCTGCCAGCTCGGGCAGCGCCGCGCCCACGGCACCGTACGCTCCGTCGACGTGAAACCACAGCCCTTCGCTCCGGGCCACGCGCGAGATGTCTTCGAGCGGGTCTACGGACCCGGTGTTCACCGTGCCGGCGGTGCCCACCACGCACACGGGAGTCGCTCCGCGCTCCCGGTCCTCCGCGATCATGCGCTCCAGTGCGGCGACGTCCATGCGGCGCTCGCCGTCCACGGGCACCCAGCGCAGGGCGCTCGTCCCGAGCCCGAGGAACTCGACGGCGCGTGTGATGCACGAGTGGACCTCGCCGGAGGCGTACACCACCGGCCGGTCGCTGCGCCCCGCCATGCCGTCGGCTCGGCTGCCCGGCAACTGGCGCTCGCGCATGGCCGAGAGCGCCACGAAGTTGGCGGCGGAGCCGCCGCTCATCAGCAGCCCTCCCGCCTGCGGCTCGTATCCCACCAGCTCGGCCAGCCAGCGCAGCACGGTCAGCTCGAGATGCGTGGCCACCTGTGCGCTGCCGGCGCAATTCGAGTTCATCGTGGTGGCGAGCAGCTCGGCGGCCATGCCCACCGGAGCTGCCGAGGCGCGCACGAAGCCCCACCATCGGGGGTGCCCGATGCCCAGCGAGTAAGGCAGGATGTCGGCTTCGATGTCGGCGAGGATGTGATCGGTGGGCTCGCCCTCCATGGGGAGCGGCGCGTTGCACAGCTTGTCGGTCACCGCGTCGGGCGGGCGCTGGAACGCCGACCGGTCGGGCAGCTCGCGCAGGTAGCGCACCGCCAGGTCGCTCACCCGGTCGAGCGCGCGTGCGAACCCGTCCGGCGAGAAGTCCGGACCGGGAAGCTCGGGGGAGTGCCGCGGTGCCGCCATCTACTGAAGGTGCTCCTGCAGAAACGCGTGCATCCGGTCGCGGTAAGGCGTGCCGCCTGCGGCGTACGTGTCGTTGTGCCCGGCCCCGTCGAGCACTACGAAATCCTCGGCACGGCCCGCCTCGGCTACGGCGCGTCCCATCTCGATCGGCGCGATGCGGTCGTCGCTTCCGTGGAACACCAGCAGCGGCACCGACAGCTGCCGCGCCCGCTCCAGGTTGTCCAGCTCGAGCTGTACCAGCACGCTGGGCAGCGGGGCGTAGTGTTTCTCCGCCATCGCCTTGCCGCTCGTGAACGGGGACTCGAGCACCACCGCCCGCACGTGCCGCTCCGTGGCCAGGTACAGCGCCACGGCGCTGCCGATCGAGCGTCCATAAAGGGCGATCCGCGTGGTGTCGATCTCGGTGCGCGCCGTGATGAACTCCCACGCGGCCGCGGCGTCGCGGTAAACGCCGGCTTCCGTGGGGCTGCCGTCGCTGCGGCCGTAGCCGCGGTAATCGAGCACCAGCATACCGATCCCAGGTGGCCGGAACTCGCGCAGCACGGGAGCGATGCCGCCGATGGTCTCGAAGTTGCCATAGAACCAGATGAGTCCGGGCGCCAGCTCGCCTTGCGGCGGGGGCGGGTTGGGCGGCAGGTACCAGCCGCGCAGCGTGATGCCGTCCTCCGTCGTCACCTCCACGACCATCCCGTCCGGCAGGCCTCTGTCGGCCGGCGAGGGCAGCGGGCCGCGGGGTGCGGGGAAGGCCACGCGGTCCTGGAAGCGCCATGCGAGGAAAACCGCCAGCGCGTACAGTACGACGAGAACCGCCAGCACCTTGAGAGCAGCAGACAGCATGGGGGGAAAGGTAACTACGGGTTGTCGCTCACGAGGGAGCGAGCGGCACAGTCGC
Organism: Gemmatimonadota bacterium; assembly: GCA_039586895.1. Lineage (GTDB taxonomy): Bacteria > Gemmatimonadota > Gemmatimonadetes > Gemmatimonadales > GWC2-71-9 > WVYX01. Next base: position 8,861 of record JBDHJM010000022.1, on the reverse strand, counting down.
GCCGCGCCGCGCCCACCCATACGCGTACCTCCGCGGGAGTGGGCCGGCCGGGCGGCGGTAGCCAGCCGGCTGCCGTCGTGGCGTGCGTGCGGGCCCACAGGGAGCGCCACAGCGGCACCGGCTCGTGACTGGCGAGGCCGCACACGGTGCGCACCCCAGCCGCATTGAGCCGTGCGGCGTGTCGCGTGCCGATTCCCCGCAGCACGATGAGACTGGCGGATTCGACGATGCTGTCCGCTGCCGCGCCGTCGATGGCCGCGTGCTGCGCCACATCCGGTGCCGCGGAGGCGGCGAGCCGGAACGGCGAGTCGAGCCCGGCTGCCGCCAGCCGATCGGCCCGAGCGGCGTCCACGCCGGGAATGTCCCGCAGGTGTGGCGTAGTCGAGCTGATGGTCCAGCGCTCCATGCCCAGCAGGACGGCGACCGTGAACAGAGCTGCAGGCAGCGCCGCCGCAATCACCTGCCGCCGGGGCGCCTGCTCGTCCGGCGCGGCCGCCACGCCGGAGACGCACAGCGCGTGGTAGATGGCCCACACCTCGAGCGCGAGCAGCGGGAAGCCGAGAAAGCCCAGCGGCGGCATCTCGAACAGCTTGGTGTGCTCCAGCCACGGCACGGTGTAGATCCACTTGCCGCGCGCCACGAAGTTGTAGCCTTCCCACAGCAGCCCGATGAACAGCCCGCCCAGCAGCAACCGGCCGATGCGCCCCCACTGGCCGCGCTCGATGTCCGCCAGCAGCGACCACTCGCGCCGCCTGCCGTAGACGAACGGATCGGCAATGAGCCACGCCGCGCCCCAGATGAGCGGGAAGAACACGCGCGGGAAACCCAGCGCCAGCGCCGCCATCACGAGCCCGAGGACGATCGCACTGTGTAGGTGCCAGGGCCGGGAGTCGAGCGGGCGCGTGCGCCACCTGAGGCCCACTCCGGCGGCCTCCAGCAGGCGGGCCGCGAGGAAGAGGGCCGGGCCCACGGTGGCGAAGGAAAGCAGGATCCCGGTCCAGCGCTCGACCGGCGCGCTCGGGAGGAACACGTAGTACCAGTTGCGCAGTCGGAAGTTGGCGGCCTCGAACACTAGCCAGATGACAGGTGACCAGAGGAACAGCGACAGCACCGGTCCGGTGAACCGCAGCAGCGGGGGCCGGCCGTCGAGTTTGGTAGCTGCCCGGTCGAGCAGCACGAGCGTGGGGTACCACACGAAGACGTAGAACCATGTGGGCACCGGCTCCACGCCGAGGAGCAGCAGCATCCATGCCGCTGCGATTGCGGCCACGGAGAATGCGACGGCCATGGCGGAGAAGCTCTTGCATCGGCGTCCGTCGCGCAATTGATTGCGCGGCATGTCCCAAACAGCCATCTCCTGCCGCGGGCTCGTCAAGCACTATGGTGACGTGAGGGCCGTTGACGGAATCGACATCGAGATTCCGCGCGGGGAGTGCTTTGGCATGCTCGGCCCCAACGGGGCGGGCAAGACCACGTCCATCGAGATCCTGCAGGGGCTGCGCGAGGCAGACGCCGGTGCGGTGGAGATCTTCGGGCTCACGTGGGACCGCAACGAGCACGAGCTGCGCGAGCGCATGGGATCCCAGCTGCAGGAGACCAAGCTGCCCGAGAAGCTCAAGGTGGTGGAAGCGGTGCGCCTGTTCCGGAGTTTCTACCGGGGGGGGCGCAGCGAGGACGCGGTGCTGCAGCTGGTCGGCCTGGACGAGAAGCGCGATGCCTGGGTCGGCAAGCTCTCGGGGGGGCAGCGTCAGCGCCTGGCGGTGGCCTGCGCGCTGGTGTGCGATCCGGACCTGCTGTTCCTGGACGAGCCCACGACCGGCCTCGACCCGCAATCGCGGCACCAGCTGTGGGGCATCGTCGAGACGTTCCAGAAGGACGGCGGCACCGTGCTGCTCACCACGCACTACATGGAGGAGGCCGAGCGCCTGTGCGACCGCGTTGCAGTCGTGGACCACGGCAGGGTGATCGCGCTGGGGACGCCGCGGCAGCTGATCGCGTCGCTGGGGGCGGAGCACGTGGTGGAGTTCGCGATGGAGGCAGGTACTGCCCCCGACGACGGACTGCTGCTGGCGCTTCCCGGAGTGGAGCACGTGGCTCGTGAGGACGGCAGCACGCGTCTGACGGTGAGCCGTGTGCACCAGGCGGTCCCGGCGCTGATGCGGCTGCTTGCCGAGCGGGGTGACTCCCTGAGCGAGCTGACCACGCACCACGCCACGCTGGAGGACGTATTCCTCAACCTCACCGGGCGGCACCTGCGCGATGAGTAGACTCAATCCCGCCTCGGTACTGCAGCTCACGCTGTGGCGCATCCGCGAGTTCACGCGGGAGCCCGAGGCCATGTTCTGGGTCTTCGCCTTCCCGATAGTGCTGGCGTTCGCCCTGGGCCTGGCGTTCAAGACGCGCGGGCTCGAGGTCGTGCGTGTGGCGGTCGAGCAGGCGGCAGGAGCCGAGGCTCTGGCCCGGTCACTCAACGCGGCCGAGCGTCTCGAGGCCGTCGTGCTGGACAGCGCAGAGGCTCACAACCGGCTGCGCACGGGTCGCGTGGCGCTGGTGGTGCGGACCGGTGACCCGATAGTGCTGCGTTACGACACCACGCGTACCGAGAGCGACGTCGCGCGTATGGTGGTTGACGATGCGCTGCAGGAAGCCGCCGGACGGCGCGACGTGGCGGTGATACGGGATCAGCGGGTCACCGAACCCGGTGCGCGCTACATCGACTTCCTGATCCCGGGGCTCATCGGCCTCAACATCATGGGGACCGGCATGTGGGGGATCGGGTTCGGCATCGTGAAGGCGCGCAACGACAAGCTGCTGAAGCGGCTGCTCGCCTCTCCCATGCGCAAGAGCGAGTTCATGCTCTCCTTCATGCTGGCCCGGCTCTTCTTCCTCGGCTTCGAAGTGGGCGCCGTGCTGCTGTTCGGGTACCTGATGTTCGGGGTGCCGGTGCGCGGATCGCTGCTCGCGATTGCCGCCATAGTCGTGGTCGGGGCGATGGCGTTTTCCGGCCTGGGACTCCTGGTGGCCAGCCGCGCCAAGACCATCGAGGGGGTATCGGGGCTGATGAACTTCGTGATGGTCCCGATGTGGATCCTGTCGGGCGTGTTCTTCGCCTACTCCAACTTCCCGGAGGCGGTACAGCCGCTCATCAAGCCGCTGCCCCTCACCGCGCTCAACGACGCGCTGCGTGCGGTCCAGCTGGACGGGGCGCCCCTGCTCGCGACGGCCGGCTTGTTGGGCCTGCTCGTCGCGTGGGGCGGCCTCAGCTTCGTGGTGGCGCTGCGGGTGTTCCGCTGGCAGTAGGGCCGCGCCCGAGGGCGGCCCCCCCCCGATCACGATCCCGTAACGAAACCGCCTGCCGCTTGACCCCGTAGGGCTCCCCTGGGTACACTTAACGCCGTTAACTTAACGGCGTTAACCCAGCAATCATGTCGGGTTTAAGGCTGTCCGAGTGTTCATCTCCGAGGGGGTCATGAACAGCAAAGAACCCAACGGTCGCGGCAGCGGCGAGGTGGAGACGGCGATCCTGGAAGCGGCCAGGGACCTCCTGGCCGAGAAGGGACTGCAGGGGCTCTCGATGCGCACGGTGGCAGAGCGCGTCGGCGTCTCGGCGACCGCGATCTACCACTATTTCGAGAACAAGGACGCGCTGGTCGCCAGCGTCGTGCAGGGCGGCTTTCACCGCTTCGGCGAGTACATCGAGCAGGCCATGGCGCCCCACCCCAAGGGCTCGCTGGAGCGGGTACGCGCGGTGGGAGAGGCCTACCTGCGGTTCGCCCTGGAGAACCACTCCTATTTTCGCGTGCTGTTCAGCCTGCAGCATCCGGACCCGCACGCCCTCGAGGATCTGCCGGAGGGCGGTGGTTACGGCCTGCTGCGCCAGGCCGTGGTGGACGCAATGGACGCCCAGACCATGCGGCGGGTCGATCCGGATCTGATGGTGATGTTCCTGTGGAGCCTCACCCACGGCCTGCTCACGATCAGCATGGCATGCCGGATCGACCACTGCCCGGAGTTCGGCAAGGAATCGGTGGCTCACACGCCGCTCGAGATGTTCCGGGCGTTCGGGCCGCTGGTGCGCGAAGGGATCACGGGGCCGGCCGCGCCGCCAGCGGCCGCCGAGGACAGGGCCGAAGGCAGGATCGCGGCGGGAGGACAGTGAGGTGACACAGGTGAATCGATTGAACGTGCTCGTCGCTGCCACAGTGCTGCTGGCCGGCACCGCGGCGGCGAACCCGGCCGCGGCGCAGGAGCCGGCTCAGAGCTACACGCTGGCTCAGGCCGTGCGCGTGGGGCTGGCCAACAGCCGCGTGCTGGCCGACGCGGAGTACGCGCTCGACGCAGCGAACATGCAGGTGAAGGATGCCTGGGGGAGCGCGTTCCCGGACATCTTCGCGTCGGCCTCGTATTCCCGCCAGATGATCAGCCAGCAGATCTTCCTGCCCGCCGAGTTTCTCGGTGGCCCGCCGGGCGAGACCCGCCCCATCGACGTGGGCTCCGACAATACCTGGAACGCCAACTTCACGTTCAGCCAGCCGCTGTTCGAGTACGGCATCGTGGTCGGCGTGGGGGCGGCGAATCGGTTCCGCACGCTCAAGGAGGAGGAGCTGCGCGGCACCGCGCAGCAGGTGGTGTCGGCGATCCGCCAGGCGTACTTCGACGCGCTGCTCTCCAAGGAGCAGCTGCGGCTGGTGGAGGAGAGCCTGCGGCGCGTGGGCGAGACGCTGGAGGAGACCCGGGCGCGCAACCGGGCGGGGCTGGTAAGCAGCTACGACGTGCTGCGTCTCGAGGTCGAGTACGCCAACGTTGCCTCCAATCTGCAGCTCGCGCGCAATGCGGTGGAAGCCCGCCTGCGGACCCTCCTGGTCGAGATGGGCCTCTCGCCCACCCAGCCGATCGAGGTCGAGGGGGACCTGAACGGAATGGATCTGGAGAACCAGGCCGACAACGACCTGGCCAACAGAGAGCTGCTGAGGCTCGCCGGGCCGGCGGAGGCGGAAGTCCAGGACGACGAGCAGCTTCGCAGGCTCGCCTCCAACCTGCGTACCGACCTGCGTCAGCTGCGGTCGGCTGTCGGCCTGGAGGAGTCGCGCGTATCGGGCGAGAAGTCGGAGTTTTATCCCAAGCTGTCGTTCTTCGGCAACTACGATGTGCTCTCACAACAGAACGACCCGGTGAAGTTCTTCGGGAGCGCCGGCGAGACACGCACGACGTTCGCGAACGCGGGGCTGCGGCTGGAGATCCCGATCTTCCAGGGTGGCAGCCGCTTCGCCCGTGTACACGAGGCCCAGGCCAACATGCGGCGGGCCGAGACGCAGCTCGAGCGCGCCGAGCAGGAGGCCTTGAACCAGATCCGCACGCTGCGCGACGGTGTGTCGGAGGCGCGCGGGCGCGCCGCGAGCCAGAGGCTGGCGGTACAGTCGGCGCAGCGCGGGTTCGACATTGCCACCGCGGAGTACCGGGAGGGCATAGGCTCGCAGCTGCAGGTGACCGACGCAGAGGAGGCGCTGCGACAGTCGCAGTTCGCATACGCGCAGGCTGTGTACGACTACCTCACGGCGCGGGCGCTGTTGGACTTCGCGCTCGGCACGGTGCCGGAAGTGGACGAGATAATGCCGTAGCGAGACGGCTAATGGAGACCAAGAGCATGCAGATAGAGTCGAGGCGGTGGAGCGGACGGAGAGCAGCGGTCGGAACGGCCGCGGCGGTTCTCACGATCGGCCTCGCGGGGTGCGGAACCTCCGAGAGCGGAGAGGCCCAAGCCGAGCAGCCGAACGTCGCGGACACCACTGGCGCGCGCATCGTGAACGTCGAAGTGGAGCACGTGGCTCCGTCCGGCTTCGTGGACTACATCCGCATCACGGGTGAAGTCGAGGCGCTGTACGACGTCACGGTATCGGCCGAGGAGTCCGGCTCGATCGTGCGGTTCCTGGCCGAGAAGGGTGCGCGGGTGCGGCGGGGGCAGGTGATCGCCAAGATCGATGACGCCTTGCTGAGCGCGTCGGTGCGCGAGGCCGCAGCCCTGGCGGACGTGGCCCGCGAGCAGTACGAGCGGCAGCGCCGCCTATGGGAGGAGGAGGGCATCGGCAGCGAGATCGCCTACCTCCAGGCGCGGTCCAGCTCGGCCGCGGCGGACGCCAGAGTGGAGACGCTCCAGGCGCGGCTCGCCAGGACCGAGATCAAGGCCCCGGTGGCCGGCATCTTCGATGAGAAGTTCGTCGAGCTGGGCGAGATGGTTGCGCCGGGCACGCCCGTGGCCCGAGTCATTTCGGTGGGCCAGGTGAAGATCACGGGCGGCGTGCCGGAGCGGTTCGCCCTGTTCGTGCACCGGGGCGACAGCGCACGCGTGACGCTCGACCCGCTCGGGGAACGGGAGTTCTTCGGGACCATCGAGTTCGTAGGGACCTCGGTGGAGTCCCGCAGCCGCACCTTTCCCATCGAGATCGTGCTCGACAACCCCGGGAGCCTCATCAAGCCGCGCATGGTGGCCAACGTTCAGGTGGAGCGCGAGCGGCTCGCCGACGTCGTCGTGGTGCCGCAGCAGGTCATAGTGCGCACCGAGACCGGCTACCAGGTGTTCGTGGTGGCCAACCGCAACGGACATCCTGTCGCTGAGGCGCGGCCCGTCACGCTGGGTCCGTCGTTCGAGAACCGGGTAGTCATCACGGCCGGGCTGGAGTCCGGCGACCGGCTGATTACCGTGGGCGGGCGCCTCGTGGACGACGGCAGCTTCGTGCGTGTCGTGTCGAGTGTCGGAGGTGAGGGATGACCGACAAGAAGGGCGACACGGGCGACTTCCGGGTACCGGGCTCGGGCGACAGCGGCGCGCGCCGCAAGTTGTCTGCCACGGACCCCAGCCGGCTGGCCGGGGCGCACCTCAAGGCCGGGCCGGGCACCGACCCGCGCCACAAGCCGAAGTTCAAGGAGTTTCGCCTCACCTCGTTCGCGATCGATCACCCGACGAGCATCGTGGTGATGACGGTGATCCTCATCCTCATGGGATTGATGTCGTACATCAGGGTCCCCAAGGAGATGGCGCCGGAGATCGTCGTCCCGTTCGTTCTGATCAACACGGTCTACGCAGGCGTGGCACCGGGCGACATAGAGACGCTCATCACAGAGCCGCTCGAGGACGAGCTCAACACGATCGGCGACATCAAGACCATCACGTCGATCTCGGCCGAGAGCTACTCGATGATCAGCATCGAGTTCGCTGCAGGGATGGACATGAACGAGGCGCTGCAGCGGGTGCGGGAAAAGGTGGACATCGCGAAGCCCGAGCTGCCACCGGCGGCAGAAGAACCGGAGATTATAGAGATCAACTTCTCCGACTTTCCGATCATGCAGGTGAACATCGCAGGGGACTACAACGAAGTCCGGCTGCGGGAGCTCGCCGAGGACATGCAGGACCGGCTGGAGCAGATCCCCAGTGTGCTGGAGGCCCGTTTGGCGGGCGGCCTCGAGCGCGAGGTGCAGGTCGACGTCGATCTCGCCAAGCTCAAGTTCTACGACGTGACTCTCGACGACGTGATCGACGCCGTGCGGTTCGAGAACGTCACTGTGCCGGGGGGGTCGATCGACGTCGGAGACGTGAAGTTCCTGGTGCGGGTCCCGGGTGAGTTCGAGGAGACCGCCCCCATCGCCGACATCGTGGTGCTGACCCGCAACGGGCGCCCGATCTACGTGCGCGACCTCGCCACGGTGGACTTCGGCTTCAAGGAACGCGAGAGCCTCGCGCGCCTGGACGGCAACCCGGTCATCTCGCTCGCTATCATCAAGCGCTCGGGCGAGAACATCATCGCGACGGCCGATGACGTGCATGCCGTGATCGCCGACATGGAGCGTGACTTCCCGCCCGGTACGGTCGTGTTGATCACGTCGGACGTCTCGTCGGACATCCAGGACATGGTGAGCAGTCTCGAGAACAACATCATCTCGGGACTCATCCTGGTCGTGGCGGTGCTGATCTTCGTGCTGGGCGTACGCACCGCGCCGTTCGTGGGTCTGGCGATTCCGCTCTCGATGCTGCTGTCGTTCTCGATCATCCGCTTCGTGGGCTTCTCGATGAACATGGTGGTGCTGTTCAGCCTCATCCTCGCGCTGGGGATGCTGGTGGACAACGCCATCGTGGTGATCGAGAACATCTACCGGTTCAGGGAGCGGCGCTTCGATCGGGTGCGGGCGGCGAAGTACGCCACGGGGGAAGTGGCCATTCCCATCATCGCGTCAACGGCGACGACGCTGGCCGCGTTCTTTCCCATGACGTTCTGGCCCGGCATCGTGGGCGAGTTCATGAAGTACCTGCCGCTCACGCTGATCATCACGCTCAGCTCGTCGCTGTTCGTGGCGCTGGTGATACTGCCGACCCTGGCGGCCCGCATGCTGGACACGGAGGACGCTCCGGTAGGAATGACGCCGGGATTCCGCAAGCTGCTCTTGGGAGCGGGCGCATTTACGGGCGTTGTGCTGATGTTCGTGAACCCGCTCACCGCCACTCTGCTGCTCGTGACCGGAGTGGCCGTGTACGCGTTCCATCACTACTTGGGGCACCCGGCGGGACACTGGCTCATGACGCAGGGCCTGCCGCGGTTCATCGAGCGGTACGAGTTGGCGCTGCGCTGGGCCCTGGGACACCGGTGGCGCATGATCGGCGCGGCGGCGGCTTCGCTCGTCCTCGCGGTGATGGTGTTCGGCGTGTTCAACGCGGGCGTCGAGTTCTTCCCCGAGAACGTCCCGCCCACCACGGCCTACATCCAGGTGGAGGCGCCCCTCGGGACCCGGCTCGAGGAGACGGACCGGATCGTGACAGAGATCGAGGCGCAGCTCGACGGGCTCGAGGGTGGGGAGGATGTTGAGTCGGTCGT
>JBDHJM010000075.1:0-9674 GCA_039586895.1 Gemmatimonadota bacterium | reverse complement strand
TCCGAGCCGGACCTCGACGGGGCGAGCCGCCTACTGGGTGAGTTGTGCGTAGCTCAGAGTAGTATTCGGCCCCCCTGGGGACTCACGGTCGCTGGTGTGAGCCTCCATCTTTGCCACTTCCTCTGGGGGAGACATGCGCAGCGCAGTCGTCTTACTGGCCACGCTATGCCTGTTGTCGGTGCTGGGAGCAGGCGCGCTCTCGGCCTACGCCCTCGGGCGCTAATAGTCCTCACTCACGTGCGGATGGCTGGAACATACGAGACAACAACATTCTAGAGTTGGATGTGTGTCCCACCGTCTGGCTCACCTCGGCGTCCAGCAATAATCTCGTGGTCGGCAATCGGCACACTAGCGTGATTGATGAGGGCACGAACAACACCTTCCAGAGCGTTGGATCTTTCGGGTGCCCCACCAGTTCCACGGCATCTAACTTGGACTACAGCACCGCTGAGGATTGGCAAGGGACCTGTGAAAGGAAGCCAATTGTGGGACCTGCGGGCGGGTCCTGGCATTGAATCGATTAGGCCCTGCGAGACCGCGGTGTGGATGCACAGACTATGGCTGACATCTTGCTCCCACAGTCTGTTCCAAACCCCAAGAAAGGTTTAGCCTAGCCTAAGTATGCCGGTGGGTTAAGTGCAACGGGGACAATCACTTACAGATGCGCCTGACAGGATTCGAACCTGTGACCTTTGGCTCCGGAGGCCAACGCTCTATCCAACTGAGCTACAGGCGCCAGGGCCGGACCCTAAGGCCCGGCTTCAGTCGGGGCGACTGGATTTGAACCAGCGACCTCCTGCTCCCGAAGCAGGCGCGCTACCGAGCTGCGCTACGCCCCGAAGAAGAATGCGCCCAGGAGGACTCGAACCCCCAACCTCTTGGTCCGTAGCCAAACGCTCTATCCAGTTGAGCTATGGGCGCATTCTATGGGCGGTACAAGATTCGAACTTGTGACCTCCACGATGTCAACGTGGCGCTCTAACCAACTGAGCTAACCGCCCGAAAAAACCAACAGACAGCCAAACGGCCAGACGGGCAGATCCTGCTGTTCCGCGACCGTCTAGCCGTCGTTCTCGTCTAGCCGTCTGCCCATCGAGTCAGTAGCGGGGGCGGGATTTGAACCCGCGACCTCCGGGTTATGAGCCCGGCGAGCTACCAGACTGCTCCACCCCGCGCCGATTTCTCCTTGAAGTAGAGCGGGAAACGGGACTCGAACCCGCGACCCCAACCTTGGCAAGGTTGTGCTCTACCAACTGAGCTATTCCCGCTTGTGTTTCGGGCCCTGGCGAGCCGGCTCTCTGGGCCCGAGCGTCTAAATGGAGGCGAGGGGAATCGAACCCCTGACCTCGTGAATGCCATTCACGCGCTCTCCCAACTGAGCTACGCCCCCGTTATATTAGACCGCTCCCGAGGAGCCGCCCGCCGGGAACATGGCAAGCTATCTGGGCCTTTAAGGGGTGTCAATGGGGCTCCGAGAGGAAGTGAACCCCCGAGCGGCTCTGGTGTACTGGGAGTCGGCGTGTAGGTTATGTGCCGTCGCTGGGACCCCCCTTCCAGGCGGTGTCCCGGCGTGCAACCTCATATAAAGGAAGAGGATGGCTGAGAAGAAGGTAAAGAAGAAGCGGCGCCGCCGCGTGGCGCCGTCCATCGCTGTCAACGAGGACGACCGCGACCTGCTGGACCAGTACCTCTTCGAGGTGAGCAAGACGCCTTTGCTGACCCCGGCGGAGGAGATTGCGCTGGCCAAGAAGGTGCGCGCGGGGGACACCGAGGCCATGCAGGAGCTGGCCAAGCGCAATTTGCGCTTCGTGATCTCCGTGGCGAAGAAGTATCAGAATCGCGGCCTGCCTCTGACGGATCTGATCGGCGAGGGCAACGTTGGGCTCCTCACCGCGGCCCGGAAGTTCGACCCGGACCAGGGGGTGAAGTTCATCTCCTATGCGGTGTGGTGGATCCGCCAGGCGATCTTGGCGTCCCTGGCCCGCCAGGGACGTACGGTCCGCGTGCCGCTCAACCGGACGGCCGATCTGTCGAAGATCGTGAAGACCGCCGAGGCCTTGCGTCAGGAGCTGAGGCGGGAGCCGACGCCCGAGGAGATCTCCTCGGCGACCGGCTTGTCCATGGAGGTGGTGCAGTCGCTGGCCGCGCTCAACACGGGCGAGGTGCGGCTGGATGCCCCGCTGGATCCCGAAGGCGATCGTGCGCTCATCGAGCGATTCATTGCCGAAGATCTTCCGGACACCGAAGAGCAGACCATGGAGCGGTTCCTGAGCGACGAGGTGGAGGGGGCGTTGCAGAGCCTCCCCGCCCGTGACGCCAAGGTGCTCCGACTGTATTTCGGGCTCGACGGTGGCCGAGAGCATACGCTCGAGGAGATCGGCGGCATGCTCGGCGTGACCCGGGAGCGCGTGCGTCAGCTGCGCGACCGGGCCCTCAAGCGGCTGCGCGAGGGTGACGTCGGCAAGGCGCTCGCGAGCTTCGCGGCATAAAACTGAAGGACAGAGCAATCACCGGGGCAGGTGGCCACGCCATCTGCCCCGTTTTATGTCTGGTGTGCTCGGGGTATGTGCCACGTGATCCAGCACCTAGCCGCCCCCAAGGGCGGCCCGTAGATTCGGCCGCGTGCCGAATGCGTTGACGCTCAGAGTCGGCGGCTGGCTCACGGGGGTCGGCCGCGTGGGGCATTTCCTGTCCGACACCTTCCGCTCCATGCGGGAGGTCGGCACGTGGGGGGCGCTCACGGCGGTCCAGATGCGCCGCATCGGGGTCCAGTCGCTGCCCATAGCCGTCTTCATTGCCGTGTTCACGGGCATCGTCCTGGCGCTGCTCTCATCGTACAGCTTCACCGGAGCGGTGCCGCTCTACTTCGTGGGTACGTTCGTGGGGAAGGCGATGATGCTGGAGCTGGCACCGGTGCTGGTTGGCCTCGCCCTGGCGGGCCGGGTGGGCGCCAACATCGCGGCCGAGCTAGGCACCATGAAGGTCACCGAGCAGGTGGATGCTCTCGAGACGCTGGCGTACGACCCGTTCTCGTACCTGGTGGTGCCCCGCGTGATGGCGGCCACCCTGATGTTCCCGGTCGTCGTCGCCATCGCGACCACGGTGGGGATCGCCTCCGGATGGCTCACCGCCGTGAACCTGCTCGATCTCTCCACCCCCGAGTTCGTCAAGGGCATCCGGCTGTTCTACCAGTTCAAGGACATCTGGTTCGGGTTGGTGAAGGCGATGTCGTTCGGCTTCGCCATCGCGGTGATCGGCAGCTACCACGGGCTGGGGACGCGGGGCGGGGCCGAGGAGGTCGGCAAGGAGACCACGACGGCGGTGGTGCGCGGGGCCGAGGCGATCCTGGTGCTGGACGCCTTCTGGGCGGTGGTGCTGCTATGATCGTCTTCAACAACGTCTGCAAGAGCTTCGGCGACAACGAGGTGCTGCGCAACTTCGCCCTGGAGGTGCCGGACGGGGAGACGACGGTGGTCATCGGCTACTCGGGGAGCGGCAAGAGCGTGGCACTGAAGCACGTCGTCGGCCTGCTCGAGCCCGACGCCGGCGAGGTCAGCGTGGACGGCCAGGTGGTGCACGAGCTGGACCGCGAGGGACTGCGTGGCCTGCGGTCGCACATCGGCTTCGTGTTCCAGTTCGCCGCCCTGTTCGATTCGATGACCGTGCGCGAGAACCTGGAGCTGGGACTCAAGCGCCAGAAGCTGGGCGAGCGGGAGATGCAGCAGCGGGTGCAGGAGTCGCTCGCCACAGTTGATCTGCTGGGCAGCGAGGATCGCTACCCTGCCGAGCTCTCTGGTGGCATGCGCAAGCGGGTCGGGCTGGCCCGGGCGATCGCGCTCAAGCCGCAGTACCTTCTGTACGACGAGCCGACTACGGGGCTCGACCCCGTCACGGCGGCCGTCATCAACGAGCTCATGGTGCGCACGCGCGAGCGCCTGGGGGTCACCAGCATAGTGGTGACCCACGACATGACCAGCGCCTACCGCGTGGGCGACCGCATCGCAATGCTCTACCGGGGAGCGATCCGCCAGGTGGGTACCGTGGAGCAGATCCAGCGCACGCACGATCCGATCGTGCGCCAGTTCATCGAGGGACGCCCGGAAGCCGGGGCCGACGCCGAGGCGGCGGCCGCTGCGGGGGGGACCGCGTGAAGCGGCGCGACGAGATCGTGGTGGGGGCCACCATTCTGGTGGGCCTGGCCGTGGTGGTGGCGGGGGCCTTGTGGCTTTCCAGCGCCCAGCTGGGGGTGACGGCCGAGGGCTACCGGGCGCGGTTCCGCACGGTGGGCGCGCTCGGGGTGGGCGACCCGGTGGTGCTGCGCGGCGTGCGGGTGGGCCGCGTCGAGGCCATTCGCCTGGGGGACGGCGGCTGGGTGCTGGCCGACCTGCAGGTCTACGAGGGCGTGGGGCTGCCCGAGCGCCCCGCCATCGTGGCGGCTGCGCGCTCGCTGTTCGGTGAGTGGCAGGCCGACATCATCAGCCTGGAACAACCCCCCGACGATCCCAACGTGCGGCGCGAGCTGGAGGAGGCCCTGGCCGAGGGCGACGACGCGTGGCCCGGCGCCACGCTGCCGGACATCGGGCAGCTCACCGCGCAGGCCAACCGGATCGCGGGTGACATCACCACGATCTCCTCGCGCATCCAGTCGGTGTTCGACTCCTCGGCCGTGTCGGAGCTGCAGGGCGCGATTCGGGACTTCACCGGGATCGCGGGCAACATCAACCGGTTCACCCAACAGCAGACCGAGCTGATCGGCGAGGTGGGTGTCAACCTGCGCCAGGGCTCCGACGTATTGGCTGACGCGGCGCGCCGGCTGCAGGCATCCCTGGCCCGGGTGGACGAGGCCACCGAGCAGGGCGAGCTGGAGATCATCCTCGACAACACCGCGTCGGCCTCGGAGGACGTGAGGGTGGCGCTGCAGGACCTGAGGGAAGTGGTGGGGGTGGCGCGGGCCAACCAGGCGAGCCTCGAGCGGCTCATCCTGGGTGCCGACACGCTCATGACCCGCCTCTCCGAGGGGACGGGGACCTTGGGCCTGCTCATGGCTGACTCCGCGCTGTACCACGAGGCCACCCTCACCGTGATCCAGCTGCGGGAGCTGCTGGCCGACATCCAGGCCAACCCGCGCAAGTACTTCAAGTTCAGCGTCTTCTAGTGGGCGGTCGGTCGCGGGCCAAGCGCGAGACCAGTGCCGGGGGGGTCGTGCTCCGCTGTACCGCGGAGGGGCCGCGCTATCTCCTGATCCTCGACTCCTACAAGAACTGGGGCTTCCCCAAGGGGCACATAGACGAGGGGGAATCGCCTGCCGACACGGCCAAGCGAGAGGTTGCCGAGGAGACGGGACTCACTGACCTCACGTTGCGCGCCCCGCTCGGGATGATCGACTGGTACTTCCGCTTCCGCGGCCGGCTGATTCACAAGTACTGCCACTTCTTCCTGTTCGAGTCCCGCGAAGGGGAGCCCACCCCACAGCTCAGCGAGGGGATCACCGCCTGCAAGTGGTTCACCCGTGAGCAGGCGCTGGAGACCATCTCCTACGACAATGCCCGAGGCGTGCTGCGCCAGGCGTCGCAAGTCGCCCCGCCGGTGTGTCCCGAGGATACGACGGCAGCGGAGACCTGACGTGGCGGCCATACCGCTGGTGCACCGCAGCGCGGCAGTGCGGCAGGCAATCCGGCGGGGCCTCCCCCGCAGGGGAGTCCGGCTCATAACCTGCCGCTCCCTCGACCGCGCCACGCGCATGCTGCGGCGGGAGCTGGTGGACGCGGTCGTGGTGGACGTACGCAACGGCTGGGCCGAGGGGGCCTTTGCCCTGGTGCAGAGCTACCCGCGGATCCCGGTAATCGCGCTGAGCACCTTCCGGCCCGACGATGGCCGCCTGCTCGCGGCCTGTCGCAAGGCCGGAGTGCGCGCCCTCCTGGTAGAGGGGGTCGACGACCGGGCAGCCGGAGAGATGATCGCCGCCCAGTGTGCCTCGCGCCGGCGCCGCGATGAGCTGGGGCAGGCGCCCCGCCTGCTGCGGCTCACCGAGCCGCTCCAGCTCCGTGCCTGGAGTGAGGTGCTCTACCGGGCCGGCACGCCGACCACCACGGGCGACATCGCGCGCACCCTGCGCCGCACCCGGGAGCACCTCTCCCGTGAGTTCGCCGCGGGCGGAGCGCCCAACCTCAAGCGCGTAATCGACCTCGCCCGCACGGCCTGGGCGGCCGACCTGCTCGCCAACCCTGGCTACAGCGTATCGGACGTCGCCCGCATCCTGGGTTACTCCTCGCCCGGACATCTCGCCAGCAGCGCCCGGCGGGTGGCTGGGGTCACCCCGCGGGAGCTGACCCGCCTGGGGCCCAGGGGTGTGCTCAACCGCTTCATCCGGGGGCGCACCAGAAGCCGGGTCTAGGGCCGCGGCGCAGGAGGGCGCCGCACCGGTTAGGCAGCGCGTAGTGGGTGACCGTGGGGCACGGTGTAAGGCGAGGTCGCAGTGCCACCCGAGTGAGCATTCGAGCGCCCGGTTCGGGACGGTCGGGCCAGAGGCCGCTCCCGGGAGGGAGGGTGGTGGACGGGGGTAGGCATACGCAGCTCGGCTGTGAGCGAGGGTGGTATTGCGGCCGAGCGTTGCCCCCGGCGACGCACCGATTTCCCAGAGATTCCGGGGTGGATATAAGGGGGGGAGCCCTGCTAACTTTCGCGGGCTAAAACCGACAATCCCCACGCGAATTCCGCAACTAGAGGGTTATGGCTACCGATTCCGTACTGCGTCCGGGTGAGCTCAAGGACGTACTGCTGAAGGAGATCGAGGCCGCCGATCTCGAGGCGCTCGACACCCAGGAAGTGGGCTCGGTGCTGGAAGTGAAGGACGGCACCGCCCGCGTTTACGGCCTGCTGAAGGCGATGGCCGGAGAGATGCTGGAGTTCACCGCCTCCGAGACCGGCGAGACAGTGATGGGCCTGGCGCTCAACCTCGAAGAGGACAATCTCGGCGCCGTCATTCTGGGCGACTACCTGCAGCTCAAGGAAGGCGACGAGGTGCGGCGCACCGCCCGCGTGCTGGAGGTGCCCGTGGGCGAAGCGCTCATTGGGCGGGTGGTCGATCCGCTGGGCGAGCCGGTGGACGGCCTCGGGCCGATCAAGACCGACAACTTCTGGAAGCTGGAGTACAAGGCCCCGGGCATCGTGGCGCGCCAGCCCGTGAAGGAGCCGCTGCAGACGGGGCTCAAGGCCGTGGACTCGATGATCCCCATAGGGCGGGGCCAGCGGGAGCTGATCATCGGCGACCGCGGCACCGGCAAGACGGCCATTGCGCTCGACGCTATCATCAACCAGAAGGGCGAGGACGTCATCTGCGTCTACGTGGCCGTGGGGCAGAAGAAGTCCACGGTTGCCGCGGTGGTGGAGCACCTCAAGGAGACCGGGGCGATGGACTACTCCATCGTCGTGGTGGCCGGCGCCGCCGACCCCGCGCCGATGCAGTACATCGCGCCGTACGCCGGCTGCGCCATGGCCGAGTACTTCATGTACGAGAAGCACCGCCACACGCTGTGCATCTACGACGACCTGTCGAAGCACGCGCAGGCTTACCGCCAGCTCTCCCTGGTGTTGCGCCGCCCCCCGGGCCGCGAGGCGTATCCGGGCGACGTGTTCTACCTGCACTCGCGCCTGCTGGAGCGGGCGGCCAAGCTGTCGGACGCGCACGGCGGTGGCTCGCTCACCGCGCTGCCCGTGATCGAGACGCAAGCCGGCGATGTGTCGGCCTACATCCCGACCAACGTCATCTCGATCACCGACGGGCAGATCTATCTGGAGAGCGATCTGTTCTACGCCAACCTGCGGCCGGCCATCAACCCGGGCATCTCGGTGTCCCGCGTGGGCGGCAACGCGCAGATCAAGGCCATGAAGCAGGTGGCGGGACGGTTGCGCCTCGAGTACGCACAGTACCGTGAGCTGGAGGCCTTTGCGCAGTTCGGCTCCGACCTCGACGCCGCCACGCAGCGCCAGCTGGCGCGCGGGCAGCGCATCGTGGAGGTGCTGAAGCAGCCGCAGTACCAGCCGATGCCCGTCGAGAACCAGATCTGCATCATCCACGCGGTGACCAACGGCTACCTCGACGACGTGGATGCCAGTGCCGTGCATCAGTGGGAGGCCGACTTCCACGAGTTCATGGGCGCAAAGCATCCCGAGGTCCTCAAGGCGATCAGGACGAAGCGGACGATGGCCAAGGAACTGGTGGCCGACCTGGAGAAGGCGATCGACCAGTTCAAGGCGCTCGAGTAGCGCGGGGTCATGGCCAAGACACGCGAGCTGAGACGGCGCATCCGATCGGTCGAGAAGACGCGCCAGATCACGAAGACCATGGAGATGGTCGCTACGTCACGCCTCAAGCGCACGCAGGACCGCGTCGTGGCCGCCCGGCCGTACGCGGCCGCGCTGGCCGAGCTCATCGGGAGCTTGTACGACCCCACCCTGGAGGAGCGCTTCCCCCTCCTGCGGCACCCCAAGGGCCCGCCGCGCAAGACCGCACTCCTGCTGATTACGAGCAACCGCGGCCTGTGCGGTAGCTTCAACGCCAACCTCATTCGGGAGGCGAGGGACCACCTCGGGCGCGTGGAAGCCCGGGGCGCGGAGGTAGAGCTGCACGGGGTGGGCCGCAAGGGAATCGGCTACTTCAAGTACATGGGCCGGACGTTCGCCACCGAGCGGCCGGACATCGGCGATCGTCCCACGCCGGAGCACGCCTCCGAGCTGACCGAGCCGCTCATGGAGCGGTTCCAGGACGGGGAGCTGGACGCGGTCGAGGTGATCTTCGCGCAGTTCAACAACCCGCTCTCGACGCCGCCCACGCTGCTCACGCTCCTGCCCATCGCGCGGCCGGAGCGGAGGACGACCATCAACTACTTGCTGAAGCCGTCGCCCGAGGAGCTGCTGCAGCAGCTGCTGCCGCTCTACGTGCAGAACGGTATGTACCGGGCGCTGGTGGAGACGGCGGCGTCGGAGAACGGGGCGCGCCGCACCGCGATGAAGAACGCCACCGAGAGCGCCGGTGACATGATCGACACGCTGCGCCGCATCTACAACCGCGCCCGCCAGGGTCAGATCACGCAGGAGCTGGCGGAGATCGTGGGCGGTGCCGAAGCACTGAAAGGCTGATCGAGGAAAATATGGCTGAGAATATCGGAAGGGTCGTCCAGGTCATCGGGCCGGTGCTCGACGTGGAGTTCGAACCGGAGCAGCTACCGGAGTTGTACAACGCGCTCGAGATCAAGGCCGAGGGCAACGGGCATCCGCCCATCCGGGTGGTGGCCGAGGTGCAGCAGCACATCGGCCGCAATCAGGTGCGGGCCGTGGCGATGAGCAGCACCGACGGCTTGGTGCGCGGCATGGACGTGCGCGATACCGGCGGCCCCATCACCGTGCCCGTGGGCGAGGCCGCCCTGGGCCGGGTGCTCAACGTGATCGGCGAGCCGGTGGACGAGGGGGATCCCATCCCGGCGAGCGTGGAGCGTTGGCCGATTCACCGCGAGCCTCCCGCGTTCACCGACCTCGATCCCAAGACAGAGGTGTTCGAGACGGGCATCAAGGTCATCGATCTCATCGCCCCCTTCGTGAAGGGCGGCAAGATCGGGCTCTTCGGCGGCGCCGGCGTCGGCAAGACCGTCATCATCATGGAGCTGATCAACAACGTG
>JBDHJM010000021.1:0-36801 GCA_039586895.1 Gemmatimonadota bacterium | reverse complement strand
ACTTGGTCATCGGCTCCCACCTTACCTAAGGGGGTAGTAGGTGGCAAGCCACACCGGTCCCTACTAGGTTTCAGCCACGCCCCGAACCGTATGAATCAAAGAGCCACTCCCCGCCTCCCGCTGACCGGCGTCCGCCGCCTGCTCCCCTGGAACTGGAGTCTCCGCACCTGGAAGGTGCTGGTGGCGCTGGCCATGGTGGGTACCGGCCTCGGGCTCGGTCTGGCCTGGGGCTCCTGGACCCGAGCCTGCGCCGGCAACGCCTGCCCCTCCATCGCGGTGCTCGAGTCCTACCGTCCCACCCAGGCCCTCAAGGTGTACGCCGCCGACGGACGCCTCATCCAGGAAGTCGGGGTGGAGCACCGCACTGTGCTGCGGCTCGACGACATGTCCCCGGCGGTTCCAGCCGCGTTCCTGGCAGTGGAGGACAAGCGGTTCTACGAACACGGGGGCATCGACCACCGCGGCGTGCTGCGCGCAGTGGTGGTCAACCTCTCGACACTGAGCTTCGCCGAGGGCTTCTCCACGATCACGATGCAGCTGGCGCGCAACGTGTGGCGTGAGCAGCTGCCCAGCACCAAGGCCATCCGGCGCAAGGTGCGCGAGATGCGTGTGGCGATGGAGCTGGAGGAGACCTACGACAAGAACCGCATCCTCGAGCTCTACCTCAACCAGATCTTCCTCGGGGGAAGCGCGTACGGCGTGGAGGCGGGTGCCCAGAGGTACTTCGGGAAATCGGCCCGTGACTTGAACGTGGCCGAGGCGGCAATGCTGGCGGCCATCATCCGGGCCCCCAACGCTTACGATCCGCGCCGCAACCCGGCGCGGGTGGTGCGCCGGCGCAACCTGGTGCTCAACCTGATGCGGGACCAGGGCTACTTGACCGCGGAGGAAACGGAGCGCTGGAAGTCCTACCCGGTGGCGCTCAGCTCCCGCGAGGACTTCGGCGACGTGGCTCCCTATTTCGTGGAGTGGGTGCGGCAGCAGCTCTACGCGCGCTTCGGGAGCGCCATCTACGAGCGCGGCTTCCGCGTGTACACCACGCTGGACCTGGACATGCAGCTCGCCGCCGAGCAGGCGGTCGAGGACCAGCTGGAGCGGATCGAGAACCATGAGTACGGCCGCTTCAACCACGTCACGTACCAGCAGTTCATCGACAGCCTGTACCAACCGGGGGTGAAGCTGACCCAGACGCCCTACATCCAGGGCGGCCTGGTCACGCTGGACGCCGACTCGGGTTACGTGCGGGCCATGGTGGGCGGGCGCGACTTCAGCCACTCGGAGTGGAACCGGGTCACCCAGGCGGAGCGCCAGGCCGGCTCCACGTTCAAGCCGTTCGTGTAC
Source organism: Gemmatimonadota bacterium (assembly GCA_039586895.1). Taxonomy (GTDB): domain Bacteria; phylum Gemmatimonadota; class Gemmatimonadetes; order Gemmatimonadales; family GWC2-71-9; genus WVYX01. The sequence goes on along the minus strand of JBDHJM010000021.1, from coordinate 35,460 downwards.
TCGGCGGCGCTGCGTGCTGGGCGGTCGGCCGCGCACATGATCGACGACGGTCCCATCAGCATCATGCAGAACGACACGATGCCGTGGGAGCCGCAGAACTTCGACGACCGGTTTTACGGACCCATGACCATGCGGCGCGGGCTCGCGCTGTCGCGCAACCTGGTCGCGATCAAGATGGGGCTGGAGCTGGGCATTCCCGCCGTGATTGGCGAGGCGCAGCGCTACGGGCTGTCGACTCCGCTGCCCAACTTCAACTCGATGTTCATCGGGGCGGCTTCGGTGATCCCGATGGAGATGGCCTCGGCCTACACGTCGTTCGCCACGATCGGAGTGCAAGCCGCTCCGGTGGCGATCCTGCGGGTGGAGGACGCCGACGGCGGCATCGTGTGGCAGCCCCAGGTGCGGCGCAACCCCGTGCTGGACGAGGACCGCGCCTGGCTGCTCACCAACATGCTGACCTGGGTGGTGGACCGCGGTACTGCCCGGACCGCCGTGCGCGTGCGGGGCGGCTTCCGGCCTCCGGCCGGCGGCAAGACCGGCACCACCAACGACGGTACGGACGTCTGGTTCATCGGGTTCACGCCCGAGATGGTCACGGCGGTTTGGATCGGGTTCGACCAGCCGATGAAGATCAAGGCCAACGCGCAGGGCGGACTGCTGGCGGCGCCTGCCTGGGCGCAGTTCATGAACGACGTGTACGAGCGGCGGCCGCCGCCCGAGGAGTGGGAGCGTCCCGAAGGTCTGGTGCTGTTCGAGGTGGACAGCCAGACCGGATACCGGGCCACGCACTTCTGCCCGCGCGAGGCGGTGTACTTCGAGTGGTTCATCCCCGGGACCGAGCCGACCGAGTTCTGCCCCATCCACAACCCGTTCGAGCGGGTGTTCACGACGGGCACCTCGGCGCTGGGAGCCCCCTAGGACCGTGGCGCCGCGCCCCCTGCGGGTCTCCGCGCGGCTCGTCTGGCCCATCTCAACTGCCCCGGTCGAGGACGGTGCCCTGCTGACGGACGCCGCGGGCCGCATCGTGGCCGTGGGTCCCGACCGGGAGGTGCCCCGCCCGGACGACGCGCACGAGGTCGACTACCCCGACGCCGCGCTGCTGCCGGGCCTGATCAACGCGCACACCCACCTGGAGCTCCACTTCCTGGGCGGCGCCGACCCCGGGGACGACTTCTTCACGTGGATCCAGCACATGCGGCATGTGCGGGAGACCGCGCCCGCGGAGGTCTACGAGGAGGCCGCCCGAGCCGGGCTGCGGGAGTGCTGGCGCCATGGTGTCACGACGGTGGCTGACACCGGCACCAGCGGCGCCGCGGCCCGGGCCTTGGGCGACTTGGGCGGCCGCGGCGTCTACTACCAGGAGGTGATCGGGCCGGATCGCAGGGATGCCGAACGGGCGTTCGGCGCAGCGGCGAAGGCCGCGGAAGAGCTGCGCGGAGCGGCTCCCGCGGGGGTTACGATCGGCCTCTCGCCCCACGCCCTGTACACGGTGAGCCCGGCTCTGTTGGAGCAGGCCGTGGCCCATGCGCGGGGCGAGGGCCTGGCGCTGGCCATGCACCTGGCCGAGTCCGAGGCCGAGACCGAGCTGGTCACGACAGGGAAGGGGGCCTTTGCCGCCGGCTGGAAGGAACGCGGCTTTCCTCTTCTGGAGCCGGCCCGATCCCCCATCGCCTACGCCGAGCGCTCCGGGGTGTTGGGCCCGGACTTCGTGGCGATCCACGCAGTCCGGGTGGACGCATTCGACGTGGAGCTCCTGGCGCAAAGCGGGACGGCGGTGGCCTGCTGCCCCCGCTCGAACCGGCGCCACGGCCACGGCGACCCGCCCCTCGGCGAGCTGCTTCAGGCCGGCATCCGGGTGGGGCTGGGCAGCGACTCGGTGGCGAGCGTGGAGGACCTGGACCTGCTGGCAGAGGCCAGGGTCGCCCGGGAGCTGGCCGGACTGGAAGCCGATGCCGCCCTGCGGCTGGCCACCCTGGGGGGTGCGGCGGCGCTGCGCCTGGAACAGGATGTGGGCTCCTTGGAGCCCGGGAAGTGGGCCGATCTGGCGGTCTTCGAGCTCGGCGGCGAGGTGCCGGCCGGCGCCCCGCACGACGCCCCCGAGCTGGCCTCGGCCCTGCTGGCCGGCGCCGAGGTTGGCGCCACGTACTTGGCCGGGCGACGGGTATTCGGGGATTCCTGATCGATCCGGCGGCCCGGATCCCGGGGCTGAAGGCTCCTGAATCCGGGCTCGAAGAAGAAGCGGGGGCCGCCACGAGCGACCCCCGCCTTAATAAAGAACTGCGGCGTGCCGGGCCCGGGTCGTGTGATCCCGCTCGCCCCCCTCCAGGCGAGCATCCCTGTCGGGCGACAGGGTGCCCGGCATGCCGCAGGTGTTTCCCTCTCAGAACCCTACGAAACGCTGCGTTCGCGGTTTCTCACCGTGCGCTCCGCGGGTCCCACAGAATAGACGCTCCGAGCCCGCGGAAGGTTGCATCAGGGCGGGCCCCGGCTTGCCTCATTGGCCCGGGAATTACACTGTGAGGGGCCGGCCGGGCGCCCTGGAGCCGGCGCTGCGAAGACGGCGCCGCAAATAGCGGGAAGCCCAGGCATTCTGAGGGGTATCGGAGTGTGATGCCCCACACAGCGATGCCGGGGCTGCAGCCGTAAGTTCGCTTGTGTCAAGGACGTGGCTCGGGCGGTGGGGTGTGGCATCCGAGTTGCGTACTTGGTGTTTAGCGGGTGCTGGGGCCGTTTGGCCCAGTGCGTTGCTGACCGAAAAGAGCAAACCAGGGGAAACCCTGGGACGCAAAGCCACGGGTCGTCCTCCACGCCGGTGCGGGGGAGACGGCAGCCGGGTTGCCGGGGGCAATGCCGATGAACTCACGACGTGATAGGAACCGTGTGGGCTGGGGACTCTCCCTGCCGCGATCGGGCGAACGTCGGAGCCATCGACCGCCTCGCCAACATCGCCTCTCCGAGGCACAGTCCGGCACTATATCGGTCCGACGGCGCCCAGCGGGCTCCCGTCCGCACCGCTTTTGGTGTGTCGGCCCCCGCCATGGGACTCGCCGATCGAAGTATGGACACTACTGGTGTGCGCTGGCCGCCCTGCGGTCGGGCGCGACCCCTGAAGCTTACGGTCATCTGAGTGGCCGTGATTCCTCGAGCGTGGAGGACGTACGATGAGGTTCAATCAACTGCGAAACGACCGGAGGGGCTTCGCCCTCGAGGCGACCCTGATGGTCATGTTGCTGATCTCGGTGCTGCTGGCCGCGGCGGTGCTGGGGGCGGTGACGACGACCCGGACCACGAGCCTGGACTACCGGAACTCGCGGGTCTTCTACGCTGCCGAGGCGGCCACTGAGGCCATCATGGGTGACCTGGGCGTCTTCATGGAAGACGGCTACCTGTCGCCGGAGGAGCTGGCGGCGCTGACGCCCCCCACGCTGGAGGGCTTCACGTTCGACAGCTTTGCGGTCACCAAGACCGGCGACGCCGTCACGGAGACGATCACCGACGGCTCGTTCGCCGGGCTGTACGCGCTGACCCAGATGGTCGAGATCTACTCCGAGGCGCGCGACGCCACGGACAACGCCAGCGCCATCATCATCTCGGCCAAGGCGCAGGCGATCCCGATCTTCCAGTTCGGCGTGTTCTTCGAGAAGGACCTCGAGGCCACCAACGGCCCGTCAATGACCTTCTCGGGGTGGGTGCACGCGAACGGGAACATCTATCTGAGCTCCAAGAACGCGTGGTACAAAGATGCGATAACGACGCCCAACGCGGTGTTCCACGACCGGAAGGACAACCACAGCGTGTACGACGGCGTCTACATCGACGACTCGTACGGCACCGAGGTGCAGCTGCTGTTCGACAGCCGCACTCACGCGGACCCCAACGCGTTCCGGGCGCGCAGCGACGCCGACTTCGACAACCGCCTCAAGACCAACGCCTACGAGGTGGACTCGCTCAAGGTCCCGCTGCCGGCGGGCGTGGGCGCCCGCGAAGTGATGGCGCCGCGGGAGGCCGGCGACTCGGACGAGGAGAAGCGGGCCAAGTTCGCCTGGAAGGCCGACATGTACGCGGTAGTGGATCTGGAGAACCTGACCCAGCGGCAGAACGTGTGCCCGTCGCCCGGCTCCAAGGTGCCCGATGAGGTAACCGGAAACCCCGGCGTGGTTGGCCTGCAGCCGGTCGAGGGTGGGGTGAAGATCACGTTCAAGATCGGCGAGAGCTGCGGCTGGAAGGTGGGCGCCGACTTCGACGTAGAGGTGTACGGCGACGGCGCGCTGATCTGGAGCGGCACCGAGAACTCGGTGAGCTCCTCGTGCACGTTTAACGTGACCATCCCGACCACGGCCGACGAGCTCGAGGTCGTGATCATAGACAACGGCGGCTCCCCGTTTGCCGGCACGGCCACCTGGACGAACCTCCAGAGCCTTATGGCCGGCACCACCCCGTGGCCCACCATCACGGTGACGCGGCCCACGGGCAAGGTCGTGCCGAACCCGGACGACATGTGCGACATCTTCAAGTGGGAGTGGTCCAACTTCTTCGACGGCCGCGAAGGCAACATGCGCGACGTGTTGAACTTCAACATCATGGCTCTGTCACTGTGGACCGCCGGCAAGAGCGACCGGGTGGCCGAGGTCATTTACGTCGAGATCAAGGCACCGGCCAACATCGGGGCGTGGTCTGCCGCGGCCAAGGCAATGCTGGACGACAACACCCTGGACCCGGCGGTACGGACCCTCAACGGCAGCGTGCTGCCCAACCGGATGACCGTAGCGACCGACTGGCCGCTCTACGTGCGGGGCGACTACAACGCCCTGGCGTGGAAGCCTGCGGCACTGGTGGGCGACGCCATCACGATCCTTTCCACAAACTGGGTCGATGCCGATCACAAGGCGATGGTGGTCCAGAAGCTGGACGCGGCCGAGACCGAGGTGTGGGCCGCCATCCTGGCCGGCCACTCGGCCACGCCGTGCGACCACGAGGTGCCGCCGTGCCCCGGCGGGTACACCGACTTCTACGGCGGCGGGATCGAGAACTTCCCGCGTTTCCTGGAGAGGTGGTCCGGGATCAACTTCATCTATCGCGGCTCGCTGGTGTCGCTCGACGTGGCGCAGCGCGCCATCGGTACCTGGAACGGCACTTACTACTCGCCGCCCAAGCGTGACTGGCAGTTCGACACCCGGTTCGAGGACCCGTCCAACCTGCCCCCGGGCACTCCGGTGGTGGGCGTGGTGATCCGGACTGCGTTCAGGCCGGTATACTAGAGACTCAATGGCGCCCCCGGCGGCAAGCGGAGAGGTCCGCTGGCAGCCGGGGGACCACGGCCCATATTGACACGGGCCCATACGCGGGGAAGAGAGATGCGCAAGGGATTCACACTCATCGAGATGCTGATCGTGGTCACGCTGATGTCGATCATGGTTGCGATCGCGATCCCGTTCATGCGGGTGAGTCCCACGCGCAAGGTGAGAATCCAGGCGACGCAGCTGAAGCGCGATCTGGAGCTGGCGCGCACCCGCGCGCTCAGCACAAAGGCTGCCACGCGGCTCACGTTCGACCAGTCGGACGAGTCCTACACGGGATACGCCGACCACGACGGGGACGCCACAATCAACGAAAATGCTGCCGAGACGCTGGCCCTGCGCGGTTTCGGGAGGCGCGAGCTGGACGGGGCGGTCGATTACGGCCGCGGCAACGCCGGAGCGGTGCCGGGAGACACGGCCGGCTCGGGACCCGTCTCGTTCCTCACGAGCTACGTGGAGTTCAACGGGCGCGGGGTCACGATTCCGTTCGGCACGCGCGGCGCGGTCTACTTCGTGCACCGCGACGACTCCGACGCCGTGGCCGCAGTGTCGGTGACGGGGTCGGGGTCAATAAAGATGTGGGTCTACCAGGGAGGAAGCTGGCAATGAGAAACAAAGCCGGGTTCACGCTGATCTCGGTGATGATCGCTATGGTCCTCCTCTCGGTGGGCGTGCTGGCATTGGTGCGAACCGGGGGCGAGGTCATGGCGGCGCGCACCAATTCAGCGATCAAGATCAACGCGGTGGCGATAGCGCGCGGCCACATGGAGTGGGTCCGCTCGCTGCCGCCCCAGGACGTGAAGACCGAGGCGGTGGTAAGGGTGAACGCCTCCGGCGTGGCGGACGGCCAGGGGCATTACAGCCGCTCCGTGACGGTCGTCCAAACGGAGGCCACCCTCCTCGAGGTGCGGGTCAAGGTGGACTACCCCCGCGCGCGGGAGCCGGTGGAGCTGATCACCCTGGTCTACGTCCCACCGGTCCCGACGTAAGGAGCTGACGATGGCGAAGCACACGAGCAAGAGCGGTTTCACTCTCATCGAGCTCCTGATCGCGCTGACCGTGGGCGTAGTCGTGCTGACCGCGGCGCTTTCGTTCGGCGTCTCGACGTGGCGCACGATGGAGGGGAACGACATCCGCGAGGAGGCCTACCGCAACGGCCGCTTCATCGGGATGTCGCTGGAGCGCGACATGCAGACAGTGGGCGTGGGGATCGCGAGCACCGTGTCGTTCGGCACGCTGGCGACGTGGGGCGACACCATCGTCATTCTGTCGGTGCCGTTCGACCCCAACGAGGCCCCGCCGTACGATCTCGACCCGGCTCCGGGCGTCGACAACCCGCTGCCTTCGGGCGGCACGTGCGGTACCTACTGCATCAACTTGATACACGACAAGGGAAAGCCGGATCTGGCGGCGGGCGATCTGGCCCGGCTCCAGGTGAACGATACGCGGCGGCTGATCCTGGTTTCGAGCGCCACGAATGCCGGCGCCGGAAAGGCCGTCGAGTTCACCCCGCACTCTTCCCTGGTGCGCTACACGGCGGGCCTCACGGGCGACCTGCTCCTGGACCGCTACTCGACCTTCGCGCAAAAGCTGCAGCTGATCATCTACTACCTGGACGGCGAAAAGCTGATGCGGGCCGAGGGCCTGAACCTGGACGGCACGCCCAAGGGCGACGTCCTGGCCTACGGGATCAAGGAGTGGGAAGCAAAGATAATCTTCACCGACCTCGACGAGGCCGACCAGGTCAACCTCATGGACTCGGACGCGACCAACGACTTCGACGACGTCCTCGGAGTCAGGGTGCGCGTGGTGGCGGGCGCGGACCGCCCGGCGTACTACGTGATGGGCGGAGACCTGTACACTCGGGAGTTCGAGTGGCGCTTCTCGCCCCGCAACCTGATGTACGAGCGCAACAGACTGAAGTGAGCGCCCTAGTACCAGTGCGAGAGCCCCGGGCCACAGTGCCCGGGGTTTCTCGTTTAGGGGGTATTGGTTTGGGACCGCCGGGCCGCCAGTGGGGCGGGCTCTCGGCCAAGATCACGTAACGCCCCCTATTGCAATACCTTACGCTGGACTGTAGCTTCAGGGCGTTAACGCCTCCCGCCCGTTCGGCCCGAGCGAGGCGGGGTTTTTGTGGGCGGTACGGATATGAGTGTACGCTGCCTGACTCTTAATGCGTCCTTCGAGCCGCTGACGCTCGTACCAGTCCGGCGCGCTCTCCGCCTGATCATCGACGGCAAGGCGGAGATCGTCGAGGCGGACGGGCACCGTGTCGTGCGCAGCGAGCGGCTCACCGTGCCGCGCCCCTCGGTGATCCGGCTGGTCCGGTTCGTCCACGTCCCGCGCAGGTTCCGCCGCCAGGTCACCAACACGTTCCTTTTCGCCCGCGACGGTTACCAGTGCCAGTTCTGCGGCCGCAGCGAGGCGGAGCTGGGGTTCCGCGAGTGCCTCACCCGCGACCACCTGGTCCCGCTGTCGCGCGGCGGCACCAACCAGTGGACCAACGTGGTAACCGCCTGCTCGACCTGCAACACCCGGAAGGGCAACCGCCAGCCCGAGGAGTGCGGCATGTACCTCCAGCGCAGGCCGGCGGAGCCGCACTTCGTGTACCTGACCTGGGCGGTGCGGCGGCTCACGCCGATTCAGGAGAAGTACATCAAGGTGTTCTACGGCGAGGACACGCTCGCTCAGCTGCGGGTGCTGTAGTCACGGCCGGCAGCGATCGAGGGGGCTACACCGGGGTGTCACCGTCGCGAACTGCAGAAGTCGCTTCCCTAATTGCACTCGTCTGAACCACTGTGCCACAGAATGTCCCGCACACTCGGCGAAGCCCGAGTGGGACTTCTGGACGTTCGCTCCGGTGACACACCGGCTTCGCCCCTTCGCACGAGGCGTTCCCGTCCGCACCTGCGCCCGCACCACACTCGCTCACACTGAACCCCATCGTGTCATGAAAGCTCACACAGAGTACCTCTGGTTCAACACGCAGCAGCGGCAGGAGATCATCGATATCACGGACCGCGTGGACGGTCACGTGCAGGACAGCGGGATCAAGGAGGGTATCGTGCTGGTCTCGGCCATGCACATCACCGCCTCGGTGTTCGTGAACGACCACGAGTCGGGGCTGTGGCAGGACATCCTCGAGTGGCTGGAGGAGACCGTGGCCCCGTGGGAGCCGGACCGGTACCAGCACAACCTCACCGGCGAGGACAACGGGGCGGCCCACCTGCGCAGCCTGACCATCGGCCACGAGGTGATCGTGCCGGTCACCAAGGGGAAGCTGGACCTGGGGCCCTGGCAGCGGGTGTTCTACGGCGAGTGGGACGGCCAGCGCCGCAAGCGGGTGATCGTGAAGGTCCTGGGTGAGTAATTCCGGGCTTCCTTGTAGGGGTGGCCGGGGGCTGTTAAGTTCAACGATTCCCGGCGTTTGGGGAGAGGGATAGTTGAGCAAGCACCACCTGGCGGAGCTGTTCGAGCAGCGCGTCCGGGAGCATCCAGATCGCGACTGTCTGATATCAGGCAACCGTCGTTTCACCTATCAGCAGGTGGCGGCGGAGGCGGATGCGTTGGCGGCGGCGTTCGCGGGGCTGGGGATAGAGGCGGGCGACAGGCTCGCCGTCGACCTGCCCAACTGGCCCGAGTGGGTCATCGCCCTGCTGGCCACGGCGAAGCTGGGTGCCGTGTTCGTCCCGCTGTACCCCTCCCTCGGCTACCACGAACTCAAGTACCAGCTCCGCAATTCGGAAGCCAACTTGGCGGTGTCGGCCGAGACGCTGGGGGATCTGGATTACCTCGAGCTGTTCGAGGACTTGGTCGGGGAGCTCCCCGACCTGCACTACCTGGTGACCGTCGGCCGCGAGGATTTCTGGTACGACGACCGGGTGTTCCAGTTTTCCGACTTGGTGACGCGCGGCAAGCGAGTGGGGCAGGTCGACACCCGGCCGCTCGACCCCGCCGACGCGCCGCTCGCGATCATCTACACGTCGGGAACGATGGGCAAGCCGAAGGGGGCCGTGCTCACGCACGGCAACCTGATGCACACCGCCCAGGCCATCGCCGGGGTCCTCCGTCTCACCGACGAGGACCGGGTGCTGGCCTCGGTGCCGCTGTTCACGGTGTTCGGGATGCAGGTGGTGATCACGAGCTTCGTGGCGGGCGCCACGGTGGTGCTGCAGTCACAGTTCGAGCCGGCGGAGGCGCTCGACACGATCGAGCGCGAGAGGATCACCGTTTTCCCCGGCGTGCCCACGATGTTCCAGCTCCTGATGAACGACGATTCGTTCGGGAGCCGGAACCTCTCCACCGTACGGACCGGCATCGTGGCCGGAGCCCCGGTCTCCGTTGACCTGGTGCGGCGGATCCGGCGGTGGAACGACGTCCAAATCGCCTACGGCCTGACCGAGACGGGCCCGACGGTATCGGTGACGCGCTTCGACGATCCCGCTGACATGCGGGAGCGGTCGGTCGGAAGGCCGCTCGACGGAGTCGAGGTTAGGGTCGCGGATCTCACCGACGGGTCGTTGCACGGTCCGGAGGCAGTTGGCGAGTTGGCGGTCAAGGGTCCCAACGTCATGCGGGGTTATCACCGCATGCCGACCGAGACCCAACGTGCGGTAACCGATGACGGGTTCTTCCTCACGGGAGACCTGGCGGTCGTGGATGAGGACGGCTTCGTCACGATCGTGGGCCGGCGCAAGGAGATGATCATTCGCGGCGGCTACAACGTGTTTCCGCGGGAGCTGGAGGATGTTCTCCGCACCCACCCTGCGGTGGAAGACGCCTGTGCGGTCGGCGTCCCCCACGAGATTCTGGGGGAGCTGATATGCTCGTGCGTAATCCCCGTGGAGGGGGCGATAGTGACGGGGGACGAGCTGAAGGACTACTGCCGAGAGCAACTGCCTGACTACAAAGTTCCGGACCGTGTCCGCTTCTTCGACACCTTCCCGATGACCGGGAGCGGGAAGGTGAAGCGACGGGAGCTGGCCCAGGTCGTGGGACTGGAAATGAGCACTACGTGAAGGAAGCCACCTCAGTGCGGCCCTACAGGGCCGCCGCCGCAGAGCCGGCGCATGCACCGCATGCGGCTCTGCTGATCGATTTCGACAACGTAACCATGGGGATCCGCTCGGATCTCCAGAATCAGCTCAAGCGGCTGATGAACTCCGAGATCATCAAAGGGAAGGTCTCGGTGCAGCGGGCGTACGCCGACTGGCGGCGCTACCCGCAGTACATCGTGCCGTTGTCGGAGGCGTCGATCGACCTGATCTTCGCGCCGGCATTCGGCTCGAACAAGAAGAACGCCACGGACATCCGCCTCGCAATCGACGCGCTCGAGATCGTGTTCACCCGGCCCGAGATCGGCACGTTCATCCTGCTGTCGGGCGACTCCGACTTCTCGAGCCTCGTGCTCAAGCTGAAGGAGTACGGCAAGTACGTGATCGGAGTCGGGATCCGGGAGTCGTCCAGCGACCTCCTGGTCCAGAACTGCGACGAGTACTTCGGCTACAGCGAGCTCACCGGCCTGACGCGGGAGAGCGACGCGGACCATGTGCAGCGCGATCCGTGGGAGCTGGTCGTCGAGGCCGTCACGCAGATGAAGAAGGACGACGACGTGATGCGCTCCGACCGGCTGAAGCAGGTGATGCAGAGCATCGACGCCAAGTTCGAAGAGAAGGATGCCGGGTTCAGCCGCTTCAGCAAGTTCGTGCAGGAGGCTTCCTCGCGCGGACTGCTCTCGCTGGAGAAGCTGGACAACGGACAGTACGCGGTGGACGTCGGCGACAACGCCAACGTCGCGCCGGAGGACGAGGCTCAGGTGCGCAAGGCCAAGTCCGGCTCGCGGTCGCGCCGCAAGCGCGCGCCCCGGCGCAGGGCGCCCGCTGCCGCCGAGGAAAGCGCCGGGCAGCTCACGCTGAGCGAGGCGTTCGAGACGCTGCGGCAGGCGCTGATGGCGCTCGGAGCCGTGGGCGAGGAAGCAACCGGCTCCGACCGGGCACGCGACAGGATGATCGAGATCCTGGGCGCGGATTCCGATCCGGTGCTGGAGCGCGCCCGCTTCCAGCGGCTGCTGCGCCAGGCGCACGACGCCGACCTGATCGAGCTGGTGAAGGGCGACGACGATTCGTACCAGCTGAAGCTCACGCCGGGAGCCGTGGAGGCGGCGGTGGAAGCCCCCGCCGAGGAGGCGGCCGCTCAGGCCGAGGCTGAGGTAGAGCCTGAGAAGAAGCCGGCCCGGAAGCGTGCTCGCGCCACCACCCGCAAGTCGACCAAGGCGGCCGGGACGACCGAGACGGCCAAGACGAGCAAGGCCAAGAAGGCCACCAAGAGCCGCAGGAAGAAGGCGGCCGACGCAGCGGAGCCGGCGGAAGCGGCCGAGCCGGAAGCCGCGCCCGACACCGAGCGGCCGGAGGGAAGGCCCCAGCCGGGTGGGAAGAGGCGGAACCCGCGCTACCGCCGCGGCTCGCGCAGCGCACAGCCGGAGCGCAAGGCCGATGAGGGTGAGGGGACGTCGGGCGGGGCGGAGTCAGCCGAGCCGGCGGAGCCCGCACCTTCCGGCAGCGCCCCGCGCGCCTCTTCGGGCGCTCGCGGCCTGGGCCGGCGCGGCGGGAGGCGCAGGGGTGGCGCTCGCAGGCCAGCCGCCGAGTCCGAGACGGCCCCCGAGGCGCGGTCGGAGCCGACCTCCAAGTCGCCGCGCCAGCGCGACAGAGAGCCGGCGGCCGAAGCCCGCCGCCCGGAATCGCGCCGCCCGGAATCGCGCCGCCCCGAATCGCGGCGGCCGGAATCGCGGCGGCCGGAATCGCGCCGCCCGGAGTCACGGCCCGCCCCAGCTCCGCGACCCGAATCGCCGCCGGCCGAGTCCCAAGCGGCGGAGCCGCCGGCCGGCGGGGAAGAGGACAAGGGGATCTTCAAGCGCATGACGGCGGCGCTCAAGAAGGCGATGGAGGGACCTGGGGCCGACGGGGAGTAGCGTGGGCGGCACCCTCGGCGCACCCGCCACGCGCCGGTTCTACGCGCGCGACACCGAGAGTGTCGCGCGCGCTCTTTTGGGGTGCGTTGTGGAGGCGCGGGTCCGCGGCCGCCGCACGGCCGGTCGCATCGTCGAGGTGGAGGCGTACGTGGGCGTGCACGACCCTGCCGCGCACGGCTTCGGAGGTCGCCTCACCGAGCGCAACGGTGCCATGTTCGGGCCCCCCGGCACGGCCTACGTGTACCGCAGCTACGGCGTGCACTGGTGCTTCAACGTGGTGACCGAGCGGGAGGGGGAGCCCTGCGCGGTGCTGGTGCGGGCACTGGAGCCGCTGACCGGACTTGAGACGATGGCGCGGCGTCGCGGCACGGATGAGGAGCGCCGGCTCTGTTCGGGGCCCGGCAAGCTGTGCCAGGCGCTGGGGATCAGCAGGGACCTGGATGGGCACGATCTCGGCCGGGGACCGCTCAGGCTGCTGCGTCCGGCGCGCAGGCGCCGGCTGGAAGTGGCGGCCGGGCCCCGGGTGGGGATCTCCCGTGCCGCGGACTGGCCGCTGCGGTTCTGCGTGGCGGGATCGCCGTGGCTGTCGCGGCCCTGCTAAAGACCGGTTCGGATGCCGTGCTAGCCGGGCCGGCCCAGGTTCCGTCCGGGATCCGATCGGGCTGACGCAACAGGGCCCGGAGCATCAGCTCCGGGCCCTGTCGTTATCAGAGGTAGGTCCTGCGCGGGTCCTCAGCGCGTCGTCGAGATCTCGCTGCTCGAAGAGGTGAGCGCGAAGCGCAGGCCGGCTATGAACGCGTGCTGCGAGCTGGTGATCAGGAACTCACCCGAGGCAGGCATGAACTGGTAGTCGCCGAAAACCGCCAGGCGCCCGAGCTTGAGCTGCAGCCCACCGCCGAACACGAGGAACGCGCGGCTGTCGCGCCGGTTGATCTCGTCCTGCGCCACAATGAGCGCCTGGTCCCCCAGCAGGGAGGCGTTCAGGGTGTCGGCGTCCGTGATGTTGTGGATAGCGAACCCGCCGCCCAGGTAGAGCTGGAACGCGCCCGACAGCGGGACGGCGTAGAGGATCGCCTGCCACCGCTGGCTGTGCTCCCACTGGACCTCCGTCTGGCCGGTGAGGCTCAGCCCGTTGGGCACGACCGAAGTTGCGTCGTCGTAAAAGTTCTGCTCGAACGAGACGTATAGCCCGCCGTAGCGCTTGGTGATGAACCAGTGGGCACCGACGCCGTACGCGTTGCTCCAGTTCGTCATGGTAGGCGTCTTGTAACGCAGGATGCTGCCCTGGGCGCCCCAGTACCACCGGTTCTGCCAGGACTGCTGCTGGCTCAGCGCCGGCGTCGCGGTGATTGCCGCGAGCGCCACGACGAGAGAGACACGGGACACGATTCGCATTGACCCAACCTCCGCTTGGGCTCCCGTTCCGGGCTTCGCTCAGGGTGCGGCGCTCAGGAGCACCGCATTGAACAGGAGCTTGAACGTTCCGTGCGTCTGCCCGCGGTGCTGCGGCCGGAATCCGAACAGGATCACCCGGCCCCTCCCTACGGGCACGTCCACCAGCGCCGCCTTCTCGGCGAGCCTCTCCTGGCTCACCGGGTATCCGGAGCGTAGTGGCGCCGGCAAATATCGTCCCAGCACCCGGGCCGGGGCCGCGGCATTCATCACAACCCCGTTGGCGAAATACACGTGGACCGAATCACCCAGGCCCGAGGTCAGCGGGTCCCCAGCCTCCAGGCCGACCCCGAAAACGGAGCCCGGCGCCCACAGCCGGGAGACACCCGCCGAAGATGTGTCCTGAGCTAGTGTATTGTCAATAGGGAGGTTAAGGCGCGACATCGCGAAAGTACTTGAAGCGTCCAGGGTCACCAGCACCCCTCCGTCCCGCACGAACTCAGCCACGTGCTCCACCCCGGTGTCGCCGATCCCACCCGCGAACTCGGCTGGCAGGTGAGTGAGTGAGCGCCCATTCACTATCGAGGAATCCCCCACATCGGGCAGAATCAGCACGTCGAGCGTTTCCCGCAGGCGCCCGGCCCGGATCAGCGAATCGGCAACCGATATATAAGGAATGCCGTGCTGCTCGAAGACCCAGCGGGTCCAGCCCTCATCCATTGAAGCGGTCCAGGGCTTGTACAGCCCGATCCGTGGAAGCCCAGCGATGACGGGCCCCGAGGGCTGGAGCCCCCGGGCGGCCCAGGCCTCGAAGCCGTACTGCCTGGCGTGGGAGGCCACGAGCCGGGACAGCCCCTCCGGGCTGTCCCGGTGCTCCAGCACGACCGCCCCCGGCCCCAGCTCCGCTCCCTCTACCTCGAGCGAATCAGCGGCTACCCAGAGCTGGGCGCCCAGCTCCAGTGCCCGGGCCATGGTCCGGCTCTCCATGTTGGATCGGTTGGCCAGTACGATCTGCGGTCCCGTGCCGCGCACCGGTCCGGGCGGCACCCGTGACTCGCCCACGGGCTCGCCGGACAGCTGGAACGGCCGGGCCACCTCCACCACGTCCACTCCCATCTGGAGCGGCAGGGTCCAGCCGGCCAGATCGTAGGGCCGGGCAGGCGGGCCGCCCGGGTACTGCTCCCGCTGGGGGTAGCGCTGGATCTCGAGCAGGTCCTTCACGTGGGCGCGGAACGGCTGGGCCATGGGGATCACCAGCGTCCCCGCCGCATAGGCCTGGCCCTGTGCCGTGAACGGCTCCGTCGCACGCTGGATCTCGATGCCGGCCCCGAGCAGCAGGTCCACCAGCACCGAGGCCGCCCACTGGTCGCGCTGCTCCGGCGGGATCAGATAGGCGAAGGGATCGCCGGCGGCGCCGCGCGCCACCGCCCGGCGGCCCAGTGTCACGAAGCGGCGCAGGAACGCCTCGCGCTGCCGGCCCATCAGCCCGAGCAGTCCTTGGGCGGCGAGTAGCTCGTATTCGATTATGTCCCCGATGCGCCACCAGCCGCCGGTCCACGGCTCCGGGTACATGACGCCCGCCTGGGCGGGGCGCAGGTCCTCGGTCTCCTGAAAGATCGGGGACGCGAGCCGGGCGCTCGCCGCCTCCGACAGGATGCCGATCATGTTGTGCCGCGCCGGTACGGTGCGCAGCCCGCCGTGCCACCATAGGTCGAACCTGCTGTGGTGCTGCACGCCGGTGCGGCCGGCATCGTATACCGCCGCCGCCATGGCCGTCCCCACCAGGTTCGTGGCCTGGACCAGGATGGGGTCGAGGTTGGGGTTCACCGGGTCGGCGAACGGCGGCAGGAAGAAGCGCGCTCCGCGGTTCCCCATCTGGTGCACGTCCCACACGACCTGGGGGAACCACTCGTGGTACAGCACGCGGGAGATGGCCTTGGTCTCGACCTGCGTGAGCATGTACCAGTCGCGGTTGTTGTCGTGCCCCGTGTACGGATGGTACAGCCAGGGCAACGGCCCGCCCTCGTATTGCGTGCCCTTGTGGGTGCGGTACCACGCGACCGTGGTGTCGAGCCCGTCGGGGTTTGCCGAAGGCACCACCAGCACGACCAGGTGGCGCAGCAGCTCCCGATAGCGCGCATCGGTCGCCAGCCGGTGCGCCAGCAGCATCGAGAACAGGCTCGAAGCGATCTCGGTGGAGTGGATGTTGTTGTTGATCAGCACGACGGCCGGGCTGCCGCTTACCAGCGTGTCTTCTGCAGCGGCGCTGAGGCCACGCGGGTCGGCCAGGCGAGCCTGGACCCGCTTGATGTCCGCGAGGCGCGCCTGATGCTCCGGGCTCGTGATGGTGAGCAGGAGCAGCGGACGGCCCAGCGTGCTGCTCCCGATGGTGTCGAGCCGCACGTAAGTTGAAGCGCCCGCCAGCACCGACATGTAGTTGCCGATCTGGGACCAGTCGGCCAGCACCGAGTCGGCGCCCACTTCGATGCCCAGCACTTCGCTGGGCGACGGCACGTCCTGCCAGGAAGCCTGCCGGGCGGATGGCTGGCCGGACTGCTGCGCGGCCAGTGGAGGCGCCAACCGGGGCGCGGCGACCGTCGCTCCCGCGAGGAGAGCGAGCACCGACGCGAACCGGGCGTGGCGGTTAGATGAGACCAAGCTTCTTCCCGACCTTGGCGAAGGCCCGGAGCGCATCGTCCAAGTCGACGCGGGTGTGCCCGGCCGAGACCTGGCAGCGCACGCGGGCCTGCCCCTTGGGCACCACCGGGTAGCCGAAGCCGGTCACGAACACTCCTTCGTCCAGCAGCATGTTGCTCATCTGGATGGCTTTGGCCGTCTCCCCCAGGATCACGGGGATTATCGGAGTGTCTCCCTCCAGCGGCTTGAACCCGAGCTCTACGAGCTGTTCGCGGAAATAGCGCGCACCCTCGTGCAGCGCGGTCACCCGTTCCGGGTGGGCCCGCAGGTACCGCACGGCTGCCAGTGCGCTCCCCGCAACCGTGCACGGCAGCGCGTTGGAGAAGAGCTGGGGACGCGAGCGCTGTGTGAGGTAGTCGCACAGAGCCGACGAGGACGCCGTGAACCCGCCGGCCGCTCCGCCCAACGCCTTGCCCAGCGTGGACGTGACGATGTCCACCTCGCCCAGCACTCCTTCATGCTCGGGCGTGCCGCGTCCGGTGGCACCCAGCACGCCGGTGGCGTGGGAGTCGTCCACAGCGACGATCGCGTCGTACTTGCGCGCCAGCTCCAGGATGTCGGCGAGCCTCGCCACGTCTCCCTCCATGGAGAACACGCCGTCCGTGAACACGAGCCGCGTGCGCGCGTCCTTCGCCTCCTTGAGCTTCTCCTCGAGGTCGCTCATGTCGGAGTGCTTGTAGACGGCGCCGCGGCACTTCACCATGGAACGGGCGAGCCGGATCGAGTCGATGATCGAGGCGTGGTTCAGCTCGTCGGATATCACGACGTCTTCGGGACCGAGCAGCGTGGCGCACAGGCCTTCGTTGGCATTCCAGCAGGAGACGTAGCTGAGCGACGACTCCGTTCCGACCAGCTCCGCCAGCGCCTCCTCCAGTTCGCGGTGGATCGTGAACGTGCCGCAGATGAACCGCACGCTCGCGGTTCCCGCGCCGTAGCGCTCGAGTGCCTCCTTGCCGCCTTCGATGACTTCGGGGATCGCCGAGAGCCCGAGGTAGTTGTTGCTGGAGAGGATGATGATCTCTCCCCGGCCCTCCATCGTGACCCGCGATGCCTGGGGCGAGTCCAGGTAGTTGAGCTGCTTGTAAACGCCGTCCTGCTTGAACTGCTCCAGCTCGGACCGCAGTCGCTGCTCCACCGCTGCCTTCATGAGTCCCCCTCCTTCAACACGATGCTGCGGACGAACCCGCCGTCGACTTACACGATGCTGCGGACGAACCCGCCGTCGACCTGCAGTGCCACGCCCGTAATGTAACCCGCGCGCTCCGATGCCAAGAACGCGACCGCCGCCGCGAGCTCGTGCGGCTCGCCCATGCGGCCGGCGGGGATGTCTGCCACGATGCCCTTGATGATGTCCGGCGCCGGCTGACCGCGGCGCTCGGCGAGCTCGTCCACCAGTTCGTCGACCCGCTCCGTGCGCGTGTAGCCGGGACAGACGGAGTTCACGGTCACCCCGTCCGCAGCGATCTCGTCGGCGAGCGATTTGGCGAAGCCGAGCACGCCGGCTCGCGCCACCGTGGAAAGCATGAGGCTGCCCAGCGGCTGCTTGGCCGCGACGCTGGTGAGACACACCACCCGTCCCCATCCACGCTCGCGCATGCCGGGGACCGCTGCGCGGCAGAGGTGGATGGTCGAGAGCAGATTGAGATCGAACGCCGCCTGCCAGCTTTCGGCCGGCGCGTCGGCAAACGTGGTTGGCGGCGGCCCCCCCGCGTTGCACACCAGTATGTCCACCGAGCCCAGCTCCGCCGTCACGCGCTCCACGAGGCGCGCGGCGTCGTCAGGCACGCTCACGTCAGCCGGAAAGGTGGCCACTTCCTCCGTGGCTTTCGCTCCGATCGAAGCTGCGGCGCCCGCGAGACGCTGTGGGTCGCGTGCATTGAGCGCGACGCGGCATCCTTCGTCCGCCAGCGTTGATGCAATTGCGTATCCCAGGCCGGTCGATGAGCCGCAAACCAAAGCAACGCGCCTTCGGATTCCGAGATCCATGCTTTCCAACCGTCGTTGAATGGTGAAAATGCTATTGCGTGATCCAAATGTATTCACAATATTCGCTTCCGTGCTAACGCGCCCTGCGGAGCGCCGTTGATGTCCGCGACGCGACGCGAGTTCCTGAAAAACACCTCGCTCGCGGCCGCCGCACTCGCCACCTCCCGGCCAGGCGAGTGCTTAGCGTCTCCGATCCACTCACCTCCCGCTTCGAACGATCCCCAGGCCAAAGAGCTCTGTATGGCGGCGCTCGACGCTGCGGCGAGCGCGGGAGCGAGGTACGTGGATGCCCGGGTGATGAGGCGGCGTGAGCAGTGGGTGGGAACGCGAGAGCAGCGCGTCACGCAGCTGCGTGACGACGAGACGGTGGGAATCGCCGTGCGCGTGCTGGTGGACGGAGCGTGGGGCTTCGTTGCCAGCCGCACTCTGGACCGCGAGGAGGCGGTGCGTGTGGCGCGCGCCTCCGTGGAGCAGGCCGCCGCGAATGCACGCGCCATCCGGGAGCCGGTGAGGCTCGCTCCGGTGGACGCGTATCCCAACGGCGAGTGGCAAACGCCGGTTCGCATCGACCCGTTCGAGGTCGCGGTGGAGGACAAGATCACGCTGCTCCTGGCGGCCAACGCGGAAGCGCTGAAGGTGCCCGGGGCGCGCTTCGCTTCCTCGTCCATGGCTTTCGTCCGGCTCGACACGACCTTTGCCTCCACCGACGGCAGCCTCATCGAGCAGACGCTGTACCGCACGTGGCCGTCGATGTCGGTGACGGCGGTGGCCCCCGACCGCTCCGACTTCCAGTCGCGCACCTCCGCCGAGGTGGCGCCGATGGGAATGGGCTACGAGCACGTGGAGGGGGCGCGGCTGGTGGAGCGCGCCGGGCTTTGGGCGCAGGACGCCGTGCAGAAGCTGGCGGCCACCCCGGTCGAGCCCGGCGAATACGATCTGATACTCGATCCGTCGCATCTGTTCCTCACGATCCACGAGAACATCGGGCACCCCACCGAGCTCGACCGGGCCATGGGATTCGAGGCGAACTACGCCGGCACCTCGTTCCTGGCGCCCCCGGAGCAGGTGCTGGGCCGGTTCCAATACGGACCGGAGATCATGAACGTGCAGGCCGACCGCACGCAGCGCGGCGGACTGGCCACGGTGGGCTGGGACGACGAGGGCGTCCCGGCCGACAGCTGGCCCCTGATCAAGGACGGGACCTTCGTCGACTACCAGACCACGCGTGAACAGGTCGCCTGGATATCCGACATCACGGGCATTCGCCACTCACACGGCTGCTCGTTCGCCCAGTCGTGGGACAAGGTTCAGTTCCAGCGCATGCCCAACATCTCGCTCCTCCCGGGCGAGAACGACTACACGCTGGACGATCTCGTTGCAGCCACAGACCGCGGTATCCTGATCAAGGGCCGAGGCTCGTACAGCATCGACCAGCAGCGATACAACTTCCAGTTCGGCGGCCAGGTGTTCTACGAGATCCGCGACGGCGCGATTGTCGGCATGCTCAAGGACGTGGCCTACCAGGGCCGCACCCCGGAGTTCTGGAACTCGCTCGACATGCTGGGCGGTCCGCGCAGCTACCAGCTGGGCGGGACGTTCTACGACGGAAAGGGGCAGCCCGCGCAGTCCAACGCGGTGAGCCACGGCTGCCCGCCCGCGCGGTTCCGGGGTGTCACCGTTATCAACACTGGAGCGCGCTAGGCGCGGGCCATGGCGAACATCCTCACGGAAGCGCAGGCGCGCGACCTGGCGCAGCGCATCATGGGCGCCAGCGCAGCGGAAGGCGTGGAGGTGCGGCTCGAGTCGGGCATCGAGGGCAACACTCGGTTCGCCGTAAACCAGCTCACCACGGCCGGCGAGGTCGTCGATACGCAGGCCACGGTGAGGGTGCGCACCGGGCAGCGCAGCGGGTCGGTCTCGTTCAACGCTCTCGACCAGAACGGCATTGAGCAGGCGGTGCGCAGGGCAGAGCAGCTGGCGCAACTGTCGCCCGAGGATCCGGAGCAGATGCCGCTGCTCGGGCCGCAGCCGTTTCAGCCGAGCGCGGCGTTCTTCCAGGGCACCAGAGAGTTGGGTCCACCGCAGCGGGCCGACGTCGTGCAGGAGATGGTGGAGGGGCCTGCCGGTGCGGGCCTGGTCGCGACGGGTTTTCTGCCGCGCAGGGCGCGCAGCACAACCGTTGCGAACACGAACGGGCTGTTCGCATACGCGCGCTCTACGCAGGCGTCCCTCACCACCACGGTGCGCACCGCAGCCGGCGACGGTTCCGGGTGGGCCGGCACCACGCACAACGAATGGCGCCGGATGACGCCGGGAGCGGAGCTGGTGGAGCGGGCGATGGACAAGGCCCGGCGCAGCGTCGCTGCGGCGACGGCCCAGCCCGCGCCCTACACGGTCCTGCTCGAGCCTACGGCGGTCGGCAACCTGGTGCAGCTGCTCGCGCGGGGCCTCAGCGGCCGCTCCGCCGACGAAGGCAGGTCTGCGTTCTCGCGACCGGGGGGCGGGAACCGCATCGGAGAGCGCATGGTCGACGAGCGGGTGACCCTGCTCTCGGATCCCGCCGATCCGGACCTGCTCGAGCTTCCCTTCACCGACGAAGGGGAGCCGCTGGGCCGGACCACTTGGATCGAGAACGGCGTCCTGACCAACCTGGAGTACGGCCGCTACTGGGCGGAGCAGCAGCAGCGCCTGCCGGTTCCGTCCGGAGGCGGACTCAAGCTCGAGGGCGGCACGGGCACCGTCGCCGACTTGGTGCAGGGGGTGGAGAGCGGCGTCCTGGTCACGCGGTTCTGGTACATCCGGAGCGTGGACCCGCGGACGCTCACCTACACGGGGCTCACGCGTGACGGGACCTTCCTGATCGAGGGCGGCCGCGTCACGCGGGCGCTGAAGAACTTCCGGTTCAACCAGAGCATCCTGGCGATGCTCGACAACATCGAGGCAATGGGTGCGGCGGAGCGGGTGGTGGCGTCCGGATCAGGCGGCATCGGATCGGCGGTGGTGATGCCCCCGCTGGTCGTGCGGGATTTCAACTTCACGTCTATCTCGGACGCCGTATAGCGAATGCGTTCTGTAGGAGGAGCGGAGCGGAGCGCGAAGTGAGCGGCAAAGGCCGCTCGAAACCCGCCCGTGCGTGATGTGCGGGCAGTCACCCCACCTGACGGAGGCGTCATGCCGAAGAAGAAGCGCGCGACCAAGAAGAAGAGAAAGGCCGCCAAGCGCTCGACCAAGAAGCGCGCAACCAAGAAGAAGAAGCGCGCAACCAAGAAGAAGAAGGTGGCGCGTAAGAAGAAGAAGTAGCGATATCCTTCGCCTTCTTCTTCGATGAAGCGCGTTGCAAGGGGCCGGCACGCTGCCGGCCCCGCAACGTTTCAGGAGGTCAGCGCTTGACTGCCAGGAGCCAGCGCGCGCCGCTGTCGTCGCGCCCGCGCTCCACTTGCCAGCCGGCGTAGTGCGGTGTGAGCGTCTCCGGGCCGAGGGCGATGACTCCTGGTGCAGGTGCGGTGGGCAGGACGAAGTGCACCCCTCCCGAGGTGGTCTGCAGCGTGAGCGCATCCAGGAACTGCTCGCGCTCGGCCGCCCCCATCCTGCCCAGCAGCACCGGATCGAGCACCGCGAGAACGGGCGTGGTGTCGGGGAACCAGCCTCCCAGGCTCACTACCAGCGCGTCGAACCGGGCCGCCAGCGCTTCTGTGGCCGCCCGCGTCTCTACGGACTCCACGGTGGTCAGTTCCTGGTCGATGAACACGACCGGCCAGTCGTGTGCGGCCAGGTAGTACGCGACCGGCGCGGCGGCGGCGCCGACGACGAGTGCGTCGCCTTCTCCGTTCAGCTCTTCCGCGAGCTCGGCCACGGGGGAGTCGGCGGCTATCCCCCAATGGGTCGGTTCCTTCTGGGCCTTCCTGAGCCGCAGGTGCTTGCTGCGCCACCGCCGGAACGTGGGGAGGTTCAGGCGGTGCGTGATGAGGCGGTCCACGTGCTCCAGCACCAGGACCTCGGTCAGCACCAACTGCTCATCCGGGCCGACTTCGAGCTCCCGCACGGCCTCGTCGGCGATGGCCAGTAGCTGTTCGCGGCTGAGTTGCTGCTTGAACTCCTCGATGCGCTGCAGGATGAACTGCTCGTACTCGTGCCGCAGCGACTGCTGCCGGCGCTCGCGGCGGCGACGGGGGAGAGGGGCACTCAGCATGGTTCGACGTGGATTACGACCTGGTGGAACATAAGCTGGTCGCGCAACCGTGTCTCAACTGCGTCGGCCACCTGATGTCCATCCTTCACGGTGGCGTTCCCGGAGACGGCGATGGTCAGCTCGGCGAAGCGGCGGTCGCTGGCGCCCCTGGACCGGATGTCGTACGCGCTCACGACCCCGTCCACGGTCTCGGCCGCCTGCTTGATCTCGGCGGCCGGCACCACGTGCTGGTCCACCAGCACCGGCACCGATCTGGCGATGATGCCGTAGGCCAGCACTACGATCACTCCCGCCACGAGCAGCGCAACCACGGAGTCCACCCACCCCAGCCCCGCCTGGGAGCAGATCACTCCGATCAGCACTCCGATCGTAATCAACACGTCGGCGCGCGTGTGCGCCGAGTCAGCGAGCAGGATCGGCGAGCTCAGCTCGCGGCCGCGCTTCGTCTCGTACAGGGTCACGACAGTGTTCACCGCCAGGGTGCCCAGGAGAACCGAGAACTCCAGCGTGCTGATTCGGATGGGGTCGACCCCCGAGGAGAGCCGCGTGACTGCGCCCTTCACGAGCTCGAAGCCCGTGATCGACAGAAACACCACGATCGCCAGCGCGCCGAGTGTCTCGAACTTCTCGTGCCCGTAAGGGTGGTCCTCGTCGGGCTCGCGCACGGCCACCCACATCACAGCCAGCGCCAGCACGTTGTTCATGGCGTCCACGGAGGAGTGGACCGCGTCGCCGAGCACGCCGAGTGAGCCGGTCCGCAGGCCGATCACGAATTTGGCCCCCACGACGGCCAGGTTGGCGACGAGGAGGCCCAGGAGCACGCGCTGAACTTGCGTGTTGCGGTCGCGTACGTCCGCACCGGCGGGCGACATGGGTGCAAGCTTGTGAAAGCCGTGTCGCCTGTCAACTATTTCAGAGGGTGAAACCGGTCGCGCAACCAGGGAGGATGACGTGATGGACGGCAGACGTACGCGCGCGGGGGTCCGAGCCGGCGGTGTGGTGCTGCTTCTGGCCGCAGCTCCCACGTTGCTCGCGGGTCAGGCCACATCGAGCGGCGGATACGTGGTGCGGCAGAGTGGGCGGGAGATCGTGCGGGAGCGCTACGAGTTCGATGGGTCGGTGCTCACCAGCACGCTCGCGATCCCGGCGCAGGGGCTCGTCATAGGCGGGCGCACGGTCTACGACACCGGTCTTTCACCCGTGGAGTACGTGGCCACCGGCCAGCTCGCCTCCGGGGACGAGCCGTTCCAGACGCTGTCGGTCACGTTCGCGGATTCCGCGCACTGGGAAGTCACGGGCCGCGGAGCGCAGTCCGGGGCCACGCCGCTGACGCGGCCCTACTCGGTGTTCCGCAACCTCTCGTTCTCGCACCTTGCTGTGCTGCTGCTGCGCTACGACCGCGACCTGGGCGGCCGGCAGGAGTTCCAACTGTGGCTTCCCGGCGGTGCGGTCGTGATCCCCCTCGCGGTCGAGCTCTCGGGCAGAGCGGGCACCCTGGACCTGCGCGGCATCCCCATCGAGGTGGAGCTTGCGGAGTCGGGTTGGGCTACCACGTTCGAAATCCCCGTCCAGGGTGTGGTTGCGGAGTGGGCAGAGCAGGTGGACACGTCGGTCGAGCCGCCCGAGGAGCCCGAGCGTGTGCCGCCCGCCGGAGTGGGTGAGGAGACCTTCGCCTTTCCCAGCGGGGATCTGCGCATCGAAGGCACGCTCGCGATCCCCGTGGACGCCGCGGCTCCCGTACCGCTGGGCATCATCGTCGCGGGATCGGGGGCGACCGACCGCAACGGGAACTCACCGGGGGCCTTGCGCAGCGACTTGTACCTGCAGCTGGCGTGGCGCCTCGCGGAGCGGGGGATCGCCACCCTGCGCTACGACAAGCGCGGGCTGGGATCGACGGCTGGAGCGTTCGATCCTGCGGCTTCCACATACGGAGACTTCGCGGGCGACCTGCGTGCTGCCGCCGAGACAGTGCGGCTCGACAGCCGCTTCTCCGACATAGTGATACTGGGGCACAGCGAGGGAGCGTCGCTCGCCACGATGGCAGCGAACGACGGCGCTCCGGTGCAGGGGGTGGCTCTGCTCGCCGGAATGGGCAGGCCGTTCCTCGACGTGCTGCGCGGGCAGCTCGCCGAGCAGCTGGACGAGGAGACGATGGCGGCATTCGACGCCGCGATGGCCCGCTACCTGGCCGGTGAGGACCCCCGAGAGGTGCCTTCGGCGCTGCGGGTGTTCTTCGTCCCGGTCAACCAGCGGTTCATGCAGTCGGCTGTCGCGTTCGATCCCACCGGAGAGCTGGCCCGTGTGAATGTGCCCGTGCTGATCGTGCAGGGAGAGACCGACTTCCAGATCGGAGTGGAAGACGCGGAACTGCTGCGCGCGGCGAGGCCCGACGCGAAGCTGGTGCTGATCCCGGAGGCCAACCACGTATTCAAGCACGCGCCGAGCCGGAGCCGGCTGACCCAGACGGCCCAGTACAGCGATCCATCGCTCCCGATCGTGCCGCAGCTGGTGGATGCCATCGTTGCATGGGTGGAGGCCCTGCCCTGACGGTGTCTCCCAGGCTCGCAGCGCCCGAGCTGCGCCTGCTCGCCGTCGCGGGTCCCCCAACCGTCGAGACGGATCGGCTGCTGGATGCGTGCGGTGCGGCGGTGGCCGGAGGAGTCACGGCGGTTCAGATCCGGATCAAGGACGCTCCTGCCGGAGAGCTGCTCGAACTGACGGCGCAGCTGGTCGCGGCGCTGCCGGTGCCGATTTGGGTGAACGACCGGGCCGACGTGGCGCTGGCCGCCGCCGCGCGCGGTGTGCACGTGGGGGCCGACGATCTCGCGCCGGAGGCGATTCGCGAGTTCGCGGGCGACAAGCTGAAGATCGGCGTATCGGTGGGCAGCGAAGCAGAGGCCGACGCTGCGCTGGCCGGCGCAGCCGACTACTGGAGCATCGGGGCGATGTTCGCCACCGGTACCAAGCCCGACGCCGGCGCTCCGATCGGACCCGCCGGCCTCCGCAGGCTGGCCGCGCGGGCCCCGGCCGGCGTCCCCGTGATGGCGATCGGGGGCATCACCGCCGCAAACGTGTCGGAGGTTCTGGCTGCTGGTGCGGTCGGTGTGGCGGTGAGTGCCGCGGTGTTCTCCGCTGCCGACGTGGAGCGCGCTGCGCGAGAGCTGCGCGACGCGATGGACGGCTAGCCCTTCCGGCTAGGAACCGTTGGCGCGGCGCACCTCGCGCACTGCGCGCAGGTGCTCGGAGTAGGTGCGTGAGAACACGTGCTGCCCGTCGGCGCGTGCCACGAAGTAGAAAAAGTCCGTTCTGGCGGGATACAGCGCCGCCTCAATGCTGGCCGCCGACGGCTCGCCGATCGGCCCCGGTGGGAGGCCGTCGATCAGGTAGGTGTTGTACGGCGAGCGCGTCTGGTAGTCGCGCTCGAACAGCCGCCGCCGCCGCCCCAGAGCGTAGATCACCGTCGGATCGGCCTGCAGCCGCATGCCGCGCGCCAGGCGGTTGTGGTAAACCGACGATACGTACTTTCGGTCGGGCGGGTAACGTACCTCACCCTCGATGATCGATGCGAGCGTCACGAGCTCGTGTCGGGTCATGCCGACACTGTCCAGCCGTGCGTCCCACTCGGGGCGCCAGAGGTCCGCGAATTCCTGGGTCATCTGCCGCACGACACCTTCAGCCCCGGCATCCACGCGAACGGCATAGCGGCTGGGGTACAGGTAGCCCTCCAGCGTAGGCGCCGGCACCTCGAAGCGGGCTCGCAGCGCCGAGTCGGATGCCGCCGCCAGAAAGTCCTGGGCCGGGATGCCGAGCTGGCGTTCGACCTCCGCCGCCACTTCAATCAGCATCAGCCCTTCGGGAACCAGCAGCCAGCGGTAATCCGGCCGGCCCTCCATGAGGCGGGCGAGGAGCTCGCGGTTGGAGGCGCCGTGGGGAAGGTCGTAGGTGCCGGCCTGCAGCGCGCGGTGCCGTCCCGACATGAGCGCGTAGAACTCGAAGAGCGCGGCCGACTCGATCAGCCCGCGAGCGGAGAGCGTGTCGGTCACCGCCGAGAGCGTGGCGCCGCGCGGGATCGTGACGCGCTCCGTGGAACCGGCCTGGTGGTCGGGCGGTTGCCCGCATGCCGTGAGCGCGGCCAGAGCTGCAACCGAAAGTAGGCGTGTCACCTGCGGCGGCTCTCCAGGAAGTGCTGCAGCACTACGGTGGCGGCGAGCTGGTCCACGTCGCCCTTGCGGCCCCTCGTGCTCCCACCCATTTCGCGCACCGCGTCCAGCGCTCGCGCCGTGCTCATGCGCTCGTCCCAGTAGCACACCGGGAGGCCCGTCTTCTCGCCGATGGCTGTGCCGACGGTGCGCGCAACTGTGGCTGCTTCCTCCTCCTTGCCCTCCGGAGTTAGCGGCAGGCCGACCACCACGCCCACCGGCCGGTGCGCGTCGAGGTGCTCTCGAAGCCGTTGCATGGGGAACCTCTTGCCCGCCCTTCTAGTGAGCGTGGCAAGCGGCTGGGCCAGGACCTGCGAAGGGTCCGAGAGGGCGAGGCCGATGCGTTTCTCCCCCACGTCCACCGCCAAGAGCCGTCCCTCGGTCGGAAGTTCCGCCGTCACCCCTCCTGCATGGTGGAGAAGAAGTCGGTGTTGTTCTTGGTCCGCTTCATCCGTTCGAGCAGGAACTCGATGGCCTCCACTGGCGGCATCTCCGCCAGGAAGTTCCTGAGCAGGTAGATCTTGTTCAGCTCGTCCTTGTCGAGGAGCAGCTCTTCCTTCCGCGTGGAGCTGCGGTTCACCTCGATCGCGGGGTAGGTGCGGCGGTCCGCGATGCGGCGATCGAGCACGATCTCCATGTTGCCCGTGCCCTTGAACTCCTCGAAGATCACTTCGTCCATTCGGCTGCCGGTCTCGATCAGGGCCGTCGCGATGATCGTGAGCGAGCCGCCGCTATCGATGTTCCGCGCAGCTCCGAAAAAGCGCTTCGGTTTCTGTAGCGCGTTGGCGTCGACGCCTCCCGAGAGGATCTTCCCGGAGTGCGGGATCACCACGTTGTGAGCCCGCGCCAGACGCGTGATCGAGTCCAGCAGGATGATCACGTCCTTGCCGTGCTCCACGAGACGGCGCGCCTTCTCGATCACCATGTCCGCGACCTGCACGTGCCGGTCCGCCGGCTCGTCGAAGGTCGAGGCGATCACCTCCGCCTTCACGTTCTCCTCCATGTCCGTGACTTCCTCTGGACGCTCGTCTATGAGGAGTACTATGAGCGTGGCTTCGGGGTGATTCTCGGTGATCGAGTTCGCGACCTTCTGCAGGATGATGGTCTTGCCGGCCTTGGGCGGCGACACGATGAGGCCGCGCTGGCCGAATCCCACGGGGGTGAGGAGATCCATCACCCGGGTCGACAGGTCGCCGTCTTCCCGCTCCAGCCGGATGCGGCGGTCCGGGTAGCGCGGCTTGAGGTTGTCGAACCCGATCCGGTGCTTCGCCTTCTCGGGCTCGTCGAAGTTGACCTTCTCGACCTTGAGGAGTGCGAGGTAACGCTCTCCTTCCTTGGGCGGCCGCACCTGGCCGGAAATCGTGTCCCCGGTACGCAGGTCGAAGCGCTTGATCTGGCTCGGGCTGACGTAGATGTCGTCCGGGCCGTAGAGGTAATTCCAGTCCTGGCTGCGCAGGAAGCCGTAGCCCTCAGGCAGGATCTCCAGGACGCCTTCGCCCCGGAGTACGGTGTCAGAGTCGAGCAGAGACTGTTCGATGCGGAAGATCAGATCCTGCTTGCGGAGGCCAGAGTAGTTGGTGATGTTCAACTCCTCGGCCATCTCGTGCAGCTCGGCTACTGACTTCTTTTTCAGATCGGCGATGTCCACGGGGTCGGAGCTCTCCGTTAGCGAGGTGGGATAGTCCTGCAGTCTTGTACGTCCATCAGCCCGTGCATCGGGCGCATTGGGGTTGTCGCGGGAGGAATGGGTGTTTGCTGGGGATATCTACTGGACGAGTAGTGCGTAATCATACGCTTGCCCTAAACCCCCGTCAAGAGGCCACTTGAGCCACGTCACCGAGTACTTCTCCTGGTGGCGGACTACGGTGGTGCGCCACCGGGAGATAGTTGACGCCGAGGTAGACCCGGCTCACAGCGGACCTTCGCCCGAGCTGGAGGCGGCTCTCGCCGGCTGGCCGGGTCATTACTACTGGGCGGCCGGGGACGGCCCCGGGCGGCTCACGCTGACCCGCCCCCTGGGGGACGAATCGGGGGAGCGCTGGTGGCTGCACGGGGTGCTGTTCCTCGCCACCTTCTTCACCGTGTGGATGGGCGGAGCGCTCCTGGCGGGCTCGTCGCTTCCCTGGGAGTTCCCGTTCAGCATGGGCTTCACCCTCACGCCGTCGCTGATGTCCGAGCTCCTGACCGAGCTCGTCACTCTGCGGTCCGGGCTCGCTTTTGCCGTGGCGCTGATGGCGATTCTCCTGTCGCACGAGATGGGACACTACCTCGTCGCGAAGCGCTACGGAGTCGATACGTCGCCACCGTACTTCCTGCCGTCACCGCCGCTGCTGAACTTCATCGGCACATTCGGGGCGTTCATCCGGCTGCGCAGTCCCATAGTGGACCGCCAGCAGCTGATGGACGTGGGGGCCGCCGGGCCGTGGGCCGGGTTCGCGGTCGCTCTCGTCGTGTTGTTCGCGGGGCTGACCTACTCGACGGTCGTGCCCGAGGTAGGGCCTTCCGAGCAGCTCATAGTCGTCGCCAACCTGCACCTCTACGTCGGCGATTCGGTGGTCAGCTATGCCGCGCGCCATCTCGTCATCGGTGACGGTACGGTCATGCTGCACCCGCTCGCCTTCGCGGGCTGGCTCGGCGTGCTGGTGACAATGCTCA
This sequence comes from Gemmatimonadota bacterium, assembly GCA_039586895.1. GTDB lineage: Bacteria > Gemmatimonadota > Gemmatimonadetes > Gemmatimonadales > GWC2-71-9 > WVYX01. The sequence continues at coordinate 6,078 of JBDHJM010000021.1, read as the reverse complement.
ATCTGCTGCCCCTGACCCAACTGGACGGCGGACACGTGCTGTACGCTCTGGTCGGGAAGTACCAGGCGAAGATCGGGCCGTTCGTGTGGCTCAGCCTGATAGCACTCGGCTTCATGGAGGGGCAGTGGTGGTGGTGGGTGTGGGCCGCTGTGATCCTGATGCTGGGGCGCGGGCGTCTCGCCCACCCGCAGGTGCTGGACCCGTACCGCAGCCTGCCGCGCAGCCGCCGGCCGGTCGGCATCCTCACCCTGCTGCTGTTCGTCGTGACCTTCTGTCCCGTGCCGGTGCACTACTCCTTCTGAGCTTCTTCTGACGCCTTTCATGGCGATGTGACTGCCCGCTCACTATTGCTTAAGTGAAGCGACCCCTTATATTTGCGCAAACCAACAGGTGTCTTCACAGATGCCGGGAAACCCTGTCCGGTACGGTAAGTCAGAGCCCACCGAGCCGGTCGTTCACGAACTGTCAGCGCTCAAATACGGCGATGACCTGATCCCCGTGCTCCTGGAGGTCAGGCGCGCGGAGGACGGGACGTGGCGGGGCCGCCTGATCTTCGGCCACACGGATGACGGCGCCTCACCGGCGACGGCGGATATCCTCTGCGCCACGAGCGAGGGCGACCTGTGGGAGTGCCTGCACGACCTGCGCGAACACCACCTGCGTGACCTCTACCGGTCGGTGACGGAATGACGGGCGGCAGCGACGAGCCGATTCGCAGGTTGAAGCACGACCTTGCCAACCCGCTCTCTGCAATCCTCGCCGAGACACAGATGCTGCTGCTCGGCGCTGATCAGCTCGACCCGGAAACGGTCACGTCTCTCAAGGAGATAGAGGCGCTCGCGCGCAAGATGCGAACCATGCTGCAGGCCGACTGACCCGACCACAGACTCCCAAAGCACTTCCGGCAGCTTAAGTCCAGCCTGCGCACGAACATCGTGTGGCCTGGGGCATGTTGACCCAGTCCGGCGCACGCTGGTTCATCGCGGACCATTCCAGGAACCGACAAAAAAGGAAAGCCGTGCGCATCTTGACGGCGCGGGTTGTGCGGCGCAAGTTCGCAACTCGCCACCGGTGGCTCTCCGTTCCGGGCCGGGGACCGCCATGGAGCGCCCATGATACGACGCTTCACGCGCAACTCGACCCATCGGTACCTCGCACCGATCGTGGTGGGCCTCGCCCTGCTCACGGCGGGCTGCGGTGGTGGGCATTTTGCAGAGGTTTCGCCGGAAGAAATCCCCCAACTCGAAGAGCGCCTCGCCCAGGATCCGGACAATGGTGACCTGATCCTGCGCTACGCGGCTGCGCTGTACGCGGCGCAGCAGTGCGACACGGCGCGGACCACCGCCGTGGCCGGCATGAGGCTCCAGCCGCGCAACGCGGTGGGACCGTTGGTCACCGGCCAGTGCCTCGAGCTCGAGGGCGAGTACGACCAGGCGATTGCGGTCTACCGCGACTACTTGGACCGTTTCCCCGATCACGCAGGTGCGCCGGCCGTGCGCGCGCGCGAGACGTTCGCGCTGCGCACGCGCGCCACCGAGCGGGCCCGCAGCGCCCTGCAGCAGGAGACGGTGCTGGCCCAGCAGCCGGCTGACCCGCAGACGCTGGCCGTGCTCCCGATCGAAATCGCGGGCGACTCCAGCTACCAGCCGCTCTCGCGCGGTCTCGCCGAGATGATGACGGCGGACCTCGCGCTGCTGCAGCGCTTCCGCATGGTGGAGCGGCTGCAAGTGAACGCGCTGCTCGGCGAGATGGAGCTGGCGGAGGCGGGACAGGTCGACCAGGCCACCGCTGCGCGCGTGGGCCACCTGCTCCAGGCGGGACAGATGGTCCAGGGCCTCGCCGCGATACCGCCCGAAGGCGACGTGCGGCTCGAGGCCACGGTGGTGCGTCTCGACGGCCAGGTCACCAGCCCGCAGGTGGCGACGGGTTCGTTCCGCAGGCTGCTCGAAATGGAGAAGGAGATCGTCGTCGGGATCGCCGACGAGTTGGGGTATAGCCTGTCGGAGGCCGAGCGCCGGGCGATCCTCGAGAACGGCACGCAGAACCTGGCCGCGTTCCTGGCGTATTCGCAGGGGCTCGTCGCGGAGGAGATCGGGGATTACGCCGGAGCGGCGGCGTACTACGCGGCTGCTGTTCGATCCGACCCGAGCTTCAGCTCGGCGCGTAACCGGCACCAGTCCTCGGCGGCTGCACCTGCGGTGCAGCAGGCATCGCCGGGTCAGGTGACTCAGGTGGCGGCCACCACCGTCACGGCGCCCGAGCTCGTGCCCGAGGCGATGGGCGACGTGATGGTTTCCACCGTATGGGACATCGCAGCCACTCAGGCCGAGCAGAACATGGCCGGGACCAATACGCAGCAGACGGTGCTGCAGGCCACGAACACGACCAACGCACAGCCGCCTCCCACTGTCACCCAGGTTGGTTCCTCGATCGGGACCATCCGCATCATCATCCCGATACCATGAGGCGCGCCGCCCTCTATTTGGCCTTGGCGCTCGCGCTGGCGAGCGGTGCCCGCGCACAGAGCACCGGGATCCGGGCATGGACAGCACTCTACGGAGAGACCTACAGCTTCGACGGCGGCTACCTGATTGACACGGTGGCAGTGGACCGCGTGAGCCAGCTCACCGTGCCGGTCGGCGTGACCGTCCCGCTCGGAGCCGCGGGACGCTTCGGCGGCATCACGCTGTCGGGCGGCTACACGTACGTGGACGTGGCACCGGTGAATGCAGCGACTCCCAGCCCGAGCATATCCACCCTGCTCGATACCGAGCTGCGGTTCTCGTGGAATGCCATCCCGGGCCGGCTGATCGTGTTTGCGAAGGGGGCCATACCGACCGGGACGCACACCGTGGCGAGCGAGGAACTGAGCACGCTGGTTCTTATCGCCACCGACGTCATCGGCTTTGCGACGTCGAATCTCGGCACTGGGGGAGCGTTGGGCGGCGGCGTCGCCGGCGCATTCCCGCTGGGTGGGTCGTGGGCCCTGGGTGTGGGAGGGAGTGTGCGAGGGAACTTCTCCTACACGGTAATCGAGGGCGACTCCGCTCAGCTCAACCCGGGCACGGACCTCCGCTTGCGCGGCGGAGTCGAAGGCCCGCTCGCGCGCCGCACCTACCTGCGCGCGGCGGTGACGTGGGCGCGGCGCGGCGTCGATCAGGCCGGATTCGAGACCGCGGAAGGCAGCGAAGACCTGAACGGCATCGGGGACCGGCTCGTCGGCTACCTGTCGCTGGATCAGGGCATCGGCAACTCGGTCCTCAACATCTACGTCTTCGACGTGTTCCGCACCGACCCGCAGCTGGAGGCCACGGTTGTCGGGGCCGCGATACTGCCGCGAGGCAATCTCCTCGGAGCCGGTGCGCGGTTCGACTGGCGGTTCAACCGCTCGATGGCGCTGGTCCCCAAGTTTGAGTACCGCCTGTCATTGATCGCCGAGAGACCTGAGGCAGGTGGCACTGCGGATAACACCCTGCAGTTGTTCGGCGAGTCGTTCCGCTTCGGCGCCGACTGGCGCTACCGGTTCGCACGCCGCTGGAACCTCGTCGTCCAGGCCGAAGCCGCATTCGGCCGGCTGGTCCAGGAGCTGGACGGGGAACGCGTCAAATTCGGCGGCCCGCGCGCAGCGGTGCACCTGGAGTGGACGCCATGAGGCGACACAGTCGGCAGCTCAGGTTCGCGCTACTCGCGTTGCTCGCTGCGGCTGTGTGGAGCTGCGAGGACCGTACCGGCCCAAACGGCGGCGTCGCACGGTTTGCGCTCGCTCCCAGCTTCGCGAGCAGCTCGGCGGGGATTCTAGACATCGGATACGTGAGGGTGGAGCTCCTCCGGTTCGACGAGTCGGTGGCTCTTGACACTACGGTCGTAGTAGCGGCTGGGTCGGACTCCCTGTCGCTTGAGCTCAGTGTGGTGGTCCAGAGTGCCGAAGAGATCTTCCAGATGTTCCTCTACTTCCTCACGCCGGACAGCGCCGTCGCCTATGAGGCGGGGCCGGACACGGTGCAGGCCGGGACCGGAACCGGCGGGGATCCGGTTCCCGTGCCGGTGGAGCCCGTGTACGTGGGCGTCGGCGCCAACGCCGCGAGCGTGGAGATCGTGACCGTCGGCGAGGAGGTCTTCTTCGGGGCGACGGTAACACTGGACGCGGTCGCGCGAGATGCGGCAGGCGATCCCATCCCCGGTACTCCAGTGGCGTGGACCTCGCTCGATCCGACGCGCGCGACCGTGCCCGATCCGGCAGCGGGCGACGTCGTGGGAGGCGACGCCCGAGGAAGTGTGGACATCGTGGCCACGCTGCTTACGGGCCCGGCCGACACGGCGAGCGTGGTGGTGCAGCCCGTCCCGAGCTCAATCGTCGTGTCGGGTGGAGACGGCCAGCGTGGGCCGATCGACGCTGCGCTCCCCGTGCCGGTGACCGTGGTCGTGAGCGCGGCCGACGAGCTGCCGGTGCAGGGGGTGCCGGTGGTGTTCAGCAGCGCAGACGGCGGCTCGTTCGCCCCCGATTCCGCTGATACCGATGCCAGCGGGCAGGTGAACACTGTGTGGACGTTGGGGTCGGGGCTGGGAAGTCAGTCGGCCACCGCCACGGTCGCTGGATTCCCGACGGTGCAGGCCACCATTGGCGCCACGGCAGTGTCGCCCAACATCACGCGCTGGATGAATGTCAACGGTGGCGATTGGAGCGATCCGGCCAACTGGGATGCGAACCGCGTGCCGACGGCCACCGACAGTGTCTTCATCGATGCCGACGGAAGCTACACGGTGACCCTGGATGTCGCGGCGACAGTGGCCGCACTCACCGTAGGTGGAGTGACCGGGCTTCAGACACTGGCTCTGAACTCCAACACGCTCACACTCAACGGGACGGGCGGCACAATCGGGATCACTGGGGCGCTGGACATGAATGGTGCCACGCTCACGGGAACCGGGTCGCTGTCTTCTGCCGGTGTCGTACGAGTGAGCGGCGGTGTGGCGGTGCTCGATATAGCGCTCACCAACAGCGGGTCCCTTGATGTGCAGAGCGGGGGACTGGACGCAACGAGCGGCGGTACCAGTAGCGGCACCATCAGCACGGTGGCCGGCACCAGCACGACGGTATCGGGGGGAACGTTCGGCATCACGGGTGGCAGCACGACGGCCAACGGTTCGCTCGTCGTGCTCGCCGGCGCGACCCTCCGCTTCGGCGGTGGTACGCACACGTTCAGCGCTTCCTCGTCGGTCAGCGGGGCGGGCCACATCGATTTCGGGGGCGGAACGGTCACCGTGCTTGGTGGCTACAGCGTCACCGGCACCTCCACCGAGATCAGTGGAGGAACGGTGAGCTTCGATGCTCCGAGCAGCACTACGACAGCTCTGGTAATGAGTGCTGGCACGCTAGGCGGGAGCGGCGAGCTGCGGGTGTCGAGCACGCTCGACTGGACGGGCGGGACGATGACCGGCACGGGCGAGACTCTGCTGGAGTCCAGCGGTACGGCTACGCTCGGCGGCGGGGTGAAATCCCTCGACACACGGGAGTTCTTCAACAATGGTCAGGTGACCTGGACAGCGGGGAATCTGGACGCGAGCAACGGGGCCATAATCACCAACAGCGCCGGTGCGTCCTTCGACGTGCAAGGCGACGTGTCACTCAATACCGCCGGGATCCTGGCGACGTTTGTCAACAACGGCACGCTGAGGCGGTCCGTCGGCACCGGCACAGCCACGTTCAGCGTTGGGCTCAGCAACTCCGCCACGGTCGACGTGCAGAGCGGCACGCTCACATTGAACGAGCCGTTCGTCCACGTGGCCGGAGCCACGCTGCAGGGAGCGGGCACGTTTGCGGTCAACTTGGGTCTCTCAGTGGCCGGCGATATAACGATGCCTGCCGGCACGCTGCGGGTGGGGGGGCTGCTGGCGCCGACGGGTATTTTTGACGTGGGTACGACGGTGTTCACCGGCGTTTCGCAGACGATCCCCGACGCTCTCAGCTACCAGAACGTGGGTGTGACTGGTGCTGGCGTGAGTTTCGCGGGCGCGTCCACAACGATCGCAGGTGGTGTATCCATCGATGGTGGCACGCTGAATGTCGGGGCCTTCGAT
>JBDHJM010000020.1:0-72065 GCA_039586895.1 Gemmatimonadota bacterium | reverse complement strand
GAACCCGGTCTGGCCATACCTCACCCGGAGCTTCCCAACCGACCGTTCTGGCTGCGGGAGCTCGCGGAGCTCGAGTCCCATGTCGGATGACAAGAAGCCCGTAACCACTACGGACCTGGTGCGCATGAAGCGCGACGGCCGCCGCATCGTCATGCTCACCGCGTACGACGCGTTGTTCGCCGCGCTGCTGGACGAAGCGGGCGTGGACGTGGTGCTGGTGGGCGATTCGCTCAACACGGTGCTGTGCGGCGAGCCGACTACGCTTTCCGCCACTCTCGACCAGATGATCTACCACGGCCGCATCGTTCGGCGCGGCGTATCGCGCGCGCTGGTCGCGGTGGACATGCCTTTCCTGAGCTACCAGGTGTCCGTGGACGATGCCAAGCGAAGTGCGGGCCGCGTTCTGAAGGAGACCGGCGTGGAGGGTGTGAAGCTTGAAGGCGGCGCGCGAATCGCACCGACCGTGGCCGCGTTGGTTGAGATCGGCATTCCAGTGATGGGACACCTGGGGTTCACTCCCCAGTCGCTCCACGCGCTGGGCGGATACCGGGTGCAGGGCAGGGGGACGGACGCGGTGCAGGCGCTGGTGGACGACGCCCGGGCCCTCGAAGACGCGGGTGCGTTTTCCATAGTGCTCGAGCTCATGCCGTCCGATGCCGCGCGCCAAGTGACCGAGGCCGTCAGCATCCCCACCATCGGCATCGGATCCGGGCCGCACTGTGACGGGCAGGTGCTGGTGCTGCACGACATGCTGGGGCTGAACCGGGGCTTCGAGCCCAGGTTCCTCAAGCGCTACGCCGAGCTTGCGGACGACGTCCAGTCGGCCGTGCGCAGCTACGCAGCCGAAGTGCGGGAAGGCCGCTACCCCGACGCCGACCACGCCTACGAAGAATGATCGAGATCGCCGATCCGGCGGCCATGCGCGCCTGGTCGCGCGCCGAGCGGGCCGCGGGACGCACGGTCGGCTTCGTTCCCACGATGGGCTACCTCCACGAGGGGCACCTGCGGCTGCTGGACATCGCCGCCGGGGAGTGCGACCGGCTGGCCGTGAGCATCTTCGTCAATCCCATCCAGTTCGGACCGCAGGAGGACCTGGCCGCTTATCCGCGTGATCTGGAACGGGACCGCCGGGCCGCGGCTGCGCGCGGCACCGACTGCCTGTTCGTACCCGGCGACGGCACGATGTACCCCAGTGCGCCGCAGGTGACAGTTGTGCCTGGCGCGCTGTCGCAGCGGCTGTGCGGTGCGGGCCGCCCCGGTCACTTCGAGGGCGTGCTCACGGTGGTAATGAAGCTCTTCAACATCGTCGAGCCCGACGTGGCCGTTTTCGGCCGCAAGGATGCGCAGCAGGCGGCCGTCATCGGCCGCATGGTGCAGGACCTCAACCTGCCGGTGCGAATCGTGGTGGCGCCCACGGTGCGGGAGGCAGACGGCCTGGCGATGTCGTCGCGCAACGCCTACCTCAACGAGGAGGAGAGGCGCGTCGCCGGCGCAATGGTGCAGGGCCTGGAAGCTGCGCACGAAGCGTTTCGCTCCGGCGAGCGAGACGCCGGCCGCCTCGCGGCGCTGGCACGTGCCCCGATCGAGGCCGAGCCGCGGTTCACCATCGAGTACCTGGAGATCGTGGACCCGGCGGCGCTCGAGCCGGTGCAGCTCGCCGAGGAGACGAGCATCGTAGCGGTGGCCGCGCGGCTCGGGGCGGCCCGCCTGATAGACAACATCGTGCTCGGTGAAGGGACCGCGCGAGACGAGCGCGTGGCATCGTGAGCGGCTTGGCGCTGCCCGACTGGGCGCAGGTCAAGAAGAAGCGGCGCGCGCACATCCAACGCGTAGCGCACTTGATCGAACAGTGGGCCGATGCGCTCGAGACGACGGCATCCGAGCGGGCGCGCTGGCTCCGGGCCGCCGCACTGCACGACGCGCTCAAGGACGCGCCTCCAGAGCTGCTGCTCGAGCTGGCGCCCGAGGCGTGGGGCAGCGACCAGCTGCGCCACGGGCCCGCAGCAGCCGCGATGGCTCGGCGGCACGGCGAGGCCGACCAGGGAGTGCTCGACGCCGTGCGCTACCACTCCGTGGGCTTCGGTGGCTGGGACGCCGCGGGCCGCATGCTGTACCTCGCCGACTATCTGGAGCCCGGCCGGCAGCACGCAGCGGCGAGGCACGCGGCGCTGGTCACCAGCGTGCCGCACGACCCCGTTGGCGCGCTGCTGGCAGTGGCTGCCGAACGCATCGGCCTCACCGTTGCAGCCGGTCAGCAGCTGCTTCCCGAAACAGTGGCCTTCTGGAACGCTCTCGCGTGCGCCGCATCCTGACCGCAGCCGGCGCCGCAGCCGTCATCGCTCTCGCCGCATGGCTCGCCTGGCGTGCCGATGAGGAACGGCGCCAGCGGCCGATACCCGGGGGGGGCAACGCCATTACCGACGAGGTGCTGAACGCCACGGGCATTGCCGGCCTGGCCCGCGCCACGACCCGGCAGTTGCGCCACGCCGGGATCGACGTGGTCTACTTCGGCACAGCCGCCATGGACACGCTGCGACAAACCCGGATTGCGGTGCGGCGTGGTGACTCGACGACGGCCGTGCGGATCCGCGCGGCTCTGGGGGTGGGACTGCTGGTGGTGGATCCGGACCCGCGGCTACTGCTCGACGCCACCGTCCTTCTGGGGCACGACGCCGCGCCGCTGGTCGACTTCCGTCCGTAACTGACCGCACGCGGCGCTGATGTCGAGCCCGCGGCTTCTCCTCACCGTTGCCTTTACTCCCTGGCCCCGCAGTGCCGCGGCGAAGCGGCGCACCGCGGCTGCCGGAGTGGGCTCCAGATCTGGCGCACCACCGGGGTGCAGCGGCAGCAGGTTCACCAGGGCGCCCACCGAGGCGGCGAGCCGGGCCAGCTCGCGGGCGTCTGCCTCGCCGTCGTTCACACCGCGGATCATGACGTACTCGAAGGTCACGCGCCGGGGGAACCGGGCCAACACCTCCAGCACGGCGGGAAGCGGGTATTTGCGCTCGACCGGCATCAGTGTGCCGCGCCGCTCGCTGAAGGGGGAGTGCATTGAGAGGGCGACCCGGAACTGCTCGGGGCGCCGAGAGAGGGCCTCGAGCTGGGGCACCAGGCCCACCGTGCTCACGGTTATGTGGCGCGCCCCTATACCGAGCCCATCCTCGTGGTTCAGGATCGTGAGGGCCCGGTCAACCGCCTCCCAGTTGTGAAGCGGCTCGCCCATTCCCATGAAGACCACGTTGCTCGGCCTGCCGAGCGCATCGTCGAGCACCAGCTCCCGCACCTGCGCCGTGATCTCCCAGGATGCGAGGTTTCGGATGAAGCCCATGCGGCCTGTGGCGCAGAAGGTGCACCCGAAGGCACAGCCGGCCTGGCTGGAAATGCACAGGGTGCGGCGCCGGCCCTCGGGTATGAGTACCGATTCGACGGCGCCCCGGTCGGACAGGTCCCACAGGAACTTGATCGTGCCGTCGGATGACTCCTGCCGGGCGACGGGGCCTGGGCGCGGCAGCGGGAATTCCTCCTCGAGGGCGGCGCGCAGGCCGGTGGGCAGCTCGGATGCATCGCACCAGCCGGCGACCGGACGCTGCCAGAGACGCGGGATGATCTGCCTGCTGCGGTACGCCGGCTCGCCGCGCGCTGCCACCCACTGCTCGACCTGGGCCGCGGCGTCGGCGGGAGTGAGATCGAGCAGATTCACTGGACCAGCTGCGCGTCGATGCCTACCCGGTAGGTCCCCCCGACGTCGTTCTGGCCGCTGCCGGCGGCCAGCCCGATCCCGTAGCGCCCGATGAACAGGGACACGCCCACTCCGAGCCGTAGGAAGCGCTCTCCGTAGGCCGCCTCGCTCGTGACGGCCGTCTCGACCCGCACGACGCGGGCCACGGTGAGGGCCCCCGCTATCGTGTACTCCCAGTCTTCGGAGCCCCTGTACGTGGTTCCCAGCTGCAGCACGACGCGCGCCACACTGCCGGCGAACGGCACCGAGTCGCCGGCCACGATCTCTGCACCCAGGTAGTAATCGGTGGTCTCCTGCCGGCTGAAATCCACGGGGAAGAAGTGAGTGGCCGCTGCGAGGTTGAGGTGCCGGTGCACCGCCACGCGGACCCCGGCATCCAGCGTGACGCCGTTCTCGTCCAGCACGTCGAACCGCTGGTCGTGGAAAGCCACCGTCAGGCCGGCCTGGAAGCGGTCCAGGCGCACCCCGAGGTTGGCGCCGAGGAACTGTTCGTAAACGGGAATGTCCCCCCCCACGCTGGTGGGCGAAGTCGTGGTGCGCACCAGGTCGCGCACCTGCATCCGGCCGTAGAGCAAACCGACCTGCGCCAGCTGCCCAATCGAGTAGCCGGCGCCGGCCAGGATCCCGGAGAGGCCCAGGGCGTCCGACGTCTGGACCATCTCGATCCCGAGCGTGAGGCCGGCGGGCTGTGGCGGCGGGGCGGGGTTCCAGAAGATCCCCAGGGTGCCGGTCTCTAGGGCAGCCGCACCGGTCAGGGAACTGGCGGATACCCTCCAAAAGTCGGCCGCTGGGGGCGCCTGGGCGTGGAGCTGGGCGGCGGAAAGCGCGAGGGCAAGGACGGCGGGACGCCAGAATGACGGCACGCGGGAAGGTTGACCGCCCCGGGTGGGGGTGTCAACCCGCCGCTTGCTGGCCCCACAGGGGGCCATTATGTTCAACCAGCAGAGAGACTTGGGCAACTTAGGCGTTGCGCAGGAGAGACTTGAAGACACCCAATCGGCATCGGGCGAACGGCCCCCCCGCCAGCCACTCCCCCACGGACTACAAGGGCGAATGACAGCCACTGCGATGCGCACGCACCGCTGCGGTGCGCTCCGCGCGGCCCACATCGGTGCGCGGGTGCGGCTCGGCGGCTGGATCCACCGGCGGCGCGACCTGGGCGGGCTGGTGTTCCTCGACGTGCGCGACCGGGACGGAATCGTGCAGGTCGCGTTTGGTCCCGACTGGACCGCTCCGGAAGTGATGGAGCGCGCCCTCGAGGTGACGACCGAGTCCGTGATCCTGGTTGAGGGGAAGGTGACGGGCCGGCCCGAAGATGCGCGCAACCCGGAAATGGTGACCGGTGACGTCGAGGTGCATGCGGACCGGCTGGAAGTGGTGGGTCCCGCCGAGCTCGAAGCGCTGCCCATACCGGTATGGCGCACCAAGGGAGAGGACCCGCCGTCGGAGGAGCTGCGGCTGCTGCACCGGCATCTGGACCTGCGGCGTCCCGAGCTGCAGCGCAACCTGGCGCTGCGCCACAGGCTGCTGCAGCGGGCGCGGGCAACGCTTACGGACCTGGAATTCTACGAGATCGAAACGCCCGTTCTGACCAAGCCCACGCCGGAAGGCGCTCGCGACTACCTCGTCCCGTCGCGCGTTCACCGCGGGCAGTTCTACGCGCTGCCGCAATCCCCCCAGCTGTACAAGCAGCTGCTGATGGTCTCCGGGTTCGACCGCTACTTCCAGATCGCACGGTGCTTCCGCGACGAGGACCTGCGGCACGACAGGCAGCCGGAGTTCACGCAGATCGACATCGAGGCGTCCTTCGTGTCGCCCGACGACGTATACGGCGTGCTGGAGACGCTGTTCGTGGCGCTGCTGGACGAGGCCGGCTCCTCGATCGCCGCCCCGTTCCCGCGCCTGGCGTTCGCCGACGCGATGGAGCGCTACGGCAGCGACAAGCCGGATCTGCGCTACGGCCTGGAGCTGAGCGACCTGGGCGCGCTGTTGGGCGGCCGCGGCTTCCGCGCTTTCGACGATGCCGCGAGCGAAGGGGGGCGTGTGCGCGGCCTGCGCATTCCGGGCGGCGCTGCGCTATCCCGCAAGGATCTCGACGCGCTCACGGCGCTCGCCAAGGAAGCGGGGGTGGGCGGGCTCGCCACGCTGAAGCACCACGGCGGCAGCCTCACGGGGCCGCTGGCGAAGCTGGACGGAATGACCGCCGAGGCGGCGCAGCTGGAGGACGGAGCACTGCTGCTGGCCACGGCCGGACCCGACGAGGTCACCTCCCGGGCGCTGGACGCGGTGCGCAGGGGAGTCATACGCCGGCTCGGTCTGGACGCGGAAGTTCACCACGCCTTCTGCTGGATCGAGCAGTTCCCGCTGTTCGAGCTGGGCGCGGCGAGCGGCGAGTGGTTCATGGCACACCACCCGTTCACATCGCCCCACCCCGATGACATCGAGCGGCTGCGCTCCGGGGAGAGGGACGGAGTGCGGGCACTGCACTACGACCTCGTATACAACGGCAACGAGCTGGGCAGCGGATCCATCCGAATCACCGATCCGGAGATCCAGCTCCTGGTGCTCGATCTGCTGGGGATGTCCCAGGACGAGGCGGAGCGCCGCTTTGGTTTCCTGCTGCGTGCGCTCAAGGCGGGCGCGCCGCCGCACGGCGGCTTCGCCGTGGGATTCGACCGGGTCGTGATGCTCCTGGCCGGCGCCGACAGCCTGCGCGACGTCATCGCCTTTCCCAAGACGACCGCTGCACGCGCTCTGTTCGAGGATGCGCCGACCGAGCTCAACCCGTCGGAGCTGTCCGAGCTAGCGCTCAGGATCGACAACGCGTGAGCGGCGACGTCACGCACCGCATCTCCACCGAGGGCGCCGACCCTCTGAGCCTGGCCGGCGTCAACGACGCCAACCTGCAGGTGCTGGAGAAAGAGACCGGCGTACGGGTGAGCCTGCGGGGTGAGCAGGTGACGCTCGCCGGAGCGATCGACGCGGTCGAGCGAGCCTCGCGGGTGGCCACTGCCATGGTGGACCTGGCTCGCCTGGGAGAGGAACTGGGCCCGGACGACGTGCGCCGCCTGGTGGCCGACGGCGGCCGCGACGCCCAATTGGGCAACGGCAACTTCAAGATCCTGCTGCCGGGTACGCGGCGCGTCGTAACGCCGAAGTCACAGGGCCAGCGTGAGTACGTGCAGGCCATGCGGGACAACGAGATCGTGGTTAGCGTGGGACCGGCGGGCACTGGCAAGACCTACCTCGCGGTGGCAATGGGCGTCGAGGCTCTCACCCGCAAACGGGTGAGGCGGCTGGTGCTGGCGCGGCCGGCGGTGGAGGCCGGAGAGCGGCTGGGCTTCCTCCCCGGTGACCTGCAGGCGAAAGTGGATCCGTATCTGCGTCCGCTGTACGACGCTCTCGAGGACATGATGCCGCGGGAGCGCGTCCAGCGGGCTCTCGAGACCGGCACCATAGAGATCGCCCCGCTGGGATACATGCGGGGCCGCACGCTGCAGGACGCCTTCGTGATTCTGGACGAGGCGCAAAACGTGAGCGGGATGCAGATGAAGATGTTTCTCACCCGCATGGGACTGAACTCACGCGCGGTGATCGCGGGGGACAAGACACAGATAGACCTGCCCAACCGCGAGGAGTCGGGGCTGATCCAGGTGGAGCGGATCCTGCCCGGCATCGACGGGGTGGCCTTCTGTTATCTGGACCAGGAGGACGTCGTGCGGCACAGGCTGGTGCGCGAGATCATCCGCGCGTACGCCGAGGATGAGGAAGCATGAGCCGGCGGCCGCGGTCAGTGCTCGACCTGGAGCTGCGTCCCAGCGAGATCCCGCTGGCCGCCGCGTTCCACGCGGCGCGGTGGGGACTGCTGCTGGCGCTGGCGCTCCTGACCTTCCTGCTGTTCCCCGTGGGTGCCGGCTTTGAAGGTCAGGTGCCGGACGTGGGAGACGTGGCGCCGCAGGAGGTGATCGCCCCGTTCGCATTCTACGTGCGCAAGTCGTCGGCGGAGGTAGAGGCCGAGCAGATGATGCTCGACGCGACGGTCCTGCCGATCTACGAGTTCTACGGAGAGGTCATCGATACGGTCCTGACCGAGACCGACTCGCTGGTGGCACGGCTCGGCGCCGCGACGGAGGCAGACAGCTTCGCGGCCGCGGCGCAGGCGGTGGGTGTCTCCCTCACCCCGGAAGAAGTGGCCTACCTGATGGAGCCGGGCCGCCTGAGCGAGTTCCGCAGACAGCTGAAGACCCTGTTCCGCCGCAGGCTCCCACTCGGAGTGGCCGGCATCGGCACGCTCGAGACCGAATCGGCGGCGGAGGTGCTGGTGCGGCGCGGCGCGGCCGAGACCATCGGGCGGCGGGACACTCTGCTGACGTCCGAGCGCTTCATGGATCAGCGCGACGCGTATCATCCGGACCGCAACTCGGCGGTGGCCGACGGCATATACGTGAAGCTGATCAACGCGCTGTGGCGCCCCACGCTGATCCCCAACACGGCCGAGTTCGAACAGCGCCGGCGTGAGCGGCGCGAGAGCGTGCGGGATGTGAAGGATAGCGTTCGGGCCAACGAGCGCATCGTGCACGCGAACGAGGTGGTCACCGACCAGGTGCACCAGCGGCTGCGGGCGCTGCGCAGCGAGCAGCTCGCGCTGGGCAGGGGAGGTGGCACGCCGTCGGCCAGCGCCGGGCAGGTGCTGACCAACGTGCTGCTCCTCGGCGTGTTCTGGCTGCTGCTCATGCTGTACCGGCCACACACGTATGCAGAGTTCCGGCACATGCTGATACTGACTCTGCTGTTCGCGGTAGTGATCGTGGGTTCGGCCGTGAACATTCGCTTCATTTCCGACGCGCCCGAGCTGATACCCATCCCCTTTGCGGCGATGCTGGTCACAGTGCTGTTCCGGGGGCGGGTGGCGATGGTGGCGGCGATCGTGCTCGCCCTCCTGATCGCTTCGCAGACGGTGTACCACGACGTCGACGCGCTGCTCATTGCGCTCGTGGGGGGGGTCACTGCTGCCGTGAGCGTGCGGTCGATCCGGCGCCGCAACCAGTTCCTGGCGGCGACGGCCGCGGTGGCGGCGGCATACCTGCTGGGCGGGATCGCTGTCGGGCTGAAGGCGGAGTGGTCGTGGGCCGAGGTCGGATTGACCGGCCTGCGGGGCGGCCTGAACGCGCTCGCATCGGCAGCGCTCGCCTCCACGCTGCTGCCCGTGATCGAGTCGATCACCGGGATGACGACCAATCTCACGCTGCTGGAGCTGTCCGACCCCGGCCGGCCGCTGCTGCGCCGACTCGCCACCGAGGCACCCGGCACATACGCCCACAGCATCGCGATGGCGAACCTGTGCGAGGCCGCGTGCAATGCGATCGGTGCCAACGGACTTCTGGCGCGGGTGGGGTGCTACTACCACGACGTCGGGAAGCTGAAGAAGCCGCAGTACTTCGTGGAGAACCAGACGCCCGGGGCCAACCCGCACGACAAGCTCAAGCCGGAGGTCTCGGCCGGCATCATCCGGAACCACGTGCGCGACGGCATAGCGCTGGCCGAGGAGGCGAAGCTCCCCACCGTGGTTAAGGACTTCGTGCCACAGCACCACGGCGACATGGAAATCACTTACTTCCTGGAGCGCGCGCGGGAGAGGGAGCCGGAGGCCGAGATCGATCCCAACGACTACCGGTATCCGGGGCCGCGGCCGCGCTCGGTCGAGACCGCAACCGCCATGCTGGCCGACGGAGTGGAGGCGGCGGTGCGGGTGCTGGAGGACCCGACTCCGGAGCGCCTCAGCGCTGCCATCGACCACATCATCCGACACCGCATCGAAGCGGGGCAGCTCGACGAAGCCCCTCTCACGCTGGTGCAGCTGAGCCAGCTGCGTGAGGAGTTCCTCCGCGTTCTGGGCGGCGCTCACCACAACCGCATCGACTACCCCGCGGCCGGTGGCGGCATCCAGTCGGACTTTGAAGCAGCGCCCTCCCAGGCGTGATCTCCGGGTGACGGACGCCGGCGACGCCGGCGGTCCCGCAGCGGCGGCGGTCCGTCGCTGGACCGAGGCCGTGCTGGACGGAGAGGGGGTCGGTGCCGCCACCATAAGCGTCACTTTCCTCACCGGCCCACAGATGAGGGGGCTCAACCGGCGGACGCTCGGCCGGGACCGGGCCACCGATGTAATCGCCTTTCCTCTGGATCACGTGGGCCGCACCGCGGGAGATGTTTACGTGTGTCCCAGCGTTGCGCGGCGCTCGGCACGGGAGGCCGGAATTGGGGAGCGAGAGGAGCTGATGCGGCTGGTGATTCACGGCTTGCTGCACGTACTGGGGCACGATCATCCAGCGGGACGCGGCCGTACCGGTTCGCGCATGTGGCGTGTGCAGGAGCGTTACGTGCGGCGGCTCGCGGCCGGAGGGAAGAGATGATCGAGACCTCGGCCCCGTACGCGGCCATGGCCGTCGCCCTCGGTGCGGCGCTCTGGGCGGGACTCCTGGTCCTCGCCGAGGAGACGCCCTCACTGGCCCGCGCACTGGGCGAGCCCCCCACGGGAGCGGGCCAGGCAGTGCCCCTGTTCCGGGCCATCGAGGTCGGCCGGCTGGCACTGCTCGTGGTGGCCGCCGTGTCGGCTGCGCTGGCCGTCTCGTGGTGGGAGCGTCCTCCCCTCGGTGCAGCTGCGATGGTGGGGGTAACGGGCGCGCTCCTGTACGTGCTCGCGGACGCGCTGCCGCGCGGCGCAGGCGTGCTCGTGCCGCGGCTGGCCGCGGCCGCGGCCCCGCTGGCCGGGCGCAGCCTGGTGCCGTTTCGGCCGCTGCTCGGACTGGTGGCGACACTGGAGCGCGGTCTCCAGGTGATCTTCCCGGCGCGGAGCCGCGGCGAGCCGGGGATGGGAGAGGACCAGCGCGACGTGCTTGCCGGGGTCGTGTCGTTGGAAGACACGGACGTGGAGGAGGTGATGACGCCGCGCCTCGATATCGTGGCCGTGGCGGGCGACGCCGAGTGGAGCGAGATGGTGGACCTGCTGCGGCGCAGCGAGCACGCGCGGCTGCCGGTCTACGAAGATGATCTCGACAGCATCGTCGGAGTGCTCTACGCCAAGGACCTGACCCCCGCCGTGGCGGGGATCGCGCCCCGGCCCCCGCGCTGGCAGGACCTGGTGCGGCCGGCGTCGTTCGTGCCCGAATCGAAGTCCTTGAGCGCGCAGCTGCGCGACTTCCAGCGCGGGCCCACGCACATCGCCATCGTGGTCGACGAGTTCGGCGGCACCTCGGGCCTGCTCACGCTGGAGGACGTGCTCGAAGAGGTGGTGGGCGAGATCCACGGAGAGTACGACGAGGACGAGGCGCCACCGGTGATCACCGAAGGGGACGACCGGTTCTGGGTGGACGGCACCGTCACGCTCGACACGCTGTCCGAGGCGCTGCGCAGCCCGATCGAGCACGAGGACGTCGCCACTGTGGGCGGTCTGGTCTACTCGGAACTGGGCCGCGTGCCGCGCCCTGGTGAGGAGCTGCGAATCGGGGAGTTCCGTGTCGTGGTCGAGCAGGTGGTGCGGCGCCGCATCCGCCGGGTGTACTTCGAGCGGCGCGGCTCGGAAGACGCGACCGCCCCACCGGCAGGAGGGAGTGCATGACCGGCTGGGTGCTGCTTGCCTCGGGGGCCGTGATCGCCGGCGCCGGAGTACTGGCCGGCGTGAGCGCGGCGGCGGTGCGCCGCGTGGAGCTGTACCGATGGGCCGCCGAGGGAATGCCCGGTGCCGGTGCGGCTGCGACTTTGCTGGAGGCGCCGGGGCGCGTGCTCAGGGCCGCGCACGGGGTCGCAACCGGCGGTGTCATCTTGTGCGGGATCGGCCTGGCGCAGCTGGTGGCAGGCCTGCCACCGCTGCTGCTGGTGGGCGCGGTGGCGCTCATCGCGGTGCCCGCGATCCTGACCCTGGGCTACGCCGTGCCGCGGGCACTGGGACGGCGCTGGTGCCGCGCGGTAGTGCGGCGGGCGGTTCCGTGGTTGCGGCGCCTGGCAGTGGTGTTCGCGCCGTTCTTCCCGCGGTCGCTCGAGCCGCGCGCGCGTGCGGCACTCGATGCACGTCTGAGGGGCGACGAGCTCGAGGAGAAGGTCGACCGGGACGAGCTGCCCGCGCTCTCCGGCGTCCTCTCGTTCTCCGAGCGTCCGATTCGCGAGGTGATGACCCCGCGTACCGAGATCGTCGCCGTGCGCGAGGGAGCCACGCTGGAGCAGGTGGGCCAGGTATTTGCCGAGTCCGGCTACTCGCGGATTCCCATATACCACGAGTCGCTGGACAACATCCTCGGGATGATCTACGCGTTCGATCTGCTCAAGGTGACCCCGGCGTCGGAGCTGCCTCTGCGGCCCGTCACCACGGCGCCGGGGTCGAAGCCGAGCGCCGACCTGCTGTTCGAGATGCAGCGCGAGCGCCGGCAGTTTGCGGTCGTGCTCGACGAGTACGGCGGGACGGCGGGCATCGTCACCTTCGAAGACCTGCTCGAGGAACTGGTGGGGGAGATCTTCGAGGAGTACGATTCGCGCACGTACGGTGACGGCCTCGGCACCGAAGTAGTCGAAGCCACGGGCGCCACCGAGACGGAGGAGATCGCGGCGCGGTTCCAGGTCTCGCTCCCCGAGGAGGCCGAGACCATAGGCGGACTGCTGGCCCGTGCGGCAGGACGCATTCCCCAGACCGGGGAGCGCTACCTGCTGGGCGGGCTGGAGTTCGACATTCTGGCCGCGACCCCGGTGCGGCTCGAGCGGGTACTGGTGCGGCGCGGTCCCGTCAGGAGTATATCGTTGGAGCGACAAGATCGGAGTGAGACAGAATGACGCAGGCGGGCGATCGACTCAAGGAGTACCTGACGGGGGAGTTCCCCAACCTGCAGCCGCCGGAAGTGAAGAAGCGGGCGCGCCGTCTGCGCCGGTACTTCCTCACCGGTCTGGTGATCCTCGCCCCCGTAGGCGTCACGGTCGTGGTCCTGGCGTGGATGTTCCGCACCATCGACAGCATCCTGGGGGACCCGCTGCAGGCGGCCATCGGGTTCCGCATTCCCGGGCTGGGTTTCGTGCTCCTGCTGCTGGCCGTGCTCCTGGTGGGTTGGGCGGTGCACCTCGCCGCGGGGCGGCAGCTGCTACACTGGTGGAACGAAGCCCTGGCGCGTTTCCCGCTCACGGGCCGGATATACACGGCCATGAGCCAGATCGTGCAGACGGTGGTCGGTGAGCAGCGCTCGTTCTTCAGGCGCGTGGTGCTCATCCCTTACCCGACCGATGAGTCCTGGGCGCTCGCCTTTGTGACAAACGAGGATTCACCGGTGATGGCGGAGCTGGTGGGCCAGTCGTGCGTGAACGTGTTCGTTCCCACCACGCCGAACCCCACGTCCGGCATGATGCTCGTGGTGCCGCGCTCCAGAGCCAAGGAGGTGCCCATCACGATCGACGAGGCGATCAAGCTGATCATCTCGGCCGGCGCCGTGACACCGGATGGTGACGTCCCGACCTTCCGGCGGCGCGGACTCGATCTCGACTCACTGCTCAGGGACTCACAGGGATGATCGAGCAGGATCGCGTAAACGAGGAACTGATCGCCCTGGCGGAGAAGGGCGACGCGGGCCGGTTCCTGTCACGTGCGCGCGACATGCAGCCGGCGGACCTTTCCGATGTCCTGGCTGCGCTCGACGAAGACGTCCGGCTCCGGCTGGTGCAGACGCTGCCGCCGGAGATGGTGTCCGAGGCGCTGGCGGAGATGGAGGAGGAGGAGCATCCGGAAGAGGTGCTGGCGGCGCTGCAGCCAGAGGAGGCTGCGGACATCGTGGAGGAGCTGGAGGACGATGACGCCGTAGACCTAATAGCCGACTTGCCGCCCGAAACGGCCGCCCGGATCCTGGCCCACGTCGCCGACCGGGCGGACATCGAGCGGCTGCTGGTCTACGACGAGGAGACGGCCGGCGGCAGGATGACCGCGCAGCTCGTGGCGGTGCAGCAGGACGCCACGGCAGCGGAGGCCATTCAGCAGGTGCGGCGCCAGGCCGAGGAAATCGAGGAGTTCTACCAGATCCACTGCGTGGACGACGGCAACCGCCTGGTGGGCATCCTCCCGCTGCAGCGCATGGTCGTAGCGCGTCCCGAGACAGCGGTGCGCGACATCATGGAGCCGCCGCCCGTGACCGCGACTCCCGAGATGGACCAGGAAGAGGTAGCGCGGCTGATGAGCCGCTACAACGTGCCCGTGGTGCCGGTAGTGAGCCGCGAGAACAAGCTGCTGGGACGGGTCACGTTCGACGACGTCATCGACGTGGTCGAGGCGGAGCAAACCGAGGACCTGCTGAGGTTCGCAGGCGCCGCAGCGGACGAGCAGCTCGCCGGCACCTGGCAGCAGGCCGTGCGCAGCCGCCTGCCGTGGCTCTACCTGAACCTGCTCACGGCCTTTCTCGCCGGCGCCGTGGTGCTGGCGTTTGAGGACACGATCGCGCAGATCGTGGCGCTCGCGGCGGTCATGCCGATCGTGGCGGGTCTGGGAGGGAGCGCCGGGACGCAGGCCCTTGCAGTTACCGTGCGGCGCATCGCGCTCGGCATGATTCCGACGCGGGCGGGTGTCGCCCTTGTGGGCAAGGAGATGCTGGTCGGCGCCATCAACGGACTGGCCATCGGAGTCGTGGTGGGCCTGGTGACGGTTGCAACGGGACGGCCCTGGGCAATGGGTGCTGTCGTGACGGCGGCCATGTGGGGCAGCCTCATCGTGGCGGCCACTGTGGGCGCGGCCGTGCCCCTGCTGCTGCAGCGCATAGGAGTCGACCCGGCCGTCGCGAGCTCGGGCTTCGTCACGGCGGTCACCGACATAGCCGGCTTCCTGCTGCTGCTGGGTCTCGCGGCGGCCGTGCTGCTTCCGGCCTCCTGATGCGGCTTGCGGCGCGCGGCTGGCGAGCGCGAAGTTACCAGTGATGGCAACCGAAGGCCTCGTAGCGGACATCAGAGAACGTCGCATCCCCGCGTTGGCCCGGGCCATCTCGCTGGTGGAGAACGGGCGGGACGGCTACGAGGAGATTCTCTCGGCGCTCCATCCTCTGGTGGGGCGCGCCCAACGCATCGGCATCACCGGCCCTCCGGGCGCCGGGAAGTCGACCCTGATCGAACGGCTGGTGCAGACGTACCGCGAGCGCGACGTCACGGTCGCCGTGGTGGCCGTGGACCCCACGAGCCCGTTCACCGGAGGCGCGCTCCTGGGAGACCGGATTCGGATGGACACGCACACGCTGGATCCGGGCGTTTACATCCGGTCGATGGCGTCCCGCGGTGCGCCCGGCGGATTGGCTACCACCACGCGCGAAGTGTGCGACGTGCTGGACGCGTTCGGCTTCGGCCGCATCATCATCGAGACGGTCGGCGTGGGCCAGTCGGAGCTCGCCATCGCGGGCAGCGCGGACACCACCGCGCTGGTGCTGGTTCCCGAGTCCGGCGACGGGGTGCAGGTGCTCAAGGCCGGCGTCATGGAGATCGCTGATCTCTACGTCGTGAACAAGGCGGACCGGTCGGGCGCCGACCGGCTGGTGCAGGAAGTCGACATCATGCTCGGCTTCCGCAGGGGCAACGCGTTTCGGCACGTGACACCGCACCATGCCGCGCAGCAACAGAAGCACGAGGCTGAACCCGGCCCCGAACAGTGGGCGCCGCCCGTGCTCACCACCTCCGCGGCCAAGGGAGAGGGAGTAGAGCAGCTCATCGACGTGTTGGACGCTCATTACGCACATCTGGAACAAAGCGGGCTGCTCCAGCTGTTGCGACGGGAAAGGCTGGCACGGCACACGAGGGAAGTGGTGGACCGCGCCCTGAGCCAGCTCGTGTGGCGCGAGCGCGACGGCGAGGCACTGCTCGAGGCCAAGCTGGAGGACGTGATGCAGGGGCGCATGAGTCCCTACAAGCTGGCGCACGACATTGTGGCCGATCTGCAGGAGGCACCAGAGAGATGACGGACAGCGGATCCTACGAGGGGTGGCGGAAGCGCTTCGAAGCAGCCGAGAAGCGGCGGGAGGTCGACTTCGTTTCGCAGAGCTCGTCAGAGGTGGACCCGCTCTACACGCCGCGGGATCTGGCCGGCTTCGACTACGACAAGCAGCTCGGATACCCGGGCGAGTATCCCTTCACGCGCGGCATCCACCCCACCATGTACCGCGGGCGCCTTTGGACGATGCGCCAGTTCTCGGGTTTCGGCACCTCGGAGGACACCAACCGGCGCTACAAGTTCCTGCTTGAGCGGGGGCAGACGGGGCTCTCGGTTGCGTTCGACTTCCCGACGCTCATGGGGTACGACTCCGATCACCCGCGCGCGGAAGGCGAGGTCGGCAAGTGCGGCGTCGCCATCAGCTCGCCGGCCGACATGGAGACGCTGTTCAAAGGCATCCCCATGGAGCAGGTATCGACGTCGATGACCATCAACGGCCCGGCGGCGATGCTGTTCTGCTTCTACGTGGCGGCGGCGGAGCGGCAGGGTGCCGACGTCGCAAAGCTCCGGGGAACCGTCCAGAACGACATCCTCAAGGAGTACATGGCGCAGCACGCGTGGGTGTACCCCGTGGAGCCCGCGGTGAAGATCATCGTGGACATGTTCGAGTGGGCCTCCGAGCATACGCCGCTGTGGAACACGATTTCCATAAGCGGCTACCACATCCGCGAGGCCGGCGCCACGGCAGCGCAGGAGCTCGCGTTCACGCTCGCCAACGGATTCGAGTACGTCGAGCGCGGCCTGGGCCGCGGGCTCGATGTCGACCGCTTCGCCCCGCGCCTCTCGTTCTTCTGGGACGTCCACAACGACTTCTTCGAAGAGATCGCCAAGATGCGCGCGGCCCGGCGGATCTGGGCGCGCCACCTGCGGGACCGCTATGGAGCCAAGGATCCGCGCTCGCTGGTGATGCGCTTCCACTGCCAGACTGCGGGGGTGTCGCTCACGGCCCAGCAGCCGATGAACAACGTGGTGCGTGTGGCCTACCAGGCCATGGCGGCGGCACTGGGCGGCACCCAGTCGCTGCACACCAACTCGCTGGACGAGACTCTGGCGCTGCCCACCGAGGACGCAGTCAAGCTGGCGCTGCGCACGCAGCAGATCCTGGCGTACGAAACCGGTGTGGCCAACGTGGCCGATCCGCTGGCGGGATCGTATTACGTCGAATCGCTCACCGACCGCATGGAGAGCGAAGCGGAGTCGCTGTTCGAGGAAATCGGCCGCGTCGGCGGCGTGCCCAAGGGTATCGAGCAGGGGTGGTTCCAGCAGCGCATTCACAGAAGCGCGCTGCGCTACCAGCACGAGGTGGAGCAGCACCGGCGGGTCGTCGTCGGTGTGAACGAGTTCCTCGACAGCGACGGGGATGAGCTGGAGATCCTGCAGGTGAGTGAGGGGCCGGCCGCCACCCAGCGTGAGCGCCTCGCATCACTGCGGGCTGGCCGCGATCAGGACGCCGCGGATCGCGCGCTGGCAGCGCTGCACGATGCAGCGGCGCGGGACGAGAACGTGATACCCGCCATGATGGACTGCGCGCGGACATACTGCACGCTCTACGAGATACGACACGCCCTTGAGGAGGTTTACGGTGCATACCGCGAACCCATCTTCTTCTAGATCGACCAGCTCCGCGCGCAAAGGCGCGGGTTTCCCCGCATCCGGGCCCGGTGAGGCGCCCGCGCTGCAGCCCATCGTGGACTGGCTGGCCGAGCTCGGGGCCACGGAGCACTGGGTGGTGTCCTGCTACCTGAAGCTGGAGCCACGCGACCGGAGCCGCGGCAAGTACCTGATCAAGCTTAAGAACCGGATCAAGGACCGCATGGCGTGGTTCGAGGCGCGGGGCGCGTCCCGCGCCGAGCGCGAAGTGGTGGACGGCGACCTCACGCGCATCCGCGAGTACCTGGAGCACCCGGGGAACGTCTCGACGGGGGCGGGAATCGCCCTGTTTGCATGCGAGCCGCTCGGCCTGTTCGAGGCGATAACGCTGCCGCGCGTGTTCCGATCCCGGCTGTCTGTGGACCACAGCGCCCTGATACGCGAGGCGGCCGCGCTCAACGACGAGTTCGGGCTGGTGCTGTGCGCGGCCTACGACCGCACCGGCGCCCGCTTCTTCCGGGTCACGGCCTACGGCATCGAGGAGCTCGCGAGCCTCGCTGCGGGCGACACGACCCGGCCGGGACGGTTCCGGGGAGGCGGCGCGGCCGGCGAGCACAAGTTCCATCAACGCATCCGCGAGGAAAAGCACAGGCACTATGCGCAGATCGCGCAGCGCCTGTTCGATGTGTCGCGCGAGCAGCCGGTCCGGGGCATAGTGCTTGCCGGTACAGGGGCCGACGCCGACGCGGTGGAGCCGCACCTCCATCCGTATCTGGCGAACGAGCTTCTCGGCACCGCCAAGCTGAACCCGAAGACGGTGACGCCTGCGGAGGTGATGGACGCCGTTCTGGCCGTGCGTCGCGACATGGAGCGCGTGTGGGAGGCAGAGCGCGTCGCTTCGCTGCAGGAGAAGCTGGGCAGCGGGTGGGCGGTGAACGGAGTCGAGTCGGTGCTGCGGGCGCTGGGCCAGGGGCAGGTCCGCACGCTCCTAGTGGATCCGACGGTGGAGCAGGGTGGATTCCGCTGCGCTCACACGGCACGGCTCACGGTCGAATCGGGTGGATGCGACCCGGAGACCGCGTTCGAACCGGTACCCGACGTGGTGGACGAGGCAATCGAGGATGCGCTGCGGCAGGGATGTCACGTCGAGGTCGTGGAGGATGGGGATGCACGGAGCAGAGTGGAAGGATTGGCGGCCCTGCTGCGGTTCCGCACGCGTTAGGGCACTGCGGCGGGCGGTGCTTGTCTCCTCTCTCGAGGCAAGGTAGGTTCCGCGCACCATGTCGAAGCGAACCGACAGGCCCGTCCGCATTCTAGTCGGCAAGCCGGGGCTGGACGGCCATGATCGCGGCGCGAAAGTCGTGGCCGCCGGACTCCGGGACGCCGGCATGGAGGTCATCTACACCGGGTTGCATCAGACACCCGAGATGATCGCCACGGCTGCCGTGCAGGAAGACGTCGACGTGGTGGGACTCTCCATTCTCTCCGGCGCGCACCTCACTCTCTTCCCCCGCGTGCGCGAACTCCTTCTGGAAGCCGGGCGCGAGGACGTACTCCTGATCGGCGGCGGCATCATTCCCGAAGAGGACATCGAGCGGCTGGAGGGCGAGGGGGTGGCCAAGCTGTTCGGGCCCGGCACATCGACCAAGGATATAGTGGACTACATCGCCGCGTGGTCCGAGAGTCGCGGTCCGTGACCGGCAGCGCGCCACCGGCCCGCCAATCCCGCCTGCGCGAGCTCACCGACGAGTACCGTGAGCTGGCTGCCCGTCTGGAGCAGGGCGGCGGCCCGGAGAGAATCCGCAAGCAGCACGACCAGGGGAAGCTGACGGCGCGCGAGCGCGTACGCAGCCTGGTTGACCCCGACGCCCCGTGGCTCGAAATCGGGCTGCTGGTGGCTTACGATCGGTACGACGGTCAGGCCCCATCAGCGGGGGTGATCACAGGCGTGGGGCAGGTGGAGGGGCGTCACGTCGTGATCGTCGCCAACGACGCCACGGTGAAGGCGGGTTCCTGGTGGCCGGAGACCATCAAGAAGATGCTCCGTGCCCAGGAAGTGGCGATGCGCGAGCGCATCCCGATCATCTACCTAGTGGATTCGGCGGGCGTGAACCTGCCGTATCAGGAGGGCGTGTTCCCGGGCCAGTACGGAGCGGCGCGCATCTTCTACTACAACTCTCTGATGCGCCGCTACCTGCACGTGCCCCAGATCAGCGCGGTCATGGGAATGTGCGTGGCGGGCGGTGCTTACCTGCCGGCGCTCTCCGACGTGATCTTCATGGTCGAAGGAACGTCGTTCATGGGGCTCGGCGCGCCGAACCTGGTGAAAGGCGCCACGGGGCAGAAGGTGGACGGGGAAATGTTGGGCGGGGCCGTTACGCACACCTCGGTGTCGGCGGTGGCGCACTACCGCGCAGCGAACGACGAAGAGTGCATCGAGCAGATCCGCAGCTACGTGCGGCGGCTGCCCGATGCCGAGTTCGCGCGCGACCGCGCACAGACGGGAACCGGCCGGCCCTCGAAGCGGCCCCCTGCAGAGCTGTACGAGATACTGCCTCCCGATCACCGCATGGCGTACGACATGCGCGACGTGCTGGACTGCGTGCTGGATGAAGGCAGGCTGGAAGAGTTCCAGCCCGAGGTCGCAGAGGAGATGATCTGCGGCCACGGAGCCATCGAGGGGCACCGTGTGGCGGTCATCGCCAACCAGCGCGGCCTTATCCGCGGTGATGGAAGCGAGCAGCCGCGGGTCGGGGGCATCGTCTACACGGACAGCGCCGAGAAGGTGGCGTACTTCATCGACACCGCCAGCCGGGAGCGTATTCCCCTGCTGTTCGTGCAAGACGTGAGCGGCTTCATGGTCGGTCCCGAGGCCGAGCACAGCGGCATCATCCGTGCCGGCGCCATGTTCGTCGAGGCAATGGCCGCCGCCGTGGTACCCAAACTGGTGCTGACCATCAACCACGCATCGGGCGCCGGATACTATGCGATGGCGGGTCAGGGCTTCGATCCCGACTTCATCCTCTCCTTGCCGACCGGGCGCATGGGTGTGATGGAGGGCGAGTCGGCGGTGAACGCGGTGTTCGGCGAGCGCGTGGCCGATCCAGAGTTCGCCGAAGCCGTGGAGAAGATGCGTGCCGACTACGAGCACAACCTCGACGCCAAGTACGCCGCGGCACGCGGCTTCGTGGATGCAATAGTGGTACCTGAGGAGACGCGGACCATGCTGGCCTTCGCGCTGGGCGCGACGCGATACTACCGCGGCCCGCACCTCGGAGCTTTCGTCCTTCCCCCTCTGGATTACGTGACCTCGTGATTTCAGGACACCCCAAGCGTCGGCTGGTGCCGTTGATGCTGGCCGCCGCTGCGGCGGCGTGTGCCAGCTCCACACCTCAGGAGACCGCGGTGCAGCCCGTCAGCCAGGCGCCGGCCACGGCGGCGGATCAGACCGACGTGGCGGCGGCGGGGTCCCCGGCGGAGCCGGTCCTGCCCCCGCGCTACGCGATGCTCGCGGGCCTGATGCCGCTGCGCTCGCTGGGGGCGGACTCGTTCCGGGTGGTGCGCCCCGGGGCGGACGGGCGCGGCGTCGTCATTGCGATTCTCGACAGCGGGATCGACCCCGCACTGCCG
Source organism: Gemmatimonadota bacterium (assembly GCA_039586895.1). GTDB lineage: Bacteria > Gemmatimonadota > Gemmatimonadetes > Gemmatimonadales > GWC2-71-9 > WVYX01. The sequence goes on along the minus strand of JBDHJM010000020.1, from coordinate 51,120 downwards.
GGATTGCGCTCCACCACCAACGGGCGGCGCAAGATCCTCGACTTGCGGGATTTCTCAGCCGAGGGCCGGGTGTCGCTAGCGCCGGTCGAGCCGAGCTTCGACGGCGTGGTGGACGTAGAGGGCCACGTGCTGAGTGGGTTCGGTCGCGTCGCGCGCATCGCCGCGGGGCCCTACTACGGTGGGGTGTTTCGCGAGATACGCCTCGGCGCGGCTCCGGCCGCCGACCTCAACGGCAACGGGAGCATCACCGACCAGTTCCCGCTGGTAGTGGGCCGTGCCAGCAACGGTTGGGTGGTGGTGACCGATACTGACGGGGACGGTGCCCTGGACGACGAGCGCCCGATCCACGACTTCCAGGTGGCGGCGGAGACGTTTTCCTACGCCGCTCCCAGCGGGAAGCCCGGGCCCATGACCATCGCGGTCAACTTCTCGCAGGCCGACGGCACCCCGGTGCTCGACCTGTTCATGGACAACTCGGGCCACGGCACCCACGTCGCGGGCATCGCTGCGGGCCACAACATGTTCGGCGTCGAGGGCTTCGACGGGGTGGCACCAGGCGCCTATCTGATCGGGCTCAAGATCGCCAACAACACGCGCGGCGGTATGTCCGTCTCGGGCGCGATGGTCAGGGCCATGCACTACGCCGCCGACTTCGCCCGGCGGCGCAGCCTGCCGCTCGTGCTCAACCTGAGCTTCGGAGTGGGTAACGGCCGCGAAGGAGCCGCCGCCATCGACTCAGTGGTCAACGACTTCGCGCTCCGCAATCCCGACGTGCTGTTCGTTGTCAGCGTCGGGAACGACGGACCGGGTCTCTCGAGCCTCGGATTCCCCGGCTCGGCACCCTTCGCGCTGGCGGTGTGCGCGCTGTTCCCTGGAGTGTTCGCGGAGCCGCCGCAGCCGGGAGTGCCCCCGGCCCCCGATGTGCTGGGCTGGTGGAGCGCGCGCGGCGGCGAGGTCGACAAACCTGACGTGTGCGCCCCCGGAGTGGCATTCTCCAATGTGCCGCGGTGGCAGACGGGCGAAGAGATATCGGGCGGCACGAGCATGGCCGCGCCGCAGGTGTCGGGCGCAGCCGCACTGCTGCTCAGCGGCATGGCGCGGGCCGGCACCCAGGTGCGGGCCATAGACCTGAAGCGCGCGCTGACTGCGACTGCACAGCCCATGGGTGGAATGACCGTGCTCGATCAGGGTGCGGGCGTGCCCAACGTGACGGCGGCGTTCCTGTGGCTCCAGGCGGCGCACCAGGCCGGCGTGTACCATGTGCAGGCACTGCCGGACGGAGGCAACTCGTCAATCGGGGCAGCCGCATTTCGGCGTGCCGGCCTCGCAGCACCCGGCGACACCGTGCAGCACTTCGTGGTGACTTCTGTTGGAGGACAGCCGGCGGCGCGGCTGGTTCTCGGCTCCGACGCTCCCTGGCTGCGTGCGCCCCGGGTAGTCGAGCCTGGTGGAGGACCGGTCACCATCGGACTCACGTACGACGCATCACAGCTCACCGACCCGGGGGTATACGTCGGCACCGTGTGGGCGCGTCCCGCGAGCGACACTCTGGCCGGCCCGTCCTTCGGACTGACCAACACCGTGATCGTGCCGCACGCCCTGGCTGCGCCGCTGAACGTGCGCGGACTGCTCACGCCCGGCGCGCTCGCCCGCTACTTCATCGAGGTTCCCGAGGGGAGCGGCGGACTGGCACTGGAGCTCGGCGTGCGGCAGTACGGGCAGGAAGCTACGCTCCACCTGTTCGAGCCCAACGGGCAGCCGCACAGGGGAGGCAGCGCGGCCACGGCCGGCGGCAGCGAGGGTGGGGCAGCCAGCATAGTGGTTTCGGGAGACGACCTCGTGCCGGGAGTATATGAGGCCGTGGTCGTCGCGCCGCCGCTCGAGGCCGTGAGCTACGAGCTCGGCGCCGCCCTCCCGACGGTGAGCGTAGCATCGGTGGGCACGGGTCCCTCGGCCATGTTCCGCGCGACCGGGACGGGCACGGCCACCGCACTCGTGAAGGCCGAGCTCGTCGGCGCCACGACCGCAGCACGGGTCGCCGGATTCGGCCTGGCACCGCAGTTGGTGCGGACCACCGCGCCGAAGTGGGCCAAGCAGATGCTGGTGGACGTGTCGGTTCCCGCCGAACTCTGGCACCAGCTCACCGACTTCGGCGTCACGGTGTTCGATTCGGCAGGCCGCCTCGTGGTGGACGGGCCCCTCAATTACGCGTTTGGGCGCCTCACCGCCGACCTCGACTCGGCCCTGGCCGGAGCACCTTTGGAGCTCGAGCTGTATCCGGCGTTCGCGCTCGGCGACCCGGGCACGGATTGGAGCGTCGAGGTGCGGATCACCTATCTCGGAATGGAGCCGCGTCCGCTGCGGGCGCTGGGAGACAGTACTGCGCGCGAGATTACCCTGGCGCCCGCGGGCACCGTGGGACTGCAGTTCGAGGCCATCCCGGCGGATGTGGAGCTGCCGGACGGGACCGACCCCTACGTGGCGGTGACGGCAGAGCCCGCGACGGGACCGGCTGCAGTGCGCCGCGGCCCGGTGGGGAACTGAGCGATGGTAGCGCGGCCATGACACGCGTCGTCCGCATCGCCTCGGGGCAGGGGTTCTGGGGCGACTGGCTCGAGGCCCCGAGCCGCCAGGTGGAGGGCGGGCCCATCGACTATCTGATGATGGACTACCTGGCGGAAGTCACCATGTCCATCATGCAGAAGCAGCGCGCGCGCGACCCCGCGGTGGGATACGCCAAGGACTTCATTCCCCTGATGGAGCACCTGCTGCCGACCCTGGCGCAGAAGGGCATCAAGGTGACGTCCAACGCAGGCGGCGTGAACCCCTGTGCCTGCGCCGAGGCGCTGGTCGAGGCCGCTCAGCGGCAGGGCCTGGGCGGCAAGCTCAAGGTCGGCGTGGTCACCGGCGACGACATCATGGACCGGCTGGACGAGCTGGAAGATCGCGGGCACTGGCTGGCCAACATGGACACGGGCGAGCCGCTCTCCACGGTGCGCGACCGCGTGGAGAGCGCCAACGTCTACCTCGGCGCCTGGCCTGTGGTCGAGGCACTGCGTGGCGGGGCGGACGTGGTTGTGACCGGCCGCGTCACGGACACGGGGCTCACGCTGGGACCGATGATGCACGAGTTCGGCTGGGCGGCCGACGACTGGGACCGGATCGCGGCCGGCACGGTTGCAGGTCACATCAACGAGTGCGGGGCACAGTGCACCGGCGGCAACTGCCTGGTCGGGTGGGAGACCCTCCCCGACATGGCCGACCCCGGCTACCCCATCGTCGAGGCGCAGGCGGACGGCACCTTCGTCGTCACGAAGCACCCGGGCACTGGCGGCCGCGTCACCGTGGCCAGCGTGAGCGAGCAGCTGCTGTACGAGATGGGAGACCCCCATACCTACATCACGCCGGACGGCATCGTGGACTTCACCACGATCAGCCTGGAGCAGGAGGCAAGGGACCGCGTGCTGGTTTCCGGTGTGGGAGGCAGGCCCGCCACCGACTCGCTCAAGGTCTCGATCTCGTACCGCTACGGGTACAAAGCTGTGGGGACGCTGGTGTATGCCTGGCCGGACGCGTACAAGAAAGCGAAGAAGGCCGACCGCATTCTGCGCGAGCGGCTCGACAGGCTGGGTCTCGAGTTCGAGGAGATTCTCACGGAGTTTGTGGGCGTCAATGCAACGCACGGGCGCCTGGCAGGTGAGCCGGACCCGAATATAGCCGAGGTCCAGATGCGGGTGGGCGTGCGCGCTCAAGAAGCTGCGCCGGTACGCCGATTCACCCGGGAGCTGGCGCCCCTGATTCTGAACGGTCCGCCCAGCGTTACCGGATTCGCCGGGGGGCGGCCCAAGGTGGAGGAGATAGTCGCCTTCTGGCCCGCGCTGATTCCCAAGTCGGAGGTGACGCCGCAGGTGGAGCTCTTCGAGGCCTAGACGATGAGCGCGAAGCGACGTCAGAAACGGGTCAGGCTGCTGTCGCTGGCCCACGCACGCAGCGGCGACAAGGGCAACACAGCCAACGTGGGGCTCATTGCCCGCAAGCCCGAGTACTACCCCGTGCTGGAGCGGGAGGTGACGGTGCCCCGAGTGGAGCGCCACTTCCGCGGCCTCATCACGGGCAACGTTGAGCGTTTCGAGCTTCCCAACCTGAATGCGCTCAACTTCCTGCTGCACGGCGCCTTGGGGGGCGGCGGCACCCTGTCGCTCAAGACCGACGCGCAGGGTAAGGTCTTTTCAACAGCCCTCCTCCGAATGGAGATTCCAGTGCCGGGGGATCTCGATGTCGACTGAACGCCTGCAAGTGGAGCTGGAGGGAGGGGTGCTCGAGCTGACGCTCGACCGCCCGGACAAGCGCAACGCGCTGGACTCTTCCATGGTAGGCGCCCTGCTGGCGCAGCTGGAGCGCGCCGATCTTGATGCCGAGGTGCGCGCGGTGGTGCTGCGCGGCGCCGGGAAGGACTTCTGCGCCGGTGCCGACCTGGCGGAGTTGCTGGCTTCGACCGACCAGTCTCCGGCAGAGAACGAAGCAGGCGCGATGCAGCTGGGCCGCGTGTTCATCGCGATGCGTGCCCTGCCCAAGCCGGTGGTCGCGGTGGTGCACGGGCGGGCGCTGGCCGGCGGGTGCGGCCTCGCCACCGCGTGCGACCTGGTGCTGGCACACGAGCAGGCAACCTTCGGCTACCCTGAGGTGCGGCGCGGTTTCGTTCCGGCCATGGTGATGGCCATGCTGAGGCGTGCCGTGGGCGAGAAGACCGCCTTCGACCTGGTTGCAACCGGCAAGCTGCTTTCCGCAGAAGAGGCACGACAGCTGGGGCTGGTGGCGCGGGTGTATCCTGCCGACTCGTTCGACGACGATGCCCGTGCCCTCGTGAGTGAGCTGGCGGGCGCCAGCGCGTCGGCACTCGGCCTCATCAAGCGGCAGCTGTACGAGATCGACGGCCGCGAGTTCGAGGAAGCCATCGCTCTGGGTGCCAAGGTGAACGCCGTGGCTCGGAGCACGCCCGACTTCAAGCAGGCCGTGGGGCAGTTCCTGAAGAAGTGATGCGTGACGCGATGAGGGGGAGACGATCATGAGGCTCCTGCGACTGGCATTGCCGGCAGCCGTGGCTGCCGTAGCGGCGTGCAGCGGCAGCAGCACGGATCCGCCCGATCAAGGTTCGTTCCAGGCCACCGTGTCGGGAGACCTCTCCCTCAGCCTGACGGGCACCGCTCAGTTCGGCACCGAGGGGCAGGATTTCGAGGGCTTCGGCATCGCGCTGGTGAGCGGCCAGGTCGGGCAGAACAACTCGGACTTCGTCATGATCGCACGGGACAACACGACGCGCCCCGCCGCCGGCGAGTACGAGATCGTGGACGTCAACTGCACGGACTGCACGGCAGACGACTTCTCCGGCATCTACCTGCATCAGGTCACCCTGTTCGACCTAGGGCTCTACGTATCGGTGAGCGGCACACTGACCATCGAGACGTCCACCGCCGAGCAGATGACCGGGTCGTTCAGCCTCACGGTCACCGAGTTCATCCTCTCGGGCGACGTGACGGCCGAGGACCTCTCCCTCCAGGGGAGCTTCCGCGCCGTCCCGGGCACGATACCCTCTCCGCAGTAGGCCCCGAGGGCCTGCCGCAGCGCGATGCCCCTGGCCACGCTCACGACCGACCGGCTTGTGCTGCGGCCTCCGAGTTCCGATGACGCGGGGGCCATCTTCGAGGCGTATGCCACCGACGCCGAGGTCGCGCGGTTCGTGATCTGGAGGCCGCACGAGACCATCGAGGACACACACAGGTTCCTGAAGCACTTCGAGACCCACACGCAGGATGGTTATCCCTGGATCATGACGCTGCGGGAGAGCGGGGTCCTGATCGGAGCGATGCACCTGCGTGTGAAGGTCCCGTGGGCCGAGTTCGGGTTCACGATCGCCCGGCCGCAATGGGGGCTGGGCTACGGAACCGAAGCCGTGCGCTCCGTGGTCGACTTCGGACTCGCGCTTCCGGGCGTGCACCGGGTCCAGGCCATGTGCCACGTTGACAACGGCGCGTCCGCGCGGGTCATGGAGAAGAGCGGCATGCTGCGTGAGGGGGTGCTGCGCCGCTACATGCTGTTTCCCAACATCGCGGAGGAGCCCCAGGATGTGTTCGTCTACGCCAAGACTCGCTGAGCTCGCGGCGCTGCTGCTGCTGGCAGCATGCGGCACGGGAGACGGCGGTAGCGTGCCGGCCGCACGCTACACGGACAGCGGCACTCACGTGGTCCTGCTGGGCACCGGAACGCCCAACGCCGAGCCGGACCGCTCGGGAACAGCCCTCGCGATCGTGGTGGACGGCGTGCCTTACGTGGTCGATGCGGGGCCGGGGGTGGTGCGCCGCGCCCACGCGGCGCGGGACCGGGGAGTGGCAGCCCTCGACGCTCCCAACCTGGCGGTCGCCTTCCTCACGCACCTGCACAGCGATCACACGACCGGACTCGCCGATCTCATCTTCACACCGTGGGTGCTGGAACGCGAGCGGCCGCTCGCGCTGTACGGACCGCCGGGGACGTCCGCCATGGCCGAGCATCTGCTGGCGGCGTACGAGCAGGACATCAGGGTCCGGGTGGACGGGCTGGAGCCCGCGAACGCGTCAGGCTACCGGGTGGAGGCACACGATGTCGAGCCCGGAGTCGTATATCAGGACGGTCGGGTACGGGTGAGCGCTTTTCCAGTGCGCCACGGCTCCTTCGCAGCCGCCTACGGCTACCGGTTCGAAACCGCCGACAGGGTGGTCGTGGTGTCGGGTGACGCCGCGCCGAGCGAGAGCGTCGTTGAGCAGTGTGCCGGGTGCGACGTGCTGGTTCACGAGGTCTACTCGCAGGCCGGCTTCGACCGCCGCGAGCCGGTGTGGCAAGCCTACCACTCGCAGTTTCACACATCCTCACTCGAGCTCGCCGAGCTGGCGACGCGGGCCCGCCCCGGCATGCTGGTGCTGTACCACCAGCTCCTGTGGGGCACCACCCCCGAAGACTTGCTTGGCGAAGTCGCCTCCGGGTGGGGCGGTGACGTGAGATACGGTAGGGATCTCGACGTTTACTAGGTTGGGATGGCTTGCGCGCGAGCGTCGGGCGCGGCTGGCGGGGCTTCCGATCGGCCCGCTATTATTGCCCCTCGTCCAGCTGTGCGCCCGCCAGCTGACCGGCCGCTCCGGCCGCCGGATGGAGTAATGCATGGCTGAGCCAACCCGAAGCGGAAAGGACCGCCGCAAGAACCCCGACAGACGCACCGGGGCAGACCGGCGCAGCGATGTCGATCGACGCAAGGACGACGTGGGGCCGCCTGCCGGTATGCAGGAGCGCCGGACCGGGTGGGATCGGCGCATCGCGGACCGCCGTACAGGAGGAGACCGGCGCCTTGGCCTGGAACGGCGCGGGTCCACCGAGGGCGTGCTGCGCGCGGTGGCGCTGCAGACCCTGAGGCGGCTGGTGAGCCGGCTCTACCTCAATGCCGGCCGCGGAGTCCGTCCCCAGAAGGCAGCTCAGGAGAAGCTGGGTAGCGTCCGCACCGAGCTGCTCAAGCCCAAGCCCGATTTGAAGAAGGTGCGGGACGCTCTCAACAAGCTCAAAGGCTCCGCCGTGGCGAAGTCATCCGAGTACCGGTTGGCCCGCGAGCTCCTGGACCAGGTTCCGGGGCTCGACGCGGGCGGCAAGAAGGACAGAGGCAGGAAGACGCCGTTCCGCCGGCGCGACTCGCTGGAGCTGCTGCAGGAGACCCTGACGGCGCCACTGGTGTCGTCTTCCACAAAGTCCGAGTCGGGTTCCTCGAAATCGGGCGCCGACGACGGCGCCAAGCGGCGCACACGCGCGAAGGCCAAGTCCGGGCCGGCCAAGGCAGCCAAGAAGAGCCCCAAGAAGGCCACCAAGAAGACCTCGAAGAAGTCGGCCAAGACCGGGAAGAGCGCGAAGCGGAAGCCGAGCCGCCGTTAGAGCACGCAGGACATCACTCAAGTCAATCCGCGCCCAGGCGCGGCCGAACGGCGCCCTTCATGGGGCGCCGTCTTCGTATCGTCGCGGTCCGCACCTGCGTCGAGTGATTGCCATGTCGAGCCTGGCCGAGAGCCGCCGCGTTCTGCGCGAGACTTGGGGATTCCCGGACTTCCGTCACCACCAGAGGCGCGCAGTCCTGGCCGCACTGCGCGGTCGCGACTGCCTCGCGGTGCTCCCCACGGGTGGCGGCAAGTCGCTGTGCTACCAGGTTCCGGCCCTCACTCTCCCGGGTCTCACGCTGGTCGTCTCACCGCTCATATCGCTGATGCAGGACCAGGTCACGGCGCTGCGCAACCGCGGCGTGGCGGCGGCTTACCTCAGCTCCACGCAGCAGCCGAGGGTGCGCTCGGCCGTGCTCGAGTCACTCGGCGCCGGCCGCCTCAAGCTGCTGTACGCGGCGCCGGAGCGGCTGGGGAGTCTTGTGTCGCTGCTGGCTCGGCGCGGCGTAGCGCTGCTGGCGGTGGACGAGGCACACTGTATCAGCGAGTGGGGTCACGACTTCCGCCCGCATTACCGAAGCATCGGCCGGTACCGGGTAGCCCTGGGCCGCCCGCCCGTCACGGCACTGACCGCCACCGCCACGCCGCAGACTCTGGGGGACATCACCCGAGTCCTGGGGCTCAAGCGCCCGGTGCGGATCGCACAGTCGTTCGACCGGCCTAACCTGCGCTTCTCGGCACGCCGTTTCGGCGACAACTCGGCACCGCTTCGCGTGCTGGTCGGCCTGCTCCGGGCGGCGACCGGCAGCGCGATAGCGTACGTGCCGACCCGGAACCAGGCCGACGGCGTGGCAGCAGTGCTACGGGAGTGGGGGTTCGCAGCGCTGCCGTACCACGCGGCACTCCCAGCCGCGTCCCGCCGCGGACTGCTGGCCCGGTTCCTGGACGGGCGCACGCGCGTCATGGTGGCCACCAACGCCTTCGGCATGGGCATCGACAAGCCGGACGTGCGCCTGGTGGCCCACATGGGCGTGCCGCCCCGTCCGGAGGCGTACTTCCAGGAAGCCGGCAGGGCCGGCCGCGACGGACTGCCTGCCCGCTGCGTCATGCTGTGGTCCAAAGGTGATCTAATGCTCGCCGCCAAGCTGGCGGGGGTGGATCGCGCCGCCTCGCCGGCGCAGCGCGAGGCGCGGAGGCGTGCGCTCGCCACCATGCGGCGCTACGTGCACACCCGCGGCTGCCGCAGGCGCGTGCTGCTGAGCTACCTCGGTGAGCGTCTGGCTCGGTGCAGCGGGTGTGACGGCTGCGGCCCGGGAATCCGGAGGGACCGTGTAGGGGTGTCCCAAAATGCGAGTGGGCGTGCCGAAAAGCGGTCACAGGGGGTCGCGGACTGACCGCCCGGACAGTCGTAACATATTGCTGCACAGTCACTTGACCCGGACCACCGCGGTGGCACGATTCTTCCTCCTTTTGCTGGCGGAAAACAGCACTGCGGTTTGCTGAGCGCCTTGCCGCCAGGCAAGTAATCTCGTCGGGAGGGGACGAGCGGGACCACGCAACGCCCGAGCTCAGCAAGCCGCAGCGACTTTATACCCACCTTGCGTGTATCCCCGGCGCAAGGCCGGACCATCACGCGGAGCGCTTTCCCGGGGTCCGTCCCGTACCTAACTTCCAATACGAACACTTACGCGGGGGTTGCAGTGAACCGCTGGCGCATTGTGTTGATCTGTGCTGCCCTCGCCGCGCCTTCGACCGCGGCGCTGGCACAGCAGCCACTCGTATATCGTATCCCGGTCACGGGCACCATCGAGCTCGGCCTCGCACCCTACATTGCCCGCGCCATAACCGAAGCGCAGGCGGACGGTGCGGCGGCGATCGTGCTGGACATCGACACTCCGGGCGGGCGCATCGATGCGGCCCAGCAGATCGTCAAGGCGGTGACGGGGAGCGGCGTGCCCGTCTTTGCGCTGGTCAACACGCACGCGTGGAGCGCCGGCGCGATAATCGCGCTCGCAGCCGATTCGATCTACATGGTCCCGGCATCGTCCATTGGGGCGGCTACGCCGGTGACGGGATCGGGTCAGAAGGCACCCGAGAAGATCGTGAGCGCGATGCGGAGCGAGATGCGCGCACTGGCAGAGCGGCGTGGACTCGATCCGCGCATCGCCGAGTCAATGGTAGACGAAGAAATCGAGGTCGAAGGAGTGGTCGAGGCGGGCAAGCTGCTCACCCTCACTGCCGGAGAGGCAGTCGAGCTCGAGGTGGCGGCGGCCGAGGTGGAAGGCCTCGACGCGCTGCTCGAGCGGCACGACCTGGCGGACGCCGACGTGCTCACGGTGGGGATCAACTGGGCGGAGCGGCTGGTGCGCTTCCTGTCCAATCCCTTCGTGGCCCCCCTGCTGCTCTCGATAGGCACCCTCGGGATCCTCATCGAGATCAAGACGCCGTCGTTCGGGCTCGCGGGAGCCGTGGGATTGCTGTCTCTGGGAGCGTTCTTCGGCAGCCACCTGATCATCGGCCTGGCTGGATGGGAGGAGATCATCCTGCTGTCGGTCGGGCTGGTGGCGCTCGGCTTCGAGGTGTTCGTGGTGCCGGGGTTCGGCATCGCGGGCCTCATCGCAGTCCTGTGCATCGGGTCGGCGATCTTCCTGGCGCTGATCGGCAACCTGCCCACGTGGAGCGACGTGACCCGGGCCAGCGGAGTACTGTTCGCAGCCGCCATGATCGTGGTTGCTGCCGTCTACGCCCTGGTACGACACCTGCCGTCCAGCCGCCGCACCCGGGGCATATTCCTCAAGGCCGCCACTGACAAGGAGCACGGCTATATAGCCGGCACGTCACGCGGCGACCTCATTGGCCTGGAGGGAGTGGCGCTCACCGACCTGCGGCCCTCCGGGACCATCCAGATCGGCGATGAGCGGTTGGACGTGGTATCCGACGTGGGCTTCGTGGCCAAGGGCCGCCCGGTCCGCATCATAAGATCCGAGAGTTACAGGCACGTCGTCGAGCCTATCGGCGACGAGCCCGGCGCATAACGGGAAGAGAGGCACGCTCGATGAACGAATTGGCGCAGTTGGGAGGGTGGCTGGTCGTAGCCCTGTTCGTTGTCGCGGTCATCCTGCTGGGGCTCCTGCTCAACTTCATACCGGTCCGCCTGTGGATAGAGGCCTGGTTTTCGGGCGTGCGTATCGGACTGGGCACGCTGGTGGGGATGCGCCTGAGGAAGGTGAGTCCGCCTGCCGTGGTGCGCCCCTTGATTGCCGCCACCAAGGCGGGCCTGACGCTCCAGGTGAATGACCTCGAGGCGCACTATCTGGCAGGCGGTCAGGTGGACCGGGTAGTGCGCGCACTCATCTCCGCGGACAAGGCGGGAATCGAGCTCTCGTTCCAGAAGGCCGCCGCCATCGACCTCGCCGGCCGTGACGTGCAGGAGGCGGTGCAGGTCTCGGTGAATCCCAAGGTGATCCAGACGCCGAAGGTCGCTGCGATGGCCAAGGACGGCATTCAGCTCATCGCCCTGTCGCGTGTGACGGTGAGGGCCAACATCGACCGGCTGGTCGGGGGCGCCGGCGAGGAGACCATCCTCGCACGAGTGGGAGAGGGCATCGTATCCACGATCGGCTCGGCCGTCTCGCACAAAGCGGTGCTCGAGAACCCTGACGACATCTCGAAGACGGTGCTCGCCAAGGGCCTCGACAGCGGGACGGCGTTCGAGATCCTCTCCATCGACATCGCCGACGTGGACGTGGGCAAGAACATCGGTGCGGAGCTGCAGACCGACCAGGCCGAGGCGGACAAGCGGATCGCGCAGGCGAAGGCCGAAGAGCGGCGCGCCATGGCGGTGGCGTCGGAGCAGGAGATGAAGGCGCGCACGCAGGAGATGCGGGCTCGCGTTGTGGAAGCGGAGGCCCAGGTGCCGCTCGCGATGGCGGAGGCTTTCCGCCAGGGCAACCTCGGCGTCATGGACTACGTGCGCTACCACAACATCGATAGCGACACCCAGATGCGCCGCAGCATCGCCAAGGGCGACGAGCCCGGCGCCAGCTAGGGAAGCGACGTGGGCGACTTCGTCGAGCTGATCATCTTCCTGGCGGTTGTCTTCTTCTCGCTGCTGGCAGGCGGCAGCAAGAAGAAGAAGCAGCAGGGGCAGCAGCAGCGGCGGCAGCTCCCGCAGCGGCAACCGCAGCAGCCGGTTGAGCAACCGGTGCAACGGCGGGTCCCGCCGCGCAGCGAGCCTGCGCGGGAAGCGCTCGCCGAGCCTACAGGCCCCGGCGAGCGGCACAATCTGGCGCAGCAGATCTTCGACATGCTGAGCGAGCAGCTGCCTGAGGTGACCCGGGCCGAAGCGTCCCCACCCGAGCCGCCCCAACCGGTGACCCTGGAAGAGGTGGACGTGCAGCCGCAGTCGCTCGAGAGTCTGGAGCCGGACCGCGCCGCGAGTCACGAGCGGTTCCACGAGCGCTACGTGGAGGACTCCAAACCGGCGCGCGTGCTGCGCCGCGAGGGGCGCTTCTCGCCGGCGAACGCGCGGGAGGCGGTGATTTGGAAGGCGATCTTCTCGCCACCCAAGGGGATGGAGTAGATGAGCGACTCGCCGTACATAACGGAGGACCACCAGCAGGTGCGGGAGATAGTCCGCGACTTCGCCGACCAGGAGATCCGCCCCATCGCTAGGGAATACGACCTGGATGCCAAGTTCCCGTGGGAGAACGTGCAGAAGATGGGCGAGCTGGGTTTCATGGGCGCGCCCTGGTCCGTGGACCTGGGCGGCGCGGGAATGGATTACCTCTCCTACATCCTGGTGGTGGAAGAGCTGGCGCGGGTGGACGCCAGCCACGCCATCACGGTGTCGGCACACACCACCCTGGGTACCTCACCGATAGTCTATTTCGGCAACGACGAGCAGAAGCAGCGCTACGTGCCGCTGCTGGCCGGCGGGCAGGTGCTTGGCGGGTTCGGTCTCACCGAGCCGGGTGCAGGCTCCGACGCCGGGGGAACAGAGACGACGGCGGTCGAGAAGGGTGACCACTTCGTCATCAACGGCTCGAAGATCTTCATCACCCACGCCGGTGTGGGCGAGATCTTCGTGATCACGGCGCGCACCGATCCCAACCCCAAGAAGCGCAACGCCGGAATCACCTCGTTCATCGTCACCAAGGACACGGTGGACCTGGAGCGGTGTCAGCAGGTGGGCGTGGGGCACGATGCCTCCCTCCCCAAGATTGCGGGAGTGACGGCGGGCAAGAAGGAGGACAAGCTGGGGTGGCGGGCCTCTGACACCCGGGAGCTGATTCTGGAGGACGCCGAGGTGCCCAAGGAGAACATGCTTGGCGCCCGGGGCAAGGGATTCGTGAATTTCCTCAAGACGCTCGACGACGGCCGCATCGGGGTAGCCGCCCTGTCACTTGGGCTGGCGGAGGGCGCGCTGGACGAGTGCATCAAATACACGTCTGAGCGCAAGCAGTTCGGACGCCCCATCGCCTCGTTCCAGGGCGTCCATTTCCAGATCGCCGACATGGCCACGGAGATCGAAGCTGCACGCCACCTCGTATATCACGCGGCGTGGCTGCGCCAGAACGGCGAACCGTACAAGAAGGCAGCGGCCATGGCGAAGCTGTTCGCCTCGGAGCTGGCGATGCGCGCCACCACCAAGGCGGTCCAGCTGCACGGCGGCTACGGCTACACCACCGAGTATCCGGTGGAGCGCATGATCCGCGATGCCAAGGTGGGCGAGATAGGGGAGGGAACCAGTGAGATCCTGCGCATCGTGATCGCGCGGGAGCTGCTGGGCGACTTGGTCGAAGTGACGGGCTGAACAACCGCCGGTTACGTAACCAGGTGCCCGAAGTCGATCAGCTTGGGCTCGTGCTTCTCCTCTGAGAGAAACCGCAGGAAGTCGTCGGCGCCGATCGACGTCGTCATCGTGTTAACAAGGGGGTGGAAGTTGAGGGGCGGGTCGTCCAGGATGGCCCGGTCGACCACCACCCGCACGGCACCGCCGTGGTCGTTTATCACCGCGAAGGGGTTCACGGCGCCCGGCGTCACTCCCAGGTACTTCATCAGGCGCTCGGCGCTGCCGAACGAGAGCCGGCCGCTGGCCCCCACGCGCAGCGCCAGCTGGCGCAGGTCCACCGCCCGGTCTTCGCGGCACACCACCAGCCACATGCGGCGGCCCTTCTTGTCGCGCAGGAACAGGTTCTTGGTGTGGCAGCCCGGTATCGGTCCCCGGGCCTCGCGCGCCTCCTCCACGGTGAACACCGCAGGGTGCTCCATGGTGGAGGTCTCGATGCCCAGCTCTCCGAGGCGCCGGAATAGGTCCTCCGGAGTCGCGGGGGCGCCTCCGTCTGCCAGGGCTTGGGGATCGGTTTTCTCGGGCATCGGCGCTCGGCTCGGCACTCTGGGGGCGGCAGCAATGATACACGGCTCCGGAGCCGCGGCCAGTGTGCTGCGGGGCAGTTGACCTAAATGCCCATCCTATATATCCTTACAGCGTCATGTTGCAGCGCCACTTGAGTGTGATCTCGCAGCTCCCGGTGACCGGGGGGCGCCACACGGCGCCCGCGCCGGCCCGCGGGGGCGCGCAGCTCGCAGCACAATACGGCAGAGAAGCGGCGACCCGGCCCAGGGGGGTCGGGACACCGCCGATCCACAGTCAGAGGCTCGGCGCGGCGGCCGCGGCGGAAAGGACTTCCGCTTCGCGACCGCTCGCGGGGGCCGGAGCAGAGAAACTTGAAACGCGAGATTCTGATCGACGCAGGCCAGCGCGAGACGCGCGTGGCCATTCTGGAGGACGACCGTCTCGTCGAACTCCTGCATGATCGCCCGGAGATTCGCCGCACAGTAGGGAACATCTACCTCGGCAAGGTCGACGCAGTACTGCCGGGGATGCAGGCGGCTTTCGTAGACATCGGGCTGGACAAGAGCGCCTTCCTGCACGCGTCCGACCTGGTCGAGCCCGACGAGGACGACGACGAGGACGAACGCCCCGGACGCAACAACCGGAACCAGCGCGGCCTCCCCAACATCCAGGACCACGTCAAACGCGGCCAGTCGATCCTGGTGCAGGTCACCAAGGAGCCCATCAGCACCAAGGGCCCCAGGGTCACTCGGCAGATATCCCTCGCAGGGCGCTTCCTGGTGTACATGCCGTTCGCCTCGAAGATCGGGGTGAGCCGCAAGATCGACAGCCGCAGTGAGCGGGCGCGGCTGCGCGAGATGCTGTCCAAGCTCAAGCCCAGGGACGCTGGCGGCCTCATCGTGCGCACGGTGGCCGAGGATCTCACCGAAGCGCAGGTGAAGCGGGAGATGAAGTCGCTCCTGGCGCTCTGGAAGAAGGTGAAGCGGAAGGCCCACTTCGTCCGGCTCAGGGTGCCCACGCTGGTGCACAGGGAGACGTCGCTCACCAGCGGCATCATCCGCGACCTGTTCAGCGACAAGGTCGATCAGGTCATCGTCGATTCGAGGGACGTCCACAGCGAGATCCGGCAGTACCTCAAGGGCGTCGAGCCGGAGCTGGCCGACCGGGTGAGTCTGTACAAGCAGAGCACGCCGCTGTTCGACAAGTACGACCTGGAAACCGAGATCCGGGAGCTGTTCGACAAGCGCGTGGACCTGCCCACGGGGGGCTACCTGATCATCGAGCCCACCGAGGCGCTGGTGTCGATCGACGTGAACACCGGCCGCTACACCGGCAAGCAGGATCCCGAGAAGACCATCCTGCGCACCAACCTGGAGGCCGCCCGGGAGATAGCGCGCCAGGGGCGGCTGCGGGACCTGGGCGGGATCGTAGTGATCGACTTCATCGACATGGAGTCACAGGGCAACCGCGACAAGGTGCTGCACGAGCTGCGCACCCACCTGGGGCGCGACCGGGCACGCACTCGCGCGTTCCAGGTCTCCCAGCTCGGCCTGATAGAGATGACGCGTCAGCGGGTGAGGCCGTCACTGTGGGACTCCATGGCCGACGATTGTCCGCGTGTTCCGGCCCGAGGTGGTGATGCGGCGGCTGGAGCGGTCACTGGCCCGGGTGGCGGGCGAGCGCAAGGAGCGCCGTCTCACCGTCCGGGTGCATCCCGAGGTGGCTCTGTACTTGATGGAGCAGGAGCCCGGCTTCCTGAAGGAGACATCGCAGACCACGGGGATAGACCTGGAGCTCAAGGACGATCCGATCACGCGGATCGACGAGTTCCGGCTCATGGCGCAGCCCGCGGGAAGGGACGTAACCGAGCGGTACGCAGTGGCTTAGGGGCTCTACTGCGGCACTTGACCCAACCATCTGTCCTGGGTACCGTTAGCGTCTATGTCATACGCGATTTTCAAGGCGGCCGGACAGCAGTTCCGTGCGGAGAAGGGTGTCACGCTCCAGGTCCCCAAGTTGGCGGGGGAGCCCGGCAGCAAGGTCACCTTCGACGATGTGTTGCTGGCCAGCGACGGCAAGAAGATCAAGGCCGGCCAGCCCACCGTGACGGGGGCCAAGGTGGTGGGCCAGATCGTGCGCCACGGGCGTGACGACAAGATTTTCGTCTTCCGTTTCAAGCGACGCAAGAACTACCGGCGCAAGACCGGTCACCGGCAGCCGTTCACAGAGATCAAGATCACCGACCTCAAGCTCGGGTAGCACGAAATGGCGCATAAGAAGGGCGTAGGCTCCAGCCGCAACGGGCGCGACTCGCAGCCCAAATTCCTGGGCGTGAAGCGCTTCGGCGGCCAGGCAGTGCGGGCGGGGAACATCCTGGTGCGGCAGCGCGGCACCAAGTTCCACCCGGGCCGCAACGTGCGGCGGGCGAGCGATGACAGCCTGTTCGCGCTGATCGACGGCGTGGTGAAGTTCGAGCACCACAACAAGAAGCGGATGCGCGTGAGCGTGTACCCGGCGGAGGCAGTCGCCTAGGCGCTGGCTCCAGCAAAGGTCTGAGGGCGGCGGGTCACAGGGGACCCGCCGCCCTCTTGTTTTCCCCGCCGGAGGGGTGTTGGACGCACGGCGCCCGGAGGCGGCTGGGGCTCACACCGTCACGGCTTTCCGATAGGCTTCGGTCGCCTAGGGGGCGGCGACGTCGGAGCAGCGCGTGCGGCGCCGCTCGAGGGCCCAACGGTTGCCGTCAGCGCCGGTCACGACCACGGTGTCCCTGACTGTCTCGGTGCCGTACTGGCAGTCGAGCCGGCTCACACGGTCCCAATAAGCGACCTGAGTTCGTTTGGATGCGCACCCGGTGGCGAAACCGGCCAGGATGACCAAAGCACCCCCGGCCACTACCACCCAACGCCTCCGCATTCCCTGTCCCGTCTTGACCTCCGATTCCCAGAATGACTTGACTGGAGTCCCCTGGGGCGCACCTTTCGCTACAAGCCTCTCGTGAGAGGGGCGTGAATCGATTGCACAACAACGGCTTGCTAACGAGAGCCTGACTCCCGACCCAATGGCACGGTTTTATCTCCGCACCCTGGCCCGCACCCCCGGGCTCACCCTCGGTGAGCGCCGGGAGGCCAAGGAGTGCCTGCGTTTTTCCAAGCAGCTGGCGGTTCTGATCTACCTCGCCTCCCGGCCGCAGGCCCGGGCGACCCGCGAAGAGCTCATCGGCCTGCTGTGGGAGGGCTCATCGCCGCACGATGCGCGCCAGGCCCTGCGTCAGGTGGTGTATCAGATCCGCCACGGCACCGACCGGGAGCTGTTGAGCGGCGACGAGGTACTCGCGCTCCAGAAGGAGAACCTGGCCTACGACGTGGAGCATTTCAGATCCCTGCTGGCCCAGGGACGGCTGCTGGAGGCGCACGAGCTGTACGAGACCGATTTCCTCTCCAACGTGGCGCTGTCGGGCGCGCGCGAGTTCGAGCAGTGGGCCGAGGGAATGCGGCAACAGCTCGCTGCCGAGTGGCGCCAGCTGCTCAAGAGCCTGGTGGCGGCTGCGGTGGACGCCGGCAATTGGGGAGACGCGGCGCAGTACTCCTCGCGGCTCATCGAGCGCGATCCGTTCGACCTGGAGCCCCGCATCAAGCTGGTGGAGCTGCTGGCGCTTGCGGGCGACGAGGTTCGCGCCCAGGCCGCAGCGGAGGAAGTGCGGCGCGTGGCCGCGGAGATTCACGGTGAGCGGATTCCTCAGGTCGTCGAGGACGCGCTGCACCGAGCCATTTCTCCCGCGGCGATCCCGGACCGGCGCCAGTCGCGCGGCTTCCCGCGCCATCCCGAGCTGGTGGGGCGGGCGGCGCAGTTCCGTTCCGTCGTCGACCGCTGGAAGGGTACGCTGCACGGCGAAGGCGGGGCGGTTCTCATTTCCGGAGAGGCCGGCATCGGCAAGACCCGGCTGACCCGCGACCTGGAGCGCCGCGTCCAGCGCGACCCATGCATGGTGCTCACGTCCGCCTGCTACACGGTGGAGCAGTCGGACCCGCTGGCGCCCTTCCTGGAGATGCTGCGGGAAGCACACATGAGCCCGGGCCTGTCGGCCGCGTCTCCCTCGTCCCTCGAGGTACTGGGAGCGTTCATCCCCGAGATCGCGACCCGCTTCAGCTCCACTGTGACGCCGCGCCACGCGCCGATCCCACGGGAAGCCCTCTCGACTGCGATGATCGACGCGTATGCGGCGCTTGCCGAGGAGCTGCCGCTGGTCCTGATAATCGAAGACCTGGACCGGGCCACCCCCGCCACCGTCGGATTCGTGCACCGCCTGGCGCGCAAGGCACGCTCGATTCACATGCTGCTGATGATCACGGCGCGGGACGTGGCGCGCGTGACCGAGACCGGGCGAGCTCTGCGCGAGGTCACCAGCACCGGAATCGTGATGGAAGTGGGGCTCACGCCGCTCGACGTGACCGACGTGTGGCACTTCATCGGGTCCATCGCCAAGCTGCCTGCGGAGGACAGCGGCTGGCACCTGGCGGAGCGCGTCGTGCAGAACACCGCCGGCGTGCCGTTCTACGTGCTGGAGCTGCTCAAAGCGCTGTACGACGCGGGGGAGCTGCAGGTAGAGGACGGGGAGTGGGTCCTGAGCGGGACACTGCTCTCACCCAGCAGCGCGCTGCCCGTGCCCACGACCACCGATGCGATCCTGGAGAAGCGCCTCGAGATGATCGGCGAGCATCCGCTACGCGTGTTCGCAGCGCTGGCGGTGCGCGAGCGCGAGACGGCGGTGGCGGACCTCGCATACCTCACCGGAAGCGAGGTTGAGGTGGTGGAGAGCTCACTGGGCGCGCTGCAGCGGCGCCGGCTCATCGGGCGGCAGAGCGGTCTGCCTCTCGTGCTGCATGATGAGCTCGCGGCAGCCGCCCTGCGCCGAGTACCGGACTCCGACGTGCGGGCATTCCACGAGCGCGCCGCCGACCTGGCCGAAGAGGCGGCGCGAATGGGGCGCAGCGCAGAGTGGTCCGTGGCAGCACACCACGCCGGCGCCACCGGTGACGCCGAGCGCGCTGCGCGCAACGCTGCGCGCGCCGCGGCCGCGGCCGATCGAGCCGTGGGCGAAGAGTCGGCGCGCGAGACACTGCGGGCCGTGATCGATGCCATGCCTGAGCGGATTCGGGCGGAGCTGGACATGATGCTCCGCTCGGTGCTCGCGGGCCGCCAGTCGCCGCGGCGCTGGCTGGAGCAGGTGGAGCGCCCGGGCTCGGAGCGCGAATGGATGCGCTGGGCCGTGCCGTTGGGCGGCGCCGCGGCCGTCATCGCACTCGGCGTGACTGGGGTGGCGGTGGTCGACGCACTGCGGAACGGAGGCCCGGGCGGCGCGGCCGCGTTGGAGGGCGGGGGCAGCTGGGCCGTTGCGATCGACTCGGTGGGAGTCATGGATCCGGCTGCCGGCCTCGCCGGGTGGGGAGCCGACGGCAGCTTCGATCCGGCTACCTCGCAGATCTCCCCATCGGGCGACCGGATCCTCGCACTGCGGCGGATCGCGCAGGGATACGAGCTGGTGCTGCTGACGGTTGGTGACGGCAGCGCCACGACCATCGAGTGGTGCGGCGCCGCCTTCGCTGTGAGCTGGGAGCCGGATGGCGGCAGGCTGGCCTGCGTGGCGCAGGACGGAGCCGCGCTCGCTCTCGGCGACCTGCGCCCCAACACCGCACCGGTCGTTGTTCCGCTCCCAGCTGCGGTAGAGGGGTCACCTGCGTGGTCGCCCGACGGCGAGCAGGTCGCGTTCAGGCTGGCGGGTGACGGGGACCGGGTCTACGTGCTGGGACGCGACGGACAGGGTACACCGCAGCCGGTGCAGGGGCTGCGGGGCGAGGGTACCAGGCTGCGCTGGGTGCCGCAGCCCTGACGTGCGCGCCTAGGAGCCCTGCTTCAGGATGTGGCCCGACCGGCGCGCCTGGCGCAGCTGCTTGAGGTCGCGCCTCGCGAGCCGCGCCTTGCGGCCGAAGTAGAAGAACGGAACCAGCGCGGCACCGCCCACCGAACCCGCTACGATGGCCCGGGCCAGCTCGAGCGACTCGCCCCCAGACAGCAGCCACCACACTGCCACGCCCGCCGCGACCGAGATCCCCGCGAAGCTGTCGCGCAGGAACGCCATGTCCTTGCGGTACAGGTTGAGCCTCTGCTCGGCCTCGGTCTCGATGGCGCCGGCGGCGACGAGCTGACCCTCGTTGGAGTAGATCGCGCCGCATTGCCCGCACTGCTTCATCGGCCCGGTCAGCAGGCTCTTCATGCCGTCCCACCAATAGCGGGACCAGCGCAGGCGGCGCACCGGCTTGGAGAGGATCTCCAGCGGGTGTCCGCAGCGGGAGCAGCGTTCGGTATCAGGCATCGAGAGTCACTACGGCGGCCGCGCGGGCCCGGTTACACCGCTCCTGGAGTGCGGCTGTGGAACAGCTCGAGCAGCCGGCCCGCCACCGGACCGGGGCGCCCGTCCCCCACCGGACCGCCGTCCACCTGCACGATGGGCATGATCTCCATCGTGGTGCCGGCCAGGAACAGCTCGTCGGCCGCGCCCAGCTCATGGGCGAATATCGGCGCCTCCAGCGACGGGATACGGTGCTCTTCGCACAGCTCGAGGGCGACTCGCCGCGTGATGCTGGGCAGGATGTAGTTGGAGGCGGGCGCCGTGCGCACCACGCCCTCGAAGACTCCGAAGAAGCTCGTGTGCGTGCCCTCCAGCACGACTCCGTCGCGCACCAGCAGGGCCTCCGTCGCATCCGCCTCCACCGCGTCCTGCAGGGCCATGCAGTTGGCCAGCAGTCCAGTGGTCTTGATGTCGCAGCGCGTCCAGCGCTGGTCGGCGGCAGTGACCACCGCTACGCCGTGTGCCGGGTCCGCCTTGGGACGGAACTCGGTGGGCGCAGCGTAGACGGTCGGCGCCGGCTGCGGCTGCGGGAACGCGTGCCCGCGCCTGGCGGCCCCGCGCGTCACCTGCATGTAGACGAGCACGTCGCTGCCGGCGAGCCCATTGCGCTCGAGCAGGGACCCTGCCACGGTCGCGAGGCCCGGCACGTCCACGCCGCCGATACGCAGTGCTGCAAGGCCGCGGCGCATGCGCTCCAGGTGGGCATCCAGCTCGAAGAACGCGCCGCCGTAGGCACGCACCACCTCGTAGATGCCGTCGCCGAAGAGGAAGCCCCGGTCCTCAGGGGAAATCCGCGCCTCCTCCAGAGGCAGGTACGCTCCGTTGAGGTACACCGTCTGGCTCATCGTCCCTCACATCCAGTTGCGGCGGCCGCGCGTGAACGGCGTGTCACGCGGGTCGTGCGTCTTGATGAACTCCCGATACCGCTCGCGCAGTCGAATATAACGCCGGTAGGAGGTCGGCATCCGGCGGTGCGGGGCATCGATCAGAAACCGCTCGACCTTCCACACGTTGCGGGGAGAGAGGCGCCAGTCGTAGGGATCCAGGTCCCGCAGGTCGACCAGTGCCCACGCCGTGATGCGGCCGGTGAGGTCGATGTACGGCTCGTAATAGCTGCGCGCCAGGGCCTCGATGGTGCGGAACACCGGTTTGCGGCCCCACAGGCCGACGTCCCTCGATCCGGCCACTGCCCCCCAGCGCCCGCCCGCCCGGAACGCGAACAGCACGTGGTCGAGATGATCCCGCGACTCGAGATCGAGCAGCAGCGGCGGAAACCCGTGCGCTTCGAGGACCGTAGCGGCCGCCAGAGCCGCCTCGAGGCAGTGCGCCTGCCCGTGGCGCACCACGCCGCGGAACGAGCGCAGGGTGTCTCCGCTGCGCTCCCAGTTGTAGTGCAGTGACTTGATCCAGCGTTGGGTGAGCAGGGGAGTGCGGCAACGCGCGATCACGCGGCGCTCCGCGGCCGTGAGGCGGCGGCGCACCCTCAGCGGCCGCCCGCGAGAGCGCCCCAGGCGAGCAGCGCCCAGCCGGCCAGGAAACAGAGCCCGCCGAGCGGCGTCACCGCGCCCCACCAGCGGGCGCCGGTGAGCGCCAGCATGTACAGGCTGCCCGAGAACACGGCCGTACCCGCTACGAACAGCCATCCGGCGGCGATGAACTGCGTGCCGCCCCACCGGGAATACGCCAGAGCGGCACCGAGGATCGCCAGGGCGTGGTAGATCTGGTAGCGCGCCCCGGTCTCGAACACTGCCAGCAGGTCCTCCGGCAGACGCGCGCGCAGCGCGTGGGCGCCAAACGCACCGGCGGCGACCGCGATCAGTCCCGAGGCAGCGCCCAGCGCCGCCAGGACACGCTCGGAGCTCACGACTCGTCGCCGATGGTGCCCGCGTCGGTCAGGACCTGCCGTGCGCGTTCTGCATCCTCCGGCCGCACCATGATGCTCGCGCCGGCCGGCCCGGGGCCCAGTTGAGCGCCTTCGCGCGACTGAATGAGATACGGGATGTCCTCGCTGAGCAGCAAACCCGCAGCAGTTTCCGCCTCGATCTTGGTGCGGAAGTTCGCCACCTCTACCAATTTCTCGTCGCTGTTTGTCATGGTCTTGTCGTCATCCGCCTTTCAGAGCACTGAAGATCGTGATTGCGATGGTCGTGATCAGCACCGCAATGACGTTGAGGCCGACGCCGGCGCGCGCCATCTGGCCGGGTCGGATCCAGCCGCTGCCGAAAACTATCGCGTTGGGCGGTGTGGCCACCGGGAGCATGAACGCCATGGATGCCGAGACCGCCACCGCTGCCATCAGCGGCAGGGCCGGCAGACCGAGGCCCTGTGCCACGCCGGCGATGAGCGGCATCCCCAAGGCCGAGGAGGCTGTGTTGCTGGTGAGCTCGGTTAGCAGCACGAAGAGTCCCGCGGTGGCCAGCACGACGACCGGCAGGGGAAGTCCCCGCAGCGAGCCCAGCTGGGCCCCCACCCACTGCGACAGCCCGCTCGCTTCGAACGCACCCGCGAGTGCGAGTCCGCCCCCGAACAGCAGCAGAATGCCCCACGGGACTCGGGCGGCCGACTCCCAGTCCAGCGCCACCTTGTGGCGCTGGCCCTTGAGCGGCATCACGAACAAGAGCAGTGCCGCCGCGATGGCTATCACCGGGTCGGATATGCCGGGCAGCAGGTCCTCGAGGCCCGGAATACGTACGCCGCCTACCGTCTTGGGCGCCCGCAGCACCCAGGCGAGGGCGGTTAGCGCAAACACGCTCAGCACGAACTGCTCGCCGCCCGACAGCGGCCCCATCGCGTGGCGTTCGCGCTCCAGCATCTCTTCCAGCCCGGCGACCACGCCGCGCACCCGGAACAGCGCGACCAGCAGCAGCCAGCAGCCAGCCAGCATCACCACCGCCACCGGCAGCCCCAGCGCCATCCACTCGGCGAAGCTCACGTCCCGTCCCAGCAGCTCGCGCGCGGCGCCGGCGAAGATCGCGTTGGGGGGCGTGCCTATCAGCGTTGCGACACCGCCGATGGTGGCGCCGTAGGCCACGCCCAACATGAGGGCGGTGGGAAAGCCGCCCCTGCCCTCGACGCCGCCCTTGGGAGGCCGCCCCACGATGGCCAGCGCGATGGGGAGCATCATGATGGCGGTGGCCGTGTTCGAGATCCACATGCTGGCCACGGCCGCGGCGATCATGAACGCGAGCACCACACGCCGCTGGTCGGTACCGACGGCGCGTACGGTCGCCAGCGCGAGCCGCTTGTGCAGGTTCCAGCGCTCGAGCGTGGCCGCCAGGAAGAAGCCCCCCAAGAACAGGAAGATCACCGGGTCGGCGTAGGAGCGCGTGACGCGGCCCAGCGAAACGACGCCCGTGAGCGGCAGCAGCACGATCGGCAGCAGGGCAGTGGCTTCGAGGGGCACCACCGCGGTGAGCCACCACGCCGCCATCCACCCCGCGAGGCCCGCCACGCGCCATGCGGCCTCGGGAATCCCCTCGGGGGCGGGGAGCAGCACCGTCAGGAGGAATGCGACGGGCCCGAGGACCATCACGGCGCGGCGCATCATCGCACGGGGTAGAGCTCGAGCGGGTTGGTCCGGGTCACGGAGTCCTTGAATGCGTCCGGCAGGGGCAGCGCCAGGAACTGGTCCAGGTTACGCCGCAGGTCGTGCACGCCGGGGCTGGGCCAGTCGGTGCCCCACACCACGCGGTCTCCGATTTCCTGGATGCGCGGGAAATACTCCAGCAGCTTCTTGGGCGGTATGCCCGACAGCTCGAGGTGCACGTTCCGGTGCCGGCGCAGGATGAAGAACGCCTCGTCCATCCACAGCGGGCGTCCGCCGTGCGCCATGACGATCCTGAGGTCAGGGAAGTCGAGCGCCACGTCGTCCAGCTCCATCGGACGCCCGTACTTGCAGCGTGCGCCCGGGAAGATGCTGGTGCCGGTGTGGATCAGAACCGGCAGGCCGCGCTCCTCGCAGCGCCGGTATATGCGGCCCAGCGCCTCCAGGCCCATGGTGTAGGCGTTGGCCGGGAACACCTGATGCGGCGGGTGGATCTTGAGGCAGCGGATACCGAGCTGCAGCAGCTCCTCGACCTGGCCCTCGGGATCAGTGGTGAAGCGCGGGTGCACACCCCCGTAGGGGAGCAGACGCTCGGGAGCCGCCTCCGCGTAGCGTGCGGCGAACTCGTTGGTGCTGTCGGTGAAGCCCATCAGGTCGGGGCTGGGGTAGTTCACCAGCCCCACGCGCCACACATCGGAGCGGTCCAGCACCTCCAGCAGCGCGCCGGGGTCGTCCATCAAGGCGAGGAGCCACTCCCAGTGGTCCTCCTTGCCGCGGCGCATCTGCTCTGCAACCTCGGGCTTGAGGTCGCGCCACGGCTGGATGTGGACGTGAAGGTCGCTGATGCCGGGGCGTGCGGCCGTCACTTGCCCTGGAACTCGGCCTTCCGCTTCTCCAGGAACGCGGCCACGCCCTCTTCCTTGTCCTGGGAGGAGAACGCCAGGCCGAACAGCGTGGTCTCGTGCCGCATACCGTCGTCCAGCCCTGTGCGGACGCTGGCTCTCACGGCATCCTTGATCAACTCGAGCGCCACCGGGCTCTTCTCAGCGATCTCGGCCGCCAGCTCGCGCGCGCGCGACTGCAGCTCGTCGTGCGGCACCACCTCATCCACCATGCCGAGGCGCAGCGCCTCGTCGGCCTTCACGATCTGTCCCGTGTAGAGGAGCTTGTAGGCGTTCCCCAGGCCCACCAGCCGGGGCAGGCGCTGTGTGCCGCCACCCCCGGGGAGGATGCCGAGGTTGATCTCAGGCTGGCCTAGCCTGGCTTTGTCCGAGGCGATTCGGATGTCGCATGCCAGGGCCAGCTCGCAGCCGCCTCCGAGGGCAAACCCGTTGACCGCAGCGATGACGGGCTTGGCCAACTTCTCCGGCGCCTCGAAGATGCCGAAGCGCTTGGTGACGTGGAGCTGGTCCACACCACCCCGGCCCTGGAACTCGGGGATGTCCGCGCCCGCAACGAATGCCTTGTCCCCGGCCCCGGTCACGATCACCACCCGCACCTCGTCGTTGTCCTTGAGTTGGTCGAATACTCGAACGAACTCCTCGCGCACCTCCTTGTTGAGCGCGTTGAGCTTGTCCGGCCGGTTGATGGTGACCGTCGCGATGCGATCCGCAATATCGACTAAGAGGACTTTTTCCTTGGCCATTCGTAGAACCCCCTCCCGGTTTTCTTCCCCAGCTCGCCGGCCTCCACTTTGCTGCGCAGGACGGCCGGCGGCTCGAAGCGCTTGCCGCCTAGCTCACCGTGCAAATAATCGGCAATTGCCAGCCGCACGTCGAGCCCGACCAGATCGCTGACCTCAAGCGGACCCATCGGGTGACCGTAGCCCAGGCGCATCGCCGTGTCGATGTCCTCCGCGCTGGCGACGCCCTCCTCGAGCATGCGCATGGCCTCGAGTCCGATCACGAGGCCGAGGCGCGACGATGCGAAGCCGGGGCTGTCGCGCACGACGATCGGCTCCTTGCCCATCTGGACTGCCGCTGCTCGCGCGGCGCCGAGGGCGGCCTCGCCGGTTCCCTCGTGCACCACCAGCTCGACCAGCTTCATGATGTGGACTGGATTGAAGAAGTGCATGCCCAGAACGCGCTCAGGGCGCTCGGTGGCCTGCGCGATCCTCGCAACCGACAGTGACGACGTGTTGGTGGCGAGCACTGCTTCGGGACCGACCAGTGAGTCCAGCGCGGCGAACAGCGCGCGCTTCACGTCCGGGTCCTCGATCACCGCCTCGATGGCGAGGTCGGCCCCCGCGGCTGCCGCTCCCAGATCTACCAGCGGACGCACCAGTTCCAGGGCCGCACCGGCCTGATCGGCATTCAGCTTGCCCCGCTCGATGGCGCCTTCCAGGTTGGCCCCGATGCGCTCCACCGCCGGAGCGAGCGCCTCGGGCCTCGTGTCGGTGAGCCGCGTCTCGAACCCGGCCAGCGCGCACGCCTGAGCGATCCCGTGTCCCATCGTGCCCGCACCGATCACGACCACGCGCTTCATCCCACCACCTCGCGCGCCACGTCCGGACGGTTGGAGCAGATTGCATCCACGTTCATGGCCAAAAGCTCGCGCATGCGCTCAGGCTCGTCCACCGTCCATGCAAATACGGAGTAGCCCCTCTGGTGCGCGCCCTCGACCAGGGCCGCATCGACAAGCGACTCCTGCTGCCACAGCACGCCCGCGCGGGCATCCTCGAGTGCGATGAACGGACTGACGGGACGCGCCACCGCCAGGATGCCCACACGCAGTCCCGCGTTCCGCTCTCTGAGTCGGCGGACCAGCGCGTGGTCGAATGAGTGGACCCTGCAGTTGTCCGGGGCGGGGCACTGCTGCAGCACCTCTAACAGGGCCCCGTCATGCTCCGGGGCCAGGTGCTTCACCTCCACGTAGGCACCGAGGTCGGCTCCCAGCGTGTCGAGCGCCGCTACCAGGGTGGGAAGTGTCTCCCCGTTGGCGAGCTCGATCCCTTCGAGGTCGGCCCAGCGCGAAGCGGCTATCGACTGCCCGGCCACCACGGGGTCGTGGTGCACGACCGGCATTCCGTCCGCGGTAACGTGCACGTCCAGCTCGACTCCGTCGGCGCCCTGTGCGCGCGCCAGGCGGAATGCGGCGAGTGAGTTCTCGGTTTCGTAGGCCGAAGCGCCCCGGTGGGCGATGACCAGAGCCAAGGCTAGCGCCCGCGGAAGTGGGGAGTGCGCTTCTCGAGGAAGGCCGCGAGGCCCTCTTTAGCATCCTCGCTCCGGAAGCACTGCATCTGGTGCCGCAGCTCGAGCTCGAGCATGTCGGCGAGGCTGCGGTCGCTGCTCTGGTACACCGCCTGCTTCATGAGGGAGAGAGCTTTCGGGGGCCCTGCAGCCAGCATCTCCGCCCACGCGCGGGTCTCCTCGGCCAGTTTCTCGTGGGCCACCACCCGGTTGAACAGCCCGATGCGATGGGCCTCCGCCGCGTCCAGCATCTCGCCGCTGAACATCAGCTCCAGGGCCTTGGAGGGTCCCACCAGCCGCGGCAGGAAATAGGCGCCGCCCCAGTCCGGGTGCACCCCGATGCGGCTGAACGTCTGTCCGATGGACGCGCGGTCCGACGCGATGCGCAGGTCGCAGGCCAACGCGAGGTTGGCACCGCCGCCCGCCGCCGCGCCGTTCACGCTGGCGATCACGGGCTTGGCCACCGCGCGGATGGTGCTGACCACGGCGCGCCCCGCTTCAACGAGCCCGGCGGCGTTCTCCCAATCCTCCTCGCCGAACACCTTCCGCATGTAGTCGATGTCGGCACCGGCGCAGAAGGCGCGCCCGGCACCCGTAATGACCAGAACGCGCACCGCTTCGTCGTCGGCGACCTGCTTCACCGCCGCGGCCACCTCCTGGCGCATCCGGCCCGCGAACGCGTTCAGCTTGTCGGGCCGGTTGAGCGTGATCGTTGCGATCCCGCCCTCCTGATCGATCAAAACGAACTCGTACGCGCTCACAGCCGCTCCACCACCATGGCGATGCCCTGGCCGACGCCGCTGCACATCGTGGCCAGACCGTAGCGACCGCCGGTGCGCCGCAGAGCGTGAACCAGCGTAGTGAGGACCTTGGCCCCGCTCGCCCCGAGCGGGTGGCCCAGGGCGATGGCGCCGCCGTACACGTTGACGCGCGCGGGGTCGAGCTCGAGCTCTCGTATGCACGCCAGCGCCTGCGCGGCAAACGCCTCGTTGAGCTCGATCAGGTCGAGGTCGCCGACGCCCAGCCCGGTGCGCTCCAGCACCTTGCGCGTGGCCGGAATCGGGCCGAGGCCCATCCGGTCGGGCTCGACACCCGCCACGGCAGTGGCCATTACCCGGGCCAGCGGAGCGGCGCCCGCGGACGCGGCGCGCTCCGCAGAGAGTACCAGCAGTGCGGCGGCGCCGTCGTTGATGCCGCTGGAGGAGCCCGCCGTGACCGTGCCGTCGGCGGCGAACGCCGGGTCCAGAGAGCCCAGCTGCTCGAGTGTGACGTCGGGGCGCGGATGCTCATCCACGGTCACGGTGCGTGATACACCCTTGCGGCCCTTCACCTCAACCGGCACCAGCTCATCGTCGAACAGGCCCGCATCCATGGCGGCCTTGGCGCGCCGCTGGCTCTCCAGGGCGAAGCGGTCCTGCTCGTCGCGCGCGATGCCGTACTCGCGTGCCACCACCTCGGCCGTCTCGCCCAGGGATATCGTCCATTCCTTGGTCATGCTGGGGTTCACGAAGCGCCAGCCCACCGTGGTATCTGCCATGAGGGGAAGTCGGCGGTGCCAGCCCGCGCCGCGCTTCAGCATCACGGCCGGCGCCCGCGTCATGCTCTCCACACCGCCCGCCACGAACGCGTCGCCCTCGGCGGCCTTGAGCGCGTGTGCCGCGCTGGCCACCGCCTGGAGCCCGGAGCCGCACAGCCGGTTCACCGTCTGTCCCGGGACGCTAACCGGAAAGCCGGCCAGCAGCGCCGCCATGCGCGCCACGTTGCGGTTGTCCTCGCCCGCCTGGTTGGCGCAGCCGAGGATCACGTCGTCCAGGCCCGCGGGGTCGAAGCCCACGCGCTCCACGGCCGCCCTGACTGCCACGGCGGCCAGGTCGTCGGGGCGCACGTCGGCCAGGGCACCGCCATGGCGCCCCACCGGTGTGCGCACAGCTGAGCAAATGAGCGCGTCGCTCACCCGAGTCCCATCCACACGGTCTTGGTATCGGTGTAGCCGTCCAGCGCCTCGCGGCCCAGGTCGCGCCCGAAGCCGCTCGCCTTGAAGCCGCCGAACGGAGCGGCCGAGTCGTACATGTTGTACGTGTTGACCCAAACGGTGCCCGCGCGCACTGCGCGGGCCACGCGGAACGCCTTCTGCACGTCCTTAGTCCAGATGCCGGCTGCCAGCCCGTAGGCGCTCTCGTTTGCAAGCCCGATGGCGTCGTCCACGTCGTCGAACCTGACCACCGCGAGCACCGGTCCGAAGATCTCCTCGTCCACGATCTTCATCCCCGGCCTGGCGCCGTCGAACACGGTCGCCTCGACGAAGTAGCCCTTGCCGTTCACCTGAGCGGCGCTGCCCCCCGCAACGAGGGTCGCATCCTGCTTTCCGCTGTCGATATACGACAGGACCTTCTCGTGCTGCCGCTTGGAGGCGATCGCGCCCAGCCGGGTGCCCTTCACCATGGGATCGCCCGGCTCCAGCCGCGCGGCTCGCGCCGCCAGCTGCTCGACGACCTGGTCGTGCACGGAGCTCTCCACCAGCAGGCGCGATCCCGCAGCGCACACCTCGCCCTTGCCGTAGAAGATCCCGTTCTGGGCTCCCTTCACGGCCGCGTCGATGTCTGCGTCGGCGAAGATGATGTTGGGGCTCTTGCCCCCCAGCTCCAGCGTCACTCGCTTGAGCGTGCCGGCCGCCTCGCGCATCACCTGCTGGCCCACCGCCGTGGAGCCGGTGAATGCGATCTTGTCCACGCCCGGGTGCCGCACCAGCGCCGCGCCCGTGGTAGGACCGTCACCCGGCACCACGTTGAAGGCGCCCGCAGGGAAGCCTGCCTCCTGCATGATCTCGGCCATGAGCAGCGCGGTGAGCGGCGTCTCCTCGGCCGGCTTGAGCACCACGGTGCAGCCGGCGGCCAGGGCGGGGGCGAACTTCCAGCTCGCCAGGTTGAGCGGGAAGTTCCACGGCACGATCGCGCCGACCACGCCGAGTGGCTCCCGCACGCTGTAGACGAAGTCCTGGCTCTCGACCGGCAGGACGGATCCGTCCAGCTTGTCGGCCCAGCCGCCGTAGTAGGTGAGCGTCTCGACGGTGGAGGCCACGTCGATCTTGG
The DNA here is from genome assembly GCA_039586895.1 of Gemmatimonadota bacterium. Lineage (GTDB taxonomy): Bacteria > Gemmatimonadota > Gemmatimonadetes > Gemmatimonadales > GWC2-71-9 > WVYX01. The sequence goes on along the minus strand of JBDHJM010000020.1, from coordinate 20,589 downwards.
ACTCGAACAGCGTCTTGCCGTTCTGCCGCGTCTCGAGCTCGGCCATCTCCTGCCGCCGCTCTCGCAGCAGCTGGCCGGCACGGTGGAGCAGGGCACCCCGCTTGCGCGGAGAGATCCCGCGCCACTCTTCGCTCTCGAAGCAGCGCCGCGCGGCCTGCACCGCGGCGTCCACGTCCGCCTCACCGGCCGCGTGGACGGTGGCCAGGACTTCCTCGGTGGCCGGGTTGACCACCTCGAGCACTTGGCCCGAGGCGGCCCCCCGCCACTCGTTTCCTATGAACAGCTCGGTGTGCACTTACTTGCCCGTGAACGCGGCCTGGCGCTTCTCGACGTATGCCGACAGGCCCTCGCTCGCGTCCGAGCTCTGGAACAGCTGCTGCTGCAGCTCGCGCTCGATGGCGAGTCCGCTCTCGAACGGCACTTCCATGCCCGAGCAGACCGCGCGCTTGATGCTGCCCACCGCCTTCGAAGCCTTACCCGGCGCGCAGAACTGCTTCGCGTAGGCAACCACGTCGTTCCAGAAGCTCTCCTTGGGAAACACCTGGTTCACCAGGCCCAGCTCCTTGGCCTCGTCGAACGAGAAGGTGCGGCCCGTGACCATCATCTCGATAGAGCGCGACTTGCCCAGGATGCGCGACAGACGCTGCGTGCCGCCGGTGCCGGGCAGCACTCCCAGGTTCACCTCCGGCAGGCCGATCTTGCCGTTGTCCTTGCAGGCGACGCGCAGGTCGGCGGCCATAGCGATCTCCAGCCCGCCGCCCACCGTGTGGCCGTTGAGCGCGGCGATGACGAGCTTCGGCGTGTGCTCGAGCCGGTTCAGCGTCTCGTTTGCGTGCAGGCAGAAGAAGTATTTGAAGCGAGGCGTCACCTCTGACAGCATCTGGATGTTCGCCCCGGCCGAGAAGAACTTCTCTCCCTTGCCGCGCAGGATGATCACCTGCACGTCGTCGTCCATGCGCGCCGTCAGGATCGCCTCGTCCAGCTGGCGCATCATCTCGTAGGTGTAGGTGTTGGCCGGCGGATCGTTGAGCTCCAGAATCGCCAGTCCGTCCTCGACCCGGTACTCGACCAGGGTCTTCGTCTTCGCAGCTGATGCCATGTTGCCGTGTCCTCTTCGGGTTACGGTTGGTCCTCGTTAAGAAACTCGGGCAGATCGAGCCGTGCCGACCGATCGCCCCACTTGATCGCCTCGAACGACGTATGGCACGCGCGGCAGTAGTGCAGCGCCACCATTAGCGACGTGCCGAAGTCGCTCTGCTTCTCGGTGTCCCCCGACCCGCAGAACGGGCAGGTCTTGGCCGGCGCGTCCGTCATTTCAGCTTGTAGATCTCGTTCTTGCTGCCGCGCAGGTGATACAAGATCTCCTCGTCCGGTCCGGAGCCGTCGGCGCGCCGCCGCACCGGGTCCCAGCCGGGGATCTCTTCGGGCGTTTCCACGTCCAGCCGCACGCCCATCGGCTCGGCCGCCGTCGTCACGTCCTGCAGCAGGTCGCGGACCACCTCCGCGTTCGACCTGGACTTGATGCCGGCCTCCACCAGGGCGCGGTCGCCCTCGTCGCCGGTGGGGCCGAACCACTGGATCACGCTGTCCAGCGCCTCGCGCACGGCGTCCTGCACCGCCGACCGGCACTCCTCATTCTTGCCGCACAGGGTGCGGAACCAGCCCTGTCCGTGGTGGATGTGGTAGCGCTCCTCGTCCACCATCTTCTCGAGGCTCATCCTGAGCGGAGTGAACGCAGATCCCTGCAACGCGTGCAGCAGCCGCGTGAGCCCCAGGTCCACCACATAGTTGGCCGCCACGAGGCGCGCCCAGTCGTTCAGGTCGCGGTCCAGGTAAGCCACGTTGGCGAACTCGGCAGACCCGCGGCCCTCGAGCAGGTGGCTGGGATCCTCCTTGAAATGCCGCTTGAGGATGCCGTGCACCAGGCGCACGTGGCCCAGCTCTGTCTGGCACAGGGAGCAGCCCGCGATGGCGGCCTCGAGCTCGGGCGGCCCGAAGGTCCACTCGCCGTAGTGATATCCCAGCAGGAGCTTCGTGTCGGCGATGGCCACCAGCAGGTTGCGCAGGGCGGTGGCGCACGCCTCGTTCATCGCGTCGGCCGTCTCGAACTCCGCGGCGGTGCGTGTCGTCATTCGTTTCCCAGTCGGTTCAGTTGCCCCACAGGGGCAGCTGGCGGTCGTGCGTGATGGGGATGACGGAGTCGCGTGGCACCACGCACATCTCTACCCATTTCTCCTCGTCGTACATGGTCCAGGCGTACGCCTTGGCCAGGTCGTCGTCGGCCGCGTTGACGGAGCCCACGTGCTTCAGCGCTTCCGTGTGGTCCTTGCGGGCGAACACCTCGTAGATCCTCGCATCGGGCATCGGCCGGCTCTCCTAATTCACCACGCCGTACACCTGCAGCACCTTGCGGCCCCGCTCGGTGATCCGGTCTTTGTTCCACGGCGGGCTCCACACGACCTCAACGCGCACCTCGGTCACGCCGGGTACCGCACTCACGCTCTCATGCACGTCGCTGCAGATCATGTCCATTGCGGGGCACCCAATCGATGTGAACGTGATGTCGACCTGCGCCACGCCTTCGGGATCGACGCGCACCGCGTAGACCATCCCCATGTCTACTATGCTCAGCGGATACTCGGGATCGCTCACGCGGGACAGCGCGTCCCACACCTCGGCCGCGCCCGCTACCCCTGCCACTGCCGGCCTCCGAACAGCCCGCCGTTGCCCTGTACCATCTCGACGTAGCGCTGGTTCATGGGGCCGCGGCCCTTCCAGCGCTCGAACACCTGGTCCCAATTGAGCGGCTCGTCGCGCAGCCACTGCTTGGCCAGTGCGTCGTAACGGCAGGGGAAGGGACAGTCGATGACGTACTGCTGCTCGCTCTCATCCCAGTGGGCCGGCACGTCTATCCCGATGCCCTCGCACAGCGGCACGGTGGCCGACATCCACACCTGGCGCAGCTGGTCGTTGGTCTTGCCCTTGAGGCGATAGTCGAGCTGTCCGCTGTGGCGCTTCATGTCGTCGGGCAGCCCGAACCACTCCAGCGTCATCAGAAACATCCAGTCCACGGCGCGCTGCAGCGACTCCTTGGCTTCGCCCCCGGCCTTGGCCAGCCGCTTCATCCACGACTCGCCGTGCCGCAGGTGCAGCACCTCTTCCCGGTCCACCTTGACCAGGGCTCGCTTGAGCGGTCCGTAGCTGGTGTGCTGGTGCACGTCGCCCAGCAGCGTGATCCCCGCCCGGTCGAAGAAGCCGTTGGCCACAACCATCTCCGCCCAGTTCTCGAGCGGCTGGTCGAACCCGTAGGGATGCTTGAACTCGTGCGGCTCGCGGCCGTAAACGAGCCACTGCTTGTCGACACCCAGGTCCTCCATGATGCGGTACGCGATGTTGGCGTGACCCAGCTCGTCGTGCACGATCGCGGTGACCGCGATGCGGCTGTCGATGGTGGGCGCGTCCTTGGCCGCCAGGTAGTAGGCCGGGGCGCTCATCAGCTCGGTGTCTCCCTGGACGGTGAGCTGCACCAGCAGGGCCTTCTTGTACCCCGGCGTCATGTCCTCTTCGGACTCCACCATGAATCCGTCGTTGATCTTGTCGATCAGCGCTTGCTCCGCCGGGTCTCGCTGCTTCGGTTTGGTCACCGCGTCGCCCTCATTGCTCGTGGGTTGCTCACGACGCCGCCGACCGGCGCGGCGCGTTCGGGGAGGCTGCTCGCGCCACGGCGGCTGCCGCGCCGGATGGTGCCGCCGGCGTCACGCCGTGCAGGAACAGCTCTGTGAACTGCTCTGCCAGCGCGCCGGGCGCGATCGCGCCTTCAGGGTCGTACCAGGTGTAGATCCAGTTCATCATGCCGAACAGCCCGTAGGCCGCCGCGCGGCGCTCCACCCTTGCGTCCGCTGAGGGAAAGGCGTCGGCCAGCAGGCTGAGCAGCAGGTTCACGTAGTGCCGCTTGAGCTGGTCGATGGGGCGCTGCCGCTGCGGGCTCAGGCTCTCCGCCTCGTGCGACAGCACCTTCATCTCGTCCATGTGCTCGGCGAAGTACGTGACGTGGTGCCGTATGAAGCCCCGGAGTCGTCCGTCCGCCCCTTGAGAGCTCTCCAGAGTCTCCTGGGCACCCTCCAGGACCCGCTGGAAGCAGCGTTCCTGGATCAGGGCCAGCAGCTCCTCCTTGCCCTGCACGTAGTAGTACATCCCCGCCAGGCTCATCCCCGTGGCGCGCGACAGGTCGCGCATCGTCGTGGGATGGAATCCCTTGGCGGCGAACACCGCCGCGGCGGTCGAGAGCAGGCGCTCCAGGCGCTCGTCGTAGGTCATGGGAGCCATTCGAACGTTCGTTCGAAGGCGAAAACCTATAGCGGGGGTCGGGTTTGGTCAACCGGCCACTTTCTTGGGCGTCTCCGCGGACCATCGGGCCCAGGCGGCGCAGCCCGCGGGCGCAAGAGCCGGCCCGGGTTAACTTTGGGCCCCGTGAGCCGTCCTACCTGGTGTGACCGTGCCTGTGCCCGCTGAGGGTCCCCTGGACGCTCAGCTGATCGCCGAATGGCGCTCGGGCGACGAGGGAGCGGCGGCGGAGCTGGTGCGGCGTCACACGCCGGCTCTGGCGCGGTTCCTCGCCGCGGCAGGCGCGCGCGAGGACCTGGACGATCTGGTCCAGGAGACCTTCTTCCGCGCGTTCCGGCGGATCGAGACGTTCCGCGGCACGGCCAAGTTCGCAACCTGGCTCATGGCGATCGCCTCGAACGCGCTCAAGGACTTGCGGCGCCGCGCCAAGGGCCGAACAGTACTGACGCTGGAGGAGCGGGACCTGCCGGACGAGACGGCGGACCCGCACGGGGAGGTGGTGGGGCGGGACCTGATGGACCGCCTTGAGCGGGCGGTGCAGGGGCTCCCTCCGATGCAGCGCGACGTGTTCTTGATGCGCGCGCAGCAGGGAGCCGAATACAAGGAGATCGCCGAGGCGCTGGAGACATCGGTCGGCGCGGCCCGGGTGCACTACCACCAGGCCGTGAAGCGGCTCAAGGCGACGCTGGAGAAGTGACCATGGACGAGCGGCAACTGGAGCGGATGGCGCAAGAGCTGGGCCGGGAGCAGGCGCGGGACTTAGATCCCGAGGCCACGGCCCGGGCAGTTCTGGACCGGCTGCGGGCTGAAGGGGCACGCGAGGCGTGGTGGCAGCGCATTGCCGCCCGGCCGCGCCGCGCCCTGGCGCCGGTGGCAGCCGCCGCGGCGATCGTGCTGGGGGCCGTTTTCGGGATCCAGCAGCTCGGAGGTCCGGGCGCCGTCGCCGAGAACGGTTTGCCGCTCGAAGTCGGCATGGATCAGCTTGCCGAGGAAGAGCTGAGCGCGGTGCTCGATTCGCTCGAGTACGAGGCTCCGGTTTACGAGCTGGTGCCCGTGGCACTCGCCGACCTGAACGAGGACGAGCTCAGCGCGCTCCTCGAGACGCTGGAGGGATGATGCGCAAGATTCTCTTGATCCCGGCCCTGGCGGCGCTCGCGGTGGCGCCGCTGCAGGCCCAGGACGACCGGCCTCCGCAGCGCCGCATGCAGCTGCAGCAGGAAGTGATGCATCGCTTCATGGAGAACTACAGGTCCCAGGTGACACTGGACGACGAGCAGTTCGCCCAGTTCGAGGAGATTACGCGGCAGTCCATGGAGCGGCGTGGCGAGCTGCTGCGGCACGAGCGAGGGCTGTGGATGGCTCTGCAGGGCCAGATGCGGCCCGGCGTGGCCGCCGACGCGGACAGCCTCACGACGCTGATGGAGGCGCTGCTCGCCGTGCAGCAGGAGCGGGTGGATCAGGCGCGCGCGGACATGGAACGCTACGCCGAGTTTCTCGACCCGGTGCAGCAGGCACAGCTCGTGCTTTCCCTGCGGCGGCTCCAATTCCAAATCGAGGGCGCGCGCATGCGGCAGCGCAGCCCCCCGGGTATGCAGTAGGGGGGGAAGTATCCGCTGCGCAACACGCGAGGACCCCGGGGGAGTTGGCCCGGGGTCCAGTCGCATCTGCTCGATTCACGCGGGGCGTTTGACGCCCACCAGCCGTCAGCCCACGATCTGCACCTCGACGCACCCGTAGAAGGGTGCTCCATCTGCTACTCCGATCAGGCAGAACTCCGCACTACCGCCCAGCCCGCCCAGACCCAGGTCTGTGGCCACGAAGTGGAACAGGAGATCCGTGATCTCATCTCCGTTCACTTCAACCATGTGCTCCAGCCAAACGTCGTCACCGCTGAAGTCGTGCTTCGGCGCCGCCATGTGGGAGTCGTCGTGCCCGAACACGACCCCTGAGGCGTCGACCGTAGCAACATCGAAGGCGGGTACGCCGTCGGCCTCCAGCGCACCCAGCAGGGCCACCGTAACCGTGCCTTTCTTCCTGCGGCTCAGCACATCGTAGCCGAAGCTCTCGTCGGACCCCAACGCAGGTTTGAAGTCGATGTTTACCTCACGGGCACCAACCGGAATGGTGGCTGCGAAGCCGGGTCCGGAAGGCTCGAGGTAGGCCGCTGTCGGGGCTATCGGGGATTCTCTCTCGCAGGCCGCCAAAGCGAACAGAGCGAGGGAAACCAGCCAGGTCCTCCGCATGGACACCTCCCGAGTTGTCCCACCCTGCTGACCCAAAGACAACGGGAAAGTGCCGAAGGTAACGCGGCGGCCATCTCCGTTAGCATATAGCCCGGTTTGATGCCCTCCGGTTTAGGCCGAGCTGTTGGAATTACGGACCTTGCGGTACAGCGTGCGGCGGTCGATCCCGAGTATGCCGGCGGCCCGGCTGCGATGTCCGTCGGCGCGTTCGAGTACGGCTTCAATGTACTCCTGCTGCAGCCGCTCCAGGCTCCACCCCTCGCTCAAGGGACGGCTCCACGACCAGGCGGTTTCGTTGGGGGGTTCCTGCGGCGGATGCAGCGTGACCGCACCGTCGCGCGCGGCCAGCACCAGCGCGCGCTCTACCCAGTTACGCAGCTCGCGTGCGTTCCCCGGCCAGTCGTACTGCACCATCCGTTCCATGATGGCTTCCGGTATGTCCACCGGCTCCATCCGCAGCTCTGCCGCGATCTGGGTCCGGAAGTGGTCCGCCAGCCGGGGGATGTCGTCGCGGCGCTCGCGCAGCGGAGGCAGGCGAATGGGGAACACGTTGAGCCGGAACCAGAGGTCCTCGCGGAAAACCCCGTCCGCCACCGCCTGTGCCATGTCGATATTGGCGGCCGCCACGAGCCGGAAGTCGACTGGAATGTCGCTGTCCGCACCGACGCGCTGGATCGTACGCTCTTCGACCACCCGCAGCAGCTTGGCCTGCATCGGCGGAGTGAGCGTATCAACCTCGTCCAGGAAGATCGTGCCGCCGGCGGCACTCTCGAACCTGCCGCTCTGATGGGCCACAGCGCCGGTGAAGCTGCCCTTCACGTGCCCGAACAGCTCGGATTCGAGCAGATGCTCCGGTAGCGCGGAGCAGCTCACCGGCACGAAGTTGCGCTTCTTGCGGGGGGACAGCTCATGGAGGTAGCGCGCCAGGATCCCCTTGCCGGTGCCCGTCTCGCCTGTCAGAAGCACGGTGACGCGAGTCGGAGCCGCTCGCTCGAGCAGGTCCAGCACGTCTTCCATGGCACGCGTCCCAGCCACGACCTTGATACTCACATCGCGGCTCGTCCGCCGCAGATGAGCCAGCTCACGGTGCATCTCTCGCCGCCGCAGTGCCCGTTCACAGCGCAGCAGCACCTCGGCGACATCGTAGGGACGGGGCACGTAGTCGGTGGCGCCCGATTGCATTGCGCCCACGGCAGTATCCACCGAGGGGTCACCGGCTATGACGACGACCAGGGCGTTGGATTGGATGGCGCGCGCGCGGGAGAGTAGGCACAGGCCGTCCGGGCCAGGCCTGCAAGCGCACAGCACGACGAGGTCGTATTCCCTGCGCTCGATCTCGTCCATTGCCGGCCGGCCGCACTCCGCTATCCTCGTCGCATTCCCTCGTTCGGCGAGCGCACGCGCTAGGGTGCGCGCCTCAGACTGGTCCGTGCAAGTGACGAGCACCTGCGGGCGCTCCGTGGACCTCGCGGTCACAACCCCCCTCGCTCCGGTGCGGGCGCCACCCGGGAGCGGCACGCCCCTCAGCCCCGGCGATGCCAATGTCGTAACCGGCGACTTCTCCCGCAAGAAGGTGGGACATTCTGCGACATGCATGAAAATCTCTGAGCGCGTCTATCCCATTGAGCAAGCGGATGGCATCGTTGCACTTGAGTCCCGTCGCTCGGTCCGCGCCGCAACGCGCACGGGCCTTGCGTTGCCACTTGGCGCCGAGACCCAAGCCGGTGGCCTCCGGCGGCAGCGTGCGGGGGCCTCCGCTCAATTCGCGACTGCGCCGGTCCAGGGCGGTCGGCGCCAAAAGGCAGGAGGTCCAAATGCAGTCGAGACGATGGTGGGGCGTCCTCACCGCGGCCGCCGCAGTGCTGCTGCTGGCCGGATGCGCCGACACGCCGACGGACGCGACGCTAGCGAAGGGTGCGCCAGGCCCGCCGGAGGGCAAGGGGAAGCCCAACGGCGAAGAGACGGCGGGCAACAACCTGTCGTATCCAGTCATCTGGTCCGAGGGAGTTCAGAAGGTCCTGCCCGGCACGCCGGGGATGGAGCCCGTGCTGCAGGGAGAGTGGTGGTACTGGTGGGGTACGGAGGGGACGGATCCTGACATAGTGCCGCTGAGCTGCCTGCCGGACGGAGACAACGCCGCGTACTGCGACGACAACGAAGACGATCCCGGTGAGCCGAACAACAGCACAACGGGCGCGGCGCCACCCGACGTGCCGGAGCTGGTAAAGGCGTTCGTGCAGAAGGACGAAGGCAACCAGTGGCAGGCGGGCTCCGCGGACTGGAGCGCGGCTTCCGTGAACGTGCACTGGATCGACTGGGGCGACAACCTCGAGTCGGTGGACTGGTACACCCGCTCGCAGGTGCGCACGGAAGTCGTCCTGTTCCAGGACCTGGCCGAACCGATGCTTGAGTATGAGATGCGGCACGTCGACGGCTGGGGCATCGATGAGGTGCACGGGGCGGCGTCCCCGGTGACGGGTGAACCCACGGCGATCCTGGGGCCCGGCACAAGGGCGACGGTCTTCTCGCCCTGCGCCCGGCTCACGATCCAGAAGCTGACTGTGCCCCGGGAAGATATCGGCGGCTACGAGTTGACCTGGGTGCCGGGCGTAGGCTGGACCGGCGACGTGGTCAACGAGCCGATCTTCAACGGAGCCGTCCACGAGGCACAAGACGGCCCCGGCTACTACAACGCCGAGATCAACGTGAAGGGCCGCATCATCTACGGCTTCACGTGGAACGTGCGCCAGCTGAACGATCCGGAGCCAGACGGCCCCGAGGGCGACTACCGCGCCACTTTCAGCTTCGATCAGACGTGCGGGACGGGCATCAACCTCAACACGTTCTTCGTTGATGGCACCACGGAGATCATTCAGCCCATCGAGGAGGTAGCCAGCGCCGCGGCGGACGACGACGGCGGCGACACCGGCGGTGCCACGGCAGTGCTGGATTACGGAAACAACCTCACCTACATCGACATCCGCATTCTCCCCCGCGGCGGCGGCGGCGGTGGTGGTGGTGGCGGTGGTGGCGGTGGTGGCGGTGGAGGGAACCACTAACGAACGGCAGTTGACCTGTGGCTGGGTTCGGCGGTGACGGCGCTGTAGCAACCCCCCAAACGGCGCGCTAGGGACGCCATCGTCCCGGGCCCAGCCACCCAATCGACCCCCTAAGCGGGCAAGCTAGGAGGGAGAATGCGGACCCAAGGCAGGGCGGTCGCATGCGGCGCGGGGCGGCGCGCCGCGACCTTACTACTGACGGCCGGGCTGGCCGGCTGCGCGTCGGAAGCAGGGCTGGGACCGGCGGCGCAGTTCGCAGCAATGAACCATACGCTCACCGGTCACGTCACCGGCAGCGTGGAGATCGTGTGGCCAGGAGGGAAGGGCAAGGAGATCGCTCCCGGCGAGGAGAAGCTGGCGTTCGCCGAGTTCGAGGCGTTTCCCGCGACCGACAGGAAGCCGGCGCGCGGCACGTTCGTCTACCGCGTGCTCAATGCCGACGGCACTCCGCATCGGGAGATCACGGCGAGTGTCACCGGTGCGTTCGTGGATTCGGTCACCGCCAAGGCGTGGTTCGTCGGCCTCGTGGAGTCCGACGTGAAGCTGTGCAGCGGCGGCGGTGGCTCGTGCGACGGCCACGACGGTGGCACGCACGACGACGGAAGCTGCAGCCACGACGACGGAGGCTGCACTCACGATGACGGCACGACGGATGACGGAGGGGGCTGCAGTCACGACGACGGCACGACGGATGACGGCGGGGGCTGCAGTCACGACGACGGCACGACCCACGACGGGGGCGGCTGTGAGGGAGGAAACGGCGAGCCCGGCGGTGGCGGCCACGGCAGCGTGCCCGGGAAGGACCCCCGGGTCGGCCAGATAGTGGTTGTGAAGGTGCATGACGTGGCCACGCCGGGGGCGGACGGCGACGGCATCACGTGGAAGTGGTTCGCGCCGGAGAGCTGGGAGTGGTTCGAGGACGTGGAGCAGCAGCGCCCCGCGCTCGGGCCGCTGGCCGGGCCCGAGGCAGACAAGGCGGGTCCAACCGAATGGCCGCACCTGTGCAAGAAGACGATCATCGGCGGCAACTTGATCGTGCACTTGCCGCAGGACTAGTGATCGAGGTCCGCCCGGTGGGGTCCGTGGCCATTTGGCTCCGGCCACGTCCAACAGACCGCCCTGCTTGATCCCGCCGGGCGGACTGCCGTCCGGCTCACATCCGTCCGGGAGTTCAGTGGTCAACTAGGGCCCACCCGGGGTGGGCCCGGCAGGCACGGTGGATCTTGCGGTAGAGTGTGCGCCTATCGATGCCCAAGACGGCTGCGGCTCGTGTGCGGTGGCCACCCGTGCGCTGCAGCACCGCGATGATGTACTCCTGCTCGACCCGCTCGAGGCTCCAACCCTCATCCAACGGTTGGTCCCAATTCCAGCCGGTGCACGTGGGGTCCGATAGAGGGCAAAGTACGCGTACCACTGACGGCGCTCCGTGCGGTGCGCCCTGCTGTTCCACGGACACTTCTGTGGCGGGAGAGGTAACGCCAGGCTGTGGCCGCGCGCGGGCTACAGGAAGAGCAGCACCTCCAACAACCCGTACGCCGTCCCGAGCGCCAGCACCGGAGCCGCCCACCACCACTGGCCCTCGAAGCGGTGCAGCAGGAATGCGGCGCCGCCTACCCCCACGGGGAAGAGCCAGCCGGGGGTGCCGCGGCCCAGCCCGATTTGATCCATGTAAATGGCCCCGACCAGACCGACACCGATGGCCTGGCCCAGCATGTTGAAGAACGGCTTGCGGTGGAGGATGCGGCCTATCGTCTCGCCCAGCGCGGTCCCCAGCACCGTGCCGGCAAGCGCACCTCCAACGAAGACGGCGACGAAGAAGCCAGCTAGCTCGACCATGCGGCGGAAGACCCTCGAGTAGGCGCAGAGAATAGAGTACACCAAACCGTGGCATCGGCCAAATACACGTGCGCCATACTTGGAGCCCAGCTCGACATCGTGTTACCATTGGCCCGATTTTGAGGCCGAGTTTGGGCCAGCCGAAGGAACTGACGGCTGTTATCGGCTTGCAACACCGTAGGTTAGATTCAAGTACGCCCGAGTGGTGGAATGGCAGACACGCGGGACTCAAAATCCCGTCCCGGCAACGGGGTGTGGGTTCGACTCCCACCTCGGGCATTGTTACACCGCAGCAGCTGATGTGCCTGCGCGTTGAGCGGCAAATGGCAGGCGCCGAGGCGCGAGTGACAAATCTCACTGGCTCGTGCACGCACCGGGTCCTACTTTCCAGGTGCCGACTGTAACTCCCATGCGGTAGCTCAATGCATACTTCCAATACACGTCGAACGACGTCGCTCTTTAGATCTGGCCTGCTGGCCTCGGTGCTGCTGGCGTCGGGCTGCTCCGGGGGGCAGTCACCTCCGGGCCCGGAGCCCGAGCCCGTGACCTCCGACCAGAGTGCCGATCTCGCCCGGACGGTGCGGCGCCAGAGTGAGCAGATTCGCTCGCTGCAGGAAGAACTGGCGGACCTTCAGCTCCAGGTGTTGGGGAAGGAGGCGGAGGTCGCGGAGCTTCGAGCGAAGCTCGATGAGGCCATTCAGGAAGTCGTCCGCACCAAGGCGAAGCTCCAGAGCGTCGAAAGCCGGGCCGAAGCCGCTTCCACGATGGCGGAGGCGGAGATAGCCCTGAGGACGGTGCGGAACGCAGCTCCCGAGCCGGGCCCGGAGGTCTTCGAGGCCGAGCAGCTCCTCCAGATGGCTGCCCGGGAGTTCGAAAACGAGAACTACGGCGGGTCGCTGTATCTGGCCAGCCAGGCCCAGAGCCTCGTGAGCATCGGACAGGTGAGGTTGGGGGGAGACGATCTCCGGGGACGCAGCGGTGAGGTGCTGTTTCCCATCCCGCTCCGGATCGAGGTGGCGAGGACCAGCAACGTGCGGGAGGGCCCGGGGCTCAACTTCGACGTTCTCTTCACCCTGCAGGCCGGCGCCGCCGTTACGGGTCTGGCCTACAAGGATCAGTGGGTGCGCTTGAGAGATGCCGGCGGCCGCACCGGCTGGATCTTCCACGCGCTGGTCCGCGGATCGGATCGCTGACCGCTACGACCCCTTCCGCTTAGACGACTTTCCCCGCGCCGACTTGCCTCGTGCACGGGGCGTCGTCTTGCTCTTCCGCACGCTGGCTGCCACCACACGATTCCGGCCGCCTCGCTTCGCCCGATACAAGGCCGCGTCCGCGGCAGCAATGATCGACTCGGCGGTGTCGCCGTGCTGGGGATATTCGGCCAAGCCGATGCTCAGAGTGACGAATACGCCGTCGGAGGCTTGCACCGCTTCCTCGGCGAACCGGGCGCGAATGCGCTCCGCCACCTCTGTGGCTCCAACTGTCCCCGTCTGCGGGAGCAGGACGAGGAACTCCTCCCCGCCGTAGCGCGCCGCATAATCGACTTCTCGTGTGCAATCGCTGAAGACGGCCCCGATCTTGGCCAGGACCTCATCGCCGGCCAGGTGCCCGTGCGTGTCGTTGTACTTCTTGAAGTGGTCCAGGTCGATCATCAGCACGGTGAACGGCGTTTCCTGTCGGTCGGCCCGCGCGATCTCCATAGTCACCGTGACCATGAGGTGATCGCGGTTGAACAGGCCCGTCAGCCCGTCGGTGACCGATAGCTTCTCCAGCTCTTCGCGTCCGCTGCGGAGCCGGCCCACCATCGCGTTGAACACCTCCGTCAGGTACCCCAGCTCCCCGCGCGTGACCACCGGCAGGTCCACTTCCAGGTCGCCTCCGGCTACCCGGGCGGCACCGGCCGTGAGCCGATTCAGCGGCCTCACGATGAGCAGCACCAGCACGTACGCGAGGAGGCCGATGCTCAGCAGCAGCGTGGACACGACCATCACGGTCTGGTTGCGCAGCTCGGCGATTTGGACGAAGGCCTCTTCCGTGGTGATCTCGGCCACCACCGCCCAATCCGGCTGCGGGACCGGGTCGAGCGTCCCGACCACCTCGTTGCCCAGGGGATCGATGTACTCGAGCGATCCGCTTCCCTGCATGGCAAAGAGCGCCCGCGCAATCGACGGCGTGAGTTGAGTCCTGATCAGCCCCGCAGGCACCAGGCGGGAGCTCACGATGATGGTACCGTCACGGCGGATGAGGTACACGTGCCCCGTCGCGCCCGGCATCACGTCGCGCAGCGCAGCATCGATGGCGGGGAAGGTGACCTTGGCAGCAAGGGCTCCGCGCAAGAAGCCACCGTCGTCGATGGGCACCACGATCGTCATGGCCACCTGATCCAGGGCATCATCCCAGTAGACTTGCCCCCGGACCTCGTCCTCCTCGCCCACGCGGCTCAGCCACTCTTCCGGCAGCTCGAGCTCTTCGGGAAGCGCCGTACTCGCCGCCACGGCGCCGTCGGGCGTGAGAATCGAGAGGTGCTCGTAGTCCCTGGTGCGGTCGCGCACGGAAGTGAGATAGTCGTCCAGGCGGCGTGCCGCTTCCGTGTCTGCAGCTCCGCGTCGCAACGCCCGCACCGTCCGGTCCAGGTTCTCCCTGACGACGAAGGAGCCGGCAAAGACCCGCAGCTCGTAGAACCGCTCCTTGAGCCAAAGGTCGGTCACCCGCGCACCATGCCGGCTGATGTTTTTCAGCTCGGCGGTGATCTTCTCCGTCAGCGCCCGTCTGTTGTGGACGTATGAGAGCCACGTCGTGGTCAGGGAGGGAACGAGCGTCGCAAGGAGAGCAAACACCAAGATCCTGCGCTTGATGCTGTCCAGTCGAAAAACATGGAGAAAGTTGGCGGCGTACCGTTCCCAGGAACCCAATGCCCCTCCTCGTGTGCCCCCACGATACGTGCGCCCCCCCGGGCCACGCAATGGGGTTCGGCCGCCGTGTCAGTATCTCTAGAACCCCAACGCCAACCCCACCCCCCGCACGTACATGAACACGGGAAGCAAACCCGTCAGCTCCCAGTTCACCCAGGACAACACGACGGGTGCCGTTCCCTGACGGCCGCCGCGCTGCTCTACACGGAACGCCGCCTTGATCGTGGTGAGCAGCAGGAAGCCGATCACCACGAACAGCACACCGACGATCAGGTAACCCACTGACGCAATGAACCCGGGATAGACGACTTCGCGGCCGGACACGGCGGACAGCGAATCGCCTGCCACGATCCTGAAGATCACCACCCCCTGCACGAACGTCGCTGCGCCCGGCACCTCGAAGAACGCCGGCCCCATTCCGCGCACCAGCGAAAAGCCGAAGGCCAGCCCGGTAGCCGCCGCAGCTGCAAGCAGAATCGTCAGCGAGTGCTGGACCAGCACGGTGAGCGGCACCGTCCCGCCCGCACCCATCACGAGTGGTGCCACTCCGGCGAGAAAGAAGGCAAGCAGCAGTGCGTGAACTCCGGGCCGTATCACACCGTCGATTAGCAGGGTGGGGCGCCGCACGCCCGAGCCGGGTGACCCCGCCAGCGCGTAGAAGACCAGCACGTTCACACCCACCAGCACGATCAGACCCAACAGCACCTGCCAGTGCCCGAGTGCGGCGATCCCGCCGAGTACCGAGCGAAGGAACATCTCAGCGCTCCAGTTGAAGTGGTGGCTGAGCACGAAGTTGAGGCCTCTCGTCGGCTCACGCCAGCACCGCACGAGCAGGGGCCGCCGGCGACTGCGCCGACGGCCCCTGCATGTGGTTCAGGACGGGCCGGCTGGTGCGCCGGCCGGTCAGGGTGTGAGCTCGGGCCCCACTATGCGGTCGCGCGCCTCAGGATCCCACACCGGCGGCACCATGGTGTTCGCCACCTCCAGGCCGACCAGGAACGCCAGGCGCACGATCCGGGACGCCTGTTCTGCATCTGCGCGGTCGGGATTGTCGCCGGCCGTGTGCAGGTCGCCGTGCACGCCGCTGAAGAAGAACAGCGCCGGCACACCCCGCTGCGCGAACGGGTAGTGGTCGGAGTTCGGGTACAGCCCCTCGTGCTCGGTGGGCGTGAGGTTCAGCTCGTGGTGATCGCGCACCAGGTCGTCTACGATCTGGCCCATCGAGCTGTAGTCCTTCCCGACGAAGCCCACCGTGTCCCGCGGGTTGCGGGCGATCATGTCGAGGTTGATCTCCGCCACAGTCTTGTCGAGCGGGATGATGGGGTGGTCCACGTAGAAGCGTGAGCCGAAGAGACCCCGTTCCTCGGCGGTCACGGCCGCGAATATCAGGGTCCGGGCCGGTCGCGGCTCGAGCGTCGCGAACGCTTCGGCCAGCTCGATGATCCCGATGGTTCCCGACGCGTTGTCGTCGGCGCCGTTGCAGATCGAGTCGGCAGGCAGGACCTCGGAAGGACGGCATCGGTCGGTAATCAAGCCCACGTGATCCATGTGCGACGTGAACACCACTGCCTCGTCACGCAGCGTGGGATCACTGCCCTCGAGCACGCCCACGACGTTGGCCACGGTCGCCTGCCGCTGCGTGGTGAAGTGGGGTGCGAACGAGATAGTGACGCCGTCCAGGGTCTGCACGCCGTCTCCGGCGGCCGCGGCCAGGGTAGTGAAATCCTGTCCGGTTAGCCGCACAAGCTCCTCGGCCGCTGACGCCTGCACCCCGAAGACCATCATTCCCCGGTGATCCGGAGCCGCACCCACGAGCGTCCAGCGAGGCATGAACGTGGGCTGGAGGAATTGCTCGAAGATCTCCGGAGCGATCTCCGTGACTATGACCCAGCCTACTGCGCCCTCACCTTGGGCGGTGCGAACCAGCGGATTGAGCACGGAGCCGCGTATCTCCCCGAACTCAGCGACGTGCAGCACAACGGCCCCGCGAACCGACACGTCACCGAACGGATCGGACAGATCTGCGGGCATGCCCGGTAGCACCACGACGGGCGCCGCGCCGAAATCCGCTGGCGCCTGGTTGCTCGTGTACACCAGGTCGCGGCCGAACAGCCACTCGAGCTCCATGCCCGGTCCGGAAGCCCACATCGCACTCAGTGAGTCGGCCTGGGCCTCGGCCATCTGGAACGGTTGGTAGTAGCTCCCGGCGTAGCCCCCCGGGGCCAGGCCCGCGCTCCGGAACTGGGCCGCCACCCACTCGGTGGCCTTTTCCAGCTCTGGACTGGGACTCTCGCGGCCACGGGTCGAGTCGTGAGCGAATGCCCCGAGCTTGGCGCGGAAATCGGCCTCCGTGATGGTTGCCATGGCACCGTCGATCGCGGCCTGAGAGATCGTTTGGGCCGGGCTCGCGGGTTGTTCCTGAGCTGACAGTTGGGCCGCCGTGAGCGTCAGTGCGGGGATGACGAGAAGGACGAGTCGTTTCATGTGTTACTCTCGGATTCTGGTGATACGGACCCATTCCCAGTACGACAGCTGGAACACCCGGTTTCGTTCCAAACCCGAGTGAAGATGCCGCCTTTCTCGTGAGTTTCGACACAGCGCCAGGCTCCGATCGGGCGCTTCGTGTTAGGCACCCTGAGCGTGCGTAAGGCACGGCACCCGTGTAGCTTGTGAGCGCCGACTCACACAATTCGGAACCGACTATGGACAGGCCCGAGCTCTAGAGGGAGCTGCCCTTGCCGACACATCCGCCGCCCAGACCCTCCCAGGAATCAGCCTGGAGCGATGAGTACCTGGGCAGTCTGCGCCCGGCCCGTCCGTCGCGCCGCTCAAGGAGAGTGTCGCAGGCCGTGCCACAACCAGAGGGCCGCAAGCTGCGTCCCTTCCACCTGGGCGCGCTCCTGGCGGTCCTGCTGCTGGTGATCTGGAACGTGGCAGGGTTCGACCCCGCGTTCTCCCAGTCCGAGGAGGACGCCAACGCCCGGTTCACGATCTTCCTCGTCGCCGAGGCGGTGCACGCCTACCGAGACTCCACGGGCACGCTGCCGGCTTCGCTCTTGCAGCTGGGAGTAGACCAGGACAACTGCATCTACTGGACCGACGGCGACGTGTACACGCTCACCATGATCTTGGGCGACCGTGAGATCACCTACCAGGGCGGCGAATCGCTGCTCCCCTTCGCTACCGCGTTCGACCGCGTGATCCCGGGAGAGTGAGACCGTGAACCGTCGCGGCTTCACCTTCATCGAGCTGATGGTGGTCGTCACGCTGTTGGGGATCCTCGTCTCGATCGCTGCGCCGCAGCTGCAGGACGTGAAGCGGCGCGCGATCGCCGCGGATGTGATCGCCGACTACAGCGCGGTGCGCTACGCGGCGCACGACAGCTTCGCCGAGCTGGGCACCTTCCCGGCAACGGCGGGCTGGGGTCAGATCCCTCCGGAGATGGTCGGGTCCCTGCGCACGGGGTTCTCGTTTTCCAAAGGGGACATCACCTACCGGTGGCACCGCTGGTCACTGCCCAACGGCATGCCGCAGAACCCGAGCCAGACGGTGCTGTTGGAGTTCGAAGTCCGGGGTACCGACCCCAAGGTGATCACTGCTATTCGCAACGCGTTCGGCGGGCGGGCGCGGGGCGGAGGTCTCGCGGTGGCTCTCCGGGTTGACTAGCGGGTCAGCCATCCTCTCCGGGAGGGCCCCCCAGGCCGCGCCGCCGCAGTTCGCTGCGCACGCGGTCGCGCTGCCGCTTCAGGGCCAGCAGCACCATCCCCACCAGCCACACCGCTACCAGCCCAGCCAGCGTCCATACCGGCCAGCGCACGAACGCCATCAGGACACCGACGAGGGCCGCCCCGAACAGCACGACCGCGCCCAGGCCTGACGCCGCAGTCGTGAGCCGCTCGCGCCAGCTCGGCTTCGGGGGCCGGCCGTAACTCCTGAGCCAGGGGCCTACTCGCTTCCGCTCGGCGGGCACTGCACGTTGGTGGGTATGACGTTGCCGCACGCGATGCTCTCGTTCATGCCGGACGCCATGACTGCGCAAGCGGCCTTCTGGGCGGCCTGACGCGCCTCTGCCTGGTCAGCTCCCGAGCCCGTGCGGCAGTTGGTGACGCCGCGATAGGTCACGCAGAGATAGCACTCCGTCTGCACCGTCCTGAGGCTGCCCATTACGATCACCACGGCGAACACGACCAGCGCGACGACCAGGGCGATGGCGCGGCCGCGCTTCACGACTGACCTCCGGGGTACTGCATGAGCCTGTCTCCTCTCCGTTGGTGGATGCGGCACGCTGCGGCGCGCCTGACAGCAACCTAATCAGACACCGATCGGGCCGTCCCGCAATCTCCGGCAGTCGAGCGCCTGGGAAGCGCGGCACTCGGCGGGGAAACCGCGCCCCCACGCCCATCGTAGGATTGGGTGGAGGCAGCATGGAATACGTCAGGCCCAAGCTTCCAGAGATACCCGAGATACCGGACTTCCCGGAGCTCCGGGACACGGCGACCGTGCACCCACCGGCCCGCACCCTACGGGCGCGGCCCACACTGCGCGGAATCGTGGGGGGCCTCGTCATTCTCCTGATCAAGCTCGTGGTGCTGCTGGTGCTCCCCTTCGTCGTGCTGCTGCGCACCTCGATGTACCTGTACCAGAGCCGCGACGCCCCCACGTGGATAGCGCTGGCGGCCGGAGCGGCCCTCGCCCTGGCGGTGCTCACCCTGTATGGCGCCTGGGTATCGAAGAAGCTCACCGGGCACGGCAGGGTGGCTTTTGTGGCCAAGTGGGTGGCGCTGCCTTTGGTGCTATTCTACTGCGGCTACACGCTGCTCTTCGTTGCCAGCGTGAACGCAAAGTCGCAGCAAGTGCGCGACTACTACACGCAGGTGCACCCGCTGCTGCGGCTCAGCGTCAGCACCCTGATCCTGGCCGATGACGACCTGGTCATCACGGACCTGGGACGCACCCCGGAGGACTATGTCCGGATGGGCCTGCCCATCTACGAGGCGTCGCTGCACTACCGCCAGCCCGACGGCTACGTGCACGCCATGGACCTGCGCACCGCGGGCAGGTCGGAATGGCGTAACCTGTTGACACAGAGCTACTTCCGAGTACTGGGCTTCCGTACGCTCCGGCACGTGGGCACCGCGGACCACCTGCACGTCTCCCTGCCGGTCCAGTGACGTACACCACATAGGACATGTGCTCCAGATCATAACTTGGAATCGCAGCGGGTCGTGCCATTGCAGTAATTGCGTGGCCACTTTTCGACGCCCACGCGGCCCAACCGCCCTCCGACCATGCAGTCAGCCCACGCTACAGGCATGCGCCCCCCCGCGCATTCCTCAGCGGAAGGCGCCCGGGGCTCCCCTCCCGCGCGCTTGCCGCACCTGCCGTTCAGCCGTGCCGACTGGGACGCCGCCTGCTTCGCCGCCTTCGGCGAGGGCCGCGCCCCCACACCGTGCCCCGACTGCGGGCGCACCGGGTTCTTCGGGGCGCGCATCGAGGAGCCGGACCGGCGCTACCGTCAGTGCCGCTTCTGCGGCTTCACCCAGGACGTGGACCGGCCGCCCCAGCGCTTCCGGCCCACCGTGCACGCGTGCCGTGAGTGGCCCCAGGCCGCCAAGGCCTCGTACCTGTGGTGGGTGGCCCCCGGAGTGGCTTCCTACCGGTGTCCCTTCTGCGGGGATCGCGTGATCGTCTCACAGGCCGCCGTGCCCAGGCCCGTGGACGACCGCCGGCATCCGTGGTGGATGGTGCCGCAGCGCAAGAGCCGGTTCTACTACACCGAGTTCTGGGGACACTGGGCGTACTCGAGGGGAAGGGTGGAGCTGTAGCGCACCACCCGGAGACGGGCGGGAGCCGCAGCGGCCTCCCGCCCGTCCGTTTAGCGGTCCAGTCGTGCGGCTACTGCCCCGTGTTGAGGATCAGCGGCAGTCCATCCTGACCGCCCACGATCACGACCTTGGCGTTCTGGGACGTGGCCAGGTTCTCCGTGGCCTCGATCCCTTTCCAGCGCAGCAGCCGCTCGTCGATGCCCTGCGCCACGATGCGCTGGAAGTCGGAGATTCCCTGGGCCTCGATCCGCTTGCGCTCGGCTTCCTGGCGCTCCCGCTCCAGCACGAAGCGCATCTGCTCGGACTCCTGCTCGGCCTTCAGCTTCTGCTCGATGGCGTCCGACACCACGCGTGGCAGGTCGATGTTGCG
>JBDHJM010000019.1:0-36907 GCA_039586895.1 Gemmatimonadota bacterium | reverse complement strand
TAGACAGCGGCCCGCTCACGTGCTACAGTAGCGAGTAATGGCTCACGCTCACACTGCTCCGACCCCGGCTCCCAGGCGAAAGCGCGACCCGAAGGGCACCCGCGACCGCCTGGTGCGCGCCGCCCTCGAGCTCTTCACGACTCAGGGCTACCACGCGAGCACCACTCCTCAGATCGCGCAGCGGGCCAAGGTGGCGGAGGGCACCATCTACCGCCACTTCGAGAGCAAGGAGCAGCTGCTCAACGAGATCTACAGGGCCTCGGTGAGCGTCCTCACCCAGCAGGTGAAAGACGCACCTGGTGCTGCGAGCTGCCACGACCGTCTGCTGCACGTCGCAACAGAGTGGCGCGCCCTCGCCGGACGCGATCCTGCCATAGTGAAACTCACGTTCCTCACCCGCCTCGGCGGGCTGCTCGATGCCAAGAGCCGTGACTCCCGCCAGCAGCTGCGCGATGAGGTCAGCAAGGTCATCGCCGCCGGGAAGTCGGTCGGCGAAGTGAGGGCCGGCACCGTCGAGGTTTGGACCGACGTGTGGCTGCAGCTCGTCATGCTGGCGCTCGAGCGGGTCGCAACCGGCGAGTGGACCATCCAGCACATCGGGCCGCAGCAGGTGTTTGACGCTGCATGGGACGCCATCCGAGCACCGGAACGCGGCCCGGGCTCCGCATAAGCCCCTCGCACTCTTCGCACCAGGAGACTCCCTCATGACGGATTCCGCGGCGAACCAGGGTCGCGATTCTTGGGCGACCAGGGCCGGCTTCATCCTGGCCGCCGTCGGCTCTGCGGTGGGCCTCGGCAACATGTGGCGCTTTTCGTACGTGGCCGCCGAGGGCGGGGGTGCGGCGTTCGTGCTCCTCTACCTCGTGTTCGTCGCCGTCATCGGACTCCCGTTGATGACCTCGGAGTTCATCGTGGGCCGTATGTCGCAGGAGTCGCCCGTCGTGGCGGTCAAGCGCCTCGGGGGGCCCGGCTGGGCGCCGCTCGGCTGGCTCTTCGTGTTCTGCGGATTCGGCATTCTGGCGTACTACTCGGTGATCGCCGGCTGGACGATGCGCTATGCCTTCGACGCCCTGCGGGTCGCGATCCCCAGCGACACGGGCGCGTACTTCCAGTCGGTCGCGTCGGGCTGGCCCGCGATCGCATCACACCTCCTGTTCATGGTTCTCACCATCGCCATCGTGGTTGCGGGCGTGAAGCGGGGGCTCGAGCGGGCGGCACTGATACTGATGCCGCTGCTGTTCCTGATCCTGGTGGGGCTGGCGGCCTGGGCCGCTAGCCTGTCCGACGCGGGTTCCGGATACGCATACTACCTGCGGCCCCAGTTCAACGAGCTGCTCGACCCGAACATCATCCGGCTCGCGGCCGGACAGGCGTTCTTCTCGCTCAGCCTCGGCATGGGCGCCCTGATGACCTACGCCTCGTACCTCCGCTCCAAGGAGAACCTGGCCAAGGAGGCCGGCATGGTAGCGCTCGCCGACTTCGGCGTGGCGTTCGTGGCGGGACTGGTCATCTTCCCCATCATCTTCCACTTCGGGCTCAGCGGAACGATCGGCCTGGGCCAGGAGATCTCCGACAACACGGTCGGCACTCTGTTCATAGCGCTCCCCACCGGACTGCAGAGCCTGGGAGGGTTCGGCGATGTGGTGATAGCCGCGTTCTTCGTGATGCTGTTCTTCGCGGCGCTCACCTCGGCGATCTCTCTGCTCGAGGTGGTGGTGGCTGCCGTCATCGACAGCTGGGGCTGGCGCCGCAGAGACGCCGCCATCGTGTTCGGCTTCGTGATCGCCGTCGCCGGCATCCCCGCGGCCTTCAACATCGGCTTCCTGGGAGCGGCGGACACCTTTGTCGGCAACTTCCTGCTGATCATCGGCGGGTTCTTCACTGCCGTGCTGGTGGGCTACCGGCTGATCGGCCCGGCGGATGCGGAGCTCGCGCAGGGGCTCGAAGACCCGCGGGCGCGGGTTGCGTGGGCATTCTTCGTGCGGTACGTGGCACCTGTCCTGCTGCTGGTCGTGATCTACTTCATGCTGCCCACAGCGTGGCAGGCCTTCATAACGCTGGTCACGTTCGGTAGGGGATAGGCAAGGGGCGCGACGCCGGTGGCGTTCGGCAGGGGATAGGCAAGGGACGTAAAGCCGGTGCCGTTCGGCAGGGTGTAGTCAGGGAGCGTAGACGTCGTCGGTGGCGGACTCCGGCGGCGGCATGTTCGATTCCCGCGATGCCAGCGCCTCCTCGGCGGCGGCCTCCACCTCCCCGGCCACCTCTGCTTCCACCTTCTCGAGCTCCGGCACGCCGACGCCGGAGCTCTTGAGGAATTCCTCGTACATCCCCACGGGGTCGCGCTTGCCCCAGTGCTCGAACACCTCGGGCGCGATGATCTCCCGCGCCTCCTGCTCGTCGTGGGTCGCGTGACCGCCCATGCGGAAGGTGTCCGCGGCCAGAATAACCGGGCCGTCTCCGGCGCGGCACTGCTCCGCGGCGAGCCGTGTCGCCGCGTAGGCATCCAGTACGTTGTTGCCGTCGAACGTGGCGCCGGCGCAGCCGTACGCCAGGTGCAGCTGGCTGAAGTCCTTCGGCCTGTGGTGCTGCCGCAGCAGGGTCCCGAGCGCTATCTGGTTGTTCTGGATTATGAACACGACGGGAAGCCGCTGCACCGCAGCCAGGTTGAAGGCCTCGTGAGTTGGGCCGGCCTTGACCGAACCGTCGCCCACCCATGTCAGCGCCACGCGACGCTCGCTCCGCAGTGCGAAGCTCAGCGCGATCCCGACGGTCACGGGCGGGATGGCCCCGATGTTGGAGATCGGCTGCAGCACGCGGTGTGCGAAATCCCCCACGTGCCCGTCGCGTCCCTTCGACGCGGTGTCGTACGTGCCCAGGTAGCCGCGCAGCATGTCGGCCACCGGCATTCCCATCTCGCAGCAGGCCCCGGCGTTACGGATCATCGGCGCCACCACGTCCACGGCCCGGTCCAGCGCATGCACCGGCCCGATGGTGGCGGCCTCCTCACCGGTGCCGAGCCAAGCCTTGGAGATGACGCCCTGCTTCACCCATCGCTTGAGCATCACGTCGTGCAGCCGGGCCCGTAGCATGCCGGCGTAGAGCACGAGCCTGGCATCTCGGTCCAGCGACTCCACCACCGAGCGCCGTTCGGGGTGTGCATCCCACGCCCCGGCGTACGAGGCCACCAGCTCGGGATCGGGCTGCCAGTCCACGTACTCGGGGGGATCGAATGCGGGAAACCGCTTCATCTCCGCCTGCGTTGCTCCGAATGAGGGCAGCGCCTAATATCCCCGACCACACCGAGACGAGCAAGACGACCATGCCGCAGCCCGTGACCTCCTGCCCCTGTGCCGTGCGCCGCACCCGATGGGCCGTCGGCGTGAGCTTCCTGTTCCTCGCCGGGCTGGGTGCCCTGCCCCCGCAGCGCGGGCTCCCTGCGGCACCGCAGGACCGCACCGCCGATTCCCTGGTCGGACTGTGGATCGACTCGGTGGGCGGGATGGACACCTACCATGGATTCCGGTCGGCCGCGTTCACAGTCACCACCGTACTGCACGACACGGCATCGGGCCGCATCCGGCGCAGCCGGCCGCGCTACGTGTGGGTGAAGAAGGGCCCTCACGGCGAGGAGGCGCGCATCGAACGGTGGGAGGCGGCGGGGCTGATCCAGCAGGGGTTCAACGGTCGGGTCACGTGGGCCGCCCTGGAGGGAGAGCTGCTGCCCGACAGCGCGAAGGACGCACGCGAGGCCCTCTACGTGGCACGCGACGTGTTCTACTGGTTCGGGCTGCCCTTCAAGCTGCGCGACCCGGGCGTGTACCTGTCGTACCTGGGTTTGAAGCAGCGCTCGGGGGCCGCCTGGGAAGGAGAGGACGAGCCGGCACGGCAGTATCACGCGGTCGGCGTGTCGTTCGGAGAGGGAGTCGGTGAGCACCAGGACGTGTTCACATATTACTTCCCGCCGGGCGCGGGCTTTCCCTACGAAGTCACATACGTGGAGGAGGGCCGGACCGAGCTGAACCGTCTCATCTGGGGTCCCACGGCGCGCGCCGGGGACATCACCTATCCCTTCGTGGAGCACCGCACCTGGATCACCGAATCCGGGAGGCCCAGCAAGGTGCTGGTCATCTCGGACGTGGTGATGAACCCCGAGATCCCCCAGCAGCGTTTCGAAGCGCCCTGATTACTTGAGGAGCTTCTTCAGCCGCTCCTTGTCCGAGACGTCGGAGGCTTCGAGCAGCGCGATCCCGTAGTCGCGCGCGTTGGGGTACCGGTCGTCCGGATCCGGCTCGAGGGACTTCATGATCACGGCCTCTAGCTTCTTCGAGAAGTCGGATCTGAATGTCCTGAGCGGCATCGCCTTGCCCCTGAGGCGGGCGATCATCATCTCCTGCGGCGTGCGCCCCTGGAAGGGCAGCTTGCCGGTGTACATCTCGAACCCGACGATCCCGAGGGCGTAGACGTCACTGCGGGCGTCGAGCGTCCTGCCCCGGATCTGCTCGGGGCTCATGAACTCGGGAGTGCCCAGGATGATCCCCGTGGCCGTCAGCTTCGCGACACCCGGGGCGGCGCGGTTCTCCTTCGCGAGCCCGAAGTCCATGACCACCGCGTGCTCGAGTCCGTCATCTCCCTGCACCAGCATGATGTTCTCGGGCTTGAGGTCGCGGTGCACGATGTTGAGCTGGTGCGCGTGGTGCAGCCCTGCGCAGCACTCAACGAGCAGCTCCGCGCCCTCGTCGGGAGGCATGGGCCCGACCTTGACCTCGCGATCCGACAGCAGCTCGCCCCTCAGGTAGGGCATCACCAGGTATATGAGACCGTCCTCGGTCTCTCCCAGCCGCAGGATTTTGCATGCGTTCGGATGCTCGAGCCGCATCGCGAGTCCGGCCTCGCGGCGCAGTCGCTCCACCGAGCTCTCGTCCTTGCTCAGCTTGGGGCTGAGCACCTTGATGGCGACGCCTTCCCCGGTGTTGGCGTCGGTGGCTTCGTAGACGAAGGCCATCCCGCCCTCACCCAGCTTGCGCTGGATCTCGTAGCGCCGGTCGAGCGTCTGGTGGGTGAGCGTGCCGGCCCGGCTGATGCTCGGCCCGGTCTTGGGCGCCACCTTGCGGACCTCGGTCTTGGACGCGCCTGCAGGCGTCTGGACCGCTTTCCCCCCCTTCCCGCCGACATCCACCAGGGGACTGCCGTCCTTGGGACAGAAGCGGGCCTCACCCGCGTAGACCGTCTTGCACTTGGGGCAGCGTCGGCTCATGAGCGGACTAAGTTGCGTCCTTCGTGCTTCGCGCGATAGAGGGCCTCGTCGGCCAGCGCGATGACTGAATCCGGATCTGCGACGTCGCCCGGGGCGATGCTCGCGACCCCCACCGATACGGTCGCTTTCAGAGGGTCACCCGACTCGGCGAAGTCGTGGGCGCCGATCCGCTCCCGGATCCGCTCGGCGAACACCACCGCGCCCGGCAGAGCGGTCTCGGGCAGCACGATCACGAACTCCTCACCGCCGTACCGTGCCACCACGTCCACCGACCGCACCTCGCGGCGCAGCATCTCTCCAACTTGCTGCAGCACGCGGTCGCCGGCCAGGTGGCCCCGGGTGTCGTTTACCTGCTTGAAGCGGTCCAGGTCTATCATGAGCACACTGAGCGACAGCTCGTAGCGCCGCATCCGGTCGAGCTCCTCGTCCAGCTTCTCCATCAGGGAGCGCCGGTTCAGGCAGCCCGTGAGGGGGTCGGTCGCCGCGAGCCATTCGTAGCGCTCCTTGTCCGACTGCGCCGTCTGGAGCGCGTACGCCCGCTCGATCGCGCTGACGGCGGTCCGCACCACGTTCTCGCCGAACTCGACGTCCTGCTCGGTGAGCTCGGGCGCTTCGCCCATGTTGCGCAGGAAGAACACCCCCGACTGCTCCTCCCGCAGCCCGAACGGGATGGCGATCACGCTGCGGGTCGCCACGTCGATTCCGTCATGTGCCCACTGGCGGCGCACCTCCTCGTACAGCGGGTCGGTGCGCACGTCAGCCACGAGCACCGGGCGGTTCGTTCGGAGCGCTTTGCCGATCTCCGGATAGCGCGCGATCTGAACCTCAAGGTTGCGCAGCATCGGGCTCTCGGCCGCGACCACGACCCGTCCGACCGCATCACCCCGCTTGGCCAGCACCATGGAGCAGCGCGACACCTTGAGCACGTTGGCGACGCGCCGAGTGAGCACGTGGTAGATCTCTTCGGGCGCCAGCGCATCCGTCACCTCGTGCAGGATGTCCATCATCTCGGCACGGATGGTGGCCTCTTCAGCCCTCTGCTGCGCCTCGCGGCGCGCCTCGTGCAGCGCGGCCCCCTGGCGCAACTGGGCCTCCACCCGGGCCGTAAGCTCCCGCACCCGGAAGGGCTTCGCGATGAAGTCCGACGCGCCCAGCCCGAGGGACCGGACGGTCGCCTCCTCAGGCGCCATGGAGGAGATCATCAGCACTGGCAGGTCGCGCCAGCGGGGATCCGAGCGCACCTGCTCGAGCAGCTGCAGGCCGTCGACCCGCGGCATCATGATGTCGAGCATGAGCAGGTCCGGCTGCTCTTCCTCCACCAGGCGGAGCAGGTCGGTGCCGTCGGGCACGGCCACGATGTCGTAGCCCTTGTCCTTGAGGATCATCGTGAGAGCTTCGAGGAGGGTCCGGTCGTCGTCGGCTACGAGGATCTTCGCTGGGGCAGTCATGCGCGGGCCGTCAGCTGGACGCCAGCTCGGCGACGCGCAACGGGTCCATGTTGCCGCCGCTGACGACGAGTACCGTGGGGCCGGACGGGCGCAGTGCGCCGCACCTGAGCGCGGCAGTGGTGGCTGCACCGGAGGGCTCCGCCAGGACACCCTGCTGTCCGTGGAGCCAGACTGTGGCCTCGGCGATGACGGCGTCGGACACGGCCACCGCATCGACCTGCCCGCGCAGGTGCTCGAACGTGAGGGTGCCTACGGAGAGAGGAAGCAGGCCGTCGGCAATGCTGGCCGTGCGCTCGAGGCGCACGGGCCGGCCCGCCTGGAGTGCCGCGCCGAGGGCAGCCGCCCCCTCGGGTTCGACTCCCGTGATGCGAGTATCGGGCTTCAAGGACTTCACCGCGGTAGTGATGCCTGCAATCAGCCCACCGCCGCCAACCGGCACCGTGACGTGCGCCACATCAGGGAGGTCCTCGAGAATCTCCAAGCCCACCGTTCCCTGTCCCGCGATGATGTTGCGGTGCTCGTAAGGCGGGATCGTGGTGAGCCCCTCCCGCTCCGCCAGCTGCATCGCGTGCTCGAAACGGTCTTCCGAGGTGGTCCCCGCAAACACGACCTCGCCACCCAGACTCCGCACCTTGTCCACCTTGAGCGCGGGTGCGGTCTCGGGCATCACGATGACGGCCCGGGCTTTTACCCGCCGCGCCGCGTAGGCAACGGCCTGACCGTGGTTGCCGCTCGAGTACGTGATCACACCCGCCGCGCGCGCTTCATCCGACAGATTGCGCACGAAGGTCCAGGCACCGCGCAGCTTGAACGCGCCGGTGGGCTGCTGGTTCTCAAGCTTGAGGAAGACGGGAACGCCCGCGGACTCCGCGAGGGCCGGCACCGGTACCAGGTCGGTTCGGACCGCGACCCCGGGCAGCCCGCGGGCGGCGTCGCGGATGTCTGCGAGCGACACCCTGGAGGGGTCGTCGATCGCTAGATCTCCATCTCCCGCTGGTCGCGGCCCTGGGCGACCACCGCAGAGGCGTCCTCCGGCTCGCCCGCTTCGTCTTCGCGCACCACCCGTGCTACATCCATCACGGTATCGCCGGAGTCCAGGTTCATCACCTTGACGCCCTGGGTGTTGCGCCCGATCACCCGGATGCCCTCCACCGGGACGCGGATGATCACGCCGTGGCGCGTCACCATCATCAGCTCGTCCTCGGGGAGCACCTCCTTGAGGGCTACGACGGCTCCCGTCTTGTCGCTGCGCTTGAGCGTGATGATGCCCTTTCCGCCCCGCTTCTGGATGCGGTAGTCGCCCAGCTGGGAGCGCTTGCCCAGCCCCCTTTCGGTCACGACCAGCAGCGTGGCGTCACGCCGAATCACGACCATTCCGATCACCACGTCACCCTTCTCCAGCTGGATCCCACGCACGCCGCTGGTGGCCCGGCCCATTTCGCGCGCGTCCTTCTCGGAGAACCGGATGCTCATGCCGTGACTGGTGGCCAGCACTATGTCGTTGGTGCCGTCGGTGAGCATCACCTCGATCAGCTCGTCGCCTTTCTCGATATTGATCGCGTTGATGCCGTTGGAGCGCGGGTTGCCGTACGCCGAGAGGCTGGTCTTCTTCACCAGTCCTTTGGCGGTCGCGAACATCAGGTTCCGATCGTCCGTGAACTCCCGTACGGACACGTAGGCCGCTATCCGCTCGCCGGCCCTTACCTGGATCAGGTTCACGATCGGCTTGCCGCGGGCAGCCCGGCCGCCCTGTGGGATGTCGTAAACCTTGAGCCAGTAAACCTGACCGTTGTCGGTGAAGAAGAGCACGTAATCGTGGGTGGACGCGATGAACAGGTGCTCCACCCAGTCGTCCTCCTTCGTCCCCATCCCGTTGAGGCCCCTCCCGCCACGGCGCTGCCGCCGGTAGGTCGTCACGGGAATGCGCTTGATGTAGCCCGAGTGGGAGATGGTGACCACCATGTCCTCCTCGGCAATCAGGTCCTCCACCGAGAAGTCTCCCTCTTCTGACACGATCTCCGTGCGGCGGTCGTCACCGAACTTCTTCACCAGCGCATCGAGCTCCTTCTTGAGGATCCCCATGCGCTTCTTCTTCGAGGCCAGGATGCTCTTGAGCCGCTTGATGAGCGCCTGGACCTCCGCGAGCTCCGCCTCGAGCTTGTCGATCTCCAGCGCGGTGAGGCGGGCGAGCCTCATGTTGAGGATCGCCTCGCTCTGTTTCTCGGAGAGCTCGAAGCGCTTGCGCAGCTGGGCGTCGGCTGAGGGCACGTCCTTCGCTTTGCGGATGATCTTCACGACCTCGTCTATGCTGTCGACGGCGATCTTGAGTCCCTCGAGGATGTGCTCGCGCGCCTCCGCCTGCCCCAGGTCGTGCTGTGTGCGCCGGGTGATGACCTCGTGCCGGTGGTCGATGAACAGCTGCAGCAGCTGCTTGAGGTTCAGGATGCGCGGCTGGCCGTCCACGAGCGCCAGCATGATGGCGCCGAAGGTGGTCTGCATCTGTGTGTGCTTGTAGAGCTGATTCAGCACCACCTTGGGGGTGGCGTCCCGCTTCAGCACTACGACGATGCGCATGCCGTCCCGGTCCGATTCGTCGCGCAGGTCAGATATGTCCGTGACCTTCTTGGACCGCACCAGTTCGGCAATCTGTTCGATCAGCCGCGTCTTGTTGACCTGGAACGGGATCTCGGTGATCACAATCTGCTGCCGAGGCGAGTTCTCCTTGCCCTCGACCTGGGCGAGCGCACGCATCACGATGCGCCCGCGTCCCTTCTCGTAGCAGTCCGCGACACCGTCACGCCCGTAGATGTAGCCGCCGGTGGGGAAGTCGGGACCGAGCACGTGCTCGCGCAGCTCGGCCACCTCGCTCTCCGGGTTGTCGACCAGGTGCTTCACCGCGGCGGCAACCTCGCCCAGGTTGTGCGGCGGGACGTTGGTGGCCATTCCCACCGCGATGCCGGACGACCCGTTTATGAGCAGGTTCGGAAGCTGCGACGGCAGGACCGTCGGCTCCTCCAGCCGGCCGTCGAAGTTCGACACGAACTCGACCGTGCTCTTGTCGATGTCCTCCAGCATGGCGACCGCGAGAGGCGTGAGCCGCGCTTCGGTGTACCGGTACGCAGCCGCGCTGTCGCCGTCGATGGAACCGAAGTTCCCCTGGCCGTCCACCAGCGGATACCGCAGTGAGAAGTCCTGCACCATCCGCACCAGCGAGTCGTACACCGCCATGTCACCGTGCGGGTGGTACTTGCCCAGCACGTCACCCACCACGGTCGCGCTCTTCTTGTACGGGCGCCCCGGTGCGAGCCCTAGCTCGTTCATGGCGTGGAGGATGCGCCGGTGCACCGGCTTTAGCCCGTCACGCGCGTCCGGCAGCGCGCGCTGGACGATGACGCTCATCGAGTAGTCGATGAACGATTCCTTCATTTCGTCTTCGATGAGCCGGGGGAGAATGCGTTCGCGCTGGTTCGGTGCCGTCATCTGTGTCCTGTCTCGAATACAAAAAGGGGGCCGCGAGCGACCCCTTGGAGAGGTCCTTCCAATATACCGCGTCCGGGCCCCCAGATCAACGGCGGCCCAGCCCGCTAAATAGTTGCCGCAAAAGCACTTAAGGGTGGCAACCGACGGAGCCGCGCGCGCCTTAACATCCGCCGTTGCGGTCAGTCTACCCCAGAGCGGATGGCAAGGGCGTCATCCCTGGCGTTACACGATCGTGGCACAGCAGCCGCAACCAACCCTGCAGTCGGCGCATCTAATTTACGTGGGCGGGGTAGTGACAGATGTTGCAGTGCGAATCGAAAGCCGCTTCGATTCCGTAGGGATTCTGGAGGGAAGACGATGGCAAATG
Organism: Gemmatimonadota bacterium; assembly: GCA_039586895.1. Taxonomy (GTDB): domain Bacteria; phylum Gemmatimonadota; class Gemmatimonadetes; order Gemmatimonadales; family GWC2-71-9; genus WVYX01. The sequence continues at coordinate 26,358 of JBDHJM010000019.1, read as the reverse complement.
CAGCGGCAATCACGCACTGGGCGATCACCGGCCAGCGGCCGGGCCTGATCCCCCGCGGGCGCAGGCTCTCGGGCCCGCCGTCGGGCGCGCGCACCGTGCGCACCGCCTCGGGCGTGGCGCTGTTCGACGAGCTGGGCCGCTACGTGGGCAGGGTCCTCATTACGAGTGACGCAGCCACGTTCGGTCCCTGCGCCGAGACCGTCCTGCTGTCGCGCGACACCGAGTAGTCAACACCCACCGCACCACCCCCCTAAATCTCGATCACGATCTTCCCCATTTGAGCTCCCTGCTCCATGCGGCGCACTGCCTCCACGGCGGCGTCGAGGGGATAGGTGGAGTCGATGAGGGGACGCAGCTTTCCCTGGCCCAGTAGCCGGACGATTTCGCGGTACTCGTCGTGGCTGCCCATGGTGGAGCCGATGATGGTCCACTGGTGCCAGAACAGGCGCCTGACGTCGATGCCGACCTTGGGCCCCGTGGTGGCCCCGCAGGTCACGAGGCGCCCGCCCTTGGCCAGCAGGCGCAGCGACTGATCCCAGGTCGCCTCTCCCACGTTGTCCACGACAACGTCCGCCCCGCGCCTGCCGGTGAGGGCTCTCACCTGCCTGACGGCGTCCTCGGTGGAGTGATTGACGGTCTCATCTGCACCCAGCTCGCGGGCCTGCGCGAGCTTCTCGTCGCTCGATGACGTCACGATCACGCGCGCACCGACCAGTTTGGCGATGCGCAGCGCCGTGCTGGACACGCCACCCCCGACCCCCCACACGAGCACTGTCTCGCCCGGGAGCACGCGCGCCCGTGTCACGAGCATGCGCCAGGCGGTTATCGTCACGAGGGAATACGCCGCAGCCTCGGCCCAGGAAATCTCGGGGTGCGGCGCCGGCGGCGTCGGAATCAGCTCCACGTTCTGGTGCGGCACCACGACGTACTCGGCCACGGTGCCGGGAAGGTGCTCTCCCAGCAGCCGGTACTTCACGCACATGGAATGCTCGCCCGCATGGCAGTACTCGCAGTCGTAGCACGAGACGCCCGGATTGAGCATCACGCGCTGCCCCGGCTCGAGCCGGTTCACCGCCCCGCCAACCTCTTCGACCACGCCGGCGCCGTCGCCACCCAGAACGTGCGGGAACTGGAGGTCCAGTCCCGGCAGGCCCCGAATGGTCCAGAGATCCAGGTGGTTGAGCGCCGCGGCGCTGAGACGGACCAGCACGTCCCCGTCGCCCGCCAGCTGCGGGCGCGGGACGTCGGCGACCTCCAGCTGCGATAGGTCTCCGTGGCCCCGTATAATCAGTGCTTTCATGTGTGACTCGGCCTGAATGCGAAGCGGGCGGCCGGTCGGCCGCCCGCTGGTACTACCGGCGGAACGCCGGTGTCACCATCTGTTCTCGATCGTCCACCAGCGGCACCTCGATGGGAGCCCCGGCGCCCGCGCCGAGTGGGAGCAGTATCACGCGCTGTGCCATGCGGCCGCCGGATTCCGGCAGCGCCACCACCGCCGCCAGCATGTCGGCCCCTTTGGCGAGCGCAAAGTTCGTGATCATGAACTGCTGCTGAGTCAGCGCAGCCAGCTCTCCGTCCAGCGTGTGGCTCACTACGATCCGCGCGATGTTGCCGCCGCGCCGGTCCTCCCGCACGTAGGCAAGGGTGTTCTCGTCCACCCAGGCGGGGACCTGCTCGTTCACGGGCGCGGCCGTGTTCGTGACGTTGCGCTGGTTGGTGCCGTCGAGGTTCATCAGGAACACGTCGAAGCTACCGTCCCGCGCGGAGACGAACGCCACGGTCTCGCCGTCGGGCGACACCGCGGGCTGCCAGTTGACCGCCTCGCCGCTCGTCAGCTGCCGCTGATTCGAGCCGTCGGCGTTCATGATCCAGACCTGCCAGCTCTGACCCGCGTCGGAGTGGTACAGGATCTGGCTGCCGTCCGGCGTCCAGGTGGGATCCCCCTCCATGGCGGGCGTAGTCGTGAGACGCCGCTCGTTGGTGCCGTCGGCGTCCATCACGTAGATCTCGCCCTCTCCGTGACGGTCCGTTACGAACGCGATTCGCGAGCCGTCGGGCGAGTACGCTGGAGATATCTCCGCCCCTTCGGCACTCGTCAGCTGGTGCAGCTGGCCCGGTGCCGTGCGCTCGAACGCGTAGATGTCGGCCGATCCGCCACGGTTGGATACGAGGAGCACCTCTCCCTGCACGATCACAGTGGCAGTGTCGACGTTGCCCCACGGGGTCGCGGCCACGATCTGCGCGCGCCCGAGGGACACCGGGGTGAGCGCGCCGGTCGGATCCACCCGCACCACTCCGGGGTCGCTCGAGGTCCAGCGCACGCTCGTTGCGGGCGCGAGCGGCACACCCAGCTCGTCCGCGTAACGCGCTTCCAGCGTGACCTGGTCGTTCATGCCGATGCCGAGCCGCTCGGCGGAGAGCACGAGGCCTGCGGCAACGACGTTGATGGTCCAGTATTGCTCGAGGTCGCCGGGCGCGCGCACTCCTATGCTCGTGAAGCCGATGCCCTTCCCGACGACGGCGGTGTCGTCGACGCTGTAGGTCGCAATGGACGTGTCGGTCACCAGCCAGATGATCGGAGCCTCGGGGATCGGAGTGCGGTCGGCCGCCAAAGCCGTGGCCCGGAAGGTCACCATACCGCCCATCGGCACCATCACCGTGTCACCGGCAGGCTTCACGATCGACAGCTCGTCCACCTCCCGGTGCACTACCACCTGCACCCGGCGCTCCTGTCCGAAGCCAGTGGCGCCGATCTCGGCGCTTCCTGCCGATATCGCTGTAGCCACACCGATGGGAGAGATCGTCACCACGTTGGGATTGCTCGAGCCCCAGCGCAGTTGCCTCGGGTCCAACGGCCGGTTCTGCTGCGACGGCACCACGACCCGTACGGAGTCCGACTGGGCCGGCGAAAGCGAGACCACGGGATCGCCGAAGTCCCACTCCGCCTCTCCCACCTGCACCTGAACCCGGCGCTGCAGGCCGCTCGCGGTGGCCGCCTCGATCAGTCCGGTCCCGGGCGCGATTCCGACTACGCGGCCGTTGGCGTCCACGGTGGCAACATCGGGGCGGAACGAGCGCCAGGTCACTGCCTCGCCAGCCGCCGGACTGCCGTCGTCCTTGAGGAACAGGAGCCTCAGCTGCTTGTCCTCGGCGACGAACAGGTAGACGCGGGTGGGATCGATCTGCAGCACGGTGGCCTGTCCGGTGCCCTGCGGCCCGACCATGGCGCCGCCCGAGACCCGAACCGAGACCGTCTGTGACCGGTTTCCGGTGCGCACCGTTACGGTCGCCGTCCCCGTAGTCACGCCGATGAGATACGCCACGCCGGGTAGCCCGGCCTCCTCTTCGACCCGCACGACGCCTTCGGGCGAGCTGGACCACTGGAAGGCCACCGACATGATGTCGCCGTCCCGGTCGTAGGCCGTGGCCAGAACCTCCGCCCGCTGGCCCACTGCCAGGTCCACCGACCGGGGAGTGACGTCCAGCTCGGCAACGGCCTGCGCGCGGGCCGGAGGCGGGCTGAGCGCCGCGAACGCCCCGAGGGCGATCACGGCCAGGCGTGCGCTGTACTGCATGGGCTGATTACCCCTTTATGTGCCCGTAAGTTGCGGTCTGAATGGAAGATATGGAGCCAACGTAAGGTGCGCCCGGGAGCGGTGTCAAGGCGAATCGTCACGTTCGCCGTGTGATGCATCCGGCCGCGTCTGCGGTCGCCTCTTGCGCTTCCCCTCCACGCGGAAAATCTTCACCCAGATAGCCAATCACGGGAGGGAGCGCCCATGACGATGTCCGACCCATTTGGGGGCGGTCCAGGCGGTCCGGGTATGTGGGACCCGATGCCTCTGACCCCACCGGTCCAGCCGCCCTCGGAACAGAAACCGAGCGACTTGATCTGGTCGCGCCCCGAGCCGAGCGCCCCGAGCCCTGAGCCTGCGGCCGCTCCGGCGGAGAAGCCGCCGGCCAAGAAGGCCGCTCCCAAGAAGCCGGCCAAGAAGAAGGCCGCCAAGGCGAAGCCCAAGAAGAAGGCCAAGAAGAAGGCCGCCAAGAAGCGCCCCAAGAAGAAGGCCGCCAAGAAGCGCCCCAAGAAGAAGGCCAAGAAGAAGGCCAAGAAGAAGGCGGCCAGGAAGAAGTCAGTGAAGCGGCGCGTCAAGAAGGCGGTGCGCAAGGCCAAGAAGCGCGTCAAGAAGGCGGTGCGCAAAGCCAAGAAGCGCATCAAGAAGGCCGCCGGGCGGAAGAAGAAGCGCTAGCCGTTGTTGGGTGGGCGCGACGGATCCAGCCGCGCCAGCACATGGGCACAGTTGATCAAGGCGATGTGGGTGAGTCCCTGCGGGAAATTCCCCAGGAAATCCCCGGTTGCCGGATCGACCTCCTCCGAGTAGAGGCCCACGTGGTTGGCGCGGCTGAGCATTTGCTCGAACATCCGCGTGCCCTCTTCGTGGTCCCCGATCATCGCCAGCGCCTGGGCGAGCCAGAACGTGCAGATCGAGAAGGCACCCTCCTCACCCCGCATCCCGTCGTCTGAGCGGTAGCGGTACGCCATCGACCCGTCGGGAGTGGTCAGCTCCCGGGCGATGACACGCACCGTGCTTTGCACCCGACGGTCACTGCGGTGCAGGAACTTGACCATCGGGATCACGAGCGCCGATGCGTCGAGATCGGTCGAGCCGTAGGCGGCTACGAAGGCGCCCTTCTCTTCCGAGTAGCCGTGCTCCAGAATGTCCGCCCGGCACGCGTCTGCCTCGCGCCGCCACCTTTCCACGTCACCGTTCAGCCCGTGCGTCTCCGCCAGCCTGACGCCGCGGTCCAGCGCCACCCAGCACATCACCTTGCTGGACACGTGGTGCCGCAGCTCGTGCCGGATCTCCCACATACCCGAGTCCTTCTGCCGCCAATTGTCCGCGACCCAGTCCACGAGCTCCCTGATCGCGTGCCAGGTGCCCTCGGTCATCTCGAAGTAACGGGACCAGATGTACGCCGTTTCCAGCACTTCTCCGTACACGTCGAGCTGCAGCTGGTCGGCCGCTCCGTTGCCGATTCGCACCGGTGCCGAGCCGCGGTAACCCTCCAGATGCTCCAACTCCCTTTCCGGAAGGTCCCGCCGTCCGTCGATGCCATACATGATCTGCAGATGGGGACAGCCTTTGGTGCGGCACACGCGCTTCACGAACTGCATGAAGTGGTCCGCCTCGGACCGGTGTCCCAACACGTAGAAGGCGTGGAGCGTGAAGCAGCTGTCGCGCAGCCAGGTGAACCGGTAGTCCCAGTTGCGCTCGCCGCCCAGGACCTCCGGGAGGGAGGTGGTGGCCGCTGCAACCATGGCTCCCGTGCGTGCGTAGCACATGAGCTTCAGCGTGATCGCCGAGCGTTCCACCATGTCGCGGTAGGGACCGTGGTACTGGATGCGGCTCGCCCAGTCCCGCCAGAATGCGACAGTCTCCGCCAGCGCATCTTCGGTGAGGTAGTGCTCGATGGGGCGCACGTCGTCGTCGTCGTAGCGCAGCACCAGGGCCAGGGAATCCCCCGCCTCCAGACGGCAGGTGGCACGCGCCGACCCGTTCCCCATCTGCCACTCGAGCGGCTCGGACGTTGCCAGCGCAACGGCCTCGTCAATCCCGTCCGTGGCGAGGATTCCGTGCCGCCGCTCGAACAGCAGGGTGGACGATGCCGCGTAGTCGAACCCGGGCTGGAAGACGATCTCCACGTCGACGCTGCCCTCGGTGCAGACCACGTGGCGGTGAATCTCCAGGGGGCGGTGCAGCATGGGGCCGCGCAGCGACGCCGGCATGAAGTCGGTGACCACGGCGGCGCCGGTGGGAGCATTGAACTCTGTCTGCAGCACCCCGGTTCGCTTCACGTACCGCTGTGCCCCCCGGGGCGCGCCGGCAACGCCCAGCCGGAACCGCCCGCCGCCCTCCGCGTCCAGCAGGGCACCGAACAGGCTGGGCCCGTCGAACCTCGGCATGCAGCACCAATCGATGGAGCCGTCCACGCCGACCAGGGCGACCGTGCGCAGGTCTCCTATCACGCCGTAGTCGGCGATGTCGAGGTACGAAGGGCTAGCTTTCATGGGCCGAGGGGTGCTCTTGCTTTCCATAGCGCTACGGCTACGTTCGATTCACTCCCGCATTGGAGCGCTCAATTATATGAGGCACACGACCACTGCGGTACTGATCCTCACAGCATGCGCCGTGTCCGAGGCGCCTCCCACCGACCCCACCGCCACCGTCCAGGAACTGCTCGAGTCGTCTGCTGACGCCTGGAACCGCGGTGACCTGGAGGGGTTCGTGGGCGACTACGCGCGCGACTCCGGCACCACGTTCACGGCCGGTGGGACGGTGCAGTACGGCTTCGACGGGATCTACGACAACTACTCCGAATGGTGGGACCTCGGCGACGATCGTGACTCGCTCCGTTTCGAGAGCGTGGCGGCCCGCCCGCTGGGGCCGGACCACATCCTGGCAACGGCCCGCTTCGTGCTGTTCCGGGGTGATTCCGTGACCGCCAGCGGGCCCTTCACGCTGGTTTGGAGACGGATCGACGGAGAATGGAAGATCATCCATGACCATACTTCGACCGATCCGTAGCAAGCTCGGCCTGGCCGCCCTGCTGGCCCTCGGGGCCTGCAATCCGGGCGCCGGGAAGACGGCGTACGTGGGTGCGGAGCTGTTCGACGGCACGGGCGCTCCACTGATGTTGGACGCGGTGATCCTGGTCAGCGAGGACGGGCACATCGAGGCCCTGGGTACACCGGATCAGGTCTCGGTGCCGCGCGGAGCGGTCGAGGTCCGACTCGACGGCAAATGGGTGATCCCCGGATTGATCGACGCGCACACGCACGCAGAGGCATGGACGCTGCACCGGTTCCTGGCGTACGGCGTCACCAGCATCCGCGACATGGGTGGGCCGCAGGGAATGATCGTCGGGCTGCGCGATCAGGCGGAGCTGGGTGCTTTCGTCGCGCCGCGGATGTACGTGTCCGGGGCGATCATCGACGGGAGCCCGTCCGCCAGAGACGACGCCACAGAGGTACGCTCGCCGACCGAGGCCCGCCGCGCCATAGACCAGCTCACCCTGCTCGAGGCTGCGCAGGCGAAGATCTACACCAGGATGGACCGTCGTTTGCTGCGCCCCCTGATGGACGAGGCCAATGAGCTACGCCTCCCCGTAGCCGCGCACCTTGGCAAGGTGGACGCGCTCACCGCGGGGCAGCTCGGCGTGCGCGTGCTGGAGCACATGACCGGAGTGGTGGAGGCCACCGTTGCGAGCGCCGGCCGATTCTACGCGGCGCACAACGACTTCTTCCGCGGCTGGAACTTGGTGGAACGCTCTTGGGTGCAGCTCGACTCGGCGTCGCTCGACCGCACCGCACGCCGGCTGGTGGAACTCGGCGTGCAGATCGTGCCCACCCTGATCCTGCACGAGACGTGGAGCCGGCTGGGCAGCACCAGCTACCGCGAGGGGCTCGACCTCTCGGGTGTGCCGCAGTCGGAGCAGGAGGAGTGGGATGTCCCGGACCTGATTCGCCGGGCACGCCTAACCTCCAGCGACTACGTCGCCTTCCGGAGCTCGCGTCCCGCTCAGGACCTGTTCGTGCGCCTGTACCAGCGAGCCGGCGGTCTCGTGGCCGCGGGAAGCGACGCGCCCAACCAGCTGCTCGCCCCCGGGGCGAGCCTGCACGCCGAGATGGAGCTGCTGGTGAGCGCGGGGATGCTGCCGCGCGACGCCCTGTTGGCCGCCACGCGCAACGTGGCGCGCATGCTCGAGACTGATTCTATCGGGGTGATCCGTGTGGGCGGCGTCGCCGACTTCGTGGTGCTCGACGCCAACCCGCTGGAGGATATCGCCAACACCAGGCAAATCGACCGCGTGGTCGTGCGCGGCACGGCTTACCGTCCGCAGGATTTCAGGGAGGGGTGGGAAGAATGAAGCGAGCCATCATGCTGACAGCGGTGCTGGCGCTGGCCTGCGGCGGGGGAGAGCGCTACGACCTGGTGATCCAGGGTGGCTGGATCGTGGACGGAACCGGCAATCCGCGCTTCCAGGGCGACGTGGCGGTCAGCGGTGACCGCATCGCAGCCGTGGGGCACCTGGGCGCCTTCCGCGCCGGCAATGTGATAGACGCTTCCGGACTGGTGGTCTCGCCCGGCTTCATCGACATGCTCGGGTGGTCCGAGATAAGGGTGCTGGCCGACGGACGCGCGGCCAGCAAGATCACCCAGGGGATCACGACCGAGGTCACCGGCGAGGGAACTTCCGTGGCGCCGCAGACGGACGAGACCATAGCGAGCGGCGCGGCGTACTACGAGTCGCTGGGAATAGAGGTGGACTGGTACGACCTGGACGGATACTTCGAGCGGCTCGAGACGTCCGGAACCGCGATCAACATCGCCACATTCGTCGGCGCCACACGGATCAGGCAGGTGGTCCTCGGCCATGAGGACCGCGCACCGACCCCTGAAGAGCTGGTCCGCATGCAGGCCCTGGCGGACACGGCGATGATGCAGGGGGCGCTGGGCCTCTCGAGCTCCCTGGTTTACGCGCCGGCTTACTACGCCACCACCGAGGAGCTGGTCGCGCTGGCCGAGGTGGCGGCCAGGCGGGGCGGCATCTACGCGACTCACCTGCGCGACGAGGGCGAGCGCATCTACGAGGCGATCGACGAGGCGGTCCATATCGCCCGGACCGCGGACATCCCGGTTGAGATCTGGCACTTGAAGCGCGCCGGACAGGACAACCACGGCACGATGCCGCGGGTGCTCCGCCTGCTCGACTCCCTGCGCGCGGAGGGAGTCGACATCACGGCAGACGTGTACCCCTACCCCGCGTCGGCGACGTCACTGGACGCGAGCATCCCCCAGTGGGCGCACGAGGGCGGCGACTCCGCCATGATCGAGCGCCTCAAAGACCCGATCGACCGGCAGCGTATCCGCGGGGAGATCGTCAGCCCCCCCGGCGGCGTGGAGAGTTTCTACCGCGGGGCGGGCGGCGCCAGCGGAGTTCTGGTGGCCGGCGTGATGATGGACTCGCTCAAGTATCTGGAAGGGAAGTCGATCGCCGAGGTGGCAGCTGAGTGGGGCGTGGACCCGCTGGACGCCGTCTTCGACCTGATCATCAAGGACGACGGACACACCGGCGCTATCTACTTCTCCATGAACGAGCAGGACGTGCGCTTCGCGATCGGGCACTGGTGGGTCAAGTTCTGCACCGACTACGGAGGGGTGGCCACCGACGGCATCCTCTCGGAGGACAAGGTACACCCGCGCACGTACGGCAGCTTCACGCGGCTACTGGGACGCTACGTGCGGGAGCACGGCGTGCTGAAGCTCGAAGACGCCATCCGCAAGATGACCTCGGCCGCAGCCCAGCGGGTGGGCCTCACTGACCGCGGCATCCTGCGGCCGGGCATGGCCGCCGACATCACGGTGTTCGACCCCGCGACGGTCATCGACCGGGCCACGTTCCAGGATCCGCACCAGTACTCGGAAGGGGTGCGCTGGGTGGTCGTAAATGGGAAGGTCGTGCTGGACGACGGTGAGATCACCGGGGAGCGGCCGGGGCGCGGGCTGCGCGGTCCCGGCTGGGTCGCGCGGTAGGCTAAGGCAGCAGGTCCTGCGCGGCTCGCGCGATCCACCAGGCGCCGACTGCCAGGCTGGCGAGCGCCGTCGCGGCGGCCACCACCCGGGCCGTCCTGACCGATGACGCGGCCTTGCCTGCGGCCGCGGCGGCGAGGATGGAGAACAGGCCCATCGCCAGGATCGTGCCCACCCCGAACGCAGCCAGATACCCCACGGCACTCCAGCGGCTCGACATTAGAGTCACGGGCACCAGGGCCACTACCGGGGCGGTGCCGGCGAGACCGTGAATGGCACCCACCAGGGTCGAGAGGTGGCGGTGGCGCCGGTCCGGATCGTGGTGGGCGTGGTCGTGGGGATGGTGTGCTGGGGGGTGGGCGTGCAGGTGCGCGTGCCCGCCATGGTCGTGCGGCGCGTGGAGATGGAGTCGCCGCGAGGCTCGCAGCGCCCAGATTCCCAGGCCGACGAGCATCAGACCCACGCCGAGCTCAGCCCAGCCCGTGACCCGCTCCGGCAGCGTGACGCCGAGTGCCACGAGCGCTCCGCCGACGACGAGGACAACCAGAGAGTGTCCCAGACCCCACCTGACGCCGAACGAGACGGCCGATCCGAGCTTGGGACGGTTGCCTATGAAGGCACTCACTGCCACCATATGATCGACCTCTAGCGCATGGGCGGCGCCCAGGGCGAAGGCTGTGGCATACGCGATCCACATGGCGCGTATTATACCTAGGTGAAAGAGGAGAGCGAATGAACCAGACTCCGCGCGATCAGCGGCCGCGGATCCGGCTCACGACGCTGTCGCACGGCAGCGGTTGAGCCTGTAAGCTCGGCCCCGCCGAGCTGGCGCAGGTCCTGCGCCACGTGCCCGCGGTAGACGATCCGCGCATTCTGGTGGCGGCGCTGACGCGCGACGACGCAGCGGTCTTCCGCAGCGGAGACGACCGCGCGATCGTCGCAACGGTGGACTTCTTCACGCCCATCGTCGACGACGCCTACGCATTCGGCGCGATCGCTGCCGCAAACGCCCTGAGCGACCTGTACGCGATGGGTGCGACGCCGCTCTTCACCCTCAACCTGGTTGCCTGGCCGCGCAACGATGAGATGCTCGCGCTGCTGGGCGAGACGGTGCGGGGCGGGGTCGACAAGGTGGGCGAGGCAGGCGCGTTCGTGCTGGGCGGGCACTCGATCGACGACAACGAGCCCAAGTACGGTATGGTGGCGGTGGGCGAAGTGCACCCCGACCGCATCCTGACCAACGCGGGAGCGCGCCCAGGCGACCGCCTGGTGTTGACCAAGCCCCTCGGCACCGGGATCCTGAGCACCGCGCTGAAGCGGGAGAAGATCACCGAGGAGGAGATGGCGGGTGCCATCGCTTCTATGGCCTCGCTGAACGCCGGGGGTATGCTCGCGATGCGTGAGACCGGTGATGCGGTGCACGCCGTGACCGACGTGACGGGTTTCGGCTTCGTGGGCCACCTGCACAACATGCTGGCCGCGAGCGGAGTGGGTGCGCGCATATTCTCGGGCGCGGTGCCGCTGTTCGAGCGCGCGGCACGGCTGGCGGGAGCCGGCGCCGTGCCCGGCGGAACGGCGCGCAACCTCGAGGCAGCAGCGCAGTACGTCAGCTGGGACGATGGGGTGGACGATACCAGCCGGACCCTGCTGTGTGACGCGCAGACATCGGGCGGGCTCCTGATCTCGGCTTCCCCCGAGGAAGTCGACCGGCTGGTGGCTTCGCTCGAGGAACAGCGCACGCCGGCCGCAGCCGTCGTGGGTGAGGTCACCGAAGGGGAAACGATGATCGAAGTGGTGCCGGGACATGGCTAGCGCGAAGCGGATCCAGCTCGCGGTGGTGCATGCGGACGAGAGCTGCCTGCGCAACGGCCAGCCCGGGGCGAACCCGGGGGGGGCCGGCGCGTTGATCGAAGTGCGTTCGGGTGGAGCGATCGTGCGGCGCGACGTCTACATCTCCTCGCCCGACACGACCAACAACAAGATGGCGCTCGCGGGAGCCGTGGCGACCTTTGCGCTGCTGAGCCAGAAGGGCAACCGGTTCCGTGTGACCTACGTGTCCGACTCCGAGTACCTGGTGAAGGGCATGCGGGAGTGGGTGCCCAACTGGATGGCGCGGGATTGGCGCCGCAAGGGCGGCCCTGTGGAGAACCTGGAGCTGTGGCAGAAGCTGGTTCAGGCAACAGCGGGCCACGATCCGGTGTGGGAGTGGGTGCGCGGACATGCCGGCGATCCCAAGAACGAGTACAGCAACGACCTCGCCATGCACGCCGCCCGCGAGCAGGTGCACTCGCAGGGAGCTGTGCCGTCCGGGTTCGACCAATGGCTGGCCGAGCGCCGCGAGCGCGGCCGGTTCACCGATCACGACCCCGACGAGGCCTTCGCTACGCTGGAGTCACGAATGGGCAGCCCCGCATGATGACTTTCAAGGACGGTGTTCCCGAGAACACGCACCACCTGAACGTGCTGGCCGAGAGTGCCGAGCCGGTGGTGGACCGCATCCCGCTGTACGAAGTCTACATGCGCATGGCGGAAGAGCTGGCCAAACGCTCGACCTGCGCGCGCCTCCAGGTGGGCACCGTCATCACCGACGCGCGGCTCGAGAACGTCGTGGCCATCGGATACAATGGGAACGCCAGAGGACTGCCCAACCGATGTGATTCGACGGTGCCGGGCAGCTGCGGCTGCATCCACTCCGAGATCAACGCGCTGGTGAAGGCACCAGGAGGGATGCGCGACAAGGTCGTGTTCATAACCGACAGCCCGTGCGTCGCCTGTGCCAAGGCAATGATCAACTCGGGCGTGACACACGTGTTCTACCGCCGGGAGTACCGCGATCCGAGCGGTGTGGAGCTGCTGCGGCAGGCCGGCGTTACCCCGGTGCATTACCACCGCTGGTCCGACGACTGGCGCTGAGGCCACGAATGGACGACCTCGACCGGCTGTTCCGTCACCTGGTGAATCACCTCGCAAAGGAGGCGCCGCAGCGGCTGCGGACTCCATTCGAGGTGGCCGAGCTGTATCAGAGCGTCATTCCCTACCGCACCCATCGCCGCGCGCTGGGCTTCGAGGCAATCGAGGATTATGAGATGGCCGTTTTGCGCCTGCTGGGCGGACAGCGCGGCTATGCGACCGTAGACCCCGTCGACGCGCAGGAGGCAATGGCGGCGGAAGCCGAGTCGGTGAACCCGGACCCTGCGGCCTTCCGCGAGTTTGCAGCGGCCACGATGACGCTGCGGGCCGATGCCATCCGCTCGGTGCTTGACCAGCAGGTCGCCTACGCGCCCCCGGAGGCACGCGCCGAAGAGTCCCGCTTCGCCCCGCCCGAGCAGGACGAACCGCAGCCCGAACGCAGCTACGCTCCACCGGCCGAGGAGGAGTCCCTCCGCGAGCCGGAGGCGCCGCGGCAGTCCGACCGCGGGCCGGCCGCGCCTGCGGGTGGGAGCGGCGGCCTCGTGTTCGAGGCGGTCGAGGCGGCTTGTCCGCACTGCTACGCGGAGCTCCCCCGGCGGCGGAGGGTGGCGTTCTGTCCCTTCTGTGGGCGTCAAGTGGAGGAGGCCAAGTGCCCCGCATGCGGCGACGCCCTCGAGCCGGGCTGGCGTTTCTGCGCCTCCTGCGGAACCACCACACGCGAGTAACATCGTGTCCCGACGCCTGGCCATCGCGACCATACCGGGCGACGGCATCGGTCCCGAGGTAATCGACGCCGCCATTCCCGCCATCGAGCGGGCGGCGGGTCTCGAAGATGCGGCGATCGAATGGGAGCCCCTGCCCTACGGCGCCGATCACTTCCTCGGCACCGGCGAGACCCTGCCCGACCACGCGTTCGAGCACCTGCGCAGCAACGTGGACGCAATCCTGGTCGGCGCGCTGGGCGACCCGCGCGTACCGGGCAGCGAGCACGCGCGCGACATTCTCCTGGGCCTGCGGTTCCGGCTCGATCTGTACGTCAACTTCCGGCCCTGTCGGCTGCTGCACCCGGACCTCTGCCCCCTCAAGGACCGGGCCGACGGCGAAGCGCGCAATATCGATTTCGTGATCTTCCGCGAGAACACGGAGGGGGTATACCTCGGGCGCGGCACCAGCAGGGACGTCGACACTGCCGACGAAGAGCAGGTCGCCGAAGCTGTGCACTCGGCGCCCAAGGTGTCACGCATCCTGCACGCGGCATTCTCGTGGGCCGATCAGCACGGGCGAACGCGCGTCACGATGAGCGACAAGTCGAATGCCGTACCCGCCCACCGCCTGTGGCAGCGTCTGTTCGCCGAGGTCGGGGAACAGCACCCCGGCATCGAGCGCGAGCACCGCTACGTGGACGCTCTCGCCATGGAGCTGGTGCGGGCTCCCGAGCGGTTCCAGGTGATCGTCACGAACAACCTGTTCGGTGACATTCTCTCGGATCTCGGGGCGGAGCTCGTGGGCGGCCTCGGCCTCGCGGCCAGCGCAAACGTGCACCCGGGACGCGTCGGGCTGTTCGAGCCGGTGCACGGCTCGGCACCGCCGCTCGCGGGGCGCGGCGAGGCCAATCCCATGGCCGCCATACTCACGGGCGCCCTGATGCTGGACCACCTGGGTCTCCGCGTCGGTGCGGCCGCGCTGGAACAGGCGGTGCGCGCGGCCATCGCAGAGGGCCGCACTACGTCGGACCTGGGGGGCGGGCACTCCACGGCCGCAGTGGGAGACTGGATAGCCGAGCGCGTTGGCTGAGCCGGAACTCCCCGGCGCAGGCCCCGCGTTTATATTTGCGGCTTCCTTTCCACCCCCTGGCAGGCGCGACCTCCCGATGAAGACCCAAGGCAAGTCGAAGAACATCGTGTTCCTGTCGGGCGTGCGTACCGGGTTCGGGAAGTTCGGCGGAACGCTCAAGGACCACAGCGCGACCCGGCTCGGGGCGATCGCCGCGCAGCACGCTGTCCAACGTTCGGGGATCGAACCCCAGCTGTTCGACCACGTCGTGTTCGGCAACGCGCAGCAAACCTCCGCGGACGCCATCTACCTCGCACGCCACGTAGGACTGCAGGCAGGCCTTCCCATCGAGGTGCCGGCAGTGACCGTCAATCGGCTGTGCGGCTCCGGGTTCGAAGCGATCATCCAGGGTGCGATGCAGATCCTGCTCGACGAATCGCGCGCTGTTCTTGCCGGCGGCAGCGAGTCGATGAGCCAGGCCCCGCACGTGATCCGAGGTGCGCGCTGGGGCCTGCGCCTCGGCCCCGCACCGCCTCTGGAGGACACGCTCTGGGAGGCGCTGCGGGACCCGGAGTGCGGCCTTTCGATGGCGGAAACCGCCGAGAATCTGGCTGAGAAATACGAGCTCACCCGTCGGGAAGTGGACGAGTACGCACTGCTCTCACAGCGGCGCGCGAAGCGGGCATGGGACGAGGGCGTCTTCGATCCTGAGGTGATTCCGGTCCCAGTCCGGGACCGCCGCACCAAGGAGACGGTCGACTGGCGCGCCGACGAACACATACGCCCGGACACGACACTCGATGCACTGCTCGCGCTGCCGCCATATTTCAAGCGGGACGGTCTGGTGACCGCGGGCAACGCGTCCGGCATCTGTGACGGAGCGGCGGCCGCCGTGATCGCCGGCGAGGACCTGGCCCGAGAGCGCGGCCTAGAGCCGCTGGGCAGATTGGTGGCATGGGGCTTCGCTGGGGTCGACCCCAGCTACATGGGGATCGGGCCGGCGCCGGCTGCCCGCAGGGCGCTGGACAAGGCCGGGATGAAGCTCGCCGACATGGACCTCGTGGAGGTGAACGAGGCCTTCGGACCGCAGTATGTTGCGGTCGAGAAGGAGCTGGGCCTCGACCGGGACCGCACCAACGTGCACGGTGGAGCCATCGCGATCGGCCACCCGCTGGCGGCCAGCGGGGCTCGTATTACCATCCATCTGTTGCACGCGCTGCGCCGAGCAAAGCTGCGGTACGGCCTAGGATCCGCCTGCATAGGAGGCGGCCAGGGCGCGGCAGTGATCGTGGAGGCATTCTGACCCATGAACGACCTGGTCCCCGGATCGCGCATCGATCGAGCCGCTCTGGAGCGGATCATGCAGCGCGCCACGGAGCTGCAGGCCGGGGAGCGGGACATCGGCGAGGGCCTCACCGAGCGCGAGCTCATGCAGCTCGGCCAGGAGGTCGGCATTCCCTCCGGATTCCTGCAGCAGGCCCTGCTCGAGGAGCGCACTCGGGTCGTGGCAACGGCCGAGCCGGGGCTCGGCTCCTGGCTCGCGGGACCGGCACGGCTCGCGGTGCAGCGCACCATCCCCGGCGAGGTCCGGCTGGTGCGTGACGCGCTCCACAAGTGGATGACCGAGGAGGAGCTGCTCGTGGTCAAGCGGCGCTTCCCCGAGCAGACCTCGTGGGAGCCGCGGCAGGACATGTTCTCGTCGGTCCGGCGCAGCCTGCAGATCGGCGGGCGCTCCTACGACCTCGCCCGCGCCAAGGAGATAGTGGGGCAGGTGGTTCCGCTCGAGGAAGGCCGCTGCCACGTGCGCCTGATGGCCGACCTGAGCAACACGCGCTCCAGTCATCTGGTGGGCGGCGCCAGCCTGGCGGGAGCGGGGATCGTGGCAACGGCGGTCGGCATCACGCTCAACGTGCTGCTGCCGGTAGCCCTGATCCCGACCGCATTGGGCGGCCTGTTGGGATTTGCCGCGGCCCGGCAGCGGCGGGGCCAGCTCGAGCGTGTGCAGGTGGCCCTGGAGCAGGTGCTCGACCGCCTGGAGCACGGCGACATCGACACGACACCCAAGCTGCGAGGACCGCGGCCCAGCGCCTTCGTGCGCATCGCCGACGAGATCCGAAAGACCTTCGGTACGTAGACACCTCCCTCTCCCACGACTACCTGAGGCCCATAGATGCTACCCGACACCGCCGCGCAGTGGCATGCCGCGCTGAACGACTTCCCATCGATCCTCTTCGTGCTGGCAGTTGCATTCGACATCATCGGCGACCTGACGAAGCGCGATTCCCTGCGCGCAACGGGCTTCTGGATGCTCGTGGCAGGCGCGGCCGGAACCGTGCTAGCCGTGATCTCGGGGTTCATGGCCGAGGAGGCGATCGAACATGGCGGCAGCGTTCACATGGTGATGGAGCGCCACGAGACGCTGGCCATCACCTTCGCCGTCGTCTTCCTCTGCCTCGCCGCCTGGCGGATCTGGCGCCGGGGCAGCCTCGGCCCGCGCGAGCGTCCGGTCTACCTCTCGCTCGCCGCGATCGCCGCGCTCGGCATCATCTGGACCGCGCACGTGGGCGGCACCATCGTTTATGGGTATGGCGGCGGTGTGCCCACCCAGGTTCTGAAGGGCGCGCTCGCGGAGCGCGCCGCCCCGCACACCCACGCACCGGGAGAAGGACACGACAACGGGAGCGAGGAGACCGATGATACATCGGCAACCGGAGCGGATGACCATGTCGATCCTCCCGGCACCCCGCCGCACGATCACTAGACGGCGCCGTGTCCGGCGGAGCGCGCGCGTCGCGGCGGGGGTGGCCGTCACCCTGGCCCTCGCGGCAACCGCCGCATGCAGCTCGAGCAGCGTGCGCCCCTTCCTCCGGCCTCTCCCGGACGCGCTCGTCGACACGCTACGCGTCGACCCCGCGGTACTCACGCAGGACCTGGCCGGGCTGGTGGCGGCCGAGGGCTTCGCCATCCGCTGGAACAGCCCGCCGGAGGGTTACCTGGAGACCGAGTGGTTCGACGTCGTGGAGCGCCGGCCCGCCGGTGGAGGTTCCGTGGATCCGACCCGCGTGGTGCGGCTGCGGTTCTTTGCAGATCCCGTGCGCCAGGGCGAGACGGTGCTGGTCTCCGAGGCGGTCATGCGGCGTACCAGCGATCCGTCGATGTCGGACCGGGAGTCGGAATCGATGGTGCCGCCGGGACACCAGGGAGACGTGATCCTGCGGCGCGTCCTGGACTCCGTGAGGGCGCGCTACGGCATCCGCACGTCGTGACCTACCAGCCGCGCAGCGAGCCGGAATCCCGGGACTGGGACGCCATCGTGGTGGGCGCCGGTCCTGCGGGCGCCACGGCGGCGCGCGAGCTCGCCGCGCTGGGGCACGCCGTGCTGCTGATCGACAAGTCCGAGTTCCCCCGTGACAAGGTGTGCGGCGACGGACTCATCCCGGACGCCCTGCGTTCCCTGGAGCGCGCCGGTCTGATCGACGAGGTGGCGGACAGAGGCCACCACCTGAGTGTGCTCTCCGCATTCAGCCCATCGAACGTCCGGGTGGATCTTCCCGGCGACTTCCTGACCATTCGGCGCCGCACCCTGGACCACCTGGTACAGCAGTCTGCCGTCACACGCGGGGCCACCTTTCACGTCGCACGCGTGATCGGACTGGAGGAGAGCGGCGACCAGGTGCGGGTGCGGCTGGGGCAAGGCGCCGAACTCCGCTCGCAAGTCGTCATCCTGGCCACCGGTGCCGACGTAGGCCTGCTCGGCGGGCTGGTACGACGGCCGTCCAACGGACCGAGCGCAGTGGCCCTGCGCTGCTACGTGCGCTCGGAGTACGCACTCGACGAGCTGATCATAGCCTTCCCCCGCTGGATGCTGCCGGGCTACGCCTGGATCTTCCCGCTCGGCGGCGGCGAGTACAACATTGGCTGTGGACTGTTCTACCGACGCGGCCGTCCGGGCGGCGGCAACCTGCGGCAGACGTTCCAGGCCTTCACCGAGCGATTCCCCATCGCGCGCGACCTGATGGCGCGCGCGAGCGATGTCACGACTCCCCGCGGCGCGCGGCTGCGCTGCGGCCCGGACGCCCAGTACGCCCGGCCGGCGGCACGCGTCCTGTCAATCGGCGAGACCGTGGGCACCACTTTCCCGTTTACCGGTGAGGGCATCGGGAAGGCAATGGAGACCGGAGAGATGGCGGCCCAGCAGGCGGACCGGGCGCTGCGGGAGCGAGACCTCGCTCCGCTGGAGGCCTTCCCATCCCGGATCGAGAGGGAGCTCGCGCCGCGCTACGCCGGGTACCGCCAGGCGGAGCGCTGGGCAGCCCGGCCCTGGCTGGTGGACCTCGTAGCCCGCCGTGTGCGCAAGAACCCCCGCCTGCACCGAGCCGCAGCCGGGATGCTGAACGAGACGATCGACCCGAAGAGGGTGTTCTCGTGGCGCCTGTTTCTGCCGCGCTGGATTCCGGTGAGACCGTGACCGTCGCCGCAGCTGCGACCGACGCGGCGTTCTGTGACGCGATGCTCCCCAAGGTGTCGCGCACCTTCGCCATATGTATCCGGCTGCTTCCCCGCGATCTCGAGCACCCGGTCCTGATCTCCTACCTCTTGTGCCGCATCGCCGACACGATCGAGGACTCGACCACCCTCGGTGGGGCCGAGCAAGACCGGCTGTTCGCGCATTTTGCGCTGAGCCTCGCCCCCGACGGACCCGACGCCGGGCCGCTGCGCCAGGCGTTTGAGAACCCCGCCTCGGACGAGGAGCTGCTGGCCCGGGAGGCGGACGCGGTGCTGCGCGAGTTCCGGCGCCTGCCGCTCGAGCAGCAGGCGGCCGTTCGGCCTTGGGTCCAGGAGATGTGCGAGGGAATGGCGGAGTTCGCGCGCCGCGCGCACAGCGGGCCGGGAGCCCACCTGGAGGCGCTGGCCACGGTCGCAGAGCTGGACCGCTACTGCTACTACGTGGCCGGCACGGTGGGGCACCTGCTCACGGAGCTGTTCATGCTGCACGACGGGTCGGCGGACGAAGCGCGCTACGAGCAGCTGAGACAGCTGGCCACGAGCTTCGGGCTGGGGCTGCAGCTCACGAACATCATCAAGGACGTGGCGGACGACCGCAGGCGCGGCTGGAGCTTTGTGCCGCGGCAGCTCTGCGAGGTCGCGGGCATTCGTCCCGAAGACCTGCAGGACGACCGTTACCGCGAAGCCGCGCAGCGCGTCATGCTGAGCCTCATCGAGAAGGCCAAGCGGCATCTCAGCGATGCGCTCACCTACTCGACCACGCTGCCGCGCCGCCAGTACGGCATCCGGCAGTTCTGTCTCACTTCACTCTACTTCGCGGTCCGGACCCTGCACCTGGCCGAGCGCGACCGCAGGCTGCTGGACCCCGACCACAAGGTGAAGATCACCCGCGGCGAGGTCTACAGAACGATGGCCGCCACGCGGATCGTCGCCGCCAGCAATCACCTCGTGCGGGCGTACTTCCACCGGCTCGCGGGCGACGCGTGGGAGCGCGAGCCCGCTCCGGCAGCGAATGAAGCAGGCTGACACGATGGCGAGCGATCCGACCAAGCCCGCGGGTTTGCGCGGCGACTGGACCAGCGACCGTGCCGCCTGCAGCGCGTACAGCGAGGGGGCGGGGCCATATCGCGTCGTTCCGGCGGCAGTGGCGATACCCGCCGACCGCGAGGACCTCGTCACGCTGGTGCGTCACGCCGGCGAGCAGGGCACCGCACTCGTGCCGCGCGGCGCCGGCAGCGGCATGCCGGGCGGCAACGTCGGGCGCGGAGTCGTGCTCGACCTGCAGCGCCTCACCCGGCCGTTTTTCGTGTCCGAGCGCGGCAGCGCGACTGTGGGCGCCGCAGTCGGCTGGGCCTCCCTCAACGAAGCTGCGGCCGCCCACGGCCTCCGGCTGCCGCCCGATCCCTCCAGCGGAGCGTTCTGCACCGTGGGCGGGATGGCCGCCACCAACGCGGCCGGCGCGCGCAGCCTGCGGTACGGCAGCATCAGGCCGTGGGTGCGTGGACTGGAGCTGGTCACCGCCGACGGCCAGTGCACGTGGTTCGCCCGCGGCGCGCCGGACAGGTCGGTCGCTTGCGCCGGGCATGCGCTTCCCGAGGGTGCCCTGCCGGCGTGTGTGCAGCGCTTCGAGCGCACCGCGGCCGGAGCGATAGAGCGGGCGGCGGATGCGGTGCGCCGCCGCTTTCCTGCCACGCGCAAGAACTCGGCGGGGTACGCACTGGACGCATATCTGGAATCGGGTGACCTGGTAGACCTAGTCATTGGGTCCGAGGGAACGCTCGGCGTGATAACCCGGATCGAGCTCGAGCTGGCGCGGGCACCCGGGGCAGTGACCGGCCTGCTGCTCGGAGTGGCCAAGCTGGCCCAGCTCGGTGTCGTCGTCGAGAGGCTGCTGGAGCACGACCCGTCGGCCCTCGAGCTGCTGGACAGCTCCTATCTGGAGGTCGCGGGTGAGCGCGCCAAGCTGCCGGAGGCAGACGTCGCGGCGGTACTACTCGTCGATTTCGAGCGCCGCGACGGCGAGTCGGCGCGCTCGGCGGCGCGTGGCGCGGCAGCGGCAGCAGCCGACCTGTGCGTCTTCTCCGAGAGCGCGCTCACCCCAGAGGAGCACGGCCGGCTGTGGGAGCTGCGGCATGCGGCGAGCCCCGCCCTGGCGGGGCTGCCCGACACGCAGCGCTCCCTGCAAATAGTGGAGGACGGCTGCGTGCCGGTTGCGGCACTGGGAGATTACCTGCTCAGCGTGCGTGCGGCGGCACAGGAGCTCGACGTCGGGATCGTTGCGTTCGGGCACGCGGGTGACGGCCATTTGCACGTGAACGCCCTGGTGGACGTGACGGAGCCGGGCTTCGAGGAGCGGCTCCAGGCGCTGTTCGAACGGGTCACCGAGCGCCTGGTGGCACTGGGCGGCACCACTTCGGGCGAGCACGGCGACGGCCGGCTGCGAGCGGGCGTGCTGGAAC
This sequence comes from Gemmatimonadota bacterium, assembly GCA_039586895.1. Lineage (GTDB taxonomy): Bacteria > Gemmatimonadota > Gemmatimonadetes > Gemmatimonadales > GWC2-71-9 > WVYX01. Next base: position 5,120 of record JBDHJM010000019.1, on the reverse strand, counting down.
GGGTGTACGGTGCCGAGGTCGTCGAGCTGTTCCGCCACGTGAAGTCCGCGTTCGACCCGGACGGCATCATGAATCCGGGGGTGATCCTGCCCGATCCCGAGACGCCGCCCTTTGGTGACCTCAAGGTCGGACCGGCCGCGGCTGCGATTCCCGAGGGTGTGGCCCGCGGCTTGCGGGAGATGGAGCGGACCGGCGGGTGGGGCACTCCCAAGCTGGATTTGCTTCACCCGCAGGAAGAGCGCTAAATAGGAGCGGCATGCGACAGTATCTCGACCTGCTGCAGCACATCCTCGACCACGGCACGCCGAAGCGCGACAGGACCGGCACCGGAACGATCAGCATCTTCGGCCATCAGATGCGGTTCGACCTGAGTGCGGGCTTCCCTCTGCTCACCACCAAGAAGCTGCACCTCAAGTCGATCATCTACGAGCTGCTCTGGTTCCTGAAGGGCGACACCAACGTGGGGTACCTCAAGGAGCACGGCGTCAGGATCTGGGACGAGTGGGCCGACGAGAACGGCGACCTGGGACCGATCTACGGAGCGCAGTGGCGCTCGTGGCCCGCCCCGGACGGCGGCAGTGTAGACCAGATCACGCGGCTCACGGACCTCATCTGCGAGAATCCCGATTCGCGCCGCATGATCGTGTGCGCCTGGAATCCCGGCCAGCTGACCGATATGGCCCTCCCGCCGTGCCACGTCCTGTTCCAGTTCTACGCCGCCGACGGCCGTCTTTCGTGCCAACTCTACCAGCGCAGCGCCGACACCTTTCTCGGGGTGCCGTTCAACATCGCGTCCTACTCCCTGCTGACGCTGATGGTGGCGCAGGCCGCCGGGCTGGAGCCGGGGGAGTTCATCCACACTTTCGGCGATGCGCACCTCTACAAAAACCACCTCGATCAGGCACGGCTCCAGCTCTCGCGCGAGCCGCGGTCGCTGCCGACGATGCGGCTGAACCCAGCCGTTCAATCGATCTTCGACTTCGAGTACGGCGACTTCACGCTCGAGAACTACGACCCGCACCCGCACATCGCCGCGAAGGTGGCAGTCTGACCGTCTCCCTCATCGCCGCCATGGCGGAAAACCGCGTCATCGGCCGCGACGGCGGCCTGCCGTGGCGGCTGCCCGCGGACATGCGGCACTTCAAGCAGCTCACCACGGGCCACGCGGTCATCATGGGCCGCAGGACCTACGACTCGGTAGGCGAGCCGCTTGCCGGGCGCCGCAACATCGTGGTCACGCGCGATGCCGGGCTCCGCTATGACGGCGTCGAAACGGTGCACGACCTGGAGCATGCGCTCTCGCTGGCCGGCACCGACGACGAGATCTTCGTGGCCGGGGGGGCGGAGATATACCGGCTCGCCCTGCCCCACGCCGATCGCATCTATCTCACGGTCGTCCACGCATCGGTGGACGGAGACACGGTCTTCCCCGAGTTCAGCCTCGACGAATGGGTCCTCACCAGCGACGTCCGCCACGAGACGGACGAGCGGCACGCCTACCCATACAGCTTCCGAGTGTACGAGCGGCGCCGACCGGCCACCTGATCGCTCGCTTCGCAACGCCGATACCGACCACATTGACGCGCACACGCATTCAGGGTGTGTGACGTACGTCGCATCGGCTCGTAAAGTGCCATCCGACTTTCAGTTGCGTGCAAAAAACCTATTGCTTTACTGAACGGCTTTTCTTATCGTGTTGCGCAACAGCAATTCGTTTTGGAGTTCGATGCGGATAGGGCTCGCGTACAATCAGCGACCGGACGACGCCACGTGGAGAAGTGGCGCCGATGGTCGCTCCTCCCCCGAGTCGTCCGAGCCGATCGACGAGTACGTCGAATGGGACGATCCCGAGACGATCGAAGCCGTCGCGAACGCGCTTCGATCGTTCGGCGACGTGGTGCTGCTCGAGGCGGTCAACGGTTTCCCCGGCCGGCTCGCGGGCGCCGGCATCGATCTCCTGTTCAACATGGCCGAGGGAGTGAACGGCCCGAACCGCGAGTCGCATGTTCCGGCCATCGCCGAGTTCCTCGACATTCCCTACCTCGGCAGCGACCCCCTCACGTTGGCCCTCTCGCTGCACAAGCAGCGCGCCAAGGAGGTCTTCACGCAGCGCGGCGTGCCGACTCCCCGGTCGCTGGTGCTCGACACTCAGGCCGACCTCGACGAGCTGGACCGGATCGACTGGTATCCGCTGTTCCTCAAGCCCGTTTGGGAGGGCTCCTCTAAAGGAATAGCCGAGGCGAACCACGTCACGACTCCCGAGGCGGCACGCGAGCAGGCGGAGTACCTCCTCGAGGGCTACCGGCAGCCGGTGTTGGCGGAGAGCTATCTGCCTGGCGACGAGTTCACGGCCGCCGTCCTGGGCAACGACGGCGACTCCAGGGTGCTTCCCCTGATCAGATACAAGTTCCACTGCCTGCCCGAGGGCGCGCTGCCGATCATGGGGCACGAGGCCAAGTGGCAGTGGGACCAGCCCGACAGCGATCTCGACGTGCTCGAGTGTCCGGCACGGATACCGGGCGAGCTGGACCGGGACATCGAGGCCGCGGCTATCGCGGCATACCGCGCCCTGGGCTGCCGCGACTGGTCCCGCGTGGACCTCCGGCTCGATGCGGCGGGGACGCCGCACGTGCTCGAGGTGAACCCGCTGCCGGGAATCATGCCCGACCCCTCGGCACACAGCTGCTTTCCGACGGCGGCCGCCGTTTCCGGTATGAGCTACGACGAGCTGATCCAGGAGGTCACCCGCATCGCCTGGCGGCGGCTCACCGGACGGGAGTTGGAGGTACCGTGCGCATCGCCGTGATCTACGACGGCGGCGCCGACGACTGGAGCCAGGAGGACGTGCGCTCCGTGCTCGAGCCGGTGGATGAGGTGTCGTCCGCCCTGTCCGACTCGGGGCACCAGGTCGCCAAGGTTCCGGTCCATGCCGACCTCGCCTGGTTCGACCAGGTCCGCGCCGCCGACGTCGTGTTCAACCTGTGCGAGGGAATCGCCGGCGAGAGCTACTGGGAGTACAAGGTCGCCTCGGCCGTCGAGCTGGCCGGAATCCCACTGACGGGCGGCTCGGCCTGGATGATGACCGTGTGCCACCGCAAGCCGCTGCTCAATGCGGTGCTCGAGTCGGCCGGCCTTCCGATCCCGCCCTGGCACGACGCAGAGGGCATGCCGGTTCCCGCCGACTTCCCGCTCCCGGCCATCGTGAAGCCCGCCGAGGAGGATGCGAGCGTCGGCATCGAGCAGTCGTCGATCGTGACCACCCGGGAAGACCTCGATCAGCGCGTGGCATCTCACCTGGAGAGCTACGGACCGGTCATGGTGCAGCAGTACATCGAGGGCCGGGAGATAGCCGTGGCGTTCGTGGGGCGGCACGTGCTTCCGCTCTCCGAGATCGATTTCCGGACGATGCCCGACGGCACCTGGCCCATCGTGTCGTTCGACGCCAAGTGGAACCCCGAGAGCCCGGAGTACTCCGGCACCAAGCCGGTTTGCCCCGCGGACGTCGAGCCCGCGCTGGCCGAGCGCATCATCGGCATCGCCCGCACCGCTTGGACCGCGGTGGAGGGCCGTGGCTACGGCCGAGTCGACCTGCGTGTGGACGAGCGGGGCCGGCCCTGGATCCTGGAGGTCAACCCAAGCCCCGACATTTCGAGCGATGCTGGTCTCGTGAACATGGCCCGCGCGCACGGTTGGTCGCACGAGCAGCTGGTGAAGGAGATTGTGGCTGCCGCGCTCGAGTGCGTGGCTGCGCCTCCCAGCGGACGGGTGCCGGCCGAGAGCGCAACGGAGCACGTCGCATGAGCGCACCCGCCCCGGTATCCGCGCTCGCCGCGCCGCGGGCATCGGACCGGAGCCGCATTGCGGCGATGGTCGAGAGCACCGGCGTGTTCCGGCCCGACGAGGTGAGTGTGGCACTCGAAGTGTTCGACGAGGCCGTCGACCAGCCGGGAGCCGACTATCACGCACTCGGCGCCTACGAGGACGGCAGGATCGTCGGCTTCACGCTGTACGGTCCGACGCCGTGCACAGTGGCGACGTGGGACCTCTACTGGATCGTGGTCGACCCGGAGGCGCAGCGCCTCGGCGTCGGCCGCCGGCTGATGGAGCAAACGCAGGAGGCGATTCGCGCCCACGGAGGGCGCCTCGTGGTCGTTGAGACGTCGTCCCGCACGGACTACGGCCCGACCCGCGCCTTCTATGAGGCACTGGACTACGTCCGTGCCGCACACATTCCGGGCTACTACGCTCCGGGAGACGACTTGATCGTCTACACCAAGCCCCTGGATCCTCCCCCAGCGGAAACGGTGCGCCATGGCTGATTGGCAAAAGCTCCTCCGCGAGCGCGGCATCCGCTCGCTGCAGCAGCTCGCCGACAGGTTCGGTCCCGAGCACTTCCAGGATCTGGACCGGCTCCAACAGGCGGTAGACAACTTCGAGCTGCGCATATCACCGGCGATGATCGATCTCATCGAGGAACCCGGCGACGTGATCTGGAAGCAGTACGTCCCCGACCTCATGGAGCTCGAGGTCGTAGACGGCGTGCTCGACAGCCTCAATGAGGACGAGGACAGCCCGGTTCCGAACATCACTCATCGCTATCCGGACCGTGCCCTGTTCCTCGTCAGTCCCGTGTGCGCGGCTTACTGCCGCTTCTGCACGCGCCGCCGCAAGGTGGGCGACCCCGACAAGATCCCGATGTCGCAGCTGGAGAGCGCGTTCCGCTACCTGGAGGAGCACGAAGAGATCCGCGACGTGATCTTGTCGGGCGGCGACCCCCTGCTGCTCTCCGACCGGCGGCTGGACCTCATCCTGGGCCGCCTGCGCAGCATGAAGCACATCGAGGTAATCCGCATCGGGAGCCGCGTGCCGTGCCATCTTCCTGAGCGCATCACCGCTTCGCTGTGCCGCGTGCTCAAGAAGCACCACCCGCTGTACATCAACACGCATTTCAACCACCCCATCGAGCTCACTCCCGCCGCTGTGGCGGGTCTCGGCCGGCTCGCCGACGCGGGAGTCCCGCTGGGATGTCAGACGGTCCTGCTCGAGGGTGTGAACGACGATGTGGAAACGATGAAGGAGCTCATGCAGAGACTCGTCGCGGCACGGGTCCGGCCCTACTA
>JBDHJM010000124.1:0-2334 GCA_039586895.1 Gemmatimonadota bacterium | reverse complement strand
GCTCGAGAGCCTGGCGATCAAGCAGCGCGGGTCCCGGGACGTCAAGATCTTCACCGGCATCTTCTTCGGGGTGTCGATCGCCCTGTCGATCGTGCGCCTGATGTACGCGCGCATGATCCGCGGGCGCTGGAAGACGGGCCCGGCGGGAGGGCTGCTGGCGGGCGGCCCGGAGGTCCGAGATGGTCCGTAGGCGCCTGCGAGCGCACTGGAGCAGGTTCACGCGCTTCCTCGGCGTGGCGTTCGTGGTGTTCCTGTTCGGCACGGCCGTGCTGTCGGTGGGGATGTACGCCGCCGTGCACCACACCGCGCAGCCCGAGTTCTGCAACTCGTGCCACATCATGGAGCCCTACTACGAGTCGTGGGTGACCTCCAGCCACGCCGACGTGGGCTGCATCGAGTGCCACTACGAGCCGGGCGCGGTCGAGACGCTCCACGGCAAGTTCGAGGCGCTGTCCCAGCTCGCCAAGTACGTGACGCGCACCCAGGGGACCAAGCCCTGGGCCGAGGTCAGCGACGCGAGCTGCATGCGCACGGGCTGCCACTCGGTGCGGATGCTCGAGGGGCGCGTGAGCTTCGAGCGCGTCGCCTTCGACCACCGCCACCACCTGCTCGAGAGCCGCCGCGGTCGGCGGCTGCGCTGCGTCACGTGCCACTCGCAGATCGTCCAGGGGGACCACCTGTCGGTGACCTCCTCGGTCTGCTTCATGTGCCACTTCATGCCCGGGCCCGACGGGACGATCCCCGAGCGCACCGGAGGCTGCCTCGTCTGCCACGGCCCGCCGCAGGACGTCGTGCTGGTCGAGGGCCGCGAGTTCCGGCACGCCGAGTACGTCGAGCGCGGCGTGGCCTGCGAGGAGTGCCACGACCCGGTCGTCGAGGGCCAGGGGATCGTGCGCCGCGAGCGCTGCCACTCCTGCCACGGAGAGGTCGGCCACATCGAGCGCATCGGCGAGACCGAGTTCATGCACGAGACGCACGTGACCGACCACAAGGTCGAGTGCTTCGAGTGCCACGACGACATCCACCACGGCCTGCTGGCGCTGCCCGAGCCGGCCCCGGCGGCGGCCGAGGGCTGCGGCTCGTGCCACGAGAACTCCCACGACGCGGCCCTGAAGGTCTACTCGGGCCAGGGGGCCTTCGGCGTCGAGGAGCAGCCCAGCCGCATGTACCAGACGCGCGTCGTGTGCCGCGCCTGTCACACCGGCCGCTCCGGGCGCAAGGCGACCAAGACCCTCGCGTCGGCCTCCATGCCCCACGGGCCGGACGGTGCCCCCGGCCACGGAGCCCACGGGGCCCACGGTGGGTCGACCGTGGCGCGCGCCGGCAACATCGACTGCATCCACTGCCACGGCACCGGGTTCGACGGGATGCTGCAGAGCTGGCAGGCGGCGGTCACCGAGCAGCTCGTGCGGATCGAGCCCGAGCTGGACGCCCTGGCCGGGCGCCTGGCTGGCGAAGAGGACCACCCCGCCTGGGAGCCCTACCGCGAGGCGCGCGCGAACCTGGAGCTCGTGCTGCTCGACGGCTCGCGCGGCGTGCACAACGTCACCTACGCCCTGGACGCCCTGCGCGCGGGCGCCGAGCGCATCGAGCGCGCGCGCGAGCTGCTCGGCATGGAGGGTGGGACGGACCTCATGGGCGGCTTCCGCCCGACCTCCCGCCACGGCTGCGACAGCTGCCACGCGGGCATCGGCGGGTCGGCGCTGCCCTCCGCGGCCGCCGCCCCCTTCCCGCACCGCAGCCACTTGATCGACGCCGGGCTCGACTGCGACTCCTGCCACAGCATCGAGGAGCACGGCCGGACGCTGGCGCGCGACCAGTGCGCGAGCTGCCACCACCAGGAGAGCGACGGGCGCGACGTCTCCGACTGCGCGTCCTGCCACGACGCCCAGGAGGGGCTCCTGCGCGGCCTCGAAGAGCCGGTCGCGGTCCCGGCCGGCGTGATGGCCGACATGGACTGCAGCGAGTGCCACGGTGAGCCGCCCGCGCTGATGCAGCCCACGCCGCAGCTGTGCGTCCTGTGCCACGAGGAGGGCTACGACGCCCTGCAGCACGAGTGGCAGGCGGCGGTCGGCGAGCAGCTCGAGCGCCTGCAGCCGCTGCTCACCGAGCTGGCCGGCTCGCTGCCGCGCGCCACCGACCATCCGGCCTGGAAGGCCTATCACCAGACCCTGCGCGGCTTCGAGCTCGTGCAGCGCGACGGCTCGCGCGGCGCGCACAACCCCTCGGGAGCGCTGGAGGGCCTGCGCGCCAGCGCCGAGGGGATCGACGGCCTGCGCGCGCTCCTCGAGCTCGAGGAGCTCCCGAGCGCGACCGAGGGCTTCCCGTTCCGCT
>JBDHJM010000001.1:0-181869 GCA_039586895.1 Gemmatimonadota bacterium | reverse complement strand
TACTCGCTACTGTAGCACGTGAGCGGGCCGCTGTCTATCTTTCCGCCGAACGGGCTGACCGGAGCGGCGGAGCGCAGCGGGAGCAAACGGCAGCGTGATCCCGACTCGAGACTACAGCCACCATGCGCGACACGTGAGGTGACGGTGGGAGGCGAGCTGGACTTTCCGTGGTTCTGGGAGCAAGCAGTCCCCTATCACCAGTTCGCGGAGGGAGTGAAGGATCTCCGGGGGCTGTGGGAGGGGATCTACAAGAAGGCGTCCATCCCGGACGCGACGCTCGAGGACGCACGGCGCTACGGTAGCGCGGCGCACTTTTTGACGATCACGGAGGACTGGTGCTGGGACGCGGCCAATACCGTGCCCGTCCTCGCCAAGCTGTGCGATGCGGCCGGCGGCATGGAGCTGCGGGTGATCTCGCGTGACGAGTACCCCGACCTCATGGACCGCTACCTGACCAACGGCACCCGGTCCATTCCGATCGTGGTCGTGTTGGATGCAGGGTTCCGCGAACTGGGCCACTGGGGCCCCCGTCCCAGTGAGCTGCAGGCCTGGGCCAAGGCCAACAAAGGCACGATGGAGAAGAAGGATTTCTATGCGGAGATGCGGCGCTGGCACGTGCGGGACGGCGGGCAGTCGATGCTGCGGGAGGTGCTGGGAATCCTGAAGTAGGCGGGCGACAGAGTGGGATGTTGAAGCGGGCAGGAGTGCACTCGGCACCCCTGCCCGCTTCTCGACCTGACTCCCGGGTTACTTCAGCACTTCCCTGAGAATCTCGATCGCCTTCTCGACGTCCGCCTCGGAGAACACCAGAGGTGGCCGGAACCGAACCGAGCGCGGCCCGCACGCCAGGGTCGCGAACCCCCGCTCCCAGCAGCTCTGGCGCACCCGGTCGCGGGCGTCGCCGTCGGGCATGTCGAACGCAACGATCAAGCCGAGGCCGCGTACGTTGGTTACGTCGGAGAACTCGTGCTCCAGCTTCGCGAGCTCCGCCTTGAGCTTCGCTCCGACGGCGGCGGCGTTCTCCACCAGCTTCTCGTCACGCATGATCCGCAGGTACTGCGCACAGCGCACCATGTCCACCAGGTTGCCGCCCCAGGTGGAGTTGATGCGCGACGACAGCCGGAACACGTTGTCGTCCACCTCGTCGATGCGCCGGGTGCTCATGACGCCGCACACCTGCGTCTTCTTCCCGAAGGCGACCAGGTCCGGAGTGACGCCCATCTGCTGGAACGCCCACATGGTCCCCGTGACGCCCATCCCGGTCTGCACCTCGTCGAAGATCAGCAGGGCTTCGTGCGCGTCCGCCAGTGCCCGTAGCTGCTGCAGGAACTCGGGCCGGAAGTGGCTGTCGCCGCCCTCGCACTGAATCGGCTCGATGAGAATGGCCGCAATGCCGTGCGGGTCCTTCGCGAAAGCGGCTTCGATCTCCTCCACCGACTGCTTCTCCGCCGCGGCGACCGCCGCAACGTCGGCTGGGAAGGGGATCTTGGGGTTCGACACGCGCGGCCATCCGAACTTGGGAAAGTCACGGATCTTGAGGGGCTCGGTGTTGGTCACCGACAGTGTGTAACCGCTGCGGCCGTGGAACGCTTCCCGGAAGTGGAGGATCTTGTCCGCCCCGCCCTCGATGCCCTTGGCGCGGTTCTTCTGCGCCTTCCAGTCGAAGGCGGCCTTCATCGCATTCTCCACTGCCAGCGCACCGCCGGCGATGAAGAACAGGTAGCGAAACTCGTCTGGTGCGGCGATCGCACGAAACGTCTCCACGAACGCGGCAAACTCCTGGGAGTAGATGTCGCTGTTGGCCGGATTGGCCAGAGCGGCAGACATCAGTGACCGGCGAAACGACTCGTCCTGCATGCCGGGGTGGTTGTGTCCGATGGGGAGGGTGGCGAAGTACGTGTAGCAGTCCAGGTACTCCTTGCCCTCCAGCGCATCCACGATGACGGAACCGTGGGACTTCTGCAGGTCGATCACTATGTGAAAGCCGTCGACCAGAATGTTGCTCTCCAGTATCGGGAAGACCTGGTCGGCGGAGACTCTGACCTCAGCCATGGTACGCTCCTTTCGCGCGTGCTGCGTCGAAGGCCCCTGCTACGGGGCGGCGCTGCTGCTCGGGGACGGGCGCGCTGCTAGCGCGCCGGCCCGTTGGGCGGAGCGAAGATCCCTGGGCGGGCCTGCCGGGGCAGGAGTCTGCTGGATGTGCGCGCTACGTTGTGCACGGATACGCCTCGTTCCGTCGCGGGATGCTGCCTGCCTACATTCGAAATCTAACCGTGGAGCGGGGGCTGGCCAGAGTGTTGCGGCGACCCGGGTTCAGTAGGTCCAGGAGGTGTAGAACAGTGCGAGGAGACGGTTCTCGGGTCCGATCGCCACCGTGCCGCCGAGGATAGCGGCCCGGAACAGCTGCAGCATCAGACCCGCACCGCCGCCGACCTTGAGATCCTCGGTGGTGAGCTTGATCTCGCTGGCGGGGAATACACGCCCCACGTCGAGAAACCCGAGGAGCGTCACCCGAAAGAGCGTCGGTTCCGCCATCAGATCGAAGCGCACGTCGAAGTTGCCCAAGATCTTGTCGGAATCGATGTGGCGTACCCGCCACAGACCGCGGTGTGAACTCGAGCCTCCCAAAAAGGAGAACGGCCGCTCCATGTTCTCTATCCAGTAGTACGTGCCCAGTCGGGGCGCCTTGTCCATGGTCTGACCCAGAACGCGGCCGGCCAACACCAGCCTGGGTCCGATGGCGAAGTATCCCTGCGCGGAGAACAGCAGCTTGGTGTAGGTGAGGTCGCCCAGGATCGAGGAATCAGCGGCGGCTCCGATGGCCTGAAGCAGCACGCCGCGCCGCGGTGCCACCTCGTCGTCCCGGGTGTCGAACACCAGGCCGATTCGAGCCGACACGTCGCCGGTGGGAACTCCGATGGTCGGGTCCACTCCGTTCTGCCGGTCCAGCGCGAGTTGGCTCTGGCCCTCGAGCGTGTCGACATGCCACTCCTCGAGGTTGAACCCCACCAGGACGCGGAGCGGCCCGACTATGCGCCGCTGCACCTCACCGTATGCGAACGCACGCCGGTTGTTGGAGCGGTAGTAGAATGGGTTCTCATCGGTGACGTTGGACTGGTTCCAAACCGTCTCGTTGCCGATCCCGAAGTAGTTTTCCCGCGCCCGCCGCACCCACTGGCCCTGCACAACGAAGCGCCAGCCGTCGACCAGCTTCGGTGCGCGCCATTCCGCGTTGAACTGCTTGGAGCCGTAAGTGCCGAAGAAGAAGTCGAACGAGATCTTCGACCTGTACGGCGGCGGCGCGTCCCAGTCGTCGTAGCCGAGTTGGTTGATCTGCGCGTAGTAGAGTCCCAGCGCGAAGCCGTCACGGTTGGAGTAGAAGATCTTTGGGTACGAGACGTCGGTCCAGTCGTCGCCGAACGTCGGCAGGTCGGGCAGCTGCGCACCCGCTGCACCGGCCTGCACGGCAAGCAGAGCCAGGACCGCCGCCGCGAATCTCACCGACGGGACGAGGGATCGCGCTCGAACAAGTACGCCGAGTCGTGCTTGGCAGCGGTATCGCCGTCGAACGCGGCGTACTGCCTGCCGGACCAGATCGACGCCCCGCCGAACTCGCCCTGCTTGTTCACTGCGTAGAAGCTGAGCCCGAAAGCCGGGCGCCCCTGCTCGTCGAGCAGCCGCGGCTCGCTCGTCGCCACGACCCGACGCAGCGTCTCGAGCGCGGCGTCAGTTGGGCTCATTCCTCGGCGCATGAACTCGACCGTGAGGAACGCACCGCAGACCTTGATGTTCGACTCGCCGCGCCCGGTGGAGCCCGCTGCTCCGACGTCGTTGTCGGTGTATTGCCCCGCTCCGATGATAGGGGAGTCTCCCACTCGGCCTGGGATCTTCCACGCCAGCCCGCTGGTCGTGGTGACCGAGGAGACGTCCCCACTCGTGTTCACCACGTTCATGTTGATGGTGCCGTGGCGTTCGAACTCGAGCTGCTGCTCGCGGGGGATGTTGAGCCAGTCGTCGTTGGGACCGCGGTTGGCGCGCCAGCGCAGCCATATCTCGCGCGAGCGGTCCGTCAAGAGGTCCTCTTCCTGGAAGCCGTAGGACAGAGCGAAGCGCTTGGCACCCTTCCCCACCAGCATGATGTGGTCGGTGTAGAGCAGCACGTACTTGGCCACTACGCTGGGGGTCTTGATGCCCTCGAGCGCGCCCACCGCGCCGGCCCTCCTCGTGGGTCCGTGCATGCAGGAAGCGTCGAGCTGGACGACACCCTCTTCGTTGGGCAGCCCCCCGTAGCCGACCGAGGTGTCGGCCGGATCGAGTTCCTGGATCTTCACGCCCTCGACGGCCGCATCGAGTGTGTCCATGCCCTGAGCCATGAGCTCGCCGGCACGCTGCACGCCGCGGATTCCGTTGGCGGATGCGACGGCGACGTTCTTGCTTGGCCGGCGCAGGTGGACGGCGGGCGCGCTGCGGGCGGCTGCGATTTCGGGCGTCAGCGCGGCACCCGCGGCGAGCGCGGAAGCCGTTCCCAGAAATTCGCGGCGCGAGAGTCTATCCGACACGATCAGCCCCTCCTCCCGGGGTGGATTCGCTACTGGGAAGCACCGCGAATTAACGGCTTTCGGAGACTCCCTGTCAACTTGATTCTGACCGGCGACGGACCGTACGTTCCCGGGCCGAGAGGCGATGAGCGCAGCCGCAATTCTGGCACCCGGAGAGGTTACTCACTCAGTGGTCTCAGTGGTCCTGCCGGTCTACAACGAGCGTGAGAACCTGGCGCCGCTGATCGAGGAGATCGGAGCGGCGCTGCGGGGCGTCTCCCACGAGATCGTGGCCGTGGACGACGGTTCGGCGGACGGCTCCCTGCAGGAGCTCGAGCGCCTCAGTGCGTCTCATGCAACGCTGCGAGTCGTGGCGCTCGAGGCAAACGCCGGGCAGAGCGCTGCCTTCACCGCCGGGTTCGACGCCGCGCGCGGCGACGTGGTGGTGACCATGGACGCCGACGGGCAAAACGATCCCGCCGACGTGCCGGCCCTGCTCGACGAGCTGGCGCGCTCCCCGGAGCTCACTGCCGTGGTGGGCTACCGCGTACGGCGGGCCGATTCCACGTGGAAGCTGGTGCAGAGCAGGGTCGCCAACACCGTGCGGAACTGGATCACGGGCGACAGGGTGCGCGACACGGGGTGCTCGCTGAAGGCAATGCGGCGCTCCGCTGCGGTGCGGCTGCCTCGCTTCGACGGCATGCACCGCTTCCTGCCCACGCTGCTCAGGGCGCAGGGAGGCACGGTGGCGGAGCGGCCCGTGTCGCACCGCCCGCGCCGGCACGGCCGGACCAAGTACGGCATGTGGAACCGCGCCGGACGAGGTCTGCGGGACGCGTTCGGCGTCCGCTGGTACCGGCGCCGGGCGCTGGCGCACAGGATCCGGAACCAAGGTCCCTGACGGTGGCGCCCGTTGTACATTGTGGGACGCCCGAGCGCCAATGACACCATCCCTCATTCCCGGCAACCCAGCATGAGCCCGCCCGAGTTCGGAACCTTCTTCCTGCCAGGGCCCACCGAAGTCCATCCCGAGGTCCTGTCTGCAATGCAGCGACCGATGATCCCGCATCGGGGCCAGGAGATGGTGGACCTGATGCAGGGGATGGAGGAGCCGCTGCAGCGGCTCGCCCGCACCGAGCGGCGCGTCTTCATCGGCACGTGCTCGGCCACTGGGTTCATGGAGATGGCGGTCCGCTCTGGTGTGAAGCGGAGGTCGCTGTCACTCGTCGGCGGGGCTTTCGGGGAGCGGTTCGCAGCGATCGTGGCGTCGGCCGGCCGCGACGTGGTGCGGCTGGAGGTGCCGAGGGGCCACACCGTGGAGCCGGATATGCTGCGGGACGCGCTCCGCCGCAGCGAGGTGGACGCGGTCACTCTGGTGCACTCGGAGACGTCGACCGGTGCTTTGGCGCCGCTCCAAGAGCTCGCCGCCGTGGTGCACGAGTTCGACGACGTGCTGCTGCTCGTGGACGCCGTCACGTCGATGGCGGGCAGCCCGGTCGAGACCGACGGCTGGAAGCTCGACTTCGTGCTGACCGGCTCACAGAAGGCGCTGGCGCTGCCGCCGGGTCTCGCCGTGGCGGTCGCGTCGGAGCGGATGCTGGAGGCGGCCAAGGGCATCCCCGAGCGGGGTGCCTACCTGGACGTGCTGGCGTTCGACAAGGCCGCGGCGAACTACCAGCCCACCAACACCCCGGCCCTGCCGCTGCTCTACGCGCTGGCGGCGCAGCTCGAGCGGATCGAGGCCGGTGGGGGCGTCGAGGCGCGGTGGAGCAGGCACGAGGAGATGCGCCGGGCGGTGGAGGAGTGGGTCGAGGGCCAGGGTGCCAAGCTCGGCTACTCTTTCCTGCCGTCGGAGGGCCGCCGCTCGTGGACCGTCTCCTGCCTGAAGGTGCCCGACGGCGTCAACGGGAGGGACGTGGCGCAGGCCATGAAGCAGCGGGGCTGGACCATCGGTTCGGGGTACAGCGAGCTCAAACGAACCACTGTCAGGATCGGCCACATGGGAGACCACACGCCGCAGCGCGTGCGGGAGCTGCTGCAGTGCCTCGAGGAGGTGACGCCGTGAGCCACGTGGTCGTGGTCGCCGACCGCGTGGCCGAGGCCGGGCTCGATCTGCTGCGCGCGGCTCCCGAGATCGAGGTCGTCGCCCTGGCGGGGAAGCCCGAGCGCCTGGCCGCAGAGCTGGAGCGCGCGCACGCCCTGCTGGTCCGGTCCGACACGACGGTCACCGATGAGCTCATCGCGGGCGCGCCGCAGCTCAGCGTGATCGGCCGTGCCGGCGTGGGCGTGGACAACATCGACGTGGAGGCCGCTACGCGCCGCGGCGTCACCGTGATGAACGCACCGGGCGCCAACACCATCAGCGCGGCCGAGCACGCGCTGGCTCTGCTGCTGTCACTGGCGCGGTGCGTTCCGTGGGCGGCCCACAGCATGTCGCGAGGCGAGTGGGACAGGAAGCGGTTCGCGGGAACCGAGCTGCGCGGCAAGGTGCTGGGGCTGGTCGGCCTCGGCCGGGTCGGAGTGCACGTGGCCACGGTGGCCCGGGCCATCGGCATGCGGCTCGTTGCGCACGACCCGTACCTGCCGGAGGCGCGCGCCAAGCAGCTGAAGATCAAGCTGGCCTCGCTCGAGGACTTGCTGGCGAGAGCCGACGTGGTGTCGCTGCACGTCCCGCTCACCGACGAGACGCGGCTGCTCGTCAACCGCGAGCGGTTGGCCCTGATGAAGCCGGGCGCCCTGCTGCTGAACACGGCCCGTGGAGCGCTGGTGGACGACGATGCCCTGGTGGAGGCAATCGAACAGGGGCAGATAGCCGGCGCCGCGCTCGATGTCTTCGAGCCGGAGCCGCTTCCGGGCGACTCGCCCCTGCGCGGCTCGGAGCGCATCCTGCTGACGCCGCACCTCGCCGCGTCGACATCGGAGGCACAGGAGAGGGTCGCCGCAGAGATCTGCGCCAACGTGCGCGATGCGCTGCTGCTTGGCGTCCTGCGCGGCGCGGTGAATCTGCCCGGTGTTTCGAGCGACGTGCTGGAGCGCTTGGGAGGGACACTCGAGCTGGCTCGCCGGCTGGGCCGGCTGGCTGCGGCGGTGGCCCACGGCAGGGTGCAGTCGGTGGAGGTTTCGTACGGGGGCGACGACGATGCCGCTCCGCGTCCCGCGATGCTCGCTGCGGTTGAAGGTGTGCTCACCGCGATGGGCGTCGATGCGGTGAGCCTGGTGAACGCGGCCGCCCGGGCGGAGCAGCGTCAGGTGTCGGTCACGTGGAGTGCCGGAACGCCACTTCCCGGATTCGAAACCACCGTGGGCGTAACGGTTGGGACCCCCGAGCGGAGCGTCACCGTGGATGGCGCGATGCTCGGCGAGCGCGCCGCGCGGATCGTGCAGATCGACGGGTTCGGGGTGGACGTGCCTGCCGAGGGGTATGTGCTCGTGCTGCGCAACCGCGACGTGCCCGGGGTGATCGGACGGGTGGGGAGCCTCCTGGGAGAAGCAGAGGTGAACATCGCGTCGTACCACCAGTCGCGGGTGGACCGGGAGTCCAGCGAAGCGCTGGCGGCGATCGTCGTGGATCAGGTGCCCGCGCAGGATGTGCTGTCCGGACTGCAGGCGATGGAAGATGTGCTGGAGGTTCGGTTCGCCAGGATGAACGGCGACTAGAGCCTAGGCGGCTTCCTCGCCGGAGGGTGACGGAGCCGATCCCCCCAGCTCGATACCCGCTCCAACCCTGAAGGAGCTCACTGCGTCCGTGAGGCGGTCGGCCGCCTCGGCTAGGTGCGCTGCCGAGCTGGCGATCTCCTCGGTGGAGGCGCTCTGCTGCTCTGCGGAGGCCGAGATCTCCTCGGCCGCGGCGACCACCGATTCCGTACCCTCGTGAATCGCCTGCAGGCGCTGGGTGATCTCCTCGACCAGCCCCTTCACTTCATCGGCAGCCCCGGAGATCTCGCCGGTCCAGGCGCTCGTCTCCGCGGCTCCGCCCGCCACTTCCCGCAGCCCGGCCGCAGCCGCCTCGGCTATCTCGCGCACCGATGTGCTGGCCTGCGCGAGGCGGGTGAGCCGGTCACCCGTGTCCTCGAGCGTGGCCAGGACGTTGACCACGGTGTGCGAGGTGCTCGCTGCCGCCTTGGCCGCCTGGGAGGCGAGCTTGCGGACTTCGTCAGCTACGACTCCGAAGCCGCGGCTCTCTCCGCCGGTCGCTCGCGATGCCTCGATGGCGGCGTTGAGCGCGAGCATGTTGGTCTGTGCGGCGATGGTGCGCGACTGCTTGACGAACTTCTCGATCTCCTCCGACATGTCGGCGAGGCGCTTCGCGTCGGCGACTCCCTCTTCCAGATCGCTCGCCAGCTTGCCGAGCTGTTCGCTACCCGCCAGCAGCCGCTCCCGGTGCTGCTCGGCGGTCTCCAGCAGGGAGGCGTTGCGCTGCGCGGCGAGAGTGGAGCCCTGGGCCAGGCTAGCCGTGATCCCGCGGATCCGAGTGGCATCTTCCACCGCGCCGCTGACCATTTGTGCCTGCTCGGTCGACTGGGAGCTCAGAGTCTGGCAGGTGTTGGCCATCTCCTGCGTGGAGGCGGACATCTCCTGAGTGCTGGCGGATATCTCCTCCGCCATGGATGCCGACTCCTCGGAGGCCATGCGTATCTGGCCCACCAGCCCCCGCAGCGCGTCGACCATTGTCTCGATCGAGGCGAGCAGGCGCCCCACCTCCTCGGAGCCCGCTCCCTCGCCGGCCACAGACGCCGACAGATCACCGCCCGCCACCCGGCTCGCCACCGAGCCGGCTACGCGCACCGGCAGCGTGACCTTACGGTTGAGCCACGATGTGACGTAGAGGACGATGAGCAGCACCGCCGCCAGCACGACGCCGGCACCCAGGTTGAGCGCACCCCTGAGTGACTCGGCCGGGGCGAGCGTCACGCTGGTCGGCTCGCGCATGACGACCCACCAGCGCCCGTTGTTGGCGGGCGCGGTCGAGACCAGCTGGGCGCCCTCGGTGGGCGAGTCCAGCCGGATGACCTCCGTGTTTCCGCTCAGGGGTATGGCCCCTGCGTCGGCGATGGGTTGCAGCAGGCGGGACTCCTCGCGCGCGATGATGGCGCGGCCGGTGCTGTCCACCAATGCGGTCTCGACGAGGCTCTCCCTGTCACCCGCCCCCAGCAGCCGTGCGAGCCGGAACACCGCGGCCTGCCCCCGCATCACCCCGAGGATGTTCCTGGTGCGGGGCTCGACGATCTGCGTTGCGAGAGGCAGCGTGAGCAGCCCGCTCTCGTCGTCGAGCTCGGCCTCGCCCTGGAACTCCCCGTCTTCTGAAGCCATCTGCCACCACTGCTCCTCGGCGTGAGCGAAGTGGTCGATCCCGCCGATGGCCGTCACGGTGAAACCGTGGCGCTCGGTCACGAGCAGCGTGGCGAAGTCGGAGGCGTCCCCGAACTCCTCCAACAGCTGTGCCAGCAGAGTGTCGGCCCGCAGCCCCTCTGAATCCTGGAAGCGCCGCTCGAGAGCGTCGCCCGAGATGCGGTCGAGGCCCCGGCCGGTCACCTCCAGGCCGGCACTGCGCGTTATTTCGACGACGTCGGGGATGCGGGCCAGCAGTCCGAGGTAGGTGCGCCGCTCCCTCAGCCACTGGTCTACGGTCGTAGCGTGGCTCTCGACGGCGCTGGAGACCCGGGCCTCGCCGGCACTCATGAACTGGGCGTCTACGATCCTGCCGGCGACCCACGCTGCCAGGCCCACCGTGATCACGGCCAGGGGCGCGCCGATGAGCAGCGTGCGCTTGTGGAGGTCGGCCGTCTTGGTCTTCTGGGCCGTCTTGGGTGCGTCGGCGCTGTTGGCGGGCATACGGATGGGAAAAACCTACGGCCGCCTTCCAGGGCGGGCAAGCGGTGCTAGATTACCGTGCCATGGCCGTGAAGAGTAGCGAGACCCAGACCTACGACCCGGGAGTCGTCGAGGAAAAGTGGCGCACCCGCTGGGCGGAGCGGCGCACCAACGCTGCCGACCTGCGGGGTGCCGAGCGCCCGCACTACAACCTGATGATGTACCCCTACCCGTCCGCCGAGGGGCTGCACGTGGGGAACGTCTTCGCGTTCGTGGGCGCCGACGTGTACGGCAGGTTCTGCCGCCTGCAGGGCGCCGAGGTGTTCGAGCCCATCGGGTTCGACGCGTTCGGCATCCACTCGGAGAACTATGCGCTCAAGGTCAAACAGCACCCGGCGCAGCTGATCCCGCAGAACATCGCCCGGTTCAGGGAGCAGCTGCAGCGCTGCGGCCTGATGCTGGACTGGGACCACGCGGTATCCACGACCGACCCGCGCTACTACAAGTGGACACAGTGGATCTTCCTCCAGCTGTACCGGGCAGGCCTGGCGGTCAAGAAGAAGGCGCCGGTCAACTGGTGCCCCGAGTGCAAGACGGTGCTGGCCAACGAACAGGTCATCGACGGGATGTGCGAGCGGCACCCGGGGACTCCGGTGGAGCTTCGCTTCCTGGAGCAGTGGTTCTTCAAGATCACCGACTACGCGCAGCGGCTGCTCGACAACCACGAGTGGCTCGACTGGTCGGAGTCCACGCGCACGATGCAGGTGAACTGGATCGGCCGCTCCGAGGGCGCGGATCTGGTATTCGCCACACCCACGGGCACGCCGATCGTCGTGTTCACGACGCGCCCCGACACGGTGTTCGGTGCGACGTACATGGTGCTGGCGCCGGAGCACCCGCTGGTGGACGAGCTGACTACCGTCGAGCAGCGCGGGTCAGTGAACGAGTACCGGAACCAAGCCGCCGCCATGGACCTGGTCTCACGGCGCGTCGGAGACAAGGAGAAGACGGGCGTCTTCACCGGCTCCTACGCCCGCAATCCGGCGACGGGCGAGTCGGTGCCGATCTGGATTGCGGATTACGTGCTCATGGAGTACGGCACCGGCGCGATCATGGCGGTGCCGGGACACGACGAGCGCGACCTGGAGTTCGCCGAGAAGTTCGGCCTCGAGGTACGGCAGGTCGTGAAGCCCGACGATCCGAACGAGCAAGGGATCGGGTATACCGGGTGGGAGGGTACGATCATCAACTCCGGCGAGTTCGATGGGATGCCGTGTACCGAAGCGGTGCCCGCGATCACTGCCTGGCTGGAGGAGAACGAGACGGGCAGCAAGAAGGTGCATTACCGGCTGCACGACTGGTGCATTTCGCGGCAGCGTTACTGGGGTCCGCCCATTCCGATCATCTACTGCGACGAGTGCGGCACGGTTCCGGTCCCGGAGCAGGATCTTCCTGTGCTGCTGCCGCCGCTCGACGACTTCCGCCCCGACGAGAGCGGAGTATCGCCGCTGGCGCGCGTGGAGGATTGGTACCGGGTAGCCTGTCCCAAGTGCGGTGGAGAGGCGCGGCGCGAGACGGACGTGTCGGACACGTTTCTCGACTCGGCGTGGTACTTCCTGCGCTATCCCTCGACGGAGTACGACGACCGCCCGTTCGACCCTGAGCTGACCGAGAAGTGGCTCCCGGTGGACTCCTACATCGGGGGCAACGAGCATGCAGTGCTGCACTTGATGTACGCTCGGTTCATCACGATGGCGCTGCACGATCTGGGACACCTGAGCTTCGAGGAGCCGTTCAAGCAGTTCCGGGCCCACGGCACGATCGTCAAGGACGGGGCGAAGATGTCCAAGTCTCGCGGCAACGTCGTGGTCCCCGACGAGTACATAGCAAAGTGGGGCGCCGACACGTTCCGCATGTACCTCATGTTCCTGGGACCCTACCAGGACGGGGGTGACTTCCGCGACGAGGGCATATCCGGCATCCGGCGCTTCCTCGACAAGGTGTGGGGCTTGGTCGCGGAGTCGGACGACGGTGCGCCGGGCCCCGGCCAGCAAGCGGCCCTGCGCAAGCTGCACCAGACCATCCGGGGAGTGGGCGCCGACGTCGAGGCGCTGCGCTACAACACTGCCATCTCCAAGCTGATGGAGTACGTGAACGTGCTGCGCGCGGACGACGGGCCGGCCCCCCGGGAGCTGCTGGAGCCGCTGGCCGTCATGCTTGCACCCCTGGCGCCGCATTTCGCCGAAGAGTGCTGGGAGCGGCTGGGCCACGAGCACGGCGTGTTCGACGCCGCCTGGCCCGCCTACGACGAAACCCTGGCCCGGGAGGACGCCGTCGAGCTGGTGGTGCAGGTAAACGGCAAGGTACGCGGCAGACTCCAGGTGGACCGCGGGATCACCGAGCAGGAGGCAGTGGAGCGTGCTCTCGGCGAGGCTGGGGTACAGCGCTTCGTGGAGGGCAAAGAGCTCCGCAAGACCATCTACGTCCCGGACCGGCTGGTGAACCTGGTGGTGTAGAGTCCGTCCGGGAGTGAGGCCGAGGGAGGGCCCGAGCGGGCCGGAAGCGCAGGCGGGGAGCGATCGTAAGATCCCTCCCCGCTTTGGTTTAGGGGACTTGCGAGGGGGTGGGGAGGCGCGGAATGGGCCGGTGAGGGCGAAGGCCGGGGTCCCACCAGAGCGAGCGTTCGAGCGCGTAGCAGGTGGGGCGAAGGCCTCCCGTGGGCCGGCCGGGCTCGTTGGCTCGCGGCGGTGGGACCCCGCCCGAAGCCGAAGGCCGAGCCCATGCGACCATCCGCCACCCCCGAGCGTCTATCTTGACGGTGATGACAGAGATCACGCTGACGGCCCTGGACGAGCTCGCGATCCAACGCGCGAAGTCGGGCGATCTGGCCGCCTTGGAGCGGGTGTACCGGGCCTACGAAAGCACGGTCTACACGCAGGCGCGGCGGATCTGCCGGACCGCGGAGGACGCCGAGGAGGTGCTGCAGGAGACCTTCCTGGAGGTCTGCCGCAGCATCGGGAAGTTCCGCGGCACCGCGCCCGGGAGCTTGACGGCCTGGATCAAGCGGATCGCCTCGAGCAAGGCCCTGATTCGCATCCGGCACGAGAAGTACCGCCAGACCGACGAGCTCCAGGAGGACAGCGGATGGGCAGGACGGCGTGACGGCGACGTTGGACTGCAGCTGGATCTGGAGGCGGCCCTGCAGCAGCTGTCCGATACATCACGGGCCGTCGTGTGGCTGCACGACGTGGAAGGATTCACACACGAGGAGATAGCCGAGCAGATGGGCAAGACAGTGAGCTTTTCCAAGTCCCAGCTCTCCCGCGCACACGCGCGGTTGAGAGGAATGCTCGGCGAGGAGGAGGTGCAATGCTGAGACACTGCACCATGGCAGAACTGCTGGAGCTGCGTGACGGTGAAGGCTCGGCCTGGGCACGCACGCACGTGGACGAATGTGGCGAGTGCCGCGCCGAGCTGGAGCGCGCCCATCAGCGCGTGGCGGCTCTCAAGGCGCTGCCCAGCTACTCGCCGCCGCGCGACCGCTGGCCGGCGGTGCGTGAGGAACTGATCCGCTCACGGCGGCGCGCCCGGTGGCAGCGGGCGGCCTGGGGCGGTCTCACCGCAGCCGCGGCTGCCATCGCCCTGTTCGTGGCCGGACGCGGCCTCATCGGACCGGGAACGCCGGAGCTGATGGCGCAGGAGGTCAGCGAGCTGCAGCAGGAGTCACGGCAGCTGGAAGAGGTGCTCTACACGGTCGCCAACGAGCGGCGCGTGGTGAAGGGCGTCACGGTGGCGGTGATCGTGGCGCTGGAGGACCGCATCGCGGTGATCGACGCAGGCATTGCCACGATCCAGCGCGATGAGGGAACCGTGACCATCGAGCTGCGTGACTTGTGGCGCGAGCGGGTGGAGCTGATCGATCAGCTCGTGACCACGCACGTGACCCAGGTGTCCTACCTCGGATACTGATGACAGCGCGGGACCGCAGGCGGCCGGTTGGCCGGCACGGCCCGCAGAGCATTTGAGGAGTGAGGAGAAGATGAAATTGCGAAACCTGATGTTGATGATCCTCGGCCTCTCGCTGGGCGTGCCCGCAGCGGTGCTGGCCCAGGAGGAGGACCCGGAGAAGCAGGAGCAGCTGGAGCGCGCGATGCGGCAGGTGGAGCAGGCGCAGCATGAGCTGCAGGCCGCGCTCGAGCGGATGCGCGATGCAGAGACCGAAGAGGCCAACCACGCGCTGCAGGAGGCTATGGCTGCCCTGCGCATCGCACAGCGGCAGCTCAGGTCGGACGTGTATCGTGGGATGCTTCGCGGAGAGTTCTACTCGGTGCCCGGCCGGGCTGATGCGCCCGTCGTGATCGCCAGCTTCGACCGGCCGCGCATGGGCGTCTTTCTCGAGTCCGACCGGCGGGGCAGCTCTACAGACTCGATCGGTGCGGTCATCCAGGGAGTGACGCCGGGAGGCCCGGCGGACGAGGCCGGAATCAAGGCCGGCGACATCATCGTTGAGGCCAACGGGCAGTCCCTCGGCCGCACCAGCCGCAGGGAAGATGCCCCGGGCGACAAGCTGGTAAGCGTCATCCGGGAGCTGGAGGAGGGAGAGACGCTCTCTGTGACCTACCGCCGCGGCGACGACACTGGCACGGCTGACGTCGTGGTCCGCAAGCTGAACAGCTACGACTACGCAGTCCAGTGGAGCGCCGACTCGAACCGGGTGATGGTGGCTCCCGAGCCCGACGTCCGGATTCGGATGCGGGAGCCGGGGTGGGGCTTCCGCGAGCCGCTGACCGTGTACGAGGGGATGCTCTCGTGGGGCTGGCTCAACATCGAGATGGTGGAGCTCGACGAAGAGCTGGGCGCCTACTTCGGCACTTCCGAGGGCCTGCTCGTGATCAGCGTGCCTGAGAGTGAGGAGATCGACCTCAGGAACGGTGACGTCATACTGAGCGTCGACGGCCGCGTGCCGCAGAGTCCAACGCATGCGCTGCGCATCATGCGGTCGTACGATCCCGGTGAGACGATGACGATCCACATCATGCGCAACAAGCGGCGCGCCGAGCTGGAGGTCACCGTGCCGGAGCGCGACCGGGGCTTCCTGTGGGAGAACGAGTTCTATCCGGATCGCGATGGCGAGGAGGAAGTAGAGTCACACGACGCCCGCGAGGACGGCAAGGAGCGCTGGTAGTACTAACCCGGCCTTCGCGGCAGACGAGAGAGGGGCGGCGCCCGGCGGGCGCCGCCCCTCGTCGTTTGTACGTGTGCTAGCGTCCGGGCCCGAACAGGATCGCGTTGGTGAGCAGCCGCGCTGTACCGCGCCAGAAGGCGCGGTACAGCGGGTCGTCGGCGAACACGACTACCTGGCCGCGTCCCTGCCGCTCGGTCGCCGCCCAGACGGTCTCCTGCAGCAGCCGCTCGGTGTTGTCGGGCCAGGCGAACCCGGCCAGCAGCACGTGGTCGCCCACGAAAGCAACCGGGTTGTCGCCGCGCTCGCCGGGGGCCAGCATGGTGCCGCCCGAGAGCATCACCGGCAGGTCCCGCTGCCCGTAGCCCAGCGTGAGCCAGTGCGACCGGTCCAGCGTGGCCCGAAAGATCGATCCGGGTATGTATTCGGCCGAGCCGGGGTCGGCCGAGGGCGAGACAAGCGGCGGGGTCAGGTCGGGGTCGCTGACCAGCTCCCCCTCCTGCATGGCGTCGTCGTCGTCGGCCCCCAGGCGCCGGACCGAGCTCAGCCCGACGTCCTCGTGACTCGGGAACAGAGCGGCGCCGTCGTAGGCGATCAGGACTCCGCCGTCACGGACCCAGCGCTTGAGACGCTCGATACCGCCTTCACCGAGCTCGCGCCTGATCGTCCCGGCGCTGCCGCTCGGGACGATGAACACGTTGTAGTCCGAGAGCGTGTGCATGCGGCTCACCGACGACAGTGCCACGGGCACGAAGGGCTGTCTCAGCTCGACCTCCAGGAAGTGCCACAGGGCTCCGTAGCCGGTGATGCTCACGCCGCGGCCGGAGGCCACGGCAATGCGCGGCCGGAATACCGGATCCACGCTCTGTGAGCCAACTCCGGTCTGACCCGAGTCGGGGTACGCCGACTGCACTGCGCCCACCCATACTCCGGCGGCTGCGGCGAGCTCTCCCACGCGGTCGTGCAGCTCGTCCGGGTTGCGCGAGGTGCGGAGCACGAAGGTTCCCCTCGGATAGCTCGCGCCGTCTGCACGCAGGGGCTCGCTGCTGACGTTGACGACGAACCCCTCTTGCAGCAGCGCCATGGCAAGCTGCGCCGACCCCTGCCGGTCGTTGGGGAACACGTAGGCCGAGCCGGCGCGGCCCGACACGCCCCCCTGCGGGCCGAGTGCGCCGACCGGATCGTCCGCTGCAGGCATCGTGAGGCTGCTGCCGCTCACTGAGCGCAGGTCTTCGGTCCAGTAGGCCTCCAATCCCAGGGTGAGGGGCAGCGACCAAGCCGTGATGTCGTAGAACTCGTACCACTCGCTGGTAGCTCCGCTGCCGCGGCGCCGGTTGCGCTCGTAGGTCTCTAGCTGGCGCCGCACGAAGTCCCGGTCCAGCTCCGCGCGCGGCTCCAGCAGCGCGCGGGCCATGCGGCCCTGCGCCTGCGCCAGGTCCACCACCAGCGCGCCGGCCGGGAAAGTGCGGCGCTGCCCCGACGCCCCCGGGCCGTCCAGGTAGCCGTGCGCGTCCGGAGCGGTGTAGGGAGCGTCGAGCCGGGTGACCGCAATGTCGTGCTGCAGCAGCAGTGACACGAGCCGCGCCGCGTTGGTGCGGTCGTTGTCCGGCAGCACCACGATTCGCTTCATGGCAGCGGCCCGCGCCTCGGCCACCGCCGAGCGGTGGAACTCGTAGTAATCGAGCAGCCGCGGCTCGCGGTTGGCGGCTGCGGCCTCGATGGTCGCGAGCGACGCCACGTAGTGGTGAGCGATCCCCTCGGCCAAGCTGATTACGGTGCCGTCGTCGCGCCGCCGCCGCAGCGCCTTGCCGCCGTCGCTCTCGTACGTCATGCCGGTGGCACCGTGCAGCGTGGGACCGGCGTCGAAGTAGCCCACGTAGAACAAGTCGAAGATGTCGCGCGTGTAGTACTGCCAGCCGTAGCGGTCGAACGCTTCAGCGTTGGCCTGTCCGAAGGTCTCGAACCAGCGCACCGTCTGCGGCGGGACGTTGGCGTTGATAGGCTGCGGCGAAGGAGGGAAGAAGTACTGCTCCGTCGTGCTGTGCAGGTCCACGAACACCTGTGGGTGCCACCGCATTATGGCTCGCAGCATGGCCCGCGTCGGTGCCTGTGACAGTGCGATGAAGTCGCGGTTCATGTCGAACCGGTAGTGTCCGTAGCGTCCCCAGATGCCCCAAGGCTCGTTCCACTCGTACGCGAACGGCTCGTCGGTGCCCACCGAGAGGGAGTTGTACCACACGGCAAACCGCTCGTGGCCGTCCGGGTTGGCCGACGGATTGAGCACCACCAGAGTGTTGCGCAGCGCCTCGAGGGTGGCCGGCTCCTCCGAAGCCAGGAGCTGGTAGGCGACCCACATCGCGGCTTCGAACCCGGCAGGCTCGTTGCCGTGAATCGAGTAGGACAGCATCACCGCTATCGGGCTGCGCGCCGCGATCACCCGCGCCTCGTCTGCCGAGGTGCCCGCTGGGTCGGCGAGCCGTGCGAGGTCCGCCCGAATCTCGTCGAGGCGGTCCAGGTTCTCAGGCGCCGAGATCACGAGCACGCGCATGGGCCGGCCTTCCTCCGTGACGCCGATCAGCTCTGAGCGCACGCGCTCGGGCGCAGCGGCCATCAGCGCGTCCAGCACGGCCTGCTGTTCGGCGTACTGCGTGTGCCGCGTCCCGGCCGCGTATTCCAGAAGCCGATCCGGGCGGGGAACGGCATCACGGTAGGGGCCGCGGCCGTAGAAATCGAAGGTCTCCTGTCCTAGGACAGGCGAGCCTGCCAGCGGCAGGGCGAGAAGCGCGGCAATCCGGAGTGCGGTCTTCATGATCCTCGGTCTCGTTTGGTCGAGGCAAACTACCAGCGCGCCAAGCGCGCCGCGAGTCGGTGTCTTGCGCATCGCCGCACGGCGGCGCATCGTGATGCGGTTCGGACGCCACTCTCCCCAGGAGGACTCGGATGCCGGCGGAACTCTACCCGTGGATGCACTTGATCGGCCGCATCCTCTTCTCGATGATCTTCATTGCCAGCGGCCTGAATCACTTCTTCAAGCTGAACGAAGGGGTGGCCTACGCTGAGATGAAAGGCGTACCTGCCCCGAAGCTGGCCACCGTGGTCACCGGGATGATGATTCTCGTCGGGGGCGTGCTCGTGCTGCTCGGCTGGCATCGGTTCATCGGTGCCGGGCTGCTCGTGATCTTCCTCTTCCTCTCGGCCTTCGGGACGCACGCGTTCTGGAAAGAGCGCGACCCGATAATGATGCAGAACGAGATGGCGCACTTCATGAAAGACATGGCCCTGGCGGGCGCGGCCCTGCTGATCGCGTTCTACGGCGGCGGTCCCTGGCCCATGAGCCTGGGGGGCTGACGGGTCCACCCACCTGGCCCACCCACCTGGCCATGATGGGTGGGGCGCCGGCGTCCCGTCCCGCCCATACCCGAGCCGTTCCCAAGACAGAGAACCGGCCCCAGGCCGGGCGGCAGTAAGCGCAGGTCCCAGTCCCGCACCGGCTGGTTGACTTACTAGATATATCGTACGATATTACGTACGTTATTACGCGCGATATATCTGAAAATCTGGAGGTCAGGATGCGTGGAGATAAGGATGCCTGGTGCTTCGGCTGGGGGCCGGGCGACGGCTTCTTCTGGGGCCGCGGCGCGCGTGGCACCACGCGGCCCGGCGGCCGGCGCCGCCGCGTTTGGTTCGAGTCGGGCGACATGAAGTACGTGATACTGCGGCTGCTGCGCGACAAGCCGATGCACGGCTACGAGGTCATGAAGGCGCTGGAGGAGCAGACGAAGGGCTGCTACAAGCCCTCCCCCGGCACGGTGTACCCGACGCTGCAGTGGCTGGAGGACGAGGGCCTGGTGCGCGCCGAGGATGTCGAGGGCAAGAAGGTCTACTCCATTACGGACGAAGGGAAGCAGTTCCTCGACGAGAACCGCTCGGCGGTGAAGGAGATCTTCGACCGCGTCGAGGAGACCATTGAGTCATTCCTCAGCGATCCGATGCCCGAGCTGACCCGCCTGGTGGGCCGGGTGGTCGGCCAGGCCTATCGCACTGCCTGGAAGCTGCGCGAGGATGGTGAGCGGCGGAGCAAGGTCTCGGAGATCCTGGACCGCGCGCTCAAGGAGTTGGACGAGCTGGTGGCCTGAATGCCTGACGGCGCCGTGCGCCCCATTCAAGGGGCTCGCGGCGCCGTCGCGCTCAACCTGCGGTACCTCTTTCCTTCCCTTCTTCCCGCTCGAGCCGGCCCGCCTGCTGCAGTGCCCGTCTGAGCAGGAACTCAATTTGCCCGTTCACGCTGCGAAGCTCGTCCCGCGCCCATCGCTCGAGCGCCTCGTGGACCTCGGGGTCCATGCGAAGTAGGAACGGCTTCCGCTGCGCCACGAGTCTGCTACTGGTACAGCGTCCCCGTGTTCACGACCGGCTGCGTGCCGCGGTCGGAGCACAGCACGACGAGCAGGTTGCTCACCATCGACGCCTTACGCTCCTCGTCCAGCGCCACGATCTGCTTGGCCGACAGCTGCTCGAGAGCCATCTCTACCATGCCCACGGCGCCGTCCACGATCTTGCGGCGCGCCGCGATGATGGCGGTGGCCTGCTGCCGCTGCAGCATCGAGTGAGCGATCTCGGGGGCGTATGCGAGATGGCTGATGCGCGCCTCGATCACCTCGACGCCAGCCTTGTCGAGTCGGTCCTGCACTTGCAACTGTAGCTTCTCGGCGATCTCGGGCGTGTGCGTCGTCAGGGCCATGTCCTCGGTCTCGTGCGCGTCGTACGGGTACTTCACGGCCAGCCCCCGCAGCGCGGCTTCGCTCTGCACGTGCACGAACTCCTCGTAGTCGTCCACCTCGAACATGGCTTCCGCGGTGTCTACCACCTTCCAGACCACCACAGCTGCCACCTCGATGGGATTACCCGTGCAGTCGTTCACCTTCAGCTTGCCGGTCTCGAAGTTCCGCACCCGGACTGAGACCTTCGCCTTGGTGTAGAACGGATTGGCAAACCGCAGTCCAGGCGTCTTGCAGGTCCCCATGTACGCGCCGAACAGCTGCAGCACTCGCGCCTCGTTGGGGTTCACGATGAACAGGCCTCCGAGTGCGATGCCAAGGATGGTGGCCAGGAGCGCCGAGGCCACGATGCCGATCACCGCCTCCGCCATTATTGCGCGGACCATCCACCAGCAGGTCAGCGCCAGCCCCGCCACCAGTACGAACAGCGCGAGATAGCCGGAAGCGACGGTGCGCTGCTTTTCGCGGATCATGGTTCCTCCCTTCTTCGGTATCAAAATGATATCATAATGATAACGCGGGTGTCAAGGGAGGCCTGGGGGTGGCCGCCGTAAGATGTTTAATGTCAGGTGGTTAAGTGGCTTGAGCTGATCGGTCTGCGGGCACCGCGCGCGCGGCTGCATGGATCAGGTAGAGCGCCGCCGCGAAGAGGAGCGGAGAGGAGAAGGTGCCTGGAATGACCTGCCCCGACGCGGCCGAGGCCACGATATGCACCAGCCCGTTGGCCACCATGAGCGCGCCGTAGCCATACGAGAGGGGCCGCATCCAGGCCCGGCCGCGAAACGCCCATGTCGAGAAGACAAGCAGCACCGCGACGGCGACGATCAGCCCGCCCAGCCACTCGGCCGCGCCGAACGAAGGCGGAAACGGCAGCCCTACCCGATCGCGGATGCTCTGGGCGACCGGGTTATAGAACCCGAGGAATCCGCCCAGGGCTTCGTCTGCTACGTGTACGGCCAGCGCGGCCGTGAGCCCGATCCACGCCAGGCCCCAGCGCCTCACGGCTGCTTCACCACCCGCAGGTAGGCGGCCCACGGACCCACCTGGTCGGCGTACTGTCGGGCCATGGTGCGCACGACCTGGCCGATGTGTCCCAGGTCGTGTGCCACCCAGGTGGAAAGCAGTTGGCGCAGACTCACGCGTCTGAGCTCCGGATGGGTCCCCGGACGGTCGAGATCCTGCTCTGTGAGTTCCATCCCCTGCAGCGTGGCGACATTTCCCCGGCGCAGCGTGTCGAACTCGTCGAGCAGCTGCTCCATCGTCTTGCCCTCGGACTCCCGAAACTGCGCAAAGCGGTCGAAGGGGTCGAATGCCCGGGCTTCGCCCTGCTCCAGGATTATTCGGGCCCTCCCGATCCAGTCGGTGCGCTCCCCGTGGATCAGGTGTCCGACCACGTCGTACGGGCTCCAGGTGTCGGGGCCGTCGGTAGCGTACGCCCAGGCGTCCGGTATGTCGCGCAGCAGGGCGTTCAGGGTGCGCGGGGTGCGCTCGAGGATCGCGAGCGCATCATCGAGGCGGTACTGCATGGTGGATTGCCCCCAGAAACAGCGGCAAATCAGCGGCGGCCGGCGCCAGCCGGCCGCCGCGAGGTTCTAGCGACTCGCGTAGACTGTGGTCTTACCGTCTTTGTCGAAGGTGATGATGTCGTAGCGCTCGGCAGGACGTCCGGGCGTCTCCATTCCGGGCGAGCCTATGGGCATGCCCGGCACGGCGATCCCGATCACGTCGGGCCGTTCTTGCAGCAAGTGCTCGATCACCTCCGCCGGGACGTGGCCTTCGACCACGTAGCCGTCCACGATGGCTGTGTGGCATCCCTGGAGCTGCTCAGGAACGTCGTGCTCCGCCTTGACCGGCGCCATTTCAGAAACATCCTGTGTCGTGACTTCAAACCCGTTCTCTTGCAGGTGAACCACCCACTTGTCGCAGCAGCCTCACGTAGGGGTCTTGTAGACCATTACCGCGGGGCCCTGCGCCCTCGCCTGCGTGAATGCCACGCCGGCCGAGGCGGCAACTGCCGCCGCCACACCGGCGAGCATCAGCGCGCGTCCTTTCTTCGTCATCGGTTCCCCCTCTGATGTCAAATTCTCGGCGCCGGATTTCCGGAGCGCCGTCCTGACTGCTACCCCGCGTACAAGTCGATGATTCGCTCCAGGGCCCGGCGGCACACGCGGCAGAACCCTCGCATGTTGCGGGTGAACATGATGCAGTCCACCTCGGACCGGTACAGGCCCCGAGCCTCGTACGCGGCTCCCTCGAACGCCCCCACCTTGCCGGCATGGGGTGTCGCGGAGAGCATGTCCGTTTCGATCTCTCGCTGCTCTCGGAAGAGAGCATCAAAATCGGCTTCCGGGGCGTTGGAGTCAATGAGCTGCGCTCGGAGCTCCCGAATTCGGCGGGAATGCTCCTCGAACTCCCCCTTGTTCCACGGAGTCGGCAGCGGCGTGCCGGGCTCCACCAGGTCGGCCCACTTGAGCGCGGCCGGGTCGTGCAGCGCCGTGACGTTGGCCTCCCAGGGCTCGGCGTGCTGCTCCCCACCGGTCTCGTACGCGACCGGGGACGTGTAGTACTCGTCGGCCAGCCCAGCGAAGTGGTGACCAAACTCGTGCACGAACACGTAATCCGAGAACTCGGAATCCACGGAGCTCACCGCCTGCCAGTTGTAGATTCCCCCCCCGCCGTACTGGGCGGCGTTCACCAGCACCGCCACGAACTCATATGGCGCTGCGGAGATGACGTCGCGCATGCGGCGGTTGTCGGGTGTCAGCAGGTAGCGCTCGCTGTCGAAGATGCCGTACTGCGTGGACAGCGGCGTGCGGCGCCAGCGGTCGGAGTGGGGCCGGGTGACGCCCGAGACGGGTGCCGGGAGATCGATGGCCCACACGTTGAAGTCCTGCTTGCGGCCCTTGAAGGGCTCGTAGGAAAACAGCTCCCCGACCAGCCGCTCGACGTCGGCGCGGAACTCCTCCAGCTCCTCTGGTCCGTAGCCCGCTCCCACAACGACTATGTCCACCTTCTCACTGGGCGGACCGTGCTCGAACAGGGCCCACACGTCGCCCTCCGCGGCGCGGTCGGCCGGGTTCACGAAGCGTGAGCCGGGGTCGATCTCGAACGACGCCATCTCTGCGAACCCGCCCGCCTCGTCGCGCTTGCTGAGGACGACGCGGACCGGACGCTTGGGCCAGGGGAAGCGCACCGATTCGTGGAACGTGCGGTGCGTCTCCCGAGCCTCGCCGGTGCTCTGCCACTCGCCGAACAGGGATGCGAAGCCGCGCGTGTAGAGCACCCTTCCACTCTCTGCGTCGAACACCTCGCAGAAGTACGCGCCGAAGTTGGTGTCGTCGATGAGCCGGGTGCGGCTGCCCGGCCACGGACCATCGGACACCACCTGGTCGAGGCTGATGATGTCGGTGGTCGCGTTGCCGGTGTGGTAGTAGTCGACCCGCATCGTCTTGTCGAGAAAGGTCTCGTCGAACGAGGCGGCACGCTGCTGCGCCGTCAGCGTCGCGGCGGGAACCAAGGCAAGTGTGAGTGCAGCCGCGAGCGCCGCCGGAGAGCGTCGGCCATTCTTCATCCCATCCCCCTTGTCGTCTACTCCGTCGTGAAACCGATGTCCGAGTGCGAGCCGCCGCGTCACTCCTCGCCCTCCGCTTCCCGCAGCCAGCGCAATCCGTACTCCTCGTTCGCCTCGGGCTCGCTGGGGAGCTCTGCCGGCGACACGTCGAGGAAAGTCTCCAGCTGCATGAGCGAGCCGCGCAGCACGTGCGCTATCTCCTGGGTGCGGATCTGCGTGTCGAGCAGGGTCGAGTCGCGGCGCCCCTCCACGAAGTCGAGCAGCGTGGCGAGCACCTTGCGGATCTCTTCCTTCGGGTAAGGCAGCAGCGAAGCCGGCTTGAAGGTGCAGTCCACGAACGCGTGGGTCTCATCGCCCAGCACGGTCGCGAAGCCCTCGCGGATCTCGTCGAGAAGAGCCACGTGCCGGGGACGCTCCAGGTTGTACCAGCGAGGAAAGCCGCCCGGGCTCTGCAGGCGCGCGCGCCAGGCAACGAGCCAGACGACCAGCAGTAATGCGACCAGGGCGTAGATCCAGACCATCGGAAAGGTCAGCTCCCTTGCTTCGCCTTCCCCGCCACCCGCACGAAGCTCATGCGGAGCTCGGTGATCGAAGACTGCACGAGCTGGCGCTCGTCGTCGGTGAGATTGCCGGCGGTCTTCTCCTCCAGCATGGCTATGGTGTCGATCAGGTGCCGAGCGGTAGTGAGCCCGTGTTCGACCTGCTGCGCCCGGTCCTCCGGAGAGGGCGGTGCAGTCCCGTCCGCCCCGCCCGCGTCCGGAGCGGCGTCCGGAGCGGCGTCCGGAGCGGCGTCCGCGGGCTGAAGCAGAGCCTCCACGCTATTGAGCGTCATCGCGGCCGTCGCGGCGAGACTCGCCACGAAGCCTCTGAAGTCCACAGTTGCCGGATCGGCGCTGCCCACCTGACACCTCCCTCTGGCCCGTTAAACTCGGCGCAACTTGGGCGGGTTCCCCGGCGCCCAGGAGTAAGATACCGGGGCGGCGCCTGGGGAGGGGCCCTGTTAACGGGCCGTTGTGCGTCTCACGAAGTCCTCGGCCAGCACGGAGTCCAGAGCCGCCGCGAGACGGTCGGCGTCCTCTTCCGAGAACACCAGGGGCGGCTTGATCTTGAGCACGTTGTCGTCGGGCCCGTCGGAAGAGAGCAGGATGCCGTGGTCCTTCATCCGATTGATCACGTATGCAGCCTGATCCGTAGCCGGCAGGCGCACTGCCCGGTCCATCACGAGCTCGACTCCCAGAAACAGGCCCCGCCCCCGCACGTCGCCGATCACCAGGTGGCGCTCCATCAGCTCGATCAACCGTGCCCGGAGATGAGTCCCGACCCGCAGGGCCCTGCTTTGAAGCGACTCGTCCCGGATCACGTCCAGCACGGCCAAGCCGACTGCACACGAGACGGGGTTGCCGCCGAATGTGTTGAAGTACTCCATGCCGGTGTCGAACGAGGCCGCTATCTCGGGCGTCGTGACTACCGCGCCCAGCGGGTGCCCGTTGCCGATCGGCTTGCCGAGCGTGACGATGTCCGGCACGACGCCCTGCGTCTCGAATCCCCAGAAATGGGTACCGACCCGGCCGAAGCCGACCTGCACCTCGTCAGCGATGCAGACCGCACCTGCGGAGCGCGCGGCGGCGTATGCCGCTGCCAGGTACCCCTTGGGGAGCTCGATCTGGCCGCCGCACCCCAGCAGGGTCTCGCTGATGAACACGCCGATCTCGTAGCCTCCTGCCCGAACGTCTTCGATGGCCTCGGCCACGTGCGCGGCGTACTTCACTGCGCAGTCCGGGTCACCACGGCGGTAGGGACCGCGGTAGTCGTCCGGCATCACTACCGAGTGCACGTGCGGGGGCGCCCCCGTACCGCCGGGGCCGTCGAACTTGTACGGGCTGGCGTCGATCAAAGCCTGCGTGTTGCCGTGGTAGGCCCCTTCCAGAACCAGCAGATCAACGCGGCCGGTGTGGGCGCGGGCCATGCGCAGCGCGAGCTCGTTGGCCTCACTGCCCGAGCACACGAAGTAGCACACGCCGAGCGGCTCGGGCAGGGCCTCCCGCAGGCGCTCGGCGTAGCGCATAAGGTTCTCGTGCAGGTAGCGCGTGTTGGTGTTGAGCACCGCCATTTGGCGCCGGGCGGCATCGACGACCCTCGGGTGGCTGTGCCCCACGTGGCACACGTTGTTGACGCAGTCCAGGAACGCCCGTCCCTCGTCGTCGTACAGGAACTGGCCGCGGCCGCGCACTATGTGCAGCGGCTCGGTGTAGGCGAGGCTCAGGTTCGGACCCAGCAGCGAGCGGCGCTGCGCCTCCAAATGCCGGCGGTCGGGCACGGTCTCCGCCCGGAAGCCGCCGGGCAGGCCCAGGATCAGGTTCGGGTCCGGCGACATACTGAGCCACACGGCGCGCTCGCTCGGAGCGGCGACACCGGGAAACTCACCCTCGCGGCCGAGCAAGTCGGTGACGATTTGGAAGTGGACGTGCGGCGGCCAGTTGCCATTGGAATCGAACGGACCCACGCGTCCTACGACGTCGCCCCGTGCCAGCTCAGCGCCCGGCGTGAGCTGGAGCGCATCGGCATCGAGGTGGCCGTACAGGGTGAAGAAGCACGGACCGTCCTCCGGTGCGTGCTCGAGAATCACGGTCGGGCCGTAGTCGAGCGGCTCGGCGTTGTTGCGCACGCTGTGGACCCGTCCTGCAATCGGCGCGAGTACGGGCGCGCCCGGCTCCAGGAAGAAGTCGACGCCCAGGTGCACGGTACGCTGCTGCGGTCTCTCGCCAGGCGGTCCCTCGAACGCGGCGCCGGTGTACACCAGGCGCGGCTCGTCGTAGCGCCCGATGCCGACCCGCGCGCCGGCGGCGAGCATCAGGCGGTCGACGTGTTGCGTGAACGCCGGTGTCCCGGCGAGATCCGCTCCGCTCTCCAGGTCTAGACTGCCAATGCTCAGGTCTAGAGTCACGGTCGGCACGCGGCGCGGATCCGGCTCGATGACCGGCCCGAACTCCTTGGAGTGCGTCTCCAGCCACTGCACGACCGCCGGATTCGCCGGGCAGCACGGGAGGCCGCATCGCGCCCTGAGCAGGTTGCGTGCGAGACGAGGGTGCAGCTCCGCGAGCCGCTCCAGCGTCTCCCATGCGGGAGCCTCCGAGATCGCGAGGTAATCGTTGTCGGGCTCCTCGCGGCCGCGTGCGGCCGCGACGCACACACTGGCCGCCAGACGCGCGCAAGCCATGGGGAACACCACGTCGAGCTCCGGCTCGGTCAGGGGCAGGGCCTCGTGGTATCCTGTAATTACGTCGCCTGCGGCGGCGATCGGACTCGCCTTGCCGAGCATGGCGTACGCTGCCGCGATCGCCGGGTCGCATACTAGGGGGCCCTCGATCATGTCGCCGAAGTCGACGAATCCGGTCACGTGCCGCGGTTCCGACACCGCCTCGCTGACGACCACGTTGTAATCGTTGGCGTCGTTGTACAGCACGCTGCGGCGCAGCGACGGCAGCACGGGGGCGACCAGCGCCTCCCACTGCTGCAGCATCGTCTCCACCAGCAGGCGCCGCACCGGGTCCTCGAGCGCGTCGAGGTGTTCCCGGATCACATCGGGTGCCCGCGTCAGGTCCCACACGAACCCGGGACGGCGGGCGCCGTCGTGCGAAAAACCGTCGAGCGCCGCGTCCATCGCGGCCAACTGGCGCCCCAGGTCGCGAAGCAGGTCGGGCGTGTGAGGGGCCACGTCGGCGAGCACGACACCCGGGAGATAGGAGAGCAGCCGCACGTGGTGGCGCCGCCCGCCGGTCGACTCCAGCACCGGCATCGGCTGCCCGTCCGTCGCATGCCGCAGCCGGGGGACCGGGAGCTTGGAGTCGTGCTCGGCGAGCCACTGCAGTGCATCGTTCTGGAATCCGAGATGATCCGGCACCTCGGCGGCACCCGAGACCTTGAGCACCCAGGACTCGCCGGTTTCGGTTACGATCCTGTAGTTCTGATCGCGCTCGCTGGGGAGCGGCTCCAGCGTGCCGCCCACGCCGTAGAGCCGGCTCGCCAGCTGTGCGGCGCTCTGCTCGTCCATCGCGGGCCGCTGCGCTTGGAGGCTCACGGTGCGCCGCGCCGCCTCACCTTGCCACGGGGAGCCCGCTGCGGCGCCAGCCCGACATGTCTCCCCGGAGGTGGCGCACTTTGGGGAAGCCCGCCTGCAGCAGCATGGACTGGGCGGCCTGGGCCCGCGGACCCACCTCGCAGTACACCACGATCTCACGGTCCTGGAGCGCCGCCAGCTCGGCCAGCCGGGACGGAATCTGCCGGTACTCCAGATTGACCGCGCCCGGAACGTGTCCCGCCCGGTACTCTCTCGCGGTGCGCACGTCCAGCACGACGGGGGCGGGGTCGGCCTCCAGGCGCTCCACGAGATCCTGCTGAGAGATCGTCAGGCCGGCGCCAGACCGCTCGCATCCCGCTGCGAGAGTTACCAGGGCGGCGAGCGCCGCCAGTCTGGCTGCTCGGGTGGCGGGTGTGCGGAAACGGACGAAGTTCATGCGACCATCTCGTGTGATTTTGGAGAGAGGGCAGGGGCGGCCGAACCGGACCCGGCGCCCCGATTCGAGAATATACACCGGCGAAAGCCGGCGCAGTGCGGAGCTGCTGTGCTGGCTAGCCGCCCAGTAGCGCCGTCAGCGAAACCGCGAGCGCGGCGACGCTGGCCAGCAGGCTGAGGACGATGAGGGCCCCGCCCCACGTGATGCCACCGAAGGCGCTCTCGCTCCTGAGCCACCCCTCCAACCCTCCCTGCCGGCGCTCTCGGGCGGCCTCGGGGGATCGTGCGGCGGTGCCCGGAGACGAGGGTCCTGCCAGAACCGTGTCTACCGCCCCGAGCAGCTGCTCGGAGGTGAACGGCTTGGGCAGCGTCTCGAGCGCGCCCAGGCCCTCTGCCTCTGCGAGCAGGCTGGGGACGTCGTGGTCCAGCGCGCCGGAAATAGCCACTATCCGGGCGTCCGGATCCTCGGTGCGCAGGTCCTTGATGAGAGCCTGACCGCCCATGCCGGGCATCACCAGGTCGGTGACGACCACGTCCACCGGGCTGCGGCGGTAGAGATCCAGGGCCACTTCGGCATCCCATGCCTCCAAAACCTCGTAGCCGCTCTTCAGCAGGCGCTTCCGGAGGATCTCGCGGACCTGGGAATCGTCGTCGACAACTAAAATGCGCTTCACTTGCTCACCTACCCATCGATCACGTGCCTCAGCGGCCTCCATGCCGGGCCCCAAATCTAAATGCGCCGGTCATGCCTGCGTTAGGCCGGAAAGGGGGCGCCGGGTGCCAGTTTTGGGACATTCCATCAAATCCGGGCCATGATCCGGTCCAGCCGCCGCGACACGGACACGATGGCATCCCAGTTGACCGCCACGATGTCCTGTGCGTGGGCCAGGTTGTTGCGCAGCGACTGGAGGTCCTTCATGGCGCGCTCGCCGTCGCGCTTGGACGAGAAGCCGAACGATTCGCGTGATGCGACGTCGGCCAGCACCATCTGCGCCTTGTCAGCGTCAGGATATCACGCCCCGCCAGCTCCGTCTCGAGGTCGTCTACCTGGAAGGCGATGTGCGGCACCGTCTGGACCAGCTCCGGCAACTCGCAGTCGGGCTCGAAGCGCATCCACTCGATGCCGAACTCGCTGGTGTCGTAACCCGACACGTGCACCTTGAACTGCTCGAGGTAGGTCTCGCCCGGGCGCTCCACGGCCGTCGGGATCCCGATGTGGTGGTAGCGGCGCACGTCAGTCGTGGTGGTCGGCCGGCCGGAGGTTTTCCGCTCCGGGCAGGATGCCGATGAGGCGTGCCGGGTCGTGGATCAGGATCGGCAGGTGCTGCGGGCAGATCCAGAAGGGGGCGTCCTGGTACTCCAGCTGGAGCAGCGGCGTGGCGTCGGTCCCGCGGTGGCAGGCAACGCACTCCTGCTTGACCTGCCCCTCAGGCTCATTTGGCATAATCGTTGCTCCCATGAAGTGCAGTGACACGACGTGCTCCGACCATTTCAGTCGGCGGTAAACAATCCTTCATCATTGCTGTGCCGCTACTGACATGACATCGGATTCTCCTCTTTGGCAGGCTCTCTATCGGCGGGACCGGCGCGGCACCAGCCGCGGGACCCGCCGCTGGTACTCCCGGTACGCCTCGCCGAAACGGTCCGCCAGCTCGCGCTCCTCCAGTGTGATGATCAGGTGCAGCCAGGGAAACGCGACAGCGGCGAGCACGTACGCAGCCAGATAGTTGGTGAAGAGCGCCATGGCCGCGGTGCCCAACATGACGGCCACGTACCGCGGGTGCCGCACCCGCGCGTAGATGCCCTCCTGCAGGAGCCTGCCTTCCTTGCCGCTGGGCCGCAGCTCCGGGACGCCGACGAATGTCGCCGCTGATAGCTGCCTGTGCGCCAGCCCCTGCATCACCATGCCCGCCAGAAACAGGACCGCGGAGGCCCCGACGAAGATCCAGTTGGTGCCGTAGTCGACGGCGAGAATGGTGGTGCGGAGCGCGTAGACTGCACCGATTACGGCGAAGAAGATCCCGAACAGCACGATGTAGGATGGCAGCAGTCCCAGCCTGCGCCAGAACCGCACGAAGGGGTGGAGCAGCACCCAGTACAGCATCGCGGCCGGAAAGGCGGTGACGGCGAGCAGCGCTATGATGTAGCGGGCTGTGTCCATTTCAGGGCCGTTTGAGTTTGTCTACGTAGTGCTTGCGCACCTTCGCAATCTTGGGCGCGATAACTGCGCTGCAGTAGCCCTGGTCGGGATTCCGCTGGTAATAGTTGTCGTGGTACTGCTCGGCGGGGTAGAACGTGCCGAGTTCGGCGACCTCGGTGACTATGGGGCCGTCCCACAGATCGGCCTGGTCCAGCTCGGCGATGACGGCCTGGGCCTCATCGTGCTGGACCGGAGTATGGTAGAAGATCGCCGAACGGTACTGGGTGCCGACGTCGGCGCCCTGGCGGTTGAGCGTGGTGGGGTCGTGGATCACGAAGAAGACCTCGAGCAGGTCGCGAAAGGAGATCACGGCCGGATCGTAGGTGATCTGAACGGCCTCGGCGTGTCCCGTGTTTCCCGCGCAGACCTGCTCGTAGGAGGGGTCGGGCACCTGGCCGCCGGTGTAGCCCGACACCACGGACTCCACCCCGCGAAACTCCTGAAATGCGGCCTCGAGGCACCAGAAGCACCCGCCGGCCAATGTGGCCTGTTCCGTCATCTCACCTCAGCAGTCGATCACGTTCACGGAGAGCCCGCCCTGCGAAGTCTCCTTGTATTTGTGCTGCATGTCGAGCCCCGTCTGGCGCATCGTCTCGATCACGCCGTCGAGCGGAACGAAGTGCTTTCCGTCGCCGTACAGCACGGCGAGCCGCGCTGCGTTTACCGCCTTGGTGGCTCCCATCGTGTTGCGCTCGATGCAAGGTACCTGGACCAGCCCGCCCACGGGATCGCAGGTGAGCCCCAGGTTGTGCTCCATGCCGATCTCGGCTGCGTTCTCTATCTGCTCGTTGCTGCCGCCCAGTACCGCAGCTAGTCCTGCCGCGGCCATCGAGCAGGCCACGCCGACCTCCCCCTGGCAGCCCATCTCAGCCGCCGACAGCGATGCGTTCCGCTTGTACAGCATGCCTATCGCAGCCGCGGTGAGCAGGAATGTGCGGACGCCGGACACGTCGGCACCCGGCACGAAACGGTCGTAGTAAGCGAGCACGCCGGGTATGACTCCGGCGGCACCGTTGGTGGGTGCGGTCACGACGCGGCCGCCCGCGGCGTTCTCCTCGTTCACTGCCAGCGCGAACAGGCTGACCCAGTCGAGCGCCGTCATCGGATCGTCGCTGCCGGAGCCCTTCGTCAGGCTTCGGTGCAGCCTGGCTGCGCGGCGCGGCACGCTCAGCCCGCCCGGCAGCTCGCCCTCGCTGCGGCACCCCCGCTCGATGCACTGCTGCATCGCGGACCAGATCCGGTCCAGTCCGGCGCTGGTGTCATTCGCCGAACGCCACGCCGTCTCGTTGGCCGTTACGATCTCGGCGATGGTGAGTCCCTCGCGCTCTCCGATGACGAGCAGATCGGCGGCGGAGCGGAATGGATGGGGAAGGGTGCCCTCGGGCTCGCTGCCGCCGGTGTTGCCCGCCTCGGCCTCGTCAGCGGTGACTACGAAGCCGCCCCCCACCGAATAGAACTCCTCCGAATGGAGCACATCTCCGTCCGAGCCATAGGCGGTGAGCCTGAGGCCATTGGGGTGCAGCGGCAGCAACTGGGCCGGGTGAAAGCGAAGATCGTCAGGCTCGGTGAACCTGAGCGGCCGCCGGCCCAGCAGCGGCAGTTCGTTCGTCGCGCGGATCTCGCCAACGAGATCATCGACCCGGTCGGGGTCGACGATCTCGGGATCCTCGCCCGAAAGGCCCAGCAGGAGCGCCGTGTCGGTGGCGTGCCCGCGCCCGGTGAGCGCGAGCGACCCGTACAGATCGCACTGCACCCGTGTCACCGCTGCCAGCATGTCCCCGCTCTCGAGCGAGCGTGCGAAACGGAGAGCGGCGCGCATCGGTCCCACGGTGTGGGAGCTGGAGGGG
Source organism: Gemmatimonadota bacterium (assembly GCA_039586895.1). GTDB lineage: Bacteria > Gemmatimonadota > Gemmatimonadetes > Gemmatimonadales > GWC2-71-9 > WVYX01. Next base: position 149,432 of record JBDHJM010000001.1, on the reverse strand, counting down.
CCGATCCCGATCTTGAAGAGGTCGAAGACGCTGAGTTCCATGAGGCGGAAGGCCCCTTCCTTCGGGCCTATCGGCTGCGGCCGCGCCGCCGTTCGCGCAGCTCTTCGAGCGCGCCACGCACGTACGTGCGGGTCATCTCCTTGCGCCATGCGAGGCCGAAATCCGTATTGTCCATCGGCTTGGCCGGCCTGAACGCGGCGGCCGCCGCGGATTCGACGGCGTCGTCTTCCAGCTCGGTGCCGATGACTGCCTGCGCGGACGCGACGACGGGCATCGGGTAGCTGGCCACTGCACCGAGCACTATGCGCGCATCGGCCACCAGGGCGCCGTCCCACTTGATCCACACGGCGACGCCGAGGACCGGGAAGTCTATGGACCCGCGCCGCCGCAGCTTCCAGTAGGTGGCGTCCCAGCCGTCGACGGCGGGGAGGCGGACTTCAGTGAGAATCTCGTCGGGGTGCTTGGAGAGATAGCGGATGCCGTCGTCGTTGAAGAACTGCTCCGCGGGCAGCTCGCGCTCACCGTCGGGACCTACCAGCACCAGCCGCGCGTCGAGGGCCACCGCGACCGGCGCGGTGTCGCTCGAGTTCACCGCCCAGCAGCGGGGAGAGGACGGAGCCACCCAGCAGATCTGACCGTCCTTCTTCATGCAGAAGTCGATCGACTTCCGCCACTCATAGGTCTGGTTGTAGTAGTTGCAGCGGGTGTCGAGGCAGAGGTTGCCGCCGAAGGTACCCATGTTGCGCAGCAGCGGTGTGCTCACGAGCTCGGCCGCCCTGGCCAGTGCCGGGTACCCGCGGCTCACGCGCCGGTGCGTGTGGAGCGCCGTCAGTGTGACACCCGCGCCGACAGAGAGGGGAGCGCCGCTCTTCCCGCCGGTGATTCGCTGCAATGCGCGGATTCCCCCCAATGAGATTACCGTGCGCGGATCCTGGTGCCGCCGCTTCATGTTGGGATACAGGTCGGTCCCGCCCGCCACGTACATTCCCTCCGGCCCGGCTTCCTGCATCATGCGAAGGGCCTGGCGTACGCTCTTGGGCTCGAGATAGGTGAAAGGCGGGAGCCGCAGCATTATCAGTCCGTCATTCGCTCCAGCGGATTTCGAAGTCCACTTCCCACTCGCCCCCGGCCATCTGACGCCGCGCCTGCTCCTCCACGAGCACGTCGCGCCCGCCCGACATCGTCACCGCCTTGTTGGAGTACCCGAGGCACGCGGGACCGAGCCAGTCCAGGAACATCTCGGGCAGCTCGAAGTGGACCTGGGCGAAGCCCTTCTCCGCCTTGGTCACGGTCACCTTGCCGGTCGTGAAGAAGCGGCTCCAGAGCTTGGGGTAGTTGCCGATCACGAACAACGGATTGGCGAACTTGAAGAAGATCTTGTAGACGGCGTTCAGACTGCGGTCGGCGATGTACTCGTACATCCGGGCGAGCTCGCGCTCGTCGCGCGCACCGCTCTCCTCAGCCACCGCATGGACCATCGCCTTGAATGCGGGGAAAGAGTACGTCCCGAACGGGACGAGCACCCCGCTCCAGATCTTGGAGTACTCCTCCGGGAGGCTCGCCACGGCCTTGTTCCACGTGCTCTCGCCGTGCTTCTCGATGATGTATTCCTTCGCGAACACGAAGTTGACGCCCTTGGCGACTTCGTCAGACATGTCCCCCCTCCTTGTCACGCCTTCCGCATCGCTAGTGCTGGCGCTCCTCCGGAACCGGTCCCCGTGGACCGCCGCGCTGCATGGTCCGCTCCGTCCCGTCCACCGCCTTTCCGTCCCCGCCTTCCCACGGCGGGGGCACCCTGGTTGGCTCCGGCCAGTCGATCTCGGGAAACTCAGCGGGACCGTAACGCGGGTCCTGCCCTTTCGCCTTGCGCTTGAGCGCCTTGAGGACCTTCTCGGGCGTGATCGGCACCTCGTCGACACGTACCCCCACCGCGTCATACACCGCATTGGCGACCGCAGGCGCTATCGGAAGCAGCGGTCCCTGTCCGACCTCCTTCGCGCCGAACGGACCGTGTGGGTCCGGGTCCTCGATCAGGTAGGTAACCACGTCGCACATGTCCAGCGTGGTGGGGCTCTTGTAGTCGAGCATGCTGGGGATCTTGTGGATGAGCCCGCGGTTGGGCCGGTACGCCATCTCCTCCATCAGCGCCTCGCCCAGACCCATGTACACACTGCCCTCTACCTGTCCCATCACCGTCACCGGGTTGATGCAGCGGCCCACGTCGTGCGCCACCCACACTCTGGGGACGGTAACGATCCCGCTCGACTCGTCGACTTCGACCTCGGCCACCGCCGCCGTGTAGGAGTAGGCAGGTGAGGGTCCGACGCCCGCACCGCGGTAACGCCCCGGGGAGCGCGGCGGCACGTACGAGCCTACGGTGCCCACCGTGCCCTCCTCAGCTTCCGCCAGCTGTACCGCCTCCGCAAAGCTCATTCCCTGTTCGGGGTCTTCGGTGTCGAATACGCGGTTCTCCGCGAACGCGACCCGCATTACCGGTAGGTCGAGCTTCTTGGCCGCCTGGCGCACCAGGATCTCACGCGCCCGCTCCGCCGCCTGCAGCGCTGCGTTGCCGCTCATCAGGGTGACCCTGCTGGAGTAGCTCCCCAGATCCACCGGCGTCAGGTCGGTGTCGGCGGTGACGACCTTGATGTCGCCCACGCCCACGCCCAGCACCTCGGCGACTATGTACGCGAGAACGGAGTCCGAGCCCTGGCCGATGTCGGTCGAGCCGCAGAAGACGGTTACTCCGCCACTCCTGTCCAGCTTGAGCTGGACTCCGGAGTGCGGCATGTGGTTCCAGTAGATGGGCAGTCCGGCGCCGCTTATGTAGCTGGAGCAGGCGAGCCCCACCCCTCTGCCCCGCGGCAGTTGCCGGTACTTGTCTCGCCACTCGGACCCGTCGACCACGCGGCGGATGCACTCGCCCAGGCCCATCGTGCCGATCTTCAGGTGATTGGCCGTGACCGAGTCTGCCGGCACCAGGTGGTTGAGGCGCAGCCTGGCCGGATCCATGCCGAGATCCTCTGCCAGCTTGTCGACGTGCACCTCGAGCGCGTAGCGCGGCTGCGGTGTGCCGTGTCCCCTTTTGGGACCGCACGGAGCCCGGTTGGTGAAGGCGCGCGCGCCCTGGAACTTGTAGCGCTCGACGTGATACGTAACGGTCTGGAGCGCACCGGTGTAGTACGTGCTCGCGACGCCGTAAGAGCCGTACGCACCCCCGTCCAGCAGCGTCCTGAAGTGCATGCCCTTGATGTCACCGTCGTCCGAGACGCCGGTCTTAACCCACATGAGGGTGGGATGCCGCCCGCGGTGGCAATAGAACACCTCTTCCCGCGTGAGAGCGATCTTCACCGGCCGCCCGGTCAACATCGCGAGCTTCGCAACCACGATCTCGTGGTTGAACGGATCGCTCTTGCCCCCGAAGCCTCCGCCGTTGGGGCACGCAATCACGCGCACCCGGGATGCAGGCAGCTCCAGCACCTTGGCCACTGCGCGGTGCACGTAGTGGGGAGTCTGGGTTGCGCTCCACAGCGTGAGCTTGCCGTCGGGTGACCACTCGGCGAGGGCCGCGTGCTGCTCCAGCGGCAGGTGCGTGTTGCCCTCATAGAAGAACAGATCCTCGCGGACGTGATCCGCTGCGGCGAAGCCGGCCTCGACGTCCCCGAACTCGAGATCTATGAGCTTGTGCAGGTTGCCGTCGTCGCCGTAGTCGTGAATGCGCGGCTCGGGCGTCGCGAGCGCGTGTTCGGCCGACTCGATCGTGGCGAGCTCCTCGTAGCCTACGTCGATAAGATCCAGCGCGGCCGTGGCGACCTCCTCGCTCACGGCGGCCACGGCGGCCACCGGATCGCCGATGAAGCGGGCCACGTCGGGTGCGAGCGCGTGCTCGTCCTGACTCACCGGCAGTATGCCGAACGGGATCGGCAGGTCCCGGCCCGTGAGCACGGCTTTCACCCCTTCGAGCTCCTCGGCTCTGGAGGTGTCGACGGACAGGATGCGGGCGTGCGCGACGGTGCTGCGCAGCAGCTTTGCGTGCAGCATGCGCGGGAGCACCAGGTCATCGGCGAACCGAGTTTGGCCGGTGACCTTTGCCACGGCATCCACCTTGCGCTGGGGCGTCCCGACCACGCGCAGCTCCTGCGGGGCAGTGCGCTCCTGAGTGCCGGTGCGCGGTGCGGTTGTGGTCATCTAGCGCCGCCCATAGATGGACTCCTCCGTGGGCTCGGCACTCTCGCCCCTCATGCGCGCCGCCGCCAGCTCGACGGCCTCGTAGATCTTCAGGTAACCCGTGCAGCGGCAGAGATTGCCGGCGAGCGCTTCCTTGATCTGCTCCCGGTTGGGCGAGGGATTGGCCTCGAGCAGCGCCTTGGCGGTGAGCAGGAAGCCCGGGGTGCAGTAGCCGCACTGGGCTGCACCGAGGTCGGCGAACGTCTCCTGCAGTGGGTGGAGAGCGGGGCCGTCAGCCACGCCCTCCACGGTGTCCACGCGCTTGCCGTCGCAGGCGAGTCCCAGCACCAGACAGGAGAGCACCGGGGTCCCGTCCACCATGACGGTGCACGCGCCGCATTCGCCCAGCTCACAGCCATGCTTGGTACCGGTGAGGCTCAGGTCCTCACGCAGCACCTCAAGCAGCGTGGCGTGCGGTGCTACGGCGACCTCGACCGGGTCGCCGTTCACCACCAACGTGATCTGGATCTTCTGATGCTGGCTATTGCGACGGCTGGCCAAAGAGGAAGGTCTCCGTCTGCGTCGTCAGAAACTGCCGTGCCTGAGGTTCTTTCAGGTCCAAGCCGTAATGGTTTATGATCGCCGTCTGGTGCTGCAGCCACTCCTGCCAGCAGGACTGGCAGATGGTGTCGTAGATGCGGTTGCCCAGGTCTCCCACCAGGGGCGGTGCGGCCAATTGAGCACCGTTCTTGCCGCAGCGGGCGCACGAAATGTCGGCCATCGCGGGAATGTAACCTTGCGGTGGAACCGGCGCGATACCAGCTTTCGCAGCGAGCGATGATCCCTGCCGATCCGACCGTGGGCCTTTGCGCGACTTGCCGACACCGTCGCTTGATCCGCTCGCGTCGCGGGTCGGCCTTCTGGTACTGCCGTCTATCCGACGAGAATCCCCAGTTCCCCAAGTATCCCCAACTCCCGGTCCTGGACTGCAGCGGTCACCTGGCCGCGGCCGAGGGCCAAGAGGAAGGCTCATGACCACACGCAGTATGCTAGTCTCCATCGTCCTGGGCGGTCTGGCCGCGTCGGCCGTGCCCGCCGGCGCGCAGGAACGCGAAGCCTACGTGGAGCACGCCAAGGAGCTGATGCGGCAGGTCCCGCTGGTCGACGGCCACAACGACCTGCCTTGGGACATTCGTGTTCGGTACGGCATGAGCGTCGACTCTTTCGACTTCTCGGTGCGGCACACGCGGGGGCACACCGACATCCCCCGCTTGCGGGATGGCTTGGTGGGCGCACAGTTCTGGTCCACCTGGACGCCGTCCAGCTTCGAGGGGCGTGGGGCGGGACGCGCCGGGATGGAGCAGGGCGACATCGTGCACCAGATGGTAGCACGCTACCCCGAGACGTTCGAGCTGGCCGGCACCGCCGCCGACGTGGTGCGCATCTTCGAGTCGGGCAGGATCGCATGCCTGCTGGGTCTCGAGGGCGGACACATGATCGAGAACTCGATGGGCCTGCTGCGGGCGTTCTACCGCGACGGGGTGCGGTACATGACGCTCACGCACGGGGACAACGTGGACTGGGCCGACTCCGCTACCGACACGGTTGCGCACGGCGGCCTCACACCGTTCGGCGAGGAAGTGGTGCGCGAGATGAACCGGCTGGGCATACTGGTGGACCTCTCGCACGCCTCCGACTCCACGATGTGGGACGTGCTGCGCGTGGTCGAAGCGCCGGTCGTCTTCTCGCACTCGTCCTCGCGCCACTTCACGCCGCACCCGCGCAACGTTCCGGACGACATTGCCCGGGCGGTGGCCGACAACGGCGGCGTGATAATGGTGAACTTCGTGCTGCCCTTCATCTATCAGCCGGCGTACGAGTGGTACGGGGAGCGGGAAGCGTTCATGAGTGAGCTGCGCGCGGCGGGTGTCGAGCGGCCCGCCGGGCGTGACTCGATGACGGTCTGGATGGAGGCCCATCCGCGGCCTGTACCCGATCTGGGGATAGTGGCGGACCACATGGAGCACCTGCGGGACGTGGCCGGCATCGACCACGTGGGCATCGGATCGGACTTCGACGGCATCGAGATGCCGCCCGCGGGTCTTGACGACGTCTCGCAGTTTCCCAATCTGATCGCGGAGCTGCTCAAGCGCGGGTGGAGCGACGAGGACGTGAAGAAGGTGCTCGGCCTCAACGTGCTGCGGGTGATGACCGAGGCAGAGACGGTCGCGCAGCGCCTGCAGCAGGAGCGTCCCCCCAGCAACGCGCAGATAGAGGTGCTGGACGGGTGGGATAGCGAGCCGCCGCTCGGGAGCCCGAGCGGTCAGTAGCGGAGCGGAGGCGCAGATGAAGCGGCGCATGACGGTGATGGCCGGCCTGGCTGCGGCTGTGGCGGCGGCCGCCTGCAGCGGACCCAGCGTGGAGCGGGTCAGGAGCGAGAACCTCGAGGAGGCGTACCAGGCCTTCCGTACCAACATCGCGGCCATCCAGCGGGGCGACACGGAAGCCTATCTGGCGCACTACCTCGACTCGCCGGAGCTGGTGATCGCGAATGCAGACTCCGTGCGGCGCGGCTTCATGCTGTTCGCGGAGGCACGGCGCGCCGACGAGGAATGGCCCGACACGCTGATAGCCGGGCGCCCCACCATGGTGTGGATCAGTCCCGGCGTGGTTTGGGGCACCTATCCCTACACCGTGGTGCAACGGGGCGATACCACCCGCGGCTGGTCGGAGCGGATCTTCGTGAAGACCGGCGGCGGATGGAAGATCGTCGTCACCGGGAGTTCGGCGCGGTGCGACTGCTGAGACAGGGGGGAGCGATGGGACGCAGCCTGTTGCCGGACGTGCTGCTGCCGGCCGTGCTGCTGCTGATCCTTCCCGGCATCGCCGGGGCCCAGCAGCGCGAGGTGATTCAGATGCCGGGGTCGCTGGAGGGGCTGCCCTTCTCGACCGCGGTGCGCGTGGGGGACCTGGTTTATCTTTCTGGTCAGATCGGGGTGCTTCCCGGGACCATGGAACTCCCGCCCGGAGGGATCGGGCCCGAGACGCGCCAGACGATGGAGAACATCAAACAGGTCCTCGAGTACGTGGGGAGCGGGTTCAACCGGGTGGTCAAGTGCACCGTCTTCCTCGCAGACATCGCGGATTATGCGGCAATGAACGAAGTCTACCGCAGCTACTTCCCCGAAGAGCCGCCCGCGCGGTCGACCCTGGCCGCGTCCGGTCTGGCCCTGGGTGCGGCGGTCGAGATCGAATGCATCGCATTGGTGGGTGAATGAAGGTCGCAAGACACCTGCAGCGGCTCGAGCCCCTGGTGCTCAACCCGGTGCACGGACTGGCCGAGGGTGAGTGGCATCGGGCTCCGGAGGGCTCCTGGACCGTGGCCCAGATCCTGGAGCATCTCGCGGTTAGCGTGGACCTGGTGGCCCAGCTGCTCGAGGAGCGCGGCGTGCTCCCCGGCCGCCGCCGCCGCAGTAAGCCGCACCAAACCGTGCTCAGGCACCTGGTGCTCACCACGGGACGGATACCGCGGGGACTCAAGACGGTGATCGCGGCCGCTCCGTCGCGGGAGCCGGACCCGGACATGTCGGCCGCCCAGTTCCGCATGGGCGTGGAGCTGCTACGGCACCTGTCAGAGAACTGGACCGAGGATCACCGCGAGACGGTCTTCCTGCTCCACCCGTATCTGGGAGACCTGAACCTCCCCGAGTGGGTGCGCTTTCACTACGTGCACTGCCGCCACCACGCGCGGCAGATCCGGGATCGCCTGGAGTGGCTGGAGGGACAGCGGGAGTAGCTACTCCAGCGTAGTGAGGCCGCGGCTCGTAACGGCTGGTGTGAGCGGCTCGGCCGGGTTCGCTTTCGCTGCCAGCGCCGAAGCCATTGCATCAGCCACCGCACCAGCCTGCTCTTGCGGCGCAATAGCCAGCAGCGCCGACCCCGAACCCGAAATGGTGACTCCGAACGCGCCCGCCTCTTGGCCTGCCGCGACGGCATCGTCGTAACCGAGTATCAGTTGCTTGCGGTGCGGCACCGCGATCTGGTCGTCCATCCCGAACGCGATGAGATCGCCCTCGGCGTTCATCAGGCCGAGCACTAGCGCCGCCGCCCGCCCCGCCTGCGCAGTCGTCGCCTCGCGCGAGATCTGTGCCGGCAGGATGCTGCGCGCAGTCTTGGTGTCGATCGGAGTTTCGGGCACCGCGAGAGCCGCGCCCAGCTTTTCGTTGAACACCAGCCGCGCCGGGCGCGGCGCCGCGAGCACGAACCCGCCGTACGTGGCCGCGCCCGCGTTGTCGGGATGGCCCTCGAGCGCCACCGCGGCCTCGTAGACCGGGTCGCGGTCCAGTCGGTTCTCCCGGATGAGCTGATGCAGTGCGTAGCCGGCCACAGCGGCGGCGGCCGAGGATCCGAGCCCCCGCGCCAGGGGAATCTCGGACTGCACCTGCAGCCTGCGGCCCTCGGGCAGGAGATCCTTCAGGATGCCCACGATTATGTCTTCGGCGGGGTCGAGCCCGGCGAGGGTGCCGAGGTACTCGGAGTCGCCCTCACCTTCGACCACGCTGACCTCGAGCCACAGGTCCAGCGCGAGACCCAGGCAGTCGAAGCCTGCGCCGAGGTTGGATGTCGTTGCGGGGACGCGGACGCCGATCATCGCCCCTCAAGATACCGGCCGTCCGGCGCGTCGCCAGCGCCAGACGGCCGCTCCGCTACCCGTCTTCCTTTCGCTTCGCCGTCCACGGTATCTCGCCGCGCGGCGTGACGACGTTTCCGGACATCTCGTCGCCCTCGACGGTGCCCGTGTAGACCAGCGACATGCTCCCCTCCCCGCGGGTGAAGACCATTGTGAACGAGATCTCGCTGCCGTTCACCGAGCCCTCACTGATGGGCGTGGCGCCCATCTGCGTCTCCATCGTCCCGGTGAGCTCGTTGCCGTCCTGCTCGAATGTGACCGTCCGAGTTCGCGTTCCACGGGGGCTCTCGATCGTGATCTCCCAGTCGCCGGACACGTCCACCGCTTCCTGGGCCAACGCGGGACCGGCAAGCGCCAACAGGGCAGCACCGGCAATCGCAACAGTCAGCCTCTTCATCACCCACCCATCTCCGTCAGTCAGTTCGTGAATTGGTCGCTTCGTGAATCGGCTACTCGTACCTGAGGGCTTCGATCGGATCCAGCAGCGCGGCGCGGCGCGCCGGCCAGATGCCGAAGAAGACACCCACCGCCGCACTGAAGAACACTGCCAGGACTACGGCCCCCGGCGACACCATCGTGTTCCAGTTGGCCATTACCGAGAGCGCGATCGCTCCTCCCGACCCGACCAGGATTCCCAGCGCGCCGCCCAGCATGCAGAGCACGAGCGCCTCGACCAGGAACTGCAGCAGTATGTTGCGTCGCGTGGCGCCCAGTGCCTTGCGGATGCCGATCTCCCTGGTCCGCTCGGTGACTGAGACCAGCATGATGTTCATGATGCCGATGCCGCCCACCAGCAGGCTCACCGCCGCGATCCCGGCCAAGAGGAAGGTGAACGTCTTGGTGGTCTCCTCCATTGTGGCCAGGAACTCGGCCCTGTTGCGGATTTGGAAGTCGTTGTCGGCGCCGGGGCGAATTCCATGCTCGCGGCGCAGCACCCGCTCGACCTCGATCATGGCCAGGTTCACCGAGTCAGGGCTCGTCACCTGGACTGTGATGGAGTTGAGCCGGTTACTCCCGAAGATGCGGTACTCGGCGGTCTGCACGGGGATCAGGATCTGCTCGTCGGGGTTCCACCAGCTTCCCTGCGATCCCTTCTCCGCCATCACGCCGATGATCTCGAACGGGATGCCACGGATCGAGATCTGCTGGCCCAGCATGGCCGCCGGGTTGGCGCTCAGCTGCTCCGGCACCGCGTGGCCCAGCACTGCCACCCGCTTGCGCGACTCGCCGTCACCTGCCGTGAAGTTCCTCCCGTACTCCATCCTGTAGTTGTTCGCGTCCACGTACTCCGGGACGGTGCCGATCACGTTGATGCTGATGTTCTGATTCAGGTACTTCACCTGCTGCGTGCGCCGCATCTCCGGAATTATCGCCCTGAACCCGCGGCCCTCCCGGTCGAGGGCCTCCGAGTCGTCGGTCGTGAGGCGCACGCTGGAGCTGGAAACGCCGCGGTGCATGGATTGACCGGCGTAAACCGAGAGCAGGTCCGTGCCGAGAGTCTCTATCTGCTCCTGCACTGCCTTCTGCGCGCCCGTCCCCAGCGCCACCATCGTGATCACGGCTGCTACACCGATCACGATGCCCAGCGCCGTCAGGAATGAGCGCAGCTTGTTCGCCCGAATGGCCGACAGGGCGACCTGGATGGTCTCGCCGAATAGCATCAGTTCCTCGACACGCCGGGGAGGCTGCGGCTCCGGACGCGGTTGATCCGGTCCTGCCACTCCTGCTGGCTTGCGATCAGGCTGGCCGACGGGAGCAGCAGCACGGTGTCGGCCTCGGTCAAGCCGCTGATCACCTCCGAGTAATCGAGGTCGGTGAGGCCCGTTCGGACCGGGACCGCGGCAACTCCGGTTTCGACCAAGGTGAACACTATGTAGTTGCCGCCGAACATGTACTCGTTGGACTGCTGGCGGCGGCGGCCCTGGCCGCTGCCCATCGCGCTGCGCAACTGTTGGAGGATCCTGCGTTCCCCGGCGTCCAGGGCCTGGGGACCGCCGCCCTCGCGCATCTTGCGGAACACCGCCGTTATCTGCTCGCAGGTTACGCCCTCGGGCGGCTCGAACTCACGACCTTGCATGCTGCACATCTCCGGCCCCGCCTCGGCGCTGTCCGGCTGGCCGTCGGTGGCAGCCGTGCCGCCGAACGAGCCCTGACGCTCCTGCTGCGCCTGACGTGCGTCGGCCAGCTGCTGGCGTATGGCGTCCTCGTCCAGCCCGAGGACCTGCGCGGCGGATGTCCAGTCGCGATCGGTGCGCAGTGCGGCGTTCGGGATGGCTATCACCCCGCGTCGCTCACCCACGTGCACCTCTACCTCCGCGTTCATGCCGGGCCTGAGCAGGCCGTCCGGATTGGCGATTCGCACCAGCACCGGGAACATCGTGACGTTCTGACTCACCTCGGCCTGGGGCTCGATTTTGAGCACGCGGCCGCGGAACGGCCGGTTGGGGTAGGCCTCGACCGTGATGGTGACGTCCATGCCCCGCTGGATCTTGCCGATGTCGGTCTCGTCCACCAGCGAGCGGACCTGCACAGTGTCCAGGTTGGCCATCTGCAGCAGTACCGTGCCGCCACCGACTTCCCGCATCGCGGAGGAGATCACGGTGCCCGGTTCCACGTTGCGTTGGATGATGACGCCATTGCTGGGGGCCTTGACGTCGGTGTCCTCGAAGCTGATCCGGGCGTCCTCCACGTTGCGCTCGGCGCGCACGAGCGAAGCCCGTGCGTTTGCCGCGGACAGAGTGGCGGTCTCGTATTCCGTCTCGGTGATGGATTGGGTCTGGAACAGCTCCTCGGCCCGGCGCAGCTGCGACTGCGCTACCTCGAGCTGTGCCTTGGCCAGCTCCAGATCAGCCTCGGCCTGGCGCAGCGTGGCGCGCGGCACGCGGGGGTCTACCCGCGCGAGCAGCTGCCCGGCTTCCACTTGGTCGCCGGTCTCCACGCGCACTTCGAAGATCTCGCCCGATGCCTTGGACTTGACCTCGACCGTGGTGATGGGCTCGATGACGCCCGCTGCGCTGGCCGACACCACGATGTCCCGGGTCGAAACCGGCACTATCTGGGCCACGGGCAGCTCTTCCTCTTCGGCGCAGCTGGTCAAGAGGGCGAGCGTCGGTAGGGCGGCCCACAGCGCCGCCGCGTATGACTTCTTGCGGTTCATCGTCTTACTCTCTCGGTCATGACGTCCTGTTCGATGTAGCCGTCCAGCAGATGTATCTGCCGCCCCGCGTGCTTTGCGATGTGCGGCTCGTGAGTGATCAGCAGAATGGTCTGCCCGACGTCGTGCAGGCTCTCGAAGACCTCCATGATCTCGGAGCCCGTGTGGCTGTCCAGGTTCCCGGTCGGCTCGTCGGCCAGCAGGATGCTGGGGTCGTTCACCAGCGCCCGGGCGATGGCCACCCGCTGGCGCTGTCCGCCCGACAGCTCGTTGGGCTTGTGATGCATGCGGTCGCCGAGACCGACCTTCTCCAGCGCGTTCGCGGCCTGCTCCTTGCGTGCCTTGGCAGACACGCCGGCGTAGATCAGCGGCAGCTCCACGTTGTGCAGGGAGCTGGCGCGCGGCAGCAGGTTGAAGGTCTGGAATACGAAGCCGATCTCCTTGTTGCGAATCCGGGCCAGCTCGTCGTCGTCCAGCTCGCTCACCTTCTGGTGGTTGAGCCAGTACTCGCCCTCGGTGGGCGTGTCGAGACACCCCAGCAGGTTCATCAGCGTGGACTTGCCCGATCCCGAGGGCCCCATGATGGCGGTGAACTCGTTGCGCCGGACCTGCAGGTCCACCTGCCGCAGCGCGTGCACCGTCTCGGAGCCGAGCACGTAGTCCCGCGACAGCTTGTACGTCAGGATGATGATGTCTGCTTGCGGGATGTCGCCCGTGCTGAAATCCATGTGCTTTATAGCGCCGGTCATAGCTCTCTCCCTACCAGGGCCTCGATTTGTGCCTTGGCAACAAGGTAATCGAGGGCGGCCTGCACGCGGTCGATGTCTGCCTGGTCCACGCTGACCTGCGAGACCAGGATCTCCAGAAAGGTCGATGCCCCGAGGCGGTAGCGTTCCTGCTGCACCCTCAGGTCCTCAGTGGCTGCAGCCAGACTGGTTATCGCTATGTCGTAGCGCTGCCGCGCCGCAACCAGGTTCGCGAGGTACTGCGTGAGCAACGCGTTAACCTGCCGCCGGGTGTCCTCCGCGGTGGCCCGGGCAGCGTCGCGGTTGGCCGCCTGCCGTGCCACGTTGGTCTCGCGTGTGAAGCCGTTGAACAGCGGCCAGCTCAACCCCAGCCGGAAGTTCCAGGAGTTGTTCCAATCCCTGGTGTCTGTGCCCGAAATCTCTGTATTGGCCCACCCCAGGCTGCCCGATGCGGTGAGCGACGGGTAGTACTGCGCCCTGGCGACGGTCACGTTGGCTGCCGCCACCTCAGCGCTGGCATCTGCCGCCACGATGGTCGGAGCGCCCTGCAGCGCCTCGATCCGCAGCTGCACCGTGTCTAGTGCGACGGGCTCGAACAACGAGGAGTCGCGCGACGGCCGGACACTTCCATCGAGGCCCACCAGCCGTGCCAGGGCGGCCTCGGTGCTGGCCCGCGCGGTGACTGCGGTGAGGCGCTGCAGCTCGGCGTTGCCCAGTTCGACCACTGCGCGCAGCGTATCGGACCGGATGGCGCTTCCCGCCGCCAGCTTGTCGCGGGATATCTTGGCTGACCCCTCGGCACGCTGGATGCGCCGGTCCGAGACGCGCACCAGCTCGTCGGCGGCGAGTGCATTGTAGTAGGCCTGTTTGGTGTCCAGGATCACCTGGAACTCCCGGCTCAGGAGCGTGGCGTCGGCACTGGCGATCCCGGCGCTAGTGGACTTCATCTCGGCCGAGCGGCGGAAGCCAGAGAATATCTCCAGCGAAGAGCTCAAACCGGCCGAGTAAGTGGTGGACGTCGTGCCGGACTCCACCGGCAGGCCGGTGTTCTGGTCCACACGTGTAATGCTGCTAAAGTTGGAGTTGGACGCCCCGCTCCCGGTGAGCGTGGGCAGCCAGCTGCCCCACGCCTGGCGCCGCTCGGCGGACGCCACGTTCATGTCGCCCTGGGCCCGCACATAAGTCGGGTTCACCCTGAGCGCCATCTGGATGGCGTCGCTGAGATTGACCGTCGGCAGCGCGTCCCTCGGGTCGGACTGTGTCGCGTCGGCCGGTTCCTGTGCCGTGAGCGGCGCGGCCGCCAGCGCGGTTGCCAGCACTGCGGCGAGCGCGCCCAGGATGGCGGCCGAAGAGATGCACCTATTCACGGGGACCTCCCCGCGAACGGTACCGCCGCACGCTGTCGCTGTGGGCGATCATCTCGGCGAACTGCTCGCGCTGCTGGTCGTCCAAGACGTTGATGATCTCGGCGCGGATCTGGGCGCGCAGTGTATCGAACTGTGGGTGGACCTCGCTCCACAGCAGTCGCATCTGCTCTTCCCGCCGCTCCAGTATCACGTTCACCGACTCGCGTTGCGCCGGTGTGAGCGCCAGCTCCTGCTGCAACCGGTCGGAGTAACTCACTCGCTCGTGCGCGCGCCGGCGCCGACTCTCGTCATCGTCGTCCCACGCCGCCATGGCGATCCCGCCGGCCGCCACGCCCAACAGGAACGTGACTGCCAGGAGACTCCAGGCCAGGGCTTTGGATTTGCTGAACATCTTCTCTGTGCCGTTTCCCGTTTAGTGGTGAATACCGTCAGTACTCGAGTGCCACCGCCATCACTGCATCGACCGACGGCGGCGACTCGCCCCCGGCGAGCAACACCGGGACATCGAGCCGCTCGGTGTCTGCCGCGCTGAGGGGGTCGCCCAGCGCGACACCGTTGCCGGCCGTGCCCGGGGCACGCTGCATGACGGCGCCGAGCCAGAAACCGGCTACGGCAACCACCAGCAGGGCCGCCACCAGTGCGGGGCGGGCCCAGGAGCCGAGCAGCCGCCAGAGCGGATCCGCATCCGTACCGAGCTCAGTCTCGGCGGCCGCGACGACGCGGCGCGCGAACTGCCCATCGTCGCCGGCCGAAAGGGCTGCACGAAGCGCGTCTCCCAGCTCCGCATCGGGCCTGTGGTCAAATGGCGATGTTTCACTCATGAGCTCTCCCTCCAGTCCTTCCAGGCGTCGAGCCGCTCTCGCAGCGTGCGGCGCGCGTGGTACACGTCGGACCGCACCGTGCCTTCCGGCACGTCCAGCACCTCGGCGATCTCGCGGTGCGAGTAACCCTCCACGTCGAACAGCACCGCCGCCATCCTCTGGCGCTGCGGCAGCGACCCGAGCGCCTCCAGCAGGGCCTCCCTGAAGCCCCGGCGATCCGCGACCGCGTCGGGGGCGGGCTCGCCGGCCGCCATCGTGGGCGGGATCTGCTGGACCTGTCTCACCTTGCGGCGCCGGCGCCGGTCGCTCGCGGCGTTGGCCACGATCCGCAGCAGCCAGGGTCCGAACGGCCGGTCGGGGTCGTAGCGCCCCAGGTGCCGCAGCGCCGCCAGGAACCCGTCCTGGGCCGCGTCGTCCGCGTCGTCGGGGTCTTCCAGCACCGACCGCGCGAGCCGGCGCGCCTGGGCGGCATAGCGCCGCACCAGCTCCCCGAAGGCCTCCCGATCGCCCGCCTGGGCGAGGGCTGCCAGCTCGGCGTCCTTCATATGGGTATTACGCACGAGGGGGCCCGGGCGTTGAGCGCGGGCCGGCGGAGGTCATGCGGTGCCGAGGCCGAGGTCCTGCTCCATGGGCCTGAGGGCCTCGATCACGAATTGGATGTGGTCTTCCAGCGGGACGCCCAGCTCCTCGGCGCCCTGGCGCACCTCGTCACGGTTCACGCCCCGCGCGAACGCCTTGTCCTTGAGTTTCTTCTTCACGCTCTTGACGGTGAGGTCCTGCAGGCTTCTGGAGGGGCGCACCAGCGCGCACGCCACCAGGAAGCCGCACAGCTCGTCCACGGCGAACAGCGACTTGGCCATGAGCGACTCCCGCGGCACTCCGGTATAGGAGGCGTGTCCCATGATCGCCGTGAGCATCTCATCCGGCATGCCGCGCTCGCGCAGCACACCGACACCGTGCGAGGGGTGCTCCTCCGTGGCGGAGTGAGCGTCGTTGGGGTAGCGCTCGTAGTCGAAGTCGTGCATCAGGCCGACCAGGCCCCACGCCTCCTCGTCCTCGCCCTCCTTGCGGGCGCAGGCGCGCATGGCGGCTTCAACTGCGTACATGTGCTTCCGCAGGGCGTCCGACGGCGTGTACTCGTGCATCAGTGCCAGGGCTTCGTCGCGGTTCATCAGATGCTCCCCAGGGTGTCAGTCTCCCAGCCAGCGCTCGCGCCAGGCCTCCCACACGATGAGCGGCCACAGCGCCCGGGCGTGGTTGGCGCTGCCGTCGCGGTGCTCCGAGAGAAGTTGACCCACGCGCTCGGCCTGCAACAGGCCCTCCGCCCGGAGGCGCTCCTGCGACAGCAGGCGGTCCACCTCGCCGCGCAGGCCGCCGTTGATCCAGTGTCCTACCGGTACGCTCAAGCCGCGCTTGCGGCGATGAACGATGGCGGCCGGCAGCTGCCTGCGCGCCACTCTCTTGAAGAGCCACTTGGTGCCCAGGCCCCGCACCTTGTAGCGCGTCTCCAGCCCGAGCGCGAACCGCGTGACGTCCCGGTCCAGATAGGGTGCACGGGCCTCGAGCGACACCAGCATGGTGGCCCGGTCGATCTTGACCAGCAGGTTGTCGCGCAGGTACGAGCGGTAGTCGAACAGCATCACGCGGCGCAGCGCGTCCCCGGTCTCGGTCGAAGTGGTTGACGCTCCGCCGTCGTTTCCATTAGGGAGCACCGCGGCCAGCGGGCCCTCCGCCCCCCAAACGGCGGGGTCGAGTCCCGTGCCGAACCACTTCAGGTGACGCTCCATCACGGGCAGTTCCGCGGCGGCGAGGAACCGCTTGAGCAGGAATTCGAGCGGCACCTTGTCGTGGGATGTCGGCAGCGCTGCGGCCAGCCGGGCCGCGGCTTCCCGCAGCGCCCGAGGCAGTGCCGCGAACCGGGGCGCCAGCTGGTGGCCCACGTAGGTCGGGTATCCGCCGAACAGCTCGTCGGCTCCTTCGCCGCCCAGGACCACTCCCACGTGCTGCCGGGCCGCGCGAGCCAGCAGGTACGTGGGCAGCACCGCCGGGTCGGAAATCGGCTCGGCCACGCGTGCGGTGATCGTCTCGAACGCCTCGCCGAGAGCGGCCTCGTCGGCGGTCACCGCAGTGTGCCGGGTCCCGAAGTGCCCGGCGACGCGTGCGGCAGGGGCGCGCTCGTCGTAGGACGGCTCCCCGAACCCGACGGTGAAGGTGTGGACGTCGGGTGCTGCGCCGCTCCGCACCGCTAGTGCGGTGAGCAGCGCGGAGTCCACGCCGCCGCTCGTGAACACACCGATCGGCACGTCGGCCTGGAGCTGTTTGGCGACCGCATCCTCGAGCACGCGGTCAAGTGCCCGTTCCGCCTCGGCCAGCGGCCGGTACTCGATGCCCACGGACTCGGGCTGCCAGTAGCGAGTTACGTCGGTACCGTCGGCCGATATCACCGCGACGGTGCCGGCCTCCACCCTGCGGATCGCCGCGAAGGGGGTGCGCGGCTCGAGCACGTATCCCAGCGTCAGGTACTGGCGGAGAGCCGACGCGTCGATGCTGCGCCGCAGCGACGGGTGCTCCAACAGGGCCTGCACCTCGGAGGCGAACCAGAGCTCGTCGTCGATGCGCGCATAGAACAGCGGTTTCTCGCCGGCACGGTCCCGCGCCAGCACGAGACGGCCGGCGTGCCCGTCCCATATGGCTACGGCGAACATCCCGTCCAGCTCTGCTAGCCCGCCCGCGCCGCGCTCGAGGTAGAGCGGCAGGATGGGCTCCGTGTCGGAGCGGGAGCGATATGGGTAGCTGCGATACCTCCGGCGCAGTACGGCACCGTTGTAGATGGCGCCGTTGGCGGCGAGCCACACGCCCGAGCCGGCGTCGACGAACGGCTGCGCGGCGCGGGCTGAAGGGTCGGTGATGCGCAGCCGCTCCACCCCGAACGCGGCGCGATCGGTCGCCGCCGCTCCCCGGTCGTCGGGGCCGCGATGCCGCAGCGTGCGCCCCATGCGACCGAGCGCGTCGGGCGCGCCCAGCGGCGCCCCGCCCAGGGCGACCATGCCGTAGATGCCGCACATGAAGTGGAATGTACGCGCGCAGACGCAGTGGCGGCCGGGCGGTGCCGGCTGAGGCTGAGCCTAGCGGGCTTGCTGTGCCATGAGCGCCCCGGCGCAGGGGCCGTAGGCGGCGTGCTTGCGGGTCTCTGCCAGCAGGGGCAGCTTGCGCGCCAGCTCGGAGCGGACCGCCACGTCATTGGAGCGGGCCACGAACACGCGCGGCCGGTCGCACACCGTCAGGGCTTCCCGCCACCAGTCGCCGGAGCGGAGCGTGGATCCCGGCGCGTCGCGCCACCTCCGGTGTCTGCGCACCAGGTAGTTGCTGGTGAGCTCGGATGCATCGTCGGTAGCGAGCACGACCGGGTGACGGAGATAGAAGGGCAGGCCGAGGGGAAAGGTGCGCACGGCAACCACCTCGGCGGAACGGCCCACTTCCCGCTCGATGGCCGCTGCGAGTGCGGCTGCGGAGCGGTCGGCACCGATCGCGCTCATGAGGGCTACGCTCACGAACGGAATCGCGGCCACCGGCAGGCTCAGCGAGAGCAGCACGACTTCACGGCGGGAGGCGGAGATCCACGCGGCGGCACCTGCCGCGAGGCAAACCGCGCCCAGTGCCAGTGCAGTCCCCGGGATGGCCGCCGCCACGGCCGCAGTCGTGGAAATCCACCCGGCAATTGCACCGCGCGCCAGCAGCAGGAACGCGCCCAGCACGGCAAGGGCAGCCGCAGCGGCGCGGGCGCCGTGCATCCGCGCGCGCTGTGCCTCCCACAGTGCCGCGAGCAGCAGCCCGACGGCAGGGATCAGCGGCAGCAGGTATTGGGGCCGCTTGGACTGCGACAGTGAGAAGAACAGCAGCGGCACCACTATCCAGAGCGCCAGATAGACGAGCCGCGGGTCGCGCCCAGTTGGCGCATGCGCCTCCACGGACTTGCCCGCACCCTCGGCTGCAACGGGGTCTCCAATGCCGCGGCGGGCGCGCAGCCGTTCCACCAACGCCGCAACCACTGCGACCGACCACGGCAGTGCCGCCGCCGGCAGGATTGCCAGGAAATACCAGAAGGGTCCGGTGCGGTTCAGCTCGGTGGTCGTGAGCCGCCGCGCAGTCTCGGTGACCAGGGCGTACTCGAGGAACTCGGGGACGACCCGCGACACCGCAACCACCCACGGCAGCACGATCGACACGAAGAGCAGCACGGCAACGGGTTCGAACAGCGGGCGGAGGCGTTTGCGCCAGAGGGCGAAGGGCACGGCGACCATCAATGGAAGCGCCAGTGCGATCGGTCCCTTGGTGAGCACCCCCAACGCCAAGGCCGCCCAGGCGAGGACGGCCCACCAGGCCGCCCCACCGGGCCGTCCCTCTTCACGAGGCTCCGCTCGCTCTACGGCCCAGTAGAAACCCACGAGCGCCAGCACGACCCACAGGGTGAGCGCCGAGTCGAAGATGACCGTGCGCGCATACGCCAGGGTGAACGGAGTGGCCGCCGTCGCCACCGCGGCGGTCCACGCGCCGGCAGCCCCGAACAGCCGCAGTCCGAACCAGGCCACGACGACCAGCGTGGCGAGTGTGAACAGCAGCGGCGGCAGGCGCACGGCCAGCTCCGTGGGGCCCAGCACCTCCACTGCGAATGCGGCGGCAGCGAAGAACAGCACCGGCTTGTCGAGATATGGGAGCGCGTTCAGATGCGGCAGCGCGTAGTCGTTGGTTGCCGCCATCTCGCGGGCGACCTCCGCGTTGCGGCCCTCGTCGGGGTCGAGCAGGGGGTAGCCGGCGAGGTTGAAGACCAGGCCCGCGGCTATGACGAGAGCGCAGGCATAGAGCCAGACGGCGGGCCGGTCGATCTTCAAGCGGATGTCCGACAAGGTGCCCGGCTCGCGGTCAGTTCATCCCGGGCTGGGGCGGCGCCGACGAGCCGTGTCCGACTGCTACCGTGAGGGGAATCTCCGTCTGCACCTGGTCATCCACCGAGATCTCGAAGCAGTAGGTGCCCGCCTTGTGAAACGGCACGTCGAACACGAGCACGGCTCCCGCCGCGATCTCGAGCACCCCGGCGGGCGGCTCCGCGAAGTCCACTCTTCCGTCGCCCTTGAGGATTTCGCCGCCGTCCTCGTCCACCAGCCTGATGAGTACACTGTGCTCCCCGATCTCGGTGCGCTTGCCTTTGAGGTGGAGCACCAGGTGCAGGCGGGGGTGCACGGCAGGGAGCTTGCCCACCCAGATGTGGGAGAAGATCCCCATGACCGAGAGCTTGCCGAAGCGGTCGATGACCGCGTAGTCGCAGGCCACTGCGAAGTCGATTCTCATTGGCGCACCGCAAAGGTTCGAAGCAGCTCGTCGAGCTCCGCCGGCGTTGCCGCCGGAGGGGCACACTGGGTCCCAGCACACACGTAGGCTCGGGGCGCCTGCCCGTCCAGCATGGCACGCAGCTCCGCCGGGAGTGAATCACCGGGGGCACCGGGCTCCAGCCATCGCAGCACCCTGCGCGGGCGGTGCACACGGCGGGCGGCCCAGCGCAGCGCCCGAGTCGGCTCGTCGTCCTCCCCGACGACCACCACGTGCGTGGCCGGGCGCACGGCCCAGTCGACGGCCCGCAGCAGGGTCGCGGCGAAGATCGAGAGCTGCGCCGCTGCGCCCGCGAAGGCCTCCACCATCTCGTCCCGGTCAGTCTGCCACTCCTCGCTGCCGGTGTGAGCCGCGAGACGGGCGAGCACGATGCCAGCGACGCCGTTGCCGGAAGGCGTCGGCGAATCCTGTACCGGCCGGATCTCGTGGTCCAGGAAGCCCTGTCTGTCATTCCCCGCGGCGGTGTCGCGCAGGCCGCCGTCGCCAGCTCGGTACTCGCCCAGCACGTGTGCCATCAGCGCCTCGGCGCGCTCGAGCCACGTCCCGTCCCCGGTGGCCTCGAAAGCGTCCAGCGCCGCCTGCGCCGTCATCACCTGGTCGTCCAGCAGCCCGCTCACCGCGCTGCCCAACGCGTGCCGCATGCCACCCGACAGGCCGGGCGCGGCCGCCTCCGCGAACAGCAGCTCCAGGGTGGCGAGGGCGTGCGCCTCCAGGTCGGGTCGGTTCAGCACGGGCGCGGCGTCGAGCATGGCCGACGCCATCAGCGCGTTCCACCCGGTGTACACGGTGCGGTCCACGAACGGGGCGGTGCGCTGCGCACGCGCGGTGCGCAGAGCGTCCGTGCCGGAGGCCAGGAGCCGCTCGACTTCGTCCTCGGAGCGGTCGGTTGCGGCGGCAATCTCGGCCGGCGACTGAGCGATCCACAGCACGTTCTTGCGCGGGTCGTGCTGCATCTCGCCCTGCTCTTCGATGTGGTAGCGCAGCGCGAGCACCTCGAATTCCTCGGAGCTCACCGCGGAGCGCGCCTCGTCCGGCGTCCAGGTGAAGTAGTCTCCGTCGTCCTCGGGACCCACGTCCGCGTCCTGGGAGGCGTAGTAGCCGCCGTCGGGCTGGGACATCACGTCCTGGATCCAGCGCACGGCATCGGCCGCAGCGTCCAGATAGATGGCCGCCTGTTCCGTGTCATGCCGGTCTCCGTCGACCGGGACGAACGGGGCGCTTGCGGCGTGCAGGTAAGCGCGCAGCAGCTCCGAGTTGTCATAGCACATCTTCTCGAAGTGCGGCACGATCCAGCGGGCATCCACCGAGTAGCGGTGGAAGCCGCCGCCCAGGTGATCGCGGATGCCGCCGCGGGCCATGGCGGTGAGGGTGCGTCCGACTATCTCCGCGGTCCAGGTTTCCCCCGTATCGAGCCAGCGGGTGAGCAGGAAATCGTACGCCGCCGGGTGGGGAAACTTGGGCTGGGAGCCGAAGCCGCCGTGGCGGAAATCGAACTGGCGCGCCATGCCCTCACCGGCGTCCACCAGGATGCGCTCGGACAGCTTCGCGGCCTGGAACAGCGGAGTTTCACCGCGCAGGTGATCGCGAATCACGCGCGCCTGCTCCGCCACCCGGTCGGGATCCTCGCGGTAGAGCTTGGCCAGCTCGGTGAGCACGGCGCGGAAGCCGGGGCGCCCGTACTTGCCGTCCGGGGGAAAATAGGTTCCGCCGAAGAAGACCTCGCCGTCGGGAGTGAGGAAACCGGTGAGTGGCCAGCCTCCCTGCCCGGTCAGCGCCTGCACGGCGCGCTGGTAGCGTGCGTCCACGTCCGGCCGCTCGTCGCGGTCAACCTTGATGCACACCCACTCGCGGTTGAGCAGCTCAGCCACTGCCGCGTCCTCGTAGGACTCGTGGTCCATCACGTGGCACCAGTGGCACCACACGGCGCCGATGTCCAGCAGCACGGGCCGGTCCTCCTCCCGCGCGCGTTCGAAGGCTTCGGTGCCCCAAGGGTACCACTCGACCGGCTGGTCCTTGGCCGAGCGCAGGTAGGCCGACTGCTGATCGGCGAGTCGGGAGGTCACGGCAGGGGCCTCACGTTTCGGCGGAGGGGCACCACGGAGCGATCGGACATATCTCGCACTTGGGCGACCGCGCGGCGCAGATTGCGCGTCCGTGGTGGATCAGTAGATGCGCGAACAGAGTCCACTCCGAGCGCGGCACGATCTCCATCAAGTCGCGCTCGATCCTTTCCGGATCCGAGTTCTCCGTCAGTGCCAGCCGGTTCGTGATGCGCTTCACGTGGGTGTCCACCACCACGCCCTCGTCTATCCCGAAGGCATTTCCCAGCACCACGTTGGCCGTCTTGCGTCCCACCCCCGGCAGTGCGGTGAGCTCCTCCATGGTGGCCGGCACCTGGCCTGCGTGCCGCTCGACGAGTCCCTGCGCCATCCCGAGGATCGACTTGGTCTTGTTGCGAAAGAACCCGGTGGACTTGATCTCCTGCTCGAACACTTCCGGGTTCGCGTTCGCGTAGTCCTCGGCGCTGCGGTACTTCCGGAACAGCTCCTGGGTCACGATGTTGACGCGAGCGTCGGTGCACTGCGCGCTGAGGATCGTGGCCACGAGCAGCTCGAGCGGGCTGCGGTGCTCCAGCGCGCACTCCGCTTCCGGGTACTGTCGCTTGAGCTCACGAATGATCGGGCCGATGCGCTTGGGTGCATCCTCGAGTGAGCCCCTCGGCGCCTTCTTCTGTCGTTTCGGCACCTTCTTCGAGCGCTTCGGCGCCTTCCGCTTGGCCGGCTTCCCGACTCGCTTCGCCACCTTAGTGCTTGCCGGTAGCCAGGGCGAGCGATGCGAGGTGCAGCACCTCGGCCTCGCTGACCAGTGATCTGAGCCCTGCCGCCTCACCTCCATCGAGCAGCGGCGCGAACGGCGGCGTGCGCGCCTCGCCGGCGGCAAACGCGAAGTCGGCGGGGAGAGCGGTGACGGTGACCTCGCTGAAGCCAGGACGGTCGGGCCGGAACCCGAGCACGGCGAGAACAGTGATCTCCTCGCGCGACGACTGTACCACGAAGATCCCGTCCAGCGGCTCGTGCGGAGCTTCGGCGTCCACCTGCGCCCAGCACCAGTGTTCGGGAAACTGCACGTAGCATGCTCCGTCGGGTACCTGGGGAGGCTCCGCTCCGCTGCCGGTCTCCAGTGCGGCGTCTATCCACTGCGCCGTCGTGGAGAGCACTCGTCGTCCGGCGCTCCAGAACCGATACGCCACATACATGACGGTGAGGTATGCCTCACCGGCATGGGGATCCTGCTCTATCAGATCGGGCGACTCGACGTCACCCAGTATGCGCTGTACCGACGAGAGGGTGGCGAACTGTGAACGGTCGCCGGTGTCCTTGAGCGTCTCCTCAGCTTCCTCGCGCACGGCCGGGAAGCGGTCGTCGGCGAGCGCTGCGAAGGCGTAGTCGAACGGGTTGGGTCGGTTCATGCCGCCTTGGGTAGGAATCCGTCCAGCACCGCCACGAACTCCTCGAAGTCCTCAACGTAAGGTACGTGTCCCGCTTCCTCGAACACCTCGAGGCGCGCGCCGAGGCAGCCGGCAACGTGCTCAGCCGTCTCCAATGGTATCGGATCGTGTCGGCCGTGCACGACGAGCGCTGGGATGGACAGGTCACACAGCTCGGTCAGCTCGGTGCGCAGGTCGGACTGGGCGACGCTCTCCCACACCGCCTGCTGGGTGCGTCCCGTGACGCGAAACGGTGTGAGGTCCTGCGCGTGGCTGGGGTCCTTGAAGTAGCCCGCCACCGAGAGCTCGAACGCGCGCTGGCGGTATTCACCCGGATCGCGCTGTCGCAGGTCCGACTGCTGCAGCTCCGCCCGGGCACCGGCCACGTGGGGGTGTGCCATGCGCTCTGCGAAACGGCGCTGAAACTCGGCGCGGTGCTCCGGCGAAGCCGGCGCGGGCGACACGAGAGCGAGCCGCCCCACCCGCTCCGGGTAGGTGGCCGCGTGGAGCAGCGCCAGGAGTCCGCCCCAGGAGTATCCCAGCACCGTTGCGGGCGCCAGGTCCCAGTGCGCAATCAGTGCGTCTAGGTCCCCCACGTGCTCGCGCCATCCCACCGCCACGTCACGCTCGACCGGAGAGCGCCCGCCTCCCCGCTGGTCGTAGTAGAGCAGCTTCCGCCCCTGAGCGAGCGCGTCGAAGTGGGGCAGCAGGTAGTCGTGGTGGGCACCCGGACCACCGTGCAGCACCACGACGGCGGGACCGCTCCCCACGGTGCGCGTGTGGAGCTCCACGCCGTTCACGGTGACGGTCTCGTCTCTGGCGGCGGGTGCCCGCTCTCCGGTCACAGCAGGGCGGCTAGGGCGTCGGCGACCTCACGCACCGCAGCCTCCTCGGCGCCTGTGAACGGGTCCGTGAGGTCGCTGTCGATGTCGATCTGTCCCAGGATCTCGTCGTGGCGGCGGATCAGCACGACCAGCTCGGAGCGCGTCTCGATGCTGCAGGCCAGGTACCCCTCGGCCTGGGATACGTCGGGGATGTTGAGGTCGTGGCGCTCCGCCACGGCCTTGCCGCACATGCCCTGGCCCACCGGGATCTTGGTCAGGTCGGTGGGCCGGCCCTCATGGGCTTCCAGCAGCAGCTCGTCGCCGTGCAGCATGTACATGTACACGCCATTGTAGGGCGGTCCGGCCGCGTAGATCTTGGCGGCCGCCATCCGGAGCAGCTCCTCGCGGGAGGCGTCTCCGCAGAAGGCGCCGTGCAGCGCCTTCACGATCGGCGCCGACTTGAGGATCGGCTCGCTCATTGGAGCGTGGCCGTCGCCTCCATCCGCTCACCATCCCGCATGAAGACGATCGTGACCGTGTCGCCCGCCTTCAGGGCCATCAGCGCCCGCTGCAGTCCCATCAGGTCCGGCACCTCGTGCTCCCCGATCTGCGTAATGATGTCGCCGGACTGCAGGCCCGCCTGCTCGGCCGGGCTGTCGGAGCGCACGCCCGTGAGGCGCACTCCGCCGGGAGACTCCGTCATGTCGGGAATGGTGCCCAGCGAGGCGCGGCGTCCGGCCTGCGCCGTGGGCGGCGGCGGGGGCGGCACGTCCTGGAACGTGAGCGGCTCGGGCCGCTGCGCCAGGTTCCAGGCGAGGTCGGCTGCGAGTGCGGCGATCTTGGCGATGCCTTCCGTGTTGATCTTGTGCCAGTCGTCCGTCGTGCGGTGGTAGTCCTCGTGCACGTTGGTGAAGAGGTGCACCACCGGGATCTGCTGGGCGTAGAACGACGAGTGGTCGCTGCGGCCCCAGGGATCCGGTTGCCAGTTGAGTCCCAGTCCATAGCGCCCGTTGCTGGCCTCGATGAGCTCCTGCCACTCGGTGGCGGAGCCCACGCCGATCACGATGAGGCTGTCGGCCCGCAGCCGCCCCACCATGTCGAAGTTGATCATGGCATAGGTGGAGTCGCCCGGCCGCACCGGATGGCTGGCGTAGTGCTGCGATCCTATCAGTCCCATCTCTTCCGCCGTGAACGCCACGAAGAGGATGGTGCGGTGGCTCGTGGCGCTCCGGTTCACCAGCAGGCGCGCGCTCTCGATGAGCGCTGCCGTGCCCGACCCGTTGTCGTCGGCCCCGTTGTGGATCACACCGTTCGAGTCGGGGTCGAGACTGCCGAAGCCGCCGTAGCCCAGGTGGTCGAAGTGCGCGCCGAGCACCACCACTTGGCCCGCCAGCGCACCGCGGCCCGGGATGGCGCCGACCACGTTCATCACCGCGGTGCCGCCCAGGTTGGTGTGCGCCGCGCCGGGCGCCGTGGGGTCGATCTCGAACGCCTGGAAGTAGCCGTCGCCGCCGGCCGGCTCCAGCCCGATCTGGGCGAAGCGGCCTGCCAGGAAGTGCGCCGCCGAGTCGAGGCCGGCGGTGCCCACGCCGCGCCCTTCGCGGGCGTCGGCGGCGAGGTAGTAGATGTCGTTATCGATGCGCTCGGTGGCCGCCGCCGCGGACTGGGCCGCTGCGGCGCCCGGGATCAGGGCCATGGCGGCGGCTGCGCCGCTCGCGATGCCGATCGCGCCTCGGATGCTTGCTGCAAACCTCATTTCGCTGCTCCAATTGTTGGTCTAATGGAGCCCGTAACTTAACCAGGCGAAGGCGCCGGGGGCGGACCCGGCGCCTAACGGGGAGTGAAGTCGGTCTTGGCGGTGACCCTGCGTGCGAAGGCGGCCAGCAGCCTGGCCGTCCGCTCCAGGTCGGCCGTGTCCACCATCTCGTTGGGGCTGTGCATGTAGCGGTTGGGCACCGATACGAGCCCCGTGGGGATGCCGCGCAGAGTGGTGTAGATCGCGTCGGCGTCGGTGCTGGTGTCCTTGGGCGCCGCCTGCAGGGCGTAGGGAATCTTCTCCTTCTCGGCCGTGTCGGCCAGCAGCTCGAACACCAGCGGATTCACCGCCGAGCCGCGCGACAGCACAGGCCCGCCGCCCAGCTTCACGTCGCCGTGCTCCTTCTTCTCCACGCTGGGATGGTCGGTGGCCGTGGTCACGTCCACCACGATGGCCACGTCGGGCTCGAGACCTGCCGCTGCGGTGCGGGCTCCACCGCCGGTCCAGGCGATCTCCTCCTGCGCGGTGGCGACCGCGTACACGGCCGCCTTCGGCTTGCGCGCGGCCAGCTTGCGCACGGCCTCGAGCACTATGTAGGCGCCGATGCGGTTGTCGATGCTGCGCGAGGCGATGCGCCCGTTGGGAAGCTCCACCGCAGATGCGGCCACCACGGCCGGGTCGCCGACCCGCACGCGCTTCAGCGCGTCCTTGCCGTTCTTGGCCCCGATGTCGATCCACATCGAGCCGATCTTGGTGACCTGGTCCTTCTCCTCACCCTCGAGCAGGTGCACCGCCTTCTTCCCGATCACGCCCTCCACCGGACCGCCCTTGCCGATGATCGTGACGCGCTGGCCCACGAGCACCTGCGAATCCCAGCCGCCGATGGTCTGGAAGTAGCAGAACCCCTCGTCGTCCACGTGGACGATCATGAGCCCGATCTCGTCGATGTGGCCGGCGAACATCATTCGTGGGGCTCCGCCGGGGTTGATGGCCGCGAACGAGTTGCCCGAAACGTCCGCCGACACCTCGTCCGCGAAACGCTCCGCCTCGCGCCTCCACACCTGGGCCGGCGCCGTCTCGAAACCGGAGGGCCCGGCCGTGTCGAGCAGCTGCTTCAGAAACGCCAGAGATGATTTCCTGGGCACGGCCCACCTCCCCTATGCGAGCTCCGCGAGCGTGGCGGTCACGACTCTGTAGAAGCGGTCCACCGAGTCGATCTTCACGCGCTCGTCCGGCGAGTGCGGAAACTCGATCTGCGGTCCGAAGGAGGCCATGTCCATTCCGGGTACTTTCTCCCCGATCAGGCCGCACTCCAGTCCCGCGTGGATCGCCTTGAGCTCGGGCTCGACGCCCAGCTCTCTCACGTGCACCTGCTTCAGCACCCCCAGCACGTGCGACTCCAGGTTCGGCTTCCAGCCGGGGTAGCCGTTTCCTTCCTCGACCGCGGCGCCGGCGAGCTGTGCCGTGGCCCGGATGCGTTGCCGCAGTGCGGTGAGCGCCGAGGCGACCGACGAGCGGCTGCTGAGGCCGACAACCAGCGCTCCGTCCCTCACGGCCACCGTAGCCAGGTTGGTGCTCGTTTCGACCAGGCCCGGGATGTCGTAGCTCATGGCCATGACGCCGTGCGGCAGGGCGTCGATGAGCTGCAGTGCCGCCGCCGTCGAGGCGTCGTCCCACACCTGAGCCGGGACTTCGACCGCCGCGGCCTCGAACTGCATGTCGGGCTCGGCCGGCCGGTACTCCTCCTGGAAGCCGGAGCACTCGCGCTCCAGTGCCGCGGTGAAGGCGGCGCGGTCACTCTCGGCGAGGACCACGGTCGCGAAGGCCTCGCGCGGGATCGCGTTGTGCTTGTTGCCGCCCTCGAGATCGGCAAGCCGGAACGGCGTCTCCAGCGAGACCGCATACAGCGCCCGCACCAGCAGCTTGGTGGCGTTGCCGCGCTGCAGCTGGATGTCGATGCCCGAGTGGCCGCCCTTCATGCCGTGCAGGCGGACCCGCAGCGCAACGGCACCGCTCGGAGCTGCAGTCGTCGAGAGGGCCAGCGTGAGGTTGCTGTCGGCCCCGCCCGAGCAGCCCACGTAGACCGCGTTCTCCTCCTCGGAGTCGAGGTTGATCAGCCGACGGCCCTGCAGCATGTCGCCGGAGAGCTGGGCTGCGCCGGTGAGGCCGGTCTCCTCGTCCACCGTGAACAGCAGCTCGAGCGGGCCGTGGGCGATGTCAGTCGCCTCCAGGATCGCGAGCATGGTCGCCACCCCGATCCCATTGTCGGATCCGAGCGTGGTGCCGCCGGCGGTGAGGTATTCCCCGTCGCGCTGCGGCGTAATGGCGTCCTTGGAGAAGTCGTGGTCCACGTCGGAGTTCTTCTCGTTCACCATGTCCAGATGGCTCTGGAGGATCGTGACCGGCGCCTTCTCGTGCCCCTTGGTTCCGGGCTTGCGGACCACCACGTTGCCCGCCCCGTCCACGTCGTATTCGAGTCCGTTCCGCTCCGCCACGCCGATGACGTACTGGCGCATCTGCTCCTCTTCCTTGGAGCCGCGGGGGATCGTGAGGATATGGTCGAAGTGCCCCCAGAGGGGCTTTGGCTCTAGATCTGCCACAAACGTCATGCTGCCTCCTGGTGAGGCCAGAAACCTACTGCGGGGCCCCGGGCGCCGCGACGGGTCCGCGGCAAAGCTCCGCGCCAGGGCCCCGCGGTCGGAGTCAAGGCGTCAAGCCGGGTGGGGACCGGGTCCCTCCGGTTTGACATCGCTCCGCAACGGGCACTACAATGCGCGAGGTTTTTCCCCCAATCCCGAGAAAGCATATGGCAGATCAAAAGTCGTTCACGCCGTTCGTGCCGGCCACGACGAGCATGGCCGAGCTGACGGCCAAGGCGCTCATCCTCGGCGTGATAATGGCGGTGGTCCTCGGTGCCGCGAACGCGTACGTGGGAATGACGGCGGGGCTCACGGTGGCCGCCACGTTCCCGGCGGCCGTCGTTGCGATGGCCGTGCTGCGCGGCTTCGGCGGTACGGTCCTCGAGGAGAACATCGCCCGTACCACGGCGTCGGTGGGTGAGGCCCTGGTGGCGGGCGCCATCTTCACCATTCCGGCGTTCGTGCTGAGCGGCGCGTGGGACGAGCTGCACTACATCCCCAGCACCGCGATCATGCTGATCGGCGGCGTGCTGGGCGTGCTGTTCGTGATCGTGCTGCGGCGCACGCTGGTGGTGGAGGCAGACCTGCCGTTCCCCGAGGCGGTTGCCGCGTCGGAGATCGTGAAGGCGGGCCAGGGCGGCCAGACCGGAGCGCTGTTCCTGTTCGCGGCGATGGGAATGGCCGGGCTCTGGGAGTTGTTCAAGAACACGAGGGGCATCAGCCTCGTGACGGGCTACACCAATAAGTTCTTCTCGTTCGGCCGGTCCAGCATCGACATCGTGGGGCAGCGGTTCAACTACGAGGGAGGAGCGCTCGTGTTCACCCCGAGCGCGTCGCCCATGCTGATGGGCGTCGGCTACATAGTAGGCACTCGCATCTCCAACGTGCTGTTCAGTGGCGCCGTGATGGGCTGGCTGGTGCTGGTTCCGCTGGCGCTGTTCCTGAACCCCGGGCTGGGCGCCGGGGTGGCTGAGGGCCAGTCCTGGACCGACATTGCCATGTCCGTGTGGTCGAACCAGGTGCGCCCGCTGGCAGTGGGCGCGATGATCGTGGCGGCGTTCTACACGCTGTACAACCTGCGGGAATCGCTGGTAGCGGGCATCGGGAAGGCGCTCAAGAACATCGGCCTGGCCGGCGGTGGCGGGGGCGACGACCGCACCGAGATCGACCTGCCTCTGAAGCGCATCTTCGTGGCCATCGCCGGAACCGCGGTCGCCACTTTCTTCCTCTATTACTACTTCGCGCAGTCCGTCAAGGGCGCGCTCACGCTCACCATCGTGATGGTGATCCTGGGCTTCCTGTTCGCAGCCGTTGCGGGTTACCTCGTGGCCCTGATCGGCAGCTCCAACAACCCGATCTCGGGGCTCACGCTGAGCGCCCTCCTCATCGCCGCCGTGCTGATGGTGGCCCTGGGCGTGACCAGCGTGCAGGGCGTCGCGGGCGTGCTCGGTGTGGCCGGGGTCGTGTGCTGCACCGCGGGCATCGCGGGCGACATGATGCAGGACCTGAAGGTGGGGCACATTCTGGGGGGCACTCCGTGGCGCATGGAGATCGGCGAGATAATCGGCGTGATCTTCGCCGCCATGGTGCTGGCGCTTCCCCTTATGGCGCTGCACCGCGTGTACACCATCGGCTCAGCCGATCTGCCGGCGCCGCAGGCGGGCCTCATGGCCCTGATGGCGAACGGCATCGTGGCGGGTGAGATGGCGTGGCCGCTGGTGATCGCAGGGATGTTCCTGGCGCTGGGCCTGATCCTGATCAAGGCCCCGGCCCCGATGCTGGTGGCCGTGGGGATGTACCTGCCGTTCTACTCCACGGCGGCGATCTTCGTCGGCGGGCTCATCAAGTGGGTGTTCGACCAGAACGTGAAGCGCTCGGGATTCAGCGACGACCAGAAGCAGCGTGCCGAGAACACCGGCGTGCTGCTCTCCTCCGGTTTCATCGCCGGGGAGTCGCTCATGGCGGTGGTCATCGCCCTGCTCGTTATAGGCGGCGACTTCGCCCCGTGGCTGCTGGGCTTCCAGCGGCTCAGCTTCGGACTGTCGCCGAGCTTCTGGGCCAGCCTGATCATCTTCCCGGTGGTGATTTACCTGCTGGGGTTCTACACGTTGAAGAAGGCCCGGTCGTAGCGGCAGCCCGGCCGGCGAGTTGCGTGAGAGCCGCCCCCCGATCGGGGGGCGGTTCTCGTTTCGGCGCTCCGGTGCCATGTTCCAGGTGACCATGAAACCACTGCGTAAGGAAGACCTCGAGCGGGTCAACCTGCTGGACATCGCCCCGGTGCGGCTCACCGAGTCCGAGGAGGAGAAGGGCCGGCTCGTGATCATCCGCCCCAAGCCCAAGCGGCGCGGTGTGACTGCACTGCTGCATTGGGTGCAGTACTGGATGGCGGTGCCGCGCATCCGGCTGGACGACCGTGGCGCGTTCGTGTGGGGGCTGCTGGACGGACGGCGTACGGTTGGTGAAATAGCGCAGCTCGCGCGGGAGCGGTTCGGGGACGCCATCGAGCCCGCCGAGGAGAGGGTGGGGCGCCTGATGCTGATGTTCCGCCGCGAGGACCTGGTGGCCTATCCCGGCGTTGACGAGGTCGAGATCCGCTAGACCTTTCCCTCCCGAACCTCCTCGGCCATGTACCAGCGGAAGAACAGCACCGACGCCGTGCCGAAGATGATGAACCCGCCCACGATCTTCATGAGGATGCCGGCCAGCTGCTGGTCGTCACGCGCCGACAGCAGGCCCACCGGAGGCGCCAGCTCGTACAGACCGTAGATCGGATAGTCGGCGAACGTCAGGAAGGCCGCCGGCACCGTCGGCAGGAACACGTTGAGTAGCAGGAACAGGATGCGGCCCGGGTAAGAGAGCGGGTGCAGCTCCGGCAGCGGCCCCAGCACCTGCCACCAGAACACCAGCCCCGCGAACAGCCACAGCATGTCCTTGGCGAACGAGCCGAGCTGGCTCCCGGTCAGGCCGTCCACCACGGCGGGCAGGTGGGTGGCGAGCAGCACCACGTTGAAGATCAGGAACGCCACGAGCGGCCTGCTCACCACGCGGGCAACGCGGCTGATCGGCGGTATCCCTATGAGCCAGCGCCACAGCCAGGCCGGTGTGCCGTTGATGAGCAGCGGCGGCACCAGCATCGTGAACAGCAGGTACTGCACCGTGTGCACGCTCACCAGGTATCCCGCCCCGAGCGGTCCGATGGGCCAGTCGGCGGCTGCCCAGAACACGATCACTCCCAGCACGAATGACGTGATCTGTCCTGTGGTGGCCGGTGGTTGCGACTCGGGTGGGGCGAGCCGCCTGAGCGCCAGGGCGTAGCCCGCGAGTAGCACCGCCACCATGAGCCACACGCCGGGGTATGGCTGCCACTGCCAAGTCCAGGGCGTGCCCTGGGCGGAGCACCACCAGGTCATGGCTCGGGCCGGCGCTCCAGCAGCTCGACCACCCCGGTGTACGTGAGGACGGGAGCCACGAACCGCACCTGCCCGGCGCGTGCGAACGTGAGCGTCACGCTCACGGTGTCGCCCAGGCGCAGCGGCTCACCCAGGTTCGACAGCATCACGTGGTACGAGCCCGGAGCCAGCGCCAGCGTGCCGTGTGGAGCGATCTCCACGGTGGGCACGTGCACCATGGAGGTGAGCTCACCTTCGGTGATCACGTCGTGCAGCATCGCCGTGCCTGCCGGCGACGCTACACCCAGCAGCGTGTCGGGCTCGTTGCCTCCGTTGACCACCGTGAAGTAGAGGGAGCCCACATCGGGCGCGGCCGCAGCCGGCGCGCACGCGTCGTACACGGCCAGGTCCCCGGCGGCAGCCACCGGGACTCGGTCGCTCCCGGGCGTGCAGGCGGCTGCCACGAGTGCGAGCAGGCTCGCAGCGTACCTCTTCATTCGTCCCCCCAGTCCGCCGCCACCAGCAGCGGGATGTCGTGCGCCCAGTCGGTCTGCCGGGTGCCCGACGGGTACACGACGTGCGCCCGGTTGTCGGTGGTGAACGCGATCACCTGCGCGGCGTGGCCCACGAGATAGTCGTCGGCTCCCTCCCCCTGCTTCACGGCCCCTGGGAGCATCAGTGAGCGCAGGATGCCGTTCACCTCCTCGCTGGAGCCGGTCAATCCCACGAACGAGCGGTCGAAAGCGTCGAGCCAGCTGCGCAGGCGCTCCGGGGTGTCGCGCTGCGGGTCCACGGTGACCATCACGACCTTCACCCGGTTGGCCGTCTGCGGCGGCAGGCGGCGCAGCACCGCGGCGATGTTGGCCATGTGCACCGGACAGATGTCGGGGCAGTGGGTGTAGCCGAAGAAGAGCAGTGTGACGAAGCCGTCGGTCTCCGCCCGGAAATCGAACGGCTCACCCGCCGTTGTGGCCAGGGTGAACTCGGCCTTGTGGATCGGTCCGGGCAGCACGGAGCCGCGCAGCTCTCCGGGGCGCGGAGAGTCTGCGGTGCAGGCGGCGCCTCCCAGCAGTGTGGCGGCGGCGAAGCCGAGTGCGGCAACAAGTACGAGACGGCGCCCGACGTGCAACATCATCACCTATTGGGACGAGGCGACTCGCAAAAAAGAACGGAACCGGCGGAAATCTAACCGCCCGTCCCGTATGTCGTCGTCCCGATGCCGGTCCAGCCGGCTACTGTTCCGGCCGTCCCGTGATCTAGCGCCTCAGTACGTCGCCCAGTTGTCCACCCAAGCGTTGCCCACCGGCGCGAAGCCCGCCAGGGACTTGAGCGCCAGCCGCACGTAGCGCGAGTCGTAGTCGATGTCCAAGTAGGCACCGTTCGAATTCCCGTCCACGTCGCCCTCGTCGGTCCACTCGCTCACCTGCCGCTTCATGCCGCTGATCACCGCTCCGTCCACGCGCTGATCGCTGGCATCCCACTCGATCTCGCCGCCCACGATGATCACGCCGTACCACTGATAACACGGGGAACCGGTGCCATTGAAGTCCAGATCCCCAGTGACGATCAGGAGTCCGTAGCCGGTGCCACACGACATGACGTCCAGCTTGGCAGACTCGACCAGCATGACCGGATAGTCGGTGTCCCAGAACCGCATGTAGTCGTAGTCGGGGACGATACCCCCCGAAGTGACAGCTTCCCAGTCGATCAGCGTCTCGTCCGCGACGCCGCTCTTGCTGCCGCTTGCCAGCATATACGGGCTGAGGCCGTTGAGTGTGTAGCCGGTTGGCGGCCATGTCGGCGCTGCGCCGCTCGGCACCCGGAGCGAGTACACGTTGGGGTCCTTGCAGCCGCTGGGTGCCTGGTCGGCGCCCTTCAGCTCACCGGTGTTGCCCACTGGGGCACTCACGAGACCGGCAGTTTCCAGTCCGTTCGCCGCCGTCCACGCCGCCAGCACGTTGAGTGAATTCCGCTGCCAGCGCGCGAACTGGGCCACCGTGCGCTGGGCTTGGGGGTCCTCACCGGCGGTGGGCAGGATGACGTGGCCCGTGGAGCGCACTACGTAGAGCCAGGATGACAGCGTGTCGGCCGGCTTCTGCGTAACGTGCGCCACCACGTCGGCGTAGCCGCCCTGCACGTTGATCCGCACCGAGTCGCCGTCCAATGGCCGGATGGCTCTCTCGCACGCGTCGAAGCTCGTCATGCCGAGGTAGGTCTGGAGCCCGCTCTGCGCCACCGTAAGCGCGTCCACGATGTCTCCGCTCGACTCCGAGATGCGGCGGTCCATGCGCACCTGTACGAATACGGCAGAGAGCATCACCGTCACGATGGCAACCACGAACAGGGTCACCGGCAGGGCGAATCCCGAGCGATCGTGCAGGCGGCGCATCGCTAGTTCACCGTGTTGAGGAAGGCGATGCGGGTGGTGAGGTCGAACGTGGCGGGCCCCGCGGTGCCCTGAGGCGTCAAGTCGCTGGCACCGACGAGCACGAGCTCGAGACCGCGCACCTCACCGAGGCCGCCCGAGGGCGGGCAGTCCTCCACATCGAGCTGCGGGCCTGTGAGGCAGCGGAACTTGGCCGAAGTGTCGAAAGGACTCGCCAGCTCCTCGTACACGAACCCGACTCGGCGCCACAAGGCTATTCGGCCCGGCAATTCGACGGAGCCCCCGAAGCGGTAGCTGATGTCCTGGTACAGGTAGAAGATCCGGCCGGGAGTCGGAATCGGTCCAGCAATGCCCGAGATGCTGATCAGTTTCCCACCGGGCACCACGAACACACTGTCCGCTATGCATGCGTTCATGTTGCTCGAGTTGGTGACCGAAATGCCGTTCACCGCCTGGTAGTCGCCGGCGTCGTCTTGCCAGGCGAATCCGCCCGGCACGGCCGTGGCGTATGTCAGCGAGTCGGGCGGCACCAGTGCCGCCACGATCTGACCGGAGCCGGTCTGATCGCAGGTCACCCCGAAGGCGTAGGGGATGAGCGCGCGCACGCTGTCGCGCCGCGCTGCCACGAGACCGCCGTCGGTGATCATGCGGAGCTCGACGCTCATCGTGTTCATCGCGCCGCGCGAGGTCTGCCGCGCCACCATCATGGCATCCTGCCGGCTCACGAAGCGCGAGTCGCTCACCAGCATGCGCACCAGTGCAACACCGAGCACAGCCATCACGACAGTGCCGACCAGCAGCTCGACCAGAGTGAAGCCGCGGCTGTTCACTGCACCCTCAGGGGCGATGGCGGCCGCGGCTTGTTGCGGTCCACCACCACGGTCTCGGGGAGCGCAGCCAGGGGGCCGGTCGGCGAGATCACAACCGTGAGGCGCTTCAGGTTGGACGATAGGTCGGAGCGCGTCACGCACTGGTCGTAGCTCATCGATCCAGACGTGTCGGTGGAGCACCCCACCGCGGTGTCGAGGCTGTCCCAGGGGAGACCCTGGATCCAGGTCGCGGCGCTGCTTGCGGCCGCGCTGCGGTACTGGACGGCGGCCGATTGGCGCGTGTTGCGGGCCACCGCGAACATGAGCCCGCCCATCGCGATCAGCACGGTGGCCAGGATGCCCAGGGCCATCACGATCTCGACCAGGGAAGCGCCGCTCTCGCTGCGGAGGGCGTCTAGCGAACGGTGCAGGGGCGGGCGCGGCACGGCTGTTACTTGCCCATCGCGACGCCGCCCAAGGACACCACGCGGACCTGGCCGGTGCGCGTCAGCTTGATCTGCCTCGTGTAGTCATCGATCCCCACCGTGAAAGTCGTAGTGGCTCCCGTCACGCCGTTGGGGAAGATCTCCACCGAGTTGCTGGGCGTTACCATGAGCCGGTCCAGATCGAAGTCGGACTCCTCTCCCAGGAACCGCTCGCGGTATACGGTCGTGCCGCCCATCTCGCGGATCAGATACATCTGGAGGGACGGGTTGACTATCACGGCCACGGGCTGGCGGTGGCGCGCCGCCATGTTCTGGGCGTAGCGCAGGTCGGCCATCACGATGCCCGCCGCCCTGCGTACCCTCTCGTGGTCCAGCGCCGGGATCATGCGCCAAGCGCCCAGGGCCGAGACCAAGCCCAGCAGGATCAGCACCATCAGGATCTCGACCAGGGTGAAACCGCGGGCCGTGCGCATGACAAGAACTCCCGCTCGCTGCGAGCGGTTAAGGTAACTCGTTCCCGGTCCGCCGGTTAGATGCAAGCTCACAGTGGCGGGTCTGGCCCCTCTCGCCTCGCTGTCCTGTTGGGTTTGCGGTGTCTCGGATACCGCGCGGCCACGCTCCGGAAGCTGCTCCCCCTCGCCTATCAACCTGCCCACCGGGCCGCAAGTGGTCGGTGACCTGGAGCACATGCTGGTGACCCCGCACACATCCTCCCCTTCCCCTCCCTGGTACGCTGAAGGCTGCACGTGCCGCGGCCGTCAGTGTTGTGGGATCCGGCCCCGGGCCCGACAGCGTAACCTGTTGTCCAACTGGGACTTGAGCTACCCAGCCCGGTTAGGAGCCCGGAGCCTCGGGCACTTGCGCGCCGTCGGGAAGCGCGTAACGTAGCGAGTTACAGCGGGTTGGGGGCTGCCGCAGGCGGCCGGCCCGCATGAGGGTGTCAGAATATGGCCCAACTGCAATCTCCCAAAGACGAGACAAAGATGGGCGACACTTCCCAGTCGGGTGACTTCACCGGCGCGCGGGTCCGCCTCCTCGGAGAGCTGGGGTGGACGCTTGTAGAGATGATTCTGGTGGTCAGCATCTTCGCCACTCTCCTGGCGATCGTGCGTCCGTCGGTGATCAGCTACGTGGACAAGGCGAGGGTGGCCCGGGCAATAGGAGAGATCCAGGCTATCCAGTCGGATCTGTCCGGCCCCGAGCTGCTGGACGGGCAGCTGCCGGAGACCCTGGCCGAGGTGGGATGGGCCGGAGTGCTCGACCCGTGGGGCAATCCCTGCGAGTACCTGCGCTACGAGGGCGGAAACGAGAACGATCAGCGCAAGGACCGCTTCCTCAAGCCGATCAACTCGAGCTACGACCTGTACTCGATGGGCAAGGACGGGCTTACCGCCAAGCAGCTCAATCAGAAGGTGAGTCTGGACGACGTGGTGCGCGCCAACGACGGCGCCTTCATCGGACTGGCCGCGAACTTCTAGATGGGCTTTCTGCCGAACAAGCCCACCGCAGCGTTCCTGCGCACCAAGGTAGCGCGCAGGGTGCTGCTGCTGTTCTTCCTCTGCGCTATGGCTCCGCTCGGTCTGTGGGCGGTCTATGGATACATCCACGTCTCCTCCGAGCTGTACCAGAACAGCCGGGAGCGAGTGCTGGGCGCGGCGACCAACACCAAGCACCTCGTCGTGGAGCGGCTGCAGTTCCTGGAGATGGATCTCTCCGGCGTGGCAGCGGGGCTGATGAGTCCGGAGCTGCCGACGGCCGACATCTCCGCGAGTGCCGGACCCGTATTTGCTGAGCGCTTCCGCGGGATCGTGCTGCAGACCGCAGACGGAAGCATCGAAGTCATCCACGGCGACGAGTTTACGCCCCCCACCGTGTCCGTGATCCTGGTTGAGCACCTCATGTCGGGTGCACCGGGGCTGGTGAGCCGTGCCGCGAACGAGCGGGCGATGGTGCTGCTGGGCCGGCTGGTGGACCCGAGGGATCCCAGGCGGGGGACCCTGTGGGGCCAGGTGGACAGCCGATACCTGGCCGTGGCCGGCGAGGACCAGCCGGGCAAGCCGGACCAGATGGACCTCTGCCTGCTCGACCGGACCGGACTGCCGGTGCACTGCACCGTTCCCGTTCCCCGCACTGTCATCGAGAGCTGGCGTGACGAGTCGCCGTCGCTGGAAGGCGCGTTCACGGTGCCGGAGCAGTTCGACTGGATCATGGACGGGAACCGCTACGTGGCCGGTGCCACGCAGGTGTCGCTGCGGTTCTCCCACGGCTACGAGGCGCCGGGGCTCACGCTGGTGTTCAGCGAATCCCGGGCGACGGTGCTCGCTCCGATGGTGGGGTTCATGCGGCAGTTTCCGCTCACCGTGGTGCTCGCGATCCTCATCGTGCTCTACCTGGCCAACGTGCAGATCCGCCAGAGCATGGGCCCGGTGGAGGAGCTGAGCGCCGGCACCAAGCGGATCGCCGCACGGGACTTCGAGAGCCGGGTCGTGGTCGAGAGCAAGGACGAGTTCCAGGACCTGGCTGCGTCGTTCAACACGATGGCCGACCGCCTGGGGCGCCAGTTCAACGCGCTCACCACGATCAACGAAATCGACCGGGCCGTGCTCTCCGCGCTGGACCAGGAAGAGATCATCGACACGGTGCTGCAGCGCTCCCGCGGCGTGATCGCGTGCGACGGAGTAGCGCTGTGCCTGGCGCAGGGTGCCGGCGACAAGAAGCCCTGGACGCTGTTCGCGGCCGACGCGCAGGGCCGCGGCCGCGGGGTGAAGAGCATCCGCATGAGCGCAGACGACCTGCGCCGGCTGGAGGAGCACCCCGAGTTCTTCTTCGCGGATCCGGCGCATATGCCCGCGTATCTGGACGGCACGCCGTTCGCGGAGCGCGGGATCCGCAGCTTCGTGGTGCTGCCCATCTTCCTCAAGCAGCAGCTGGCCGGGCTCATCGGGCTGGGCTACGCGGACAGGCCCGACCTCGACGAGGAGGATCTCGTTCAGGCACGGCAGCTCACCGATCAGGTGGCAGTGGCGCTGTCCAACGCGCGGCTGATCGACGAACTGGATCAGTTCAACTGGGGCGCCCTGGCAGCGCTCGCCCAGACGGTGGACGCGAAATCACCGTGGACGGCGGGGCATTCCCAGCGCGTCACGCGGCTGTCGCTCCTGGTCGCGCGCAAGATGGCGCTCAGCGCGGACCAGATAGATGTGCTGCACCGCGGCGGACTGCTGCACGACATCGGCAAGATCGGGGTGCCGGCGGAGATTCTCGACAAGCCCGGCGCGCTCACGCCCGACGAGATGCAGATAATGCGCGACCACGTGACCGTGGGCGCGCGCATTTTGACTCCTATCGCGGCCTACGCGGACATGATTCCGATCGTGCTGCGGCACCACGAGCGGCTGGACGGCACCGGCTACCCCGATGGACTGATGGGAGACGACATCCCGTTCCTGGCGCGGCTGCTGGCCGTGCCGGACGTGTTCGACGCGCTCACGTCGGACCGGCCCTACCGCAACGCGCTGCCGCGCGAGAACGCCCTCGACTTCCTGCAGGAGAACACCGGCACTCACTTCGAACCGGAGGTCATGCGGGCTTTCGAGGCGGTGATGGCGGAGCCGGAGCCGGAGATTCCTGAAGATTTGAGCCTGGTGTTCCCGCGGATGACTGCTTAGAGGCAGCGGAGGACGCGCCCGTTGCAGAGCGAAAACCACGCGCACCTGAGTGAAAAGGCGGCCGAGCTGATCGCGGCGATCAAGGACCAGCCCGCGACGGTGGGGCACTCGGCCTCCAGGGGACGCGCTTCGACCCCGCCGGGAGGCGATAACGTGAAGGTCCTCGCAGCGATCCTAGGAGTCGTGGTGGTAGTGGGCGTCGTGCTGCTCACGCTCAGCCTGCTGCCCCGTGACAAGGCGATCCCCGACGAGCTGGTGGGCGTGTGGCGCACCGAGGCGGCGAGCCACGCGGATCGCGGGTTCGAGATCCAGAAGACCAGCGTGCGGTTCCAGATCGACGAGACGGTGTGGACCACACACACTATCCTCGAAGTTGAACGGGACCATTGATCCAGTTCGCCAATCAGCGCTACATGGACTGGTACAAGGTGGAGGATCAGGAGTGATCGTTGCCGGAGCGGCGCTGTGGCTGACCGCCGCAGCCGCCGCGCCCGGAAGCGCCACCGTCGTTCAGGACACCTCCTGCATAGTGATGCGGGAGGAGAGCGAGCCGCTCGTCAGCCGCACCAGCCCGCTCGATTCGATCAGCTTCACAGTCGGGCGCATTCCCGTGAAGGTCTGCTACAGCCGTCCCTCCACGTACGGCCGTACCGTGCTGGGCGGCATGATGCCGTACGGCATGCTGTGGCGCACCGGCGACTACGAACCGACGATGATTCACACGATGGGGGCAATCAACTTCGCCGGTATACGTCTGTCTGCCGGCAGCTACTCGCTTTACACCAGGCCCGGCGAGGGCTCCTGGGAGGTGATCGTCAACCGCTCGGTGAGCCAGTGGGGCAGCGAGTC
Source organism: Gemmatimonadota bacterium (assembly GCA_039586895.1). Lineage (GTDB taxonomy): Bacteria > Gemmatimonadota > Gemmatimonadetes > Gemmatimonadales > GWC2-71-9 > WVYX01. Next base: position 108,849 of record JBDHJM010000001.1, on the reverse strand, counting down.
GGAGTACACCGAGGACCTGCGGATGCAGGAGGTTGGACGGGTGCCGGTGGGGGCCGAGCGGAGCCCGCGGCACGTGCACCTGCTCACCTTCACGGCGCTGCCGGCCTCGGACGGCGTGGTACTTCTGATGCTCGAGTGGGAGCACGCGCGGGTGACGATGCCGATCATGCCGTGACGGGCGCGCGGCGCCCCGCAGCGAAGTAGAGGACTACGAGCACGGCGCTCGCGGCGCTCACCGCGAGCTTGACCGTCCCCGGCGCACTGCTGGCCGACAAGAACCCCTCGATGATACCCGCCAGTACGAGGAGACACCCGGCAGCTCCCACCAGCTGGATCGCGCGCCGGCCGTAGACCACCAGCGCGTCGCGCCGTGCGAGATCACCAGGCGCTATGAGCGCACGGCCGACCAGGAGTCCCGCCCCTCCCGCGATGAAGATCGCTGTCAGCTCGAGCACACCGTGGCCGGCCACGAACGTCAGGATCCAGCCGGCCAGTCCGTAGTTCGCAAACAGCCCGAGCACGGATCCGAAGAAGATCCCGTTGAAGACGAGCACGAGCACGGTGCCGACCCCTGCGGTGATGCCGAAGGCGAAAGCCGCGAACGCGACCTGCACGTTGTTCGTGATGATCGTGGACGCCACGATGGGCAGGTACGGCGACGGCGTCTCGGCGTAACCGCGTCCCGCTGCCTGCTGGTACCCGCCGCCCTCGGCCCGCTCCAGCATCACGTCGGGGATTATCTGGCGTGCCACCTCCGGCCGCTCGCGCACCAGGGCGTACCCCGCCAGTCCGGGCAGGAAGAAGAGCAGGGCGGCCACCAGCACGTACGCACGCTCGCGATAGACGGCCGCCGGGAGGTCCCGGAACAGCAGGCGCCCCAGCGGCAGCCGCCGCACGCCGCGGAGGCCGTACAGAGCGTTGTGCCCCGCGCCCACGATGCGCTCCAGGTAGGCCAGCACCCGCGGATCCACGCCGTAGGTTCGCGCACGCGCCAGGTCACCGGCCACCTCACGGTACGAGGCGGCGAAGGTGATGACGTCCTCGCCGCTCAAACGGCGCAGTCCCTCCTGCTCCACGCGCGCCGCCTGCTGGCGAAACGCCTCCCACCTGGCCTGCTTGAGCGCCACGAACCGCTCGGCGGTGCCCGACGCGGCGACCCCCGCGGTGCCGCGGCGGGCCGCGGTCTTGGCACGGCGGCGTGTGAGCTCGGCGGCGTGCAGCTCGACGAGTGCCGCTTCGGCTCCGCTGTGTCCGGCCGGCGCCCCGGTTCCGGCCTCGAGCCGATCGGAGAAGCGGTCGCCCAGCTCGTACACCAGACGCGAGCGCACTTCCGGCGCGAGCTCGTCCAGGCGTGATACGAACTGCTCCAGCAGGCGGAACTCGTCGTCGCTGAGGCGAGGCGGCCCTGCGTCGAGCTGCTCCGCCTCCTCGGGCACCACGGCTGAGAGCGAGAGGTCCTCCGGCCGGTCGCGCACCACGATCGTGCCGGCCACGATGTCGCCGAGGCGCTTGTGCTGCGACTGGAAGAAGACGAACAGCAGTCCGACCAGGTAGCTCCCCAGCGGCTGGATGTCCACGAGACGGATGAGGTTGCGAATGAACGCCGCCGGGAGCGTGATGGGATGGCCGGTGTCCATCACTACGCGAATCCCGAGCCGCCACTTCCCGGGCGTGCGCCCGCCGTTCAGACCCTCGAACAGCGTGAAGTAACCCCAGAACAGGAGGAACCAGACCGCCAGCAGCACCGCTCCGGCCCAGTTCCCGAACCGGTCCTGGAGTCCTCCCATCAGGCTCAGCACCAGGCTCACGATGAGCAACAGCAGGCCGAGCGTGAGGAAGTCGTAGATGGCGGCGGCCATCCGTGATCCCAGCCCGGCGAGCTCGAGCTGGAGCGCGACGTGCTCGGGTGTCTCGACCGTGATGTGCCGGGAGAACTGCAGGCTGGGGGCTCGCGCCTCGGGCATTTGCTGAGCATCTTACCGCTCGGGAGACCTGATGGCCACATATCAGCTGCGAGCCATGTCGCTCGGCGAGCTTCTGGACGGTGCGCTCGCCATCTACCGCAGGCACTTCGCCACGCTCGTGTCCATCGCCATCGTGTGCGAGGGCGTGCCCGCGGTGATGCACACCTACGTGCTGCTGGGCGGAGGCGCGCTGCAACACCCCACGCTGTGGCTGGTGGCGTTCGTGCTGTCCGGGATCGGGGGGCTGATCGCCGCCGGGGCGACCGTGTGGGTCATCTCCGAGGTGTACCTGGGGCGGGACCCCTCCATGGGGGACGCTCTGAACTACGCCCTCGGCAAGCTGGCGCCCCTGTTCCTGGCTGGACTGGCCAAGTACCTCCTGATCTTCCTCGCCACACTGTTCTTCCTCATCCCCGGATTGATCGTGGCTTGCGGCTACGCGGTGGTAGCGCAGGTGGTGGTGCTGGAGGACCTGCGCTCCGGCACCGACGCGCTGGGACGCTCGTGGTATCTGACCAAGGGCTTCAAGGGAAAAGCCCTCGGGCTGGGGTTCGTGGTGTTCGCGCTGGTGTTCCTCCCTTTCGTGGCGGCAGGAGCGCTGGCGGTGTTCGTGCCCTTCCTCGACACGACTTTCAGCGTGGGCGGTCAGCTCCTTCAGCTCATGCTCTACCCCGTCGTTTCGTGCGCCTTCACGCTGTTCTATTACGACCTGCGGGTTCGTAAGGAAGCCTTCGACATAGACCACCTGAGCCAGCAGATCGGACTCGGCGCCGAGCCGGCCGAGGCGTGACCCAGGCGCAACAGGTCCCTCCAGCCGACTCCGTCAGCGCCGTCCTGCGGCGCGTGTTCGAGTCGTCCAAGTACGAGTGGGACGCTCCGCGGGATCCGTTCGGGTTCGTGCGCGACCTGTACGAGTCTCTCGTGCTGTGGCTGGACTCCCTGCGCGACGCCCACCCCGTGGTATACGGCGTGCTGGCGGTTCTGCTCACCGCCGTGCTGGTGGCTATCCTGGTCCACTTCGCTTACCTGCTGTGGCGTGCACTGAAGCCGCGCGCCCTGCCCGGGGCGGCCGGGGCCGCGCTGGCGCCGCGCCGCCGCAACGCAGCTTGGTACCTGGAGGCTGCGCGGCGGCTCGCGGAGGAGGGACGCTGTGCCGACGCGATGGCTCACCGCTTCACCGCGCTGGTGCTGCAGCTCGAGGCGGACGAGGCCCTAAAGTTCCATCCGTCCAAGACGCCTGCCGAGTACGCGCTGGAAGCACGGCTCGACGGCTCGGCTCACAGCGGCTTCACCGAGCTCGTAGCGGTGCTCTATCAGCATCTGTTCGGAGGCGTCCAGTGCGCGCCCAGCGATTTCGTCAACTTCGAACGGCGGGCGGGCGAGCTCGCGGTGCAGCGTGCGGCGGACTGAAGTCACCTGGGTGCTGCTGCTGGCGTTCGTCGCGGCGTTGGCGGTCGCCGCGGCGGCAGGGCTGCGCAACGCCCCCAACCGGCAGCTGCTGGACAGCCGCCGCTCCACGCTGCTGAGCGGACCGGAGGGCGCGTCGGGTTTCGCCGAGGCAATGGAGCAGCTCGGAGTGACGGTCGAGCGCCGCCGCCGCGCGCTGTTCGACGTGGGAGATGCAGCTGAAACCGGCAGCTGGCTGGCGGTGCTCACCCTGCGTGCGCAGCGGGTCTCGAGCGGGGGCCTGTTCATCGGCGTATTGCCGGTGTCGGACGTGGAGCTGAGGGAACTCATGCTCTACCTGGAGCTCGGCGGGTCGCTGCTGCTGGCGGGGGAAACCGGCATCGAGCGCTGCTTCGGTTTCGAGGTGCAGCGCATCCCCCGGGCGGAGGGCGGTGAGGAGGCGCTCATGCGGCCGCGCGGAGCGAGTGAGCTGCCGGCCGCGCAGTACGTGTGGCGCGCCATGGATGCGCCGGCCAATGATGGCTCGGACACAGCGCCGGCCTGCGAAGCTCCGCCGATCGTTTCCAGCAGGCTCCTGCTTCGCACGGTGGGGCGCCGCCCCGTGGCGTGGCGCCACGAGTTCGAGGGCGGCGGGCGCGTGATCATGCTGGCCGACTCGCGCTTTCTGTCGAACAGGCTCCTGAGGGAAACAAATGTGGGCCCGCTCGTGCTTGGGTGGCTGCTCAGCGAGAGGCCGGTGCGACTGGCGGTGGACGAGCACCATCAGGGGTTCGGCGCCGGCGGCTCGCTGCTGCGTGCAGCCTGGTGGTGGATGCGAACCAGTCCCGGCGGATGGGCGATGCTGCAGTTAGCGCTCGCCGCGCTGCTTGCCCTGAGCGCGGCCGCCGTTCGCTTCGGACCGGCCTTGAAGGTCGTGGAGCGGCGGCGGCGGTCGCCGCTGGAGCACCTGGACGCGCTGGCTGTGGGATTGGAGCGCGCCGAAGGAGGAGACGAAGCGGTGACGCTGATAGTCGAGGGGCTGAGGCGGCGGCTCGGACGCAGCGGCAACGTGCCGCGCACGCCGGGTTCGGACACCGCCCAGTGGCTCGAGTCGCTGGCACTGGCCGCGCGGGACCGCGAGGCTCGCGCGTCGGTGGCTCAGCTCGGAGCGATACTGCGTAAACAGAACGGCGACGAGCGGGTGCTCGAAGCCGCAACAGCCGTGGAGGACGTGTGGCAAGCACTACGACCAGCGAACAGCTCCAGCAGATCCTAGCCGCGCTGCGCCATGTGGTGCTGGGTCAGGACGGGGCGACCCGGGACTGCCTGATTGCGCTCCTCGCGGGCGGCCACGTGCTGCTCGAGGGAGTGCCCGGAACTGCGAAAACACTGCTGGTGCGCACACTGGCACGCGCGATGGACGTGAGCTACGCGCGCATCCAGTTCACGCCCGACCTGATGCCGGGCGACATCACGGGGATATCCGTGCTGGCTGCGGGACAGGAATTCGTGTTCCGGGCAGGGCCCCTGTTCCACGATCTGATCCTGGCCGACGAGATAAACCGCGCGCCGGCCAAGACCCAGGCCGCTCTGCTCGAGGCGATGCAGGAGCGTACTGTCACCGTGGACGGCACCAGCCATCCGCTGTCACGCACGTTCACAGTCTTTGCGACGCAGAACCCGATCGAATTCGAGGGTACCTACCCGCTGCCGGAGGCGGAGCTCGACCGCTTCATGCTGAAGGTGAGCATCGACTACCCGCCGGAGGACACCGAGCAGGGGATACTGAACCGGTACCTCGAGGGCTTCGAGGCGGACGTGCCCGACACGTACGGTGTGTCGCCGGTGGTGGACGCGGCGGGGGTGGAGCGGCTGCGGCAGGCGGTGAGCGACGTGCGCGTGGAGCCGCGCATCACGGGGTACATCACCAAGGTGGTGCGAGCCACCCGGGATGCCGCGTCGCTGACGCTGGGCGCCAGCCCGCGTGCGGGGGTGGCACTGCTAAAGACGTCCCGCGCGCTCGCCCTGCTCGAGGGACGTGACTTCGTGATCCCCGACGACGTGAAGCAACTGGCCCCGGCGGTGCTGAGGCACCGCATCTCGGTGGCGCCGGAGCTGGAGCTCGAGGGAGTGACGCCCGACGCCGCCCTTCGGTCCATCCTGGAGCAGACGGAGGCTCCCACGGCGTGATCCTGCCCACCCGGCGCGCCCTGCTGCTGTTCGCCCTGCTCGCGCCCGTGGGGCTGGCGGGGTACTTCACGCCTCTCGCCCTCGACCTGCTCGCGCTGCTCAACGTCGTGCTCCTCGGCACGATGCTGGTGGACGGCCGCATGGCGGTCGCTCCCGCAGCGCTCGGGGTGGAGCGGCTCGCGCCCGAGAGCTTCTCCGTGGGGCGCCCCTCGGAGTGCACCTACCGGTGGCACAACGCGGCGCCGCGGCAGGCGCAGCTCAGCGTGCGCGAGACCCGACCGGAGCTGCTGGGCGGCGTAATGGCGCCGCGCGATGTGCACGTTTCGGCCGGAGGCACACGGCGTGACACGCTCGCGGTGACGGCCCTGCGGCGGGGACGCGAGGAGGGCGGATGGCTGGCGGTGCGCAGCCGCGGTCCCATGGGACTGGCCCAGCGCCAGGGCCGCATCGAAATCCCGTGGCACGTGACGGTGTACCCGAGTCTGCCAGCGTCGCGCCTCAGAGCGTCGGTGGCGGAGGCGGTGCGCCGGAGAGAGAGCGGGCTCGCCACACTGCGCCGTCCCGGGGAAGGCCGCCAGTTCGAGAGCCTGCGCGAGTGGGTGCCGGGTGACGACACGCGGCACATCGACTGGAAGGCCACCGCGCGGCGCCGCAAGGTGATTGCGCGCCAGTTCGAGGAGGAGCGGCGCCAGCAGGTGCAGCTGGTGCTGGACGCCGGGCGCCTGCTGACGGCGGAGGTGGGCGGCGAGGCTCGCATGGAGTACGTGGTGCGTGCGGCGCTGTGGCTCGCGTTCGCCGCCAACTACCACGACGACAACGTCGGCGTGATGGTCTTCTCGGACACGGTGGAGCACTACGTCGCGCCGCAGCGGGGCCGCCGCGGCCTGAGGCAGGTGCTGGACGTCCTCGCGGTGGTCGAGCCCCGCATGGTCGAGCCGGACTACCCTGCCGCGTTCCGCTATCTGGCGGTCCGCAACCGCAAGCGCGCACTCACGGTGCTGTTCACCGACGTGATCGACCGCGTCGCCTCCGAGGCGATGGTGGCCCACGTGTCGTCACTGCGGCCGCGCCACCTGCCGCTGGTGGTGACGCTGAGGAACCCGGATCTGGACCGGGCGGCGACGGAGCGCCCGGTTGCGGTGGGAGAGGCCTACCGCAAGGCGGCCGCCGAGGAGCTGCTCACGGCGCGCGCCGCCGCACTCGGCGACATGCGCCGCTCCGGCGCGGTGGTGCTGGACGTTCCCCCCGAGCGGGCCAGCCGCTCGGTTGTAGAGCAGTACCTGGAGCTCAAGCGGCGCGGCCGGCTCTAGCGGTCGCCGGCGACTTCGTCTGCCGGTTCTTCTGCTGCCTCACCCGCCGCTTCCTCTGCCGCTTGGTCTGGGGCGGCCGGGCACTCCGGATCCGCCGCGGTAGCCCGCAGTCCATCCGACGCGCGCCGCGCTCTCCACCGCGCCACGTTCCAGCTGCGCCAGCCGGTTGCCTGATCCCAATGCCGCGTCTGCACCAGTCTATGCCGCACGTAGCAGCGCACTTCGTCGGGCAGAACGGGGATGGCGGCGGCCAGTGACGGGACGGCGTCCGCGCTCAAGCCGGAGAGGTAGTCGGCGTCCAGCTCGAGGCCAGCCTCCGCGCGCGCCACGTTCACGCGCACCACGAGCGCGTCCGGGTTCGTGAAGTTGAGCAGGGCGAGGACTGCAAACCCGCTGACCATGGCCCCGAACGCGAACCGCTCCGCGCGCCCGCGCAGCACCGTAGCAGCGAACCAACCGATTGCCACTGCAGCCCAGAGTAGGACCGCCGACGCGTAGATGCGGTCCTCCGACAGCCCGTAGGCCTCGAGGTAGAGGCTCATGCGGTGCACCGCGGAGGCCATGATCAGACCGATCAGTACGACGAGAGCGCCTGCCAGCGCACGGAACCCTTTGACGACTCTTGGATCCCGCTTGTCCAGCACCCACTCCGAGGCGAGCAGCAGGGGAAGCAGCAGCACCGACACGCCGACCAGCTCGAAGAAGCCGCGGCGGGCGTGCTCGGCGAACGTGACTCCGGTGGTGCGGCGGATGAGCTCTTCGCCTCCGAACAAGTACTCCGCCTGCAGCACCAGGAACGCGACGAACAGCACGGTGAGGATGCCCAGCGGGATGCCGAGCTCCATGAGGCCCAGCGCCGGCTTGCTGCGCGGCTCGGGGACGGTCAGGGTGGGAGAGCCGCCGTGCACCACGGCCCGCAGGTACCCCAGCGCCAGCCATGCGAGGAACGCCGACAGCATCACGTGAGTGGCGATGGTCTCGAAATCCCAGTCGAACAACGCGCGCACCAGCCGCTCAAAGCCGGGGTCGGCCGCCATGAGCAGCCCGCCGAAGACCAGCGCCACCGGCACCGCGAGCACGATCCCGACTGCGACGGTGAATGCCACGCGCCCCTTGCCGGGTTGCGCCAGCGCGGACCACTCCACGTCGTCGGCCGCGAACATTATCGGCCCGAGGATGACCGCGAGGCCCGTGGTGATCAGTCCGGCCACATAGTCGGCGACCCGGCCCAGGCGAAGGTCGATGTCGAACAGCCTGGTGAGGGGCAGTGACAGAGTGAGGGCGACCGCCAGCACGTTCCATACGGTGAGAGTCTCCGCGTCGTGCCAGGTCACGGCGAAGGCGAACAGCACCGGCGGCGCGAACAGCAGCGCGAGCTCGGTGGGCTCGGCGCCGCGCCGGCGCCGGTACAGCACCGCCACGACCGGGATGCCGAGGACCACTGCGGCGACGACGATGACTGCGGCGGATCGGTTCGACACGGCGGCCTCCCGGGTGGGCTGGCGGGCGATGACAAGGTAAAGTACTTTATAAGGCAAAGTCAAACGTTCTGATCACGCGCGGTGGAGCGTTGTGCGGTGTCTTGGCTAGTGGGCCCGGTCCATGAGCCAGTCGATGGCCCGGTCGGGCAGGATGTGCCGCAGGAAGATGCCGAGGCGGGCGTCCCAGCCGACGATGTATCGGGTCTTGGGCCGCCGCACCGTCAGGGCCTTGGCGATCACTTGGGCAACGCGCTGGGGCGGGAGCGCGTGCTTGGGAGCGCGGCCCTCGCGCTCCATGATGGAGTTGACCACGCCGGGGTAGAGCTCGCGCGCCCGCTCCGGGTACTCCTGCGCCACCTCACGCCCCCGCTCGCGCGAGGTCTGGAATATCGGGGTGTCGATGGCCCCGGGCTGGACCACGGAGACCTGGATTTTCCAGCGCGCGAGCTCCATGCGGAACGTGTCGCTCATTCCCTCGAGTGCGTGCTTGGAAGCGATGTAGGGTCCGATGTAGCGCCAAGCGAGGCGCCCGTTGATCGAGCTCACGTTGACCAGGCGGCGGTCCTCGGCCTTGCGGATGAGGGGCAGGAACGCCTGGGTCACCGCGAGGTAGCCGACCAGGTTCACCTCCAGCTGGGCGCGGAACTCGTCGATGGGCACGAACTCCAGCGGCCCGGGCGCCGAGATCGCCGCGTTGTTCACCAGCCCCAGCAGCTCGTGCGGTCCCGCCTCCCTTACGGCGCGCACTGCTCGATCGATGTGCGACTGGTCCGTGACGTCCAGCGTGATGGGCGTGAGGCGCTCTGAGCCCTGCTCCGTCAGCCGCGCCGCGTCAGCTTCGCTGCGCACCCCCGCGAACACGCGGAAGCCGAGGCGGTCCAGATGCAGGGCGGTTGCCTCGCCGATTCCCTTGGAAGCGCCTGTAATGACGACGGTGCGGTTGCTCATCGGCTGCCGGGCCTCGTGGCGACTGAGACGTGGAATCTGTAGCTTTTGCTACCCATATGTCGACCACGCCCGCCTCCCTTCCCGACGGACTGCTGTCCCGGCTGCAGGACGAGCGCCCGCTCCTGGCAGTGGAGCTGCGCCCTCCCAAGACGGGCCTCTCGCCGGGGCAGAGCATGGACACGTGGATCGACATGTACCATGCGGTGCGGCGGCTGGCGCGCCACGACACCGTCATCTTCCTCACGGACAACGCCGTTGGCGAGTCTGAGGAGGAGAACCTGCGCCACCTCGTGACCAACCTCGCAGGCGACGTGAGCGCCGCGAAGCTCGCTCCTTTCCTCACGAGCAAGCACGCTCTCGAGTACTGCATGATGTACGCCGACAGAGCAGTGGCGCACGGCTTTCACGCGCTGACCGTGCTGGGCGGCGACCGGTCGGTGGGTCCGCCGCGCTGCGTGGAGCACGCATACGAGTTGCGGCAGCTGATCCGCAAGCGCCACCCCAAGCTCGCGTTGGGCGGCTGGGCCAACCCCCACCGCGACGCCGCGGAGCAGATCGCTTACCTGCTGGACGCCGAGTTCACGGGCGAGTTCTTCCTGACGCAGATCGTGTCGCATCACGACCTGCCCGCTGTGGAGCGGTTCGTGAACGAGGCTGCGCGCCGCGGCGTGCCGCAGCCGGGTGTGTTCGGTGTGTTCCTGTACCGGTCGGCCAACCCGGGTACGCTGTCGCGCTTGGGAGAGTTCTTTCCGGTGCCGGCCGAGGGAGTGACGCGTGACTTCGCGGACGGGCTCTCGCCCGAGGAGATCTGCGCACGCACCATCCACGCCCTGCGCGAGGTCGGGGTGGGGAAGGTCTACCTCAGCAATCTGGGGTTCAGGCGCCCGCAGGAGCGCTACCGCAAAGTGCTGGACGCTCTCTCAGGTTAGGACAGGAGTTGGCGAGCCACGTCCACGCGTCCCAGCGGGGCGCTCAAGTGGACTCCCTGCGCCACACCCTTGATCGCTTCGAGCGTCTCGCGCGCGATGGCCAGGCCTTCGGCCAGCGCCGCGTCGTCGCCCTTTTCCTGGGCGCTGCGCATACGCTCGATTACGCGGCGCGGCACCTGCTGCCCCGGCACCTCGTTGGCGAGGAACTCCGCGTTGCGCAGTGAGACGAGCGGCCACAGACCGGCGATGATGGGGATGCGGAATTCGGCGGTCCGCTCCAGGAACTGCTCCAGCTGGCCGGTATCGAACACCGGCTGCGTGACAGCGAAGTCGGCACCGGCGTCCACCTTCCAGTAGAGCCGCCGCAGCTCGCGCTCGATGTCGGCAGCCGCCGGGTTGAGAGCAACGCCGATCACGAACCTGGTCGGGTCGCCCAGCGGACCGCCCCCGGGGTCGAGGCCGTGGTTGAGGCGGTACACCACGTTGGTGAGGCCGATCGAATCGATGTCGAACACCGCCGTCGACTCCGGATAGGGTCCCATGCGGGGCGGATCGCCGGTCACCAGCAGCAGGTTGCTGAGTCCCGCGGCCGCCGCGCCCAGCAGATCGCTCATCATCCCCAGCATGTTGCGGTCGCGGCAGGTGTAGTGAACCACCGTCTCGAGTCCGAGCTCGCGCTCCACGATGATCGCGGCGGGTATGGCTCCCATGCGGCTCTGCGCGCGCGGCCCGTCCAGCAGGCTGACCGCATCCACGCCGCCGGCCTGCAGCTCGCGTGCCTGCGCCAGCAGCGTCTCGGGGCGCGCTCCCTTGGGGGGGATCAGCTCCACGTTGGTGACGAACTCACCCGCCGCCAGCTTGCGGCCCCACTGCGAGCGCTCGGCCAGCGGGACGGGCTCCACCTCCGCGGTGTCGGCCACTTCGTGCTTGGAAACGACCACGCTCACCTGGCGCGGCCGGATCGTGGCCACCAGGTCGCTGATCCGCTTGATGTGCTCCGGAGTGGTGCCGCAGCAGCCGCCAACGAAGCGCACGCCCACGTCCATGAGGCGCCGGGCGTAGTTGGCCATGTACTCCGGGCTCGAGAGATAGATCTTGCGGTCGCCCACCAAGCGGGGCAGGCCGGCGTTGGGCTGCGCGGTGAGCGGGCGGTCGGTGACCTCCACCATGCGCTCGATGCCCTCGAGCATGATTGCGGGCCCGACCGAGCAGTTGAGCCCGCCCACGTCCACCCCCCAATCGGTGAGCGCTGCCGCGATGTGCTCGGCATCGGTGCCGTACACCGTCCCGCCCGACTCGTCGATGGTCATCTGGGCGATCACCGGGAGGTCGGACAGGGCGCGGACGGCTCGGTAGGCCGCGCTCAGTTCGTCCAGGTCGCTGAACGTCTCGAGGCAGAATCCATCCACGCCGCCCTCGAGCAGGCCCTGTACCTGGCGTGCGAAGAACGCTTCAGATTCGTCACGCGATGTCGGTCCCCACGGCTCGATGCGGATGCCGAGAGGACCCACGGCCCCGACCACGCTGACCCGCGTGCCGGCTACGTCGCGGGCCAGAGCAGCGGCCGTGAGGTTGATCGCCTCGGTCTGTTCCTCCAGTCCGTAGCTGGAGAGCTTCACCGGGTTGGCGCCGAACGTGTTGGTCTCGATCATTTCGGCGCCGGCGCGCACGTAGTCTTCGTGCACCTCCCGCACCAGGTCCGACTGGGTGAGACTCAGCTCGTCGTAGCACACGCTGACGAACTGGCCCTTGCCGTAGAGCACCGTGCCCATGGCGCCGTCCGCGACGTGTACCCGGCCGTCGTCGATGAGGCTTCGCAGCGTTACGCTCATCCCGCAGTCACCTCCTCGCGTGCCTCGTACCCCAGGTTCGGGGACAGCCAGCGCTCTGCGTCGGCCACGTCCATGCCGGCTCGCCGCGCATAGTCCTCGACCTGGTCGCGGCCGACCTTGCCGACGCCGAAGTAGAACGACTCGGGGTGAGCGATGTACCAGCCACACACGGATGCAGCCGGAATCAGCGCCAGCTGCTCGGTGAGCTCGATGCCGGTGCTGCCGGTCACGTCGAGCAGCTCGAACAGGGTGCGCTTTTCCGTGTGGTCGGGGCACGCCGGGTAGCCCGGTGCCGGACGGATGCCGGTGTACTTCTCGCGCACCAGCTCCTGGTTGCTGAACGCTTCGTCCGGCTCGTAGCCCCAGAACTCGCGCCGCACCCGCTCGTGCAGCCGTTCGGCGAACGCCTCGGCGAGCCGGTCGGCCAGGGCCTTGGCCATGATGGCGTAGTAGTCGTCGTGCTCTGCCTCGAACGACGCGGCCAGCTCCGCAGTGCCGAAGCCGGTGGTCACGGCGAACGCTCCCAGGTGATCCGGTATGCCGGAACCGCGCGGCGCGACGAAGTCCGCGAGGCAGAGATTGGGCCGGCCGGGCGGCTTCTCCATCTGCTGGCGCAAGTGGTGCAGCACCGCCCTGACCTCGCTGCGTCCCGGATCGGTGTACAGCTCGATGTCGTCGTCATCCACCGAATTCGCGGGGAACAGCCCGAGAACCGCGTTGGCCTGGAACAGGCGCTCGTCCACGATGCGGCCCAGCAGCCTCTGAGCGTCGTCCAACAGGGCGCGCGCCTGCGGCCCGACCGTCGCGTCGTCGAGTATCGCCGGGAAGCTGCCCTTGAGCTCCCAGGTCCTGAAGAACGGCGTCCAGTCGATGTAGCGCGCGAGCTCCCCGAGGTCGTAGTGTCCGAGCACCGTCACGCCCGGACGGGCCGGAGCGGTCGGCTCGTAACCCTCCCACTCGATCATGAGCTTGCGCTGCCTCGCATCGGCCAGCGGCAGGCTGCGCGCCCGGGCTACGCGGGCTGACCGTTCCTCGCGGATCCTGGTGTACTCGCTCTCGACCTTGCGCGTGAATCCGTCGCGCTTCGCATCGCTGCGCAGATCGCCCACCACCGTCACGCCGCGTGATGCATCGTTGACGTGGACTGTGGGACCGTGGTACTCCGGAGCGATCCGCACCGCCGTGTGGACCTTGGAGGTCGTGGCGCCCCCGATGAGCAGCGGGAGGTCGAAACCCTCGCGCTCCATCTCGCGCGCTACGTGAACCATCTCGTCCAGCGACGGCGTTATGAGTCCGCTCAGGCCGATCATGTCGGCGTTCACCAGGCGGGCCGTATCGAGGATCCTCGCCGCGGGCACCATCACGCCGAGGTCGATCACCTCGTAGTTGTTGCATTGCAGCACTACGCCCACGATGTTCTTCCCGATGTCGTGCACGTCACCCTTCACCGTGGCGAGCACGATCTTGCCCTTTGCCCGGGCCGCGGTCCCCGCTTCCTGCTGCTCCTTCTCGATGTACGGCACCAGGTAGGCCACGGCCTTCTTCATGACGCGGGCGCTCTTCACCACCTGCGGCAGGAACATCCTGCCGCTCCCGAACAGGTCGCCCACCACGTTCATGCCGTCCATCAGCGGTCCTTCGATCACCTCGATCGGGTGGTCGAACTCCTGCCGCGCCTCCTCTGTGTCTTCCGCTATGTAGTCGAGGATCCCCTCCACCAGGGCGTGCGTGAGGCGCCGTACCACGGGCTGCTCGCGCCAGGACAGATCTTCCTGCGATGCCCGCGCCGTGCCCTTCACGTCACCCGCCATGGCGGTGAGCCGGTCGGTGGCATCCGCCCTTCGCGCGAAGAGCACGTCCTCGATGGCCTCGCGCAGCTCGTCGGGCACATCGTCGTAGACGGGCAGGGCGCCGGCGTTCACGATACCCATGTCCATGCCCGCGCGGATCGCGTGGTACAGGAACACCGTATGCATCGCCTCGCGCACCGCATTGTTGCCGCGGAAAGAGAACGAGAGGTTGCTCAACCCGCCGCTCACCAGCACTCCGGGCAGTGTCTCCTTGATGGCGCGGGCTGCCTTGAGATAGGCGACAGCATACTCGTCGTGCTCCGACAGACCGGTGGCCACGGCGAAGATGTTGGGGTCGAAGATGATGTCCTGCGGTCTGAACCCCGCCTCCTCGGTGAGCAGGCGAAACGCGCGGGTGCAGATCTCGATCTTGCGGTCGGCGGTGTCGGCCTGGCCGGTCTCGTCGAACGCCATCACGATCACCGCCGCGCCGTAGCGCCGCACCAGGCGGGCCTGCTCCAGGAATGCGGCCTCGCCTTCCTTGAGACTGATCGAGTTCACCACGCCCTTGCCCTGGAGGCACTTGAGGCCGGCCTCCAGCACCTCAAAGCGGGAGGAGTCGATCACGACCGGCACTCGCGCGATGTCGGGCTCCGCCGCGAGCAGGTTGAGGAAGGTGCGCATCGCCTCGACCGAGTCGAGCAGTCCCTCGTCCATGTTCACGTCGAGCATCTGTGCGCCGTTGGTCACCTGCTCGCGCGCGACCTCGAGTGCCGTCTCGTAGTCGCCTTCCTTGATGAGCCTGGCGAACCGTGCGGAGCCGGTGACGTTGGTGCGCTCGCCCACGTTCACGAACAGCGTGTCGGGCCGGATCACCAGGGGCTCGAGTCCGCTGAGGCGTGCGTCTGGAGGGGGCTCGGGCACCGGCCGCGGCGCGTGCCGCGCAACAGCGTCCGCGATTGCCGTGATGTGCTCGGGGCGCGTGCCGCAGCAGCCCCCTGCGATGTTCACGAAGCCACTCGCGGCGAACTCGCCGATCACGGCGGCCATCTCCTCCGGCGTCTGGTCGTACTGCCCGAATTCATTGGGCAGCCCTGCGTTGGGATGGCAGCTCACGTAGGTGTCCGCCGCCTGCGATAGCTCCTCGAGGTAGGGGCGCAGATCCTTGGCGCCCATCGCGCAGTTGAGCCCTACTCCGAACAGCCCGGCGTGGCTCACCGAGATCCAGAAGGCTTCCGTTGTCTGGCCCGACAGGGTGCGGCCGCTCAGGTCCGTGATGGTGCCCGAGACGATGACCGGGATCTCCACGCCGCGCCGCTCCAGCACCTCGCGGATGCCGAACAGCGCGGCCTTGCCGTTCAGCGTATCGAACACGGTCTCCACGAGCAGCAGGTCCGCACCGCCCTCGCTCAAGGCGTCCGCCTGTTCGCCGTACGCAGCCGCCAGCTCGTCGAACGTCACTGCCCGGAAGCCGGGGTTGTTCACGTCGGGAGAGATCGACGCGGTGCGGTTGGTGGGCCCCAGGCTCCCGGCGACGAACCGCGGCCTCGCTGGGTCGCGGGCGGTGAACTGATCGGCCGCGTTGCGCGCGATGCGGGCCGCCGCGACGTTCATGTCGCGCACCGCATTCTCCATGCTGTAGTCCGCCTGGGAGATCGCGTTCGCGTTGAACGTGTTGGTCTCGATGATGTCGGCGCCGGCCGCGAGGTAGGCCGCGTGGATCGCCTCGATCACGTCGGGCCGGGTGAGCGACAGCAGGTCGTTGTCGCCCTTGAGCGGGTCGGGATGGTCCCCGAAGTCCGAACCGCGGAAGTCGGCCTCGTCCAGCTCGTATGACTGGATCATGGTGCCCATCGCTCCGTCGAGCACGAGGATGCGCTCGCGGATGGCGCGGTGCAGGGCCGGGATGCGGTCAGGGTCCGTCATGCCGCTCCAAACAAAAAGTCCCCGTCGCCAAAAAGCGTCGAGGACGGGCTTTTTAGCGACTTCTTTTACGTGGCTGCAATATGCCGCAAATCACCACGGGGTTCGATTGTCAATTGGCAATCTAGCCGCCTCTGGGGGTTTGCGCTACGCCCCAGCAAGAACCGGGCTGCCACCGCGGTGAATGATCGCTATCTTCAAGATCTGGCTGGCCTCCCGGAGCCGCGCCCGTGACTGATTCCCTGGACCGTGTGAAGCAAGCGCTGGTGGATCGCTACGCAGTCGAGCGAGAGCTCGGCAGCGGGGGCATGGCCACCGTCTACCTAGCGCGCGATCTGAAGCACGACCGCCTGGTCGCGATAAAGGTGCTGCGTCCCGATCTCGCCGCTTCTCTGGGCGCGGACCGCTTCCTGCAAGAGATCAGGGTCACCGCGCAGCTGTCCAATCCCCACATCCTCCCGCTGCTCGACTCGGGCGAGTCAGACGGAGTGCTGTACTACGTCATGCCGTTCGTGGAGGACGAGTCGCTGCGCGAGCTGCTCAAACGCGAGGGAGCCCTGAGCATCGAGCGCGCGCTGGACATCGCACGGGACGTGGCGGTCGCGCTGGAGCATGCGCACCGAGCGGGCGTCGTGCATCGCGACATCAAGCCCGAGAACATTCTGCTGCATGGCGACGAAGCAGTGGTCGCGGATTTCGGCATCGCGCGGGCGGTGAGCGCAGCCGGTGGGGAACGGCTCACCCAGACTGGACTCGCGGTGGGGACGCCCAAGTACATGAGCCCGGAGCAGGCCAGCGGGGACGCCTCAGTTGATGGACGCACCGACGTGTACTCGCTGGGCGCCGTGCTGTACGAGATGCTGGCGGGCGAGCCGCCCTTCACCGGCCCCAACCTGCAGGCCATCATCGCCAAGCAGCTGGTGGATCCAGTGCCTTCCGCACGCCGCGTGAGAGACACGATTCCGGAATCCGTGGACGCGGCGATTCGGAAGGCGCTGGCCAAGGCGCCGGTCGATCGTTTCCAGACCGCGCGCGAGTTCGTGGATGCGCTCGCCGTAGAACCCGCGGCTGTGACAGGTGAGAGCGCGGCGCACCAGCGCTCGTGGTGGGGAGGCCTGTCACTGTTCGTGATCGCGCTGTTCGCGATTGGAGCGATCTCCTGGGCCGTCACGCGCGACGGCGGCGGCCCCGCGGTATCGGCCACCCAGGTGGCGGTGCTGCCGTTCTCCATGCGGGGCAGCACCGACCTGGCGTACCTGGGCGACGGTATGGTGGACCTCTTGAGCGTGAAGCTGGACGGGGCGGGCTCCCTGCGCACCGCCGACCCGCGGGCGGTTCTCGCCGCAACAGAGCGACGCGGCTCCGGGGCACCCGACCCGGCGACGGGGCGCGCCATTGCCGAGGAGCTCGGGGCGGGCATGTACGTGCTGGGGAGCATAGTCGAGGTCGGTGGTCGGCTGCAGTTCGATGCATCGCTGTACGATCCGAGCCGGGGAGACACGCCGGTGGCGCAAGCCTCGGCCGAGGGTGTGCCCGCTGAGGTGCTCGCGCTGGTGGATGATCTCGCCGGCGAGCTCCTGGCGGGGCAGGGCGTGCTTCAGGGGACCCGGCTCTCCCGCCTGGCGCTCCTGACCACCGATTCCCTGACGGCTCTCAAGTCGTACCTGCGCGGCTCGAGTCATTATCGGGCGGGTCGGTTCCGGGAGGCCGCAGCTGCGTTCGAGGATGCGATAGCCGTCGACTCGTCGTTCGCACTGGCCTGGTATCAGCTGAGCGTCACTGCGGACTGGCTGCTGCGTTCCGACGTCGCGCTCGAGGCCGCGGAGCGGGCAACGCGCCACGCTGAGCGGCTGCCGGAGCGGGATCGCCGCTTGCTCGAAGCTCTCGTCACTGTACGGCGCGGTGACGGCGCAGCCGCCGAGCGGCAGTACCGGGCCATTCTCGGCACGTACCCCGACGATGTAGAAGCATGGTTTCAGCTGGGCGAGGTGCTGTTTCACTTCCACCCTCGGCTGGGCGGCGACATCGAGGAATCGAGCGAGGCATGGGAGCGCATCATCGCCATCGAGCCAGACTACCCGACCGCCTACGTGCATCTCGCGCGCATTGCGCTAACCGGGGGCGACGACGCTGAGCTCGATTCGATGGTGGCACAGGTGGTGGCGCGGTTCCCCACCGGTACGGACCGCGCTCTGGAGCTGCGGACTCTGCAGGCGATGGCCCGGGACGACGCGACCGAGCGGGCGTCAGCGTTGGTGGAACTGGAGACGGCCAGCGATGACGACCTTGCGGAGATCACGTGGAGCGCGGCGTCTTTTGCAGGACGTCTGCCCGAGGCTCACGCCATAGCGGGCCTCATGGCGGCACCGAGCCGCTCGGCGGAGGCGCGTGCGCTCGGCCACGTGTGGCGGGCTTATCTGCAGCTTGCCTGGGGTCGGTGGAGCCAGGCGAAGGCGGAGCTCGTGCTTGCCGGTGCGCTCGATCCCGCGTTGACCATCACTGCCGAGTCATACATGGCGCTCTCGCCATTCCTGCAGATTGCGGGAGCCGAGCGCGATGCACTGCGCCGCCGACTGGCAGCGTGGGACGCGGCGCGCGTTCCCGAGAGCGCGTCGCACAACAGCTTCTTTTCAGTGCACAACGGGGTATATCCACACATCAAGACTTATCTGATGGGCCTGCTGAACGCCGGGCTCGGTCGGGAGGCGGAGGCTCAGCAGCAGGCGTCACGCCTGGGGGCTGCAGCACCAGACCCGCGCTTGGGATCCCTCACGTCCGACCTACGGGCCGGAGTGCTGGCGGAACTCGCACTCGAGGCAGGTAGGGAAGACGATGCGCTGAGCGCGCTCGAGGGGATGCCGCTCGCGGTGTGGCACCAGCTTCACGTCTCGTCTCCGTTCTTCTCGGCGCCGCGTGAGCGCTACCTCAGGGCCGTCCTGCTGGACCAGGCGGACAGGACCGAAGAAGCGGCCCTGTGGTACGGCTCGTTCGACGAGGTCGCGGTACACGATCTTGCCTACCTCGCACCGGCACAGCTGCGCCTGGCCAGGATGTACGAGCGCACGGGGGATCTGGCGGGTGCCGTGCGGCACTACACCGAGTTCGTCCGCCTGTGGTCGGAAGCGGATCCCGAGCTTCAGGGAGTCGTGGAGGATGCGCGTAGCCGGATCACAGCCTTGCGAGAGTCGGTGGGCGACTGAATCCCCGCAAGACTGACCCCCCTCACAACATGAACGACACGGCCGTTAGGGCTGCGAAGGCGGCGGGGAATACCCAGCGCGAGTTGATGTCGATCCTTCTGGCGAGGGTCGGGTGTTCCTCGGCTAGGCTGACCGTCGCCAGTGCCTCCACCAGAGCCACGAACACGAGCAGGGACGCCCCGGTGATGAAGAGGTCCAGGCGGGTAAGGTAGGACAGTCGGGGTACCAGGAAGCCCAGGGTGAAGCGGTAGGCGATCAGGGTGAGAATCGAAGTCGCAGCGATCCCGATTTGCGGGCCCGCCTGCTTGGGGTCGAGCCAGAACACCGCCCACGACATCATGACGACCATCGCCAGCGGTATGATCACCTTCCAGATGTAGTACCCGATCTTCCTGCGGACTTGCCACTCGTAGGATAACGCGGGAAAGTGCTCGCCCGCCGCTACGAACTCCGAGATCTCGGCTCCGCCGGCGCCGACCTCCCATTCGGGGATGGAGAAGCTCTCCGACTGCCCGGTCAGACGCTCGTCGATGACGAGCTCTACGTCCCGGTTCATGCCGGCCGCCACCACGAAGAGTCTCATCTGGTGCTCATCGACCGGAAAATCGGAGAGGTCACGAGGCACCGAGATGGTCCCCACCAGCCGGCGCCGGTAGTGGGCGTTGCCGTCTTCGTCCACCTCGACCACGTCGGGCCGCCGATTGGTGAGCGTGAGCGAGTTCATTATCTGGAGGTTGGGGACCCAAACCTGGTTCGTTCTGAAGAAGCGGACCGGCGAGCCGGGGCTGGCCAGGCTCTCGTCGCGCCAGCTCACCCAAAGCGCGAAGTCGACGAATGCCGTCTGCTCGGCGTCGTCGATCCGCAGGAGATCGAGTAGATGTATCACCACACTGAGCTCGACCGGCGACGACTGGGCCTGCCGCGCAGGCTCGGAATCGATGGAACCGGCTGTCGCGGACTGGGCGGGTACGACGGCGAAGATGCAAAGGCCGGCACTCAGGAGGAGGGACTTCATCTCGCGTTTACCTCGGACGGATTGGTGAGATCGGGACGCGCACTGAGACCTCGGCTCCGGGCAAGAGAATGGGCGCGGGCCTGTAGGTCAAGACCTAGGACAGGCGGCCATTTGTAAGCTTCGAAACGGCGTTTTCAAGCTTCAAAATGATCGTGTTCCGGTGGCGATCCCCCCTTGCCGCCCCTCCTGCCGGTCCTTAGCTTCGTGCGTAACTCCGCGTGAGCTATGGCACGAGAAACCAGCCGGCGCACGTTCGTGAAGACCGCAGCAGCCGCCATTCCGGTGCCGCAAGTCACTAAATAGAGGAGTGAATCGTATGACGAAGGCAAGCGTCATGACCTTGGGCGTGTTCTCAGCGCTGACAATCATTGGTGCTTCCGTGGATGCGGGCTGCCTCTCCGCACAGGAGCCCTCGACTTACCGGGTCACCGCCGAGGATCTCGAGCAGGAGAGGGTCTACTCTCCCTACGCCAACAGGGATTATCCCGACCAGGTCTTCTTCGGCGACACGCACTTCCACACCAATCTCTCGTTCGACGCGGGTCTGGTGGGGACCAGGCTCACCATGGACGAGGGCTACCGCTTCGCCCGTGGCGAGACGGTGATCTCCAACACGGGGCAGCCGGTACAGCTCATCCGTCCGCTCGATTTCCTCGTGATCACGGACCACGCGGAGTTGATCGGCCTGGCGCCGATGGTTCAGCGCTCGGATCCGCTCCTGCTGGCGGACCCGTGGGGGGCCTGGGTGCACGAGCGATTCAACGCCGGCCCGGAAGGACGCATGGAGGCTTTCGGGAACATCATCGAGGCCGGGGTTCGGGGCATCAATCCCTTCAGCTCCGACGAGGCGGCGAAGAGCATCTGGGTCGATTTCGTCACGAAGGCCGATACGTACAACGAGCCGGGCCGCTTCACGGCGATGACGGGCTTCGAGTGGAGCTCCACACCGGACGGCGACAACCTCCATCGCGTGGTCATCTTCCGTGACGGTGCTGACAAGACCGCACAGACCATACCCTATTCGACGTTCGACAGCTTCGACCCCCAGGATCTCTGGCGCTACCTGGCGAGCTACGAGGACAAAGTGGGCGGCCGGGCCTTTGCCATTCCCCACAACGGCAACATCAGCAACGGCCTGATGTTCGGGGAGAAGACGTTCTCCGGTGACGACATGACCCGCGCCTACGCGGAGACCCGGATGCGCTGGGAGCCGCTCCACGAGATGACGCAGATCAAGGGCGACGAGGAGACGCACCCGTTGCTCTCTCCGGAGGACGAGTTCGCCGACTTCGAGAACTGGGACGTTGCCAACCTCGACGGGTCGGGGGCGAAGTGAAGATTGGATGCTCCAGTACGAGTACGGCCGCTCGGCGCTCAGGTTGGGGCTCCAGCTCGGTGCCCGGCTCGGCGCCAACCCGTACAAGTTCGGCCTGAGCGGCGCATCCGACAGCCACACGGGGCTCTCCACGACGCGGGAGGAGAACTACTTCGGGAAGTACCAGAAGACCGAGCCCTCACCGGAGCGGCACAACAACGAAGTCATTCCGGCCGACGACCCTGCCCTGCGCATCATGACATCCCAGGAGGCGGCCGCCGGATTGGTGGGGGTATGGGCCCGCGAGAACACGCGCGCACAGATCTTCGACGCGATGCGGCGCAAGGAAGTCTACGCGACGACGGGCACCCGAATCAGGGTGCGCGTGTTCGCCGGGTGGGACTTCGAGGCCGACGAGGTGCTCCGGCCCGATTTCGTCGCGCAGGGCTATCGGCGTGGGGTGCCGATGGGCGGTGAGCTGACGATGCGGCCAGACGGAGCGGCTCCGAACTTCATGATCCGCGTGCTGCGCGACCCGGACGGCGCCAACCTGGATCGGGTGCAGATCATCAAGGGCTGGCTGGATAGGGATGGAGAGACGCACGAGCGCATTTACGACGTGGCAGTATCCGACGGTCGCACCATTGGATCGGATGGCCGCGCCAGGGAGCCGGTCGGCAACACCGTCGATGTTGCCACGGCTGCCTATACCAACTCCATCGGCGCTACGACATTCGGGGTACACTGGACCGACCCCGATTTCGATCCCAATGAGCACGCCTTCTACTACGTACGCGTGCTGGAGATCCCGACACCGCGCTGGACCACCTACGATGCTGCGTTCTTCGGGATAGATTTGCCTGGCAACGTGCCAGCCACGATCCAGGACCGCGCGTACACGTCGCCCATCTGGTATACTCCGTGACCACGATATGAAACTCTGGAGCAATCAAATGTCCCACGCTTCAACCAAGGCGATCCTGACGGTTTCGGCCCTCCTGCTCGCCGCATGCGCCTCCGCCGTGAGCGTCAACAGCGACTGGAGTCCCAGCGCCGACTTCAGCGCTTTCGAGACCTTCGCTTGGCTGCCCCCTGCTCAGGACGACGGCGCGGGTCCGGCATCCGATCCGATCATGGACGAGCGGATCCGGATGTCCATCGAATCCGAGCTGGTGGACCGGGGCATGCAGAAGGTCTCGGAAGGCGCCGACCTGATGGTCGGCTATCAGATCACCACCCGGACCAATGTCAGCTATCGAACAACCGGCACAACGTGGGGCCGCGCCGGCTGGGGTGGCTGGGGCGGAGGGGTGACCACGATGCGGACGACCCCGGTCTACTCCCAGGCTGGCACCCTGCTCATCAGGTTCTACGAGACCCACGACAAGAGCCTGGTGTGGCACGGCAGCGGACAGACCGATATGCGGCACATCAGCGATACCAGGGAGCGCCAGCAGCGGATCGATGAGCTTGTGCGCAGGACGCTGAGAGAGTTTCCGCCGCCGCAGTAGGCACGCTGTAAGCGCGGGCTGCACACTGACCGCCAGCATCGGTCAGGTACATGCGTGGGGCCACCGATTGCCATCCGTCGGTGGCCCCACTGCCATATCAGCGGAAATCGAAGTTCCAGGTAAGGAAGATCTGCAGCCGGTGGAAGTTCGCGCTGGCCTTGGAGTTGTACAGGTAGCCCAACTGCAGGTTCGCCAGGGGGTTGAACTGGTATCCCGCTGCCGCGTAGAGCCGGTTCTGGTCCAGGGTCAGCACACTGGCGATGTCGATGAAGATCTCGTCGTACACGTTCACGAAGAACGCACCGCGCTCCATCGAGCTCCGGTTGAGCGGTATGGTCACCTGCAGGCGGTAACGTGTGCGGTTCTCGTAGTCGGTTTCTCCCGCCCTTTGAATCCAGCGCTGCTCCAGCCGGTAGCGGTGCTCGAAGCCCGCGCGGCCCCACCAGTGCTTGATGGCGAACTGCTGGTAGATCCGGTTCTCTACGGACTCCGCGTCCTCGCCGGTGTCCTCCTCGAAGGGCCATCCCCAGATGTGGCTGTAGCCGAGTCCGACCAGGGCGGTGGGGTTGAAGTTGTAGTGGG
The DNA here is from genome assembly GCA_039586895.1 of Gemmatimonadota bacterium. Classification (GTDB taxonomy): domain Bacteria; phylum Gemmatimonadota; class Gemmatimonadetes; order Gemmatimonadales; family GWC2-71-9; genus WVYX01. Next base: position 85,473 of record JBDHJM010000001.1, on the reverse strand, counting down.
CAGCCGCCCGCACGAACGCTTCCTGGGGGTTTGAAACCAGCTCGTAGAGGCGCAGCTGCGCCTCGGTGAACACACTCCAACGGTTGGAAAAGACAAAGGTGCCGTTGTAGATGAGCCAGTTGCCCCATTCGTCGCTGTCGGTCTGTGCACTCGCGGCCGATGGTGCCAGCGCGAGCGACAGCAGCAGTCCAGCGGCAGAGATCCTCATCCCACCCCCAGCACCTCGAGGACCTTCCCCCCGTCCACTCCGTCTATCGCGACGCGCTTGCGTCGGCTGGTGCCGCCCGCGATGACCTGAACGGCCGAGCACGGCACGTCGAGCTCGTCGGCGATGAACCGGGTGAGCGCCTCGTTGGCGGCTCCGTCCACCGGCGGGGCCGCCACCCGCACCTTGATGGCGTCGCCGTGCCAGCCGACTATCTCGGTGGCCGAGGCACGCGGCTGGACGTGGAAGGTCAGGACGGTGGTAGCCACCGCTAGATGAGCCTCAGTACCCACCCCCGCAGCAGCAGGAGCAGGAACCAGGCTATCAGCGGCGTGACGTCGAACATGCCGAATGGAGGGATGATCCGACGCAGCGGCACGACGATCCAATCCGTCAGCCAGTAAGCGGGCTTCATCCAGCGGTTGTAGCGGCCCACCCCAACCCACGAGCCGATCACCCTCACGATGAGCGCGAACAGGATCAGCTGGGTCGAGTAGTAGACCACCAGCCACACGATTCCGCGTGGCCCGGCTGAGACTGCACCCGCCGCGTGGAATAGCTGGGTAGCAATCCACTGTGCTCCGGCGATCAAGATCACGCCGACCACGATGGTGACGCTCAGCAGCCACCAACCTGCGTTCTGGGGGTTGCCCCCCCGCCGCAGCAGCGCCGTCTCGACCGGTGCGAGGATCGGGTCGGTGGTTCTGCGGACGAACTGGCCGGTGCGTCCGAACGGGTTGATGCGGCGCGTGCGCACCGCCCACGAGCCCAAGGCCACCGCGCTGCTGAGCACGAACACGGCGAACACTGTATAGCGCAGGATGTCGTAGGCCAGCACGCTACAGCCCAATCACTTTGGTTTCGCCCGGCACGAGCTGGTGCATCTCGTCCCGTACCCGGACCTTGATGGGACCAGCCATAGAGGGCAGCGATGTGAGCTCCATCCGCTCCGGTGTCATGTCCACCTTGATGCAGTGGCCCCGGTAGCACAGCCTGAGCTGCAGGTCCTCGAGCTCCTCCGGCAGGCGCGGGTTGAACCACAGGGTGTCGCCGCGGGTCTCGAGACCGGTGTAGCAGCGCTGCACCACGTCCACCGTACCGGCCATCGCGCCCAGGTGGATCCCTTCCGCGGTCGTGCCCCCCTGGATGTCGGCGACGTCGCTCTCGAGGGCCTGCACGAACAGGTCCCACGAACCCGGGCGGTTGGCGCGGGCGTTCACCCACGCGCTCACGATGCGGCTCAGTGTCGAGCCGTGCGACGTGCGCGCGTCGTAGTACTCGATGTTCCTGGGAATGCTCGCGTGGTCGAAGTCGTACCCCAGCCGGTTGAACAGCTCCTCCAGCTCTTCCGCTGAGAACAGGTAGAACAGCATCAGCACGTCGGCCTGCTTGGAGAGCTTGTAGCGGTTGGGCGAGTCGTCCTCCGCTTCGAGGATGCGGTCCAGCCGGTGGATGTCGCCGTACTTCGCGCGGTACCCGTCCCAGTCGAATTCCAGGAGGTCTCCGAAGCCCTCGAACTGGCTGATGATCCCCTCGTCGTGGAAGCACACCCGCATCTTGGTGCTGATGTCCTCCCAATGCGCGATCTCGTCCTCACGAACTATCAGCTTCTCGCACAGCTCGTCGCGCTTGTCGTAGGGCAGCGCGTAGAAGATCTCCAGCGCACGCCACATCACCCACGCAGCCATCAGGTTCGTGTAGGCGTTGTTGTGTAGTCCGGGCTCGTCGCGGTCCGGATAGCCGTCGTGGTACTCGTCGGGGCCCATCACGCCGAGAATCTCGTAGCGGTCGATCTCCTCGTTGTACGTCGACTGGCAGGCCCAGAACCGAGCTATCTCGATCAGCATCTCAGCTCCGAAGAATGCCATGAACTGGACGTCGCCCGTTACCTGGTAGTACTGCCAGACGTTGTAGGCGATCGCCACGTTCACGTGGCGCTGGAGCTGCGAGTTGTCGGGGAGCCAGCGGCCCGACTTGGGATTGAGGTGGACCTGCTGCGTCTCCTCCCGGCCGTTGCTGCCGCTCTGCCACGGGAACATGGCGCCGAGGCAGCCCGCCGCCCGAGCCGCGGCGCGCGCTTCGGGCAGGCGGCGGTAGCGGTAGCGCAGCAGTGCGCGGGTGATCTCGGGCTGGCGCAGGTTGAGGAACGGGAAGATGTACAGCTCGTCCCAGAAGATGTGGCCGCGGTAGGCCTCGCCGTGGAGCCCGCGCGCCGGTACGCCCACGTCCAGCTCGGTGCTGTTGAGCGAGACGGTCTGCAGCAGATGGAACACGTGGATCCTGAGCACCATCGCCGCGTGCTCCGCCTGGCGGTTGGGCAGATTCGCCGTGATGCCGATGTCGAACCGGTTCCACAGGTGGCTCCACGCGATGGCGTGCGACTTGATCAGCGCGCCGAACCCGCCGGCGTGGCGCATCTGTTCCCGTGCCTCGAGCCCGCACTCGGCTATGGCGTTGTCCCGCGAAGTGTAGAACGTGACCACCTTCTCGACCGTGAGCGGCACACCCTGCTCCGCATCCAGGGTGAACTCGTGCGCTACGTACCCCGCTTTCTCCACGGTCCGCCGCTCGGGCTCTACGCGGTTGCCGTCGCGGAATGCTCGGGTGCGGGCGGCCTGGGCGATCTGCACACGGGACTGGTTGGTTTCGACCTTGAGGTAGACCGTCTCGCCGTTCACCCCATATGCCTCCAGCGGCTCCAGATGCCTGCTGGCGAGCTTTCGGTAGCGTGGCACCCCGCTGTTGATGACTGTTCCGTCTAGCGCGGAGCGGAACTCGACTGTGCCCGACCAATTCTCCGGTGTCAGCGTACTCTCGAGCCCGCAAAGGTGCGGCTCGGAGATGTGCACCAGTCGGTGATGCTTGAGAGTCGATTCGCGGCCCTCCGAGTCACGGAACCGCACGCTGCGGGACAGTACGCCCCGCTTGAGGTCCAGTTCCTGGCGGTAGTCCAGGATCTCCACTGCGGACAGATCGAACCACTCCCCGCCATCGACGCGGAAGGTGAGCGGCAGCCAGTTGGGAACGTTCACCAGGTCCTCGTTCTCGATCACCCGTCCGGCCATCTCGGTCCCGAGCCGGTTGTAGCAGCCGGCCACGTAGGTGCCGGGGTAGTGCACGTCACCGGCGTCGACTTCGGCGGCCGCTCCGCGAGTCGCGAAGTACCCGTTGCCGAGCACGCACAACGCCTCGCGCAGCCCCTCTTGTTGGGGCTCGAAGCCGTCGTAGGCGAGCGTCCAGCCGTCCATCAGCGTCCGCTCCCCACGATGGAAGTCAGCCTGTCGAGGAACACCTGTGCCTCATTGGGATCCTGCAGCAGGTAATGCGCACTGGTCTCACCGGGCTGCTCGGCAACCAGCACTCCCACACCGTGCTCCGTGAGAACCCGGAAGGCGTCCTCATCCGTCTCGTCGTCGCCGAGGTAGAACGGAACCACGTCCGGGTGGTCCAGGTCCAGAGCCTGGAGCAGCCACAGCACGGCCTTGCCCTTGTCCCAGTCCAGCTTGGGCCTGAGCTCGAACACCTTCTTGCCTCCGGTGCGGCGCAGGTCGGGTTGTTCCGCTGCGACCTCCTCCACGGCGGCGTCAATCTCGGGCACGCGCTCCACGGCAACCAAGCGGTAGTGCACCGCCAGAGCGTACTTCTTCCGCTCGATGAGGACGCCGTCGATGAGCCCGACCCGTTCCTCGATCTCGTCGGCGGCGCTCGCCAGCACCGAGCGGTACTTGCGGCCTTCCTCATGCTGCAGCGACAGGCCGTCGGGGCCGGCGATGTCGAACCCGTGGCTGCCCGCATACACCAGGCCCCCCACCTGCACCAGGCCCTCCACGTCGGCGCGGTCGCGCCCGCTCACGATGGCAACCGTGCACACATCCGCCAGCCGTTCGAGAGAGGAGCGCATCTCGTCGGACAGCACGGCCAGCTCGGGCCGCGACACGATGGGGGTGAGGGTGCCGTCGTAGTCCAGGAACACCGCGGGCCGCTTTCCCGCCAGACGGCCGGCGATCTCGTCGCGGCTGTCGAGTGCGGAGGGCAGTGAATGCGAGTCTTGGCGTGTCATGACGCTGCTAACCTCACGAAACCGCCCGGCCCGCGTCAAGGCATCCCGCGTGGCGCCGGCTGCGGACGGCACGCCATATTGAAACACTGGCCGCAACTGGAGGGGTCGATGCTGGAAGGGACGGCAAGGACGGTTGGTCGCCTGGGCCGCTGGCTGCGCTACGCCGTCCGCCACCCCGACGTGAGCTTCGTGCACGATCCGTCCTACCGGTTCGGCGTTGCCGGCGGGCTCATGGACGTGGCCAGAGCCGACAAGATCCTGGGCTTTCTCACCGACGAGCACCTGATCCGGCGGCACGATGTGGCCCGGCCGCGGCCAGCGTCGCTCGAGAACATCCTGCGGGTCCACACCCCGGAGTACCTGGAGACCCTCTCCGATCCCGAGGTGATGAGCGAGATCCTCGGCGTGACGCTCTCGGAGCGGGAGGCGCACCAGGCGCTCGACGTGATCCGGCTCATGACGGGCGGCACGATACAGGCCACCCGGCTCGCCCTGCGCACCCACAAGACCGCGGTGCACTTGGCCGGGGGCTTCCATCACGCCAGGCCAGACCGCGGCATGGGGTTTTGCGCCATCAACGACGTGGCGGTCGCGATCCGGCGCTTGCGGGCGCGCGGCTTCGATTCCCCGGTGCTCGTGGTGGATCTGGACCTGCACGACGGCAACGGCACCCGGGCGGTGTTCGCCGCCGATCCTACGGTCCACACGCTCTCGATCCACAACCAGCCTTGGGAGGAAGACGACGAAGCGGTGGCCTCCACCAGCATTGCGCTGGGGAGTGACGTGACGGACCGGCAGCTGATGGAAGTCCTGAGGGACGTGCTCCCTCCCCTGATGCAGGACCACGATCCCGGCCTGGTGATATACGTGGCCGGCGTGGACGGCTCCGCCGGCGATGCGATCGGGGACTGGAGGCTCAGCGGCGAAGGGCTGCTGCAGCGCGACCGCTTCGTGACCGACCTCGTGCGCAACGGGAAGCAGAAGGTCCCGCTGGTCGTAGTGCTGGCCGGCGGATACGGACACACCGCGTGGCGCCACTCGGCTCGGTACTTCGGGTGGCTGGCGAGCGGAGCGGTGATCGAGCCGCCGGAGGAGGCCGAGCTCCTGCTGCGCAAGTTCCGCGACATCTCGCAGCGCTGGGAGATGTCCGGAGCGGAGCCGCGTGGCTCGGGCGACTGGGGGCTCACTCCCGAGGACATCATGGGCCAGGTGACCCATCAGGAAGCCCGCTTCCTGGGGACCTTTCCGCGGCACGCGATGGAGCTCCAGATGGAGCAGCTCGGCCTGCTGGACCGCATGCGGATGCGGGGCTTCCGCAACCCCACGGTCGCGCTCGACGCAGCCGAGGGATTGGGGCAGATCCTGCGCGTCTATGCGGACCACGACCAGACCGAGCTTCTCATGGAGCTGAAGGCGAGCCGCAGCCGCAGCATCGTGCCGCAGTTCGAGGTCATCGAGGTCGAGTGGCTGCTGCTGCAGAATCCGCGCGCCGACTTCACGGAGGCGCGGCCCCAGCTGCCCGGCCAAAAGCACCCTGGGCTGGGTCTGCTGCGTGACATAGCCGTGTGGATGGTCGTCGTGGCCGAGCGTCTGAGCCTGGACGGGATAGCGTTCGCGCCGTCCCAGTTTTACATGGCCGCCGTGGGCCGCAAGCACCTCAGGTTCGTGGACCCCGAGGTGCAGGCGCTGTTCGAGGTGATCCGCGACACTCTGGCTGGTGTGGACCTGTCAGACGCGACCCACGCGGTGGACCGCGGAATGCTGGTGGACGAGGAGACCGGCGAACGGGTCCGGTGGCAGCCGGCGGCAATGGTCGTACCGGTGAGCCCCAAACTGCAGGAGCAGCTCGACAGTGCTGAGTACCGCGAGGCGGTTACTCGCGCGCGTGCGAACCTGAGCTTCGAGCTGCGGCAGCCCGGCGCAGCCTCCTAGGCGAGGGCCTCGCTGACCAGCCGCTGCTGCTCGGCCTGGTGGGCGGCCGGGTAGCCCTCCGCCGGGCTCGACCGCTCGGGCCGCGACACGTAGCGCACGGCCACTCCCTCGGGCACCAGCGTCTCGAGGTGAGGCACCACCCACTTGCGGGCGCCCATGTTCATCGGCTCCTCCTGGAGCCAGACGATCTCTTCCAGGTTCGGGAACGAATCCGCGAGCTCCCGCACTCCGGTCTCCGGGAAGGGGTACAGCAGCTCGACCCGCCCGATCGCCACGTGCCCCGCTTCGGAGCGCCGCTCCGCCCCTGCCACGTCGTAGTAGACCTTGCCCGAGCACAGGACCAGCCGCTTCACCGAATCACGGGTTCCGGGAAGCGCCGGATCGTCCAGCACCGGGTGGAACCGCCCCTCGCTGAGCTCGGCGACGCTCGAAGTCGCCTGCGGCAGGCGCAGCAGGCTCTTGGGCGTCATCACGATGAGCGGCCGCGCCTCGGCATGTTTGGACTGACGGCGCAGCAGATGGAAGTACTGGCCTGGAGTGGAACAGTTGGCCACGCGGATGTTGCCCTCGGCACCGAGCGCCAGGTAGCGCTCCAGCCGGGCACTGGAGTGCTCGGGTCCCTGGCCCTCATAGCCGTGCGGCAGGAGCATCGTGAGGCGCGACGTCTGCCCCCACTTGGCGAGCCCAGCAATGATGAACTGGTCGATGATGACCTCTGCCGCGTTGGCGAAGTCGCCGAACTGCGCCTCCCACAGAACGAGCGCCTTGGGCGCCGCCACGCTGTAGCCGTACTCGAAGCCCAGCGCACCGTACTCGGAGAGCGGTGAGTTGTGCAGCTCGAACGGCACCGTGGCGCCGGGCAGATGCTGCATCGGCGTGTGCGGCGTGCCGTTCTCGGCGTCGAACAGGGTGAGATGCCGCTGGCTGAACGTGCCGCGCGCGGTATCCTGGCCGGTCATCCGCACCGGCCGGCCCTCAGTAACCAGTGCGGCGAGCGCCAGCGATTCGGCGTGTGCCCAGTCGAGCCCGCCGCCCTCGTCCATGGCCTTGCGGCGGCGCTCCAGCACGCGCTGCAGTTTGCGGTTGACCTGGAATCCTTCGGGCACGGACAGCAGCTGCTCGTTGAGGTCGGCCAGCGCGGCCCCGTCCACTGCGGTATCGGGCTCTTCGGGGCTCACCCACAGACCCGACATGCGCTGTGGCTCCTCGCCCTCGTGCTCGACTCCTGCCAGGTCGGCCTTGAGCCTGGCCTGAGTGTCGGCGAGCACTCCGTAAGTCTCGTCGTTGAGCCGCTCGACGTCCTCGTCGGTCATGACCCTCTGCTCGACGAGGCTCCGCGCGTACTTCTCCCGTACGGTGGGATGAGCGTCGATGCGCTGGTACATGAGCGGCTGGGTGTAGCGCGGCTCGTCGCCCTCGTTGTGCCCGTGCCGGCGGTAGCCCACCAGGTTGATGACCACGTCGTGCTGGTACTTCTTGCGGTACATCATCCCCAGCTGCACGGCGGCCAGGCATGCCTCGGGATCGTCGGCGTTGACGTGCACGATGGGCACGTCGAAGCCCTTGGCTAGGTCGCTCGCGAAGTCGGTGGAGCGGGCCTCGTTCGGGTTGGTGGTGAAGGCCACCTGGTTGTTCGCGATGATGTGCAGCGTGCCGCCGGTGGAGTAGCCCTCGAGCCGTGCCAGGTTGATAGTCTCGGCCACGACTCCCTGCGCTGCGAAGGCCCCGTCGCCGTGGATCAGGATGGGGACGGTGCACACGGTATCGTAGCTGGGCTTGGGGCCGGAGCGGTTGGTCTGCCGCGCCCGGGCGTTCCCCTCGACCACCGGGTCGACCGCCTCCAGGTGGCTCGGGTTTGGCATCAGCGTGACGTCGATCTCCTGGCCGCGCCACGTCTCGAAAGTTCCGGTGGCGCCGTGGTGGTACTTCACGTCGCCCGTCCCGCCCTTGGGCGCCAGGGTTTCCTCCACCTCGCGGCCGCCTTCGAACTCCGCCAGCAGCGTCTCGTAGGACACGCCCAGGATGTGCGCCAGCACGTTGAGCCGGCCGCGGTGCGCCATTCCCATCACGGCTTCGCAGGTGCCATCCTCGGCGGTGAGCGAGAGCACGTGGTGCACCATCGGCACCAGCATGTCCAGGCCCTCGATGCCGAAGCGTTTATGGCCCAGGTAATTGCGGTGCAGGAACCGCTCCAGCACGTCCACCCGGGTGAGGTCGCGCAGCAGGGCCTGCTTGCCCTCGTCCTTGAGCGGCGTACGGTGCTCGCCTGCCTCGATCACGCGGCGCAGCCACACGCGCTCCTCGTGGCTGGCGATGTGCTCGATCTCGTAGGCGATTGTCCCGCAGTAGATCTCCCGCAGCCTGGGCAGCACGTCCGCCAGCGTCTCGCCGCCCACGTAGGTGCGCAGCACGTCGGCCGGTATTCGCCTCATCACGCCCGGAGTGAGGTCCAGGTTCTCGGGGTTCAGCGCCGGGTCTCCGCGCGGCGGCGTGCCCAGCGGATCCAGCTGGGCCGCGAGGTAGCCGTGCGTGCGGTGCGCGCGCACCAGCGACATCGCGGCAGCCACGTGGTACAGCATGTCCTGCGGGATCGCACTCTCGGCAGGTGCCGCTCCCGCCGCCGGCTTGGGCGCCACCGGCACGCCTGCGGCGACCGCCGCTTCGGCCGCCGACAGCGCGGCGGCGTCCACGTCCATCGCCTGCGCGATCGTCTTGTAGAAGTCGTGCTCTCCCTGGAGCAGCTTGTCGACGAGCTGCAGGAACTCACCGGACTCCGCGCCCTGGATGATGCGGTGATCGTAGGTGCTCGTGAGCGACATGATCTTGGCGCCCGCCAGATCGCGGATCGCGCCGGTCGCGATGATCGAGCCCTGTCCCTTCATGAGGCGCGGCACCGACGCCACCGTCCCGATCGTGCCAGGGTTGGTGAGCGTGATTGTGCCGCCCATGTAGGCGTCGGGGAGCAGCTTGCCGCCCCGCGCGCCCGCTACGATGCGCTCGTACTCTTCGTGGAACTCGGCGAACGTCATCTTGTCGGACTGCTTGACCACCGGCACCAGCAGCCGGCGCTCCCCCCGTTTGTCCACGGTGTCCACTGCGAGACCGAGGTTCACCCCGCCGGGATCGACCCGGTAGTAGCTGTCTCCGTCGCGCGCCACGCTGTGCACCATGGCCGGCACTTCGCGGCCCGCCTGCACGATCGCCCACCCTATGAGGTGAGTGAACGAGAGCTTCAGCTCGCGCTGCTTGAGCTGGCGGTTGAACGCGGCCCGCGTGGCCCACAGGAGCGACACGTCGATGTCGCGGAACGACGTGGCCGTGGGGAGCTCGAGCGAGGCCTCCATGTTCTGGACCTGGCGCAGGGACGGCCCGGATATGGGCTCGCCGGGGGCGGCTTGGTCTGGCGCGGGAGAGGGTGCGGCCGGCTCAGCGGCAGGCCTGGCGGCCGGCGTTGCCGGGGGTGCTGCTACGGGCTTGGTCTCCGGTGGCGCTGCCGGACTGCCCGCCTCCGGCGCCCCCGGGTCCGGCTCGTCGCCCTTGATCCCGTTGTCGAAAAGCTTGCGCCACTCCTCGGGGACCGAAGCGGGATCCCGCAGGTAGTCCTCGTACAGCGCCTGGGCGAAGCCGGAGTTGACCGTCTCGAATATGTTCTCGAACACTGATGCCGCCGCTCGCGTGACGTTTCTGGAGAACGTGGAAGATAGGGTGCGCCGGAAGTGGCGTCGAGTTGGATGCCGGTCCGGCCGTCCGCGACCCTAGGAACCGCCCGCGCCTGGCGAGAGTTCCTCGGGTGGCTTAGGGTGGCTTAGGGTGGCTTAGGGTGGGTCGGTGGCCGCATCGCGCGACAAGGAGCTCGGCATGTTCACCTCGGTTGACGACTTCCTGCAGACCTGGTCCCACGAGTCGGCTCAGACGGCCAGGCTCATGTCAGCGCTGACGGACGGCGCGCTGGGCCAGCGTGTGGCCGAGGGCTACCGCAGCCTCGGCGAGCTGGCCTGGCACGTGGTGGCCTCCCAGCTGGAGATAGCTGGCAAGACAGACCTGGCGTACGACGCTCCGTCCAACCGGGACCCGGTGCCGGAGCGCGCGGCGGAGATCCACTCAGCCTACGTGGACGCTGCCAAGGCGCTGGCCGGAGCGGTCGAGCGGCAGTGGACCGACGAGTCGCTCGGCATGACCGATCAGTTATACGGCCGGGAGTGGAAGCGCGGGTTCACGCTGGCCGTGGTGCTGCGCCACGAGATCCACCACCGGGGCCAGATGACGGTGCTGATGCGGCAGGCTGGTCTCAAGGTGCCGGGGGTGTACGGGCCGTCGGCGGACGAGAAGTGACCGTAAGCTGCGGCGGGCTCACCCCACCCGCCGCGTCTTCCTCCGCATGAAGTCCATCAGGATGTACTGCCCCAGCGTCATCGTATTGGTGAAGTAGGCCTTCCCGCGCGCTATCTCGCACACCTGCTTCACGAACTCCACCAGCATCCGCTCGCGGGCCAGCATGAACGTGTTGATCATGATCCCCGCGCGCTTGCAGATGGCCACCTCGCGGTAGGTCTCCTTCAGGATCCGCGGATCGAGGCCCATCGAGTTCACGTACACGCGGCCGTCGGGCTGGGTGAGGGCCGACGGCTTCCCGTCGGTGATCATGATGATCTGCCGCATGTCCTTCTTCTGGGCGAGCAGGATGCGGCGCGAGAGCTTGAGCCCCTCCGCGGTGTTGGTGTGGTACGGACCCACCTGTGCCTGCGCCAGCCTGGCCAGCGGGATCTCCTCGGCGGTGTCGTGGAACAGGACCACGCGGATCGAGTCGCCGGGGAACTGTGTGCGGATCAGGTGCGTGAGAGCCAGCGCCACCTTCTTGGCGGGCGTGAACCTGTCCTCGCCGTACAGGATCATCGAGTGCGAACAGTCGAGCATCAGCACCGTGGCGGCGCTGGAGCGGTACTCCGACTGATGCACCATGAGGTCGGGGTAGTCGAGGTCCATCGGGACCTGGAGGCCGTTTCTGGCGATGGCGTTGGTGAGCGTGGCCGGCACGTCGAGGTTCAGGGTGTCGCCGAACTCGTAGGGCTTTGAGACGGCCTCGGCCTCTATGCCGGTGGCGAGGTGTGCGGTCTCGTGCGCCCCGAAGCTGGACTTGCCGACGCTGCCCAGCAGGTGGCGCAGCGCCCGGTAGCCCAGGAAGTCCAGCGCCTTGTCGGTGAGGTTGAACTCGACGTTCTGGGCGGCAGCCTCCGCGTGTCCGCCCGGTCCGAACACCTGCTCGTGGCCCGACGGCATCTGCGGCTGCTCCGAGACGTTGAGGTAGCCCTGTTCCACCAGACGCTGGATCACCTGGTCGATCAACTCCGCGAGCTGCTGCTGGATGTCGGCGTCGCGCTGCTCGTCACCGGTGGACTCCCCGCGCAGCACCTGGAGCATTTCGGGAGTGAGCTTGCCGGACTCCATCAGGGCCTGCACGATGGCCTGCTTGAGGGAGTCCAGCGACCGGTCGCCCTCCTGCTCGTCACCGAACGACCCCCAGTAGGGATGCGAATGTTGCCCGCCGGCGAACCCCGATTGCAGCAGGAAGTCCGACAGCTGGTCCAGCAGGTCCTCGAGGTTGATCGCGTCGAGGAGCTGGGGCAGGTACTTGGAGTACGTCGTGTAACGCATGGAGTCTGGGTGCCTCTTATCTTGTAAACTGAAACCCGTAGGAAGTTCTCGCAAATCCGAGGGAGACAGTGGAGAGCAGGTTGGAGCAGCAGGCGCCAGCAGAGGCGGCTCCCCAGGGCGACAGCCCCACCATCAAGCCTCCACCGCGGACGGTGGCGTTCGGCGCGCTGAGGCACGCCAACTTCCGGCTGTTCTTCGGCGGCATGGTGATCTCGCTGCTGGGTATGTGGATGCACCGGGTGGCCCTGTCGTGGCTGGTGCTGGAGCTCACCGACTCGCCGTTCTACGTGGGGCTGGTGGACGCGCTCACCTTCCTGCCGGTCCTGTTCTTCTCTCTCTATGCGGGTGCTCTTGCAGACAGGGTATCCAAGCGCCGCATGGTGATGGCGACGCAGACCGGCGCCATGGTGCTGGCGTTCGCCCTGGCGGGGTTCGTACTCACGGACACGGTGACCATATGGCACGTCATCGTGGTGGCGGCCGGGATTGGTACGGCGATGGCGTTCGACATTCCGGCGCGGCAGTCGTTCATCGTCGAGATGGTGGGCAAGGAGGACCTTACCAACGCCATCGCGCTGAACTCGTCGGCTTTCAACGGTACGCGGGTGGTCGGGTCGGCGATCGCGGGACTGCTGATAGCGTCGGTCGGGATCGCTGTGTGCTTCGTCATCAACGGGGTGACCTACATACCGATGATCGCCGCGCTGGCCCTGATGCGTCTGCCGCCGCGCACGCCGTCCGCCGAGCGCACCTCGGCGTGGTCCAACATCAGGGACGGATTCCGCTACGTGGTTTCGGAATCCCGAGTGCGCGGCGTGATCGCTAACATTGCGCTGCTCAGCGTGTTCGGGCTGCCGGTCCTGACCCTGCTGCCGGTGGTCGCTCGCGACGTGCTGGGTCTCGGGGCCGTGGCGTACGGCACGATGATGTCGGCGGTCGGCGTCGGCGCCGTGTCCGGGGCGCTGGGCATCGCGGCGTTCGGGCACCGGCTGCGCCGCGGCCGGCTGCTGGCCCGCTCGTCGCTCGCGTTCGCGATCGTCGTAGTGCTGTTCGCCCTGACGCGGTCCTACCCGCTGGCGCTCGCGCTGCTGGGACTCATCGGCTTCGCCTTCCTCACGACCACGGTGCTCAGCAACACGCTGCTCCAGACCATCGCCCCCGACGAGCTGCGGGGGCGGGTGATAGCGTTCTACGCCTTCGCGTTCGTGGGCTTCGCCCCGTTCGGAGGGCTGTTGGGAGGGGCGGCGGCCGAGCGGTTCGGCACCACGCCGACACTGCTGGTGGGGGGGGCGGTGTGTGTGGTGGGTGTCCTGCTCGGGGTGTGGCGCTCGCCGGCTCTGCGGGAGACCCGCTAGGAGACCTCGGCGCACCAGCCGCGCGCCCGCGCGGCCTGTGCGATCAGGTCGGCGCACTGCTCGTATCCGAACGCCGCGGTGTTGAGCACCAGGTGGTAGCCCTCCGGATCGTCCCACTGGCGGTCGTAGTGGATCTTCACGTAGCGCCGCCGGTTGGCGTCGGTCTTGTCCACGGCGTCCTCGGCCTCTTTTCGGTCCACCCCGAGCCGACCCATCGCCGAGCGCACGCGCGAGTCGCGCGGAGCCACGACGTACACGTGGAGCGTGTTCTCGTGCTCCGCGAGGTGTGCCTGTGCGCCGCGCCCGACCATGATGAGGTCGTCGCCCTCCTGAACCGCCTGGTTGATGACCGCCTCCGTCGCGCGCACCAGGTCCGCCTCGCTGCCGAAGCGGGGCTCGGGAGGCTCCCCCGTGGCTACGAACACCTCCGGTGACGAGATCGCCAGCGCGCGCGCCAGGCGCTCGGCCAGTCCAGGCACGCGCTCCTCGCGCTCGGCCACTTCGTTGGGGGTGAGTCCCGCCTGCTCCGCCACGCGGTCCACGAACTCGTTGTCCACCAGCTGCCAGCCGAGGCGCTCGGCCACGAGCCGCGCGATGTCGGAGCCGCCCGACGCGAACTGGCGCGAGATCGTGATGATCGGCATCAGATGCCCAGGTCCTTGCCGCTCAGGCCCGAACCGAAGCCGGGCGGCCGGTCCGGGCGGGCACGCGAGTATCCGAGCTCGTCGGAGCGGGCAATGCGCCGGTGCGCGACCAGCCCCTCCAGAATGAGCTCGCAGGCGGCGACGCTGGTGGGGGCGTCCTTCTTGGATCCCAGCCCTGCCAGCTCGACCGCTTGCAGCAGACCCGGCACGACTGAGAAGCCTTTGAGGCATACGTCCGATGGTTCACCGGGCGAGACCTTGAGGGCCCCGCCCTGGTCGAACCACTCCACGATCTCCTCGCAGTCCAGTCCGCCCAGGCGGGCGTCGAAGGTCTCTCCCGCGGCGCGGCGCACCAGATCGGCGGCAATCGTTGCCGCACCCTGCAGCTCGCCTTCGTATTCCAGCTCGATCTTGCCGGTGATGGACGGGAGCGCTCCGTACACGTCTGAGATTCGCGGAACGACGCGCTTCTCCCTGCACGCGATGGCCCGCTGCTCCGCCGACGAAACGACGTTCTCCAGGACGCTTATCGGCAGCCGCTGGCTAACGCCCGAGCGGCCGTCGATCCGCTTGTCCTTGCGTGCCTCGAACGCGATGCGCTCGACCACCTCCCGGATGAAGTCCGGAACCTCGGTCTGCCGCCCGTCGCGGTCGAGCCACGCCTCCTGTTCCGTGATGTCCATCCCGTGCTCGACGGTGGGCGGGTAGTGTGTGAGGATCTCGCTGCCGATCCGGTCCTTGAGCGGCGTGATGATCTTGCCCCGTGCCGTGTAGTCCTCCGGGTTGGCAGAGAAGACCAGCAGCACGTCGAGGGCGAGCCTGATCGGATAGCCTTTGATCTGGACGTCGCCCTCCTGCATGATGTTGAACAGACCCACCTGGATCTTGCCCGCCAGGTCGGGCAGCTCGTTGATCGCGAACACGCCACGGTTGCTGCGGGGCAGCAGGCCGTAGTGGATCGTGAGCTCGTCGGACAGCAGGTGGCCGCCTCTGGCGGCCTTGATCGGATCCACGTCGCCGATGATGTCCGCGATGGTCACGTCGGGCGTGGCCAGTTTCTCGACGTAACGGCGGTGCCGCGGGATCCACTCGATGGGTGCCAGGTCACCATGCTCCTCCAGGAGCTGGCGCCCGAACTTGGAGATGGGCTGGAACGGGTTGTCGTTCACCTCGCTGCCCGCCAGGATCGGGATCTCCTCGTCGAGGAGCTCGACCAGAGCGCGGAGTATGCGGCTCTTGGCCTGGCCGCGCAGCCCCAGCAGGATGAAGTTGTGGCGCCCCAGCACCGCGTTCACGACCTGCGGCACTACGGTATCCTCGAAACCGACTATTCCCGGGAAGATCTCCTTGTCTGCCTCGAGCATGCACACGAGGTTGGCGCGCATCTCGTCCTTGACGGAGCGCAGGTGCACTCTGGGTTCGGACCATTCGGTCTGTTTGAGGTCACGGAGCGTTGCTGGGAGGGACATGAGACTCCTGGGCGCCGGTGATCGGGGAGGCAGCCAAGCGGAACGCTAGGCGACGGGAGGTGTTCAGGCGTCCTTACTAAACGATATACGCCCTAGACCCGACCGTGTTCAACCCCCCAGCCCCAGGCCGGTGAGCCGCAGCGCCGTTACGCCCCAGGGCGGCAAGTACGCGAGCACCCCGCCGGGAACAAGGGTGGCCTCTTCGCCGGTTTCGCGCTCCAGCAGGTCCACCGGCGCTGCCGCGTCGAACGAGAGCAGTCCCGAGCCCAGCGAAACGAACCGGCCCGAGCCCATCAGCTCCTGCAGGAACACGATCACACCTGCGCCGTTCCAGGCGCGCCGTACGTCCAGCACGGCCACACCGGGCTGATCCACGCTGAGGAGCCCACCGTAGCGCGGCAGGCGGCGGGAGCCGCCTCCCGATACGTGAGCGGTCATGAAGGGCTCTGCGCCCCAGCCGAACCGGGTGGCGGTTGCCGCGCTCACGGGATCGCCGGACACCGCCACACGGTAGCGCGCGCGGCCGCGCGGGCCGAAGCTCACGACGGTGCCGTCGTCGAGGACCGAGACGAATGGTGCGTCGTGCCCGCGAAGGAGAACGCTGCCTTCCTGCGACTCGAGGGACAGCCACCGAAGGTGCGCAACGCGCCGTACCGGCGCCGCAGCCTCCTCGTGTCCGGCCGGCACCTCCCACATCGCGTGCGGCTCGGGCGCGTCGAATCCGAACAGGTACTGCACGGGCGAGGTGCCGACCGGAGACGCTTCGTTCTCGATGTCGACCCACGGCATGTCGTCGTACACGGTCACGGTCGAGCGCACGTTGCCGCGGGCGGGAGACCAACGCCGCGCCACGAGGCGCGTTGCGACGCCGGGAAAGCGCTGCCGCTCGAGCCGCTCCAGGATGGAGCCGGGCAGGGCGTTGAGGCCGTCACCATCGGGGCGCACCCACTCGCGTCCCGCATCGGCGGCGATCAGCGAGCGCACCGCGCCCGACTCCCTGTCGAGCTCCAGCCGCACGTGGCGCCCCTGCAGCACGGTGAGTGGTGGAACGGCGGGCACTTCTTCCGGGTCGGCAACTGCGGGATGCGCGCCCGCGTCCACCAGGAACGCGTAGCCCAGCCCCGGCACGTCGGTTGCCGTCTGCAGTCCGCCGTCGGGCCGCAGTGCCACTCCGCTCCTGTGGAACGGCGCCGGGTTGAGTACCAGGGTGCCCGGCAGTTCCGAGTCGATCTCTCCGGCGAGCAACTGTAGCGCGTCAGCGGCGCCCGGCTCGTCTCCCAGCAGCCGGGCGATCGACATCGCGACGCCGGCGGCGCGGGCTGCCTCTGCGCTGCGGCGCTTGCCTGCGAGCGCGGTGACTCCGGCCAGGTCGGGCACGGTGCGGTGGGAGTGGTACGACGGACGAAAGACGGGAGTGGCCGGGCCGCGCATGCGGTCGATCACGCTCCGCAGGTCATCGCCCGGGCCGATCACGATGCGCGGAAACGCGTACCGTGTGTTCCACTCCCGCACCGCAGCCAGCATGCGGCCGATATCGGAATCGGGCTCGGTGTCCACCACGAACGCGGTGCCGTCCGAAGAGCGGTCCTCGGGCGACGCGCCAGGCGCGATGAGCAGCGGCGACGTCTCGAGCCACTGCTCCACGCGGCGCGTCATCTCGCCTGTGGACTCGGCGAAGCCCAGGGCACGCGACTCTGCGCCGTGCGGCACCGCCACCGCGAGTATGCGGGATCCGTCCGGAGCGCTCCACCACTCGAACGGGGGGTCGCCGTGGTGCCACGGGCGCGCCACGTAGCGCACGCCCGATCCTGCCAGCGCGAGCAGGGCGCTGGCTATCACGTCTTCTCCCTCCGGCGCCGCCGCCATTACGCTCACCGGCAGGCGGTACTCGACCTCCAGGTCGCGGGCCGGCATGGCCATCTGCAGCAGCTCCACGTGGTCCCGCAGCTCGAGTGTGTCGAGCGGCGCCAGCGGGTTGCCCGCGACCCCACTCTCCGCCCACTGCGCGGCCTGCAAACCGCGAGCGAGCGGGTTCGCCCCCTCGAGCCCGAGCGCGAGGCGAAGCGGGTCGGCAGCGGTGATCCAGTGGATCGTCCAGCGCCGCTTGGGCCTGAGCGAGTGGTCGGACCGCAGCACACCCTGCACCCCGGGGGACTCGAGCTGACTCCGGATCCGGGTGCGGCGCTCCAACGGGAGCCACAGCTCGCCGTAAAGCACGTCGCCGGAGCGGATCACGCCGGCGGTTCCAAGCAGCCGGCGCCGGTCGTCGTAAACGCGCAGACGCCCCGCCGGGGCATCCACGTCCCTCACGAAGAAGCGAACCAGGGAGAGCCGGCCGTCCGGGTTGGCGCGGAACACGGTGGGCTCTGCCTCCACCCTGGGACTGGTGCGGCGCGAGCCCGGCAGGGCGGCTCCGACCAGGCCCAGTGTCAATGCAGAAAGAAAACTGCGTCGGTCGGTCACGCGCTCACGCCCTGGAGAGGTTGCGACTGCAACGGTCGGGAATGCGGCGCGTACCCGGTTGACCGGCACGCAGCCCACACCGGTAAATTAGATGGGGGTACCTGTACGATGCACCTCAGGGGGAGAATCTCATGAAGCGGCTGTTCGCTGTGCTCGTCGTAATCGCGCTCGCCGGGTGTGCTGCAGAGGGTGGGGAAGAAGCGATGGAGGAGGCGCCCGCCGAAGCCGTCGAGGAGATGCAGGCCGACACCATGCCGGCCGACACGGTAATGGTGCGCGACACCGCAAGCGACGCGCAGTAGGACCGTAGGGAGGGCGCTCTAGCCCTCAGCTTCCAGGGTGAAGAAGTCGGGCATCGGCTCGCGATAGCCCGAGGGGACGTAGTCCCCGCTGGGCACGTGCACCTCGTACGTCCCCGCGTATTCCCCTCGGGCCACGCGGACCAGCATGTCCACCATTCGGTCCACGTCCTCGGTGCTGCTGTAGCACCCGAAGCTGGCGCGGACCAGGCCGGGCATGTCCCTCTTGTCGCCGCCCAAAACCCGGCTCTTCCACGCGCTGCGCTCGCTCTCGGGAAGCTGCAGCAGGTGGACCACGTACGGGTGGGCGCAGAAGCAGCCGCTCCGCACTCCCACGCCGCCCTCGTATCCCAGAACCGCCGCCACCAGGTAGTGGTTCACGCCCTCGATGTTGAAGGGCACGACTCCCACTCTCTGGTCGCTCTTGGCGGGATCGGTCTCACCGAAAACTCGGATGCCCGGCACTTCGCCGAGGCGTTCGAGAGTGTAAGCCGTCAAGTGCGCCTCGTGCGCGGCCACGTTATCCATGCCCACGTCCATCAGCACCTGAGCCGCCCGGGCCATGGCCATCGCTCCAACAACGTTGGGGCTGCCGGCCTCGTCGCGGTCCGGCATCCCGGCCCAGTGCACCTCGTCCAGCGTCACAACGTCCACGGTGCCGCCGCCCGGGTATTCCGGACCGCCCTGCAGAAAGAAGTCGCTGGATCCGATCAATGCCCCGGTGCCGAACGGCGCGTACATCTTGTGGCCCGCGA
This sequence comes from Gemmatimonadota bacterium, assembly GCA_039586895.1. Lineage (GTDB taxonomy): Bacteria > Gemmatimonadota > Gemmatimonadetes > Gemmatimonadales > GWC2-71-9 > WVYX01. Next base: position 66,639 of record JBDHJM010000001.1, on the reverse strand, counting down.
TGGCGACGAAGTCCAGGTGCTCCGGATCGTTGTCCGGTTTCATGTCCACCTGGCGGTGCGGCGCGAGCTGTGCCGCGTCCACCATGATCTTCGCGCCTGCCTCGTGCGTCTTCCGCGCGAGGCGGTGCACCGGCTGTAGGTGGCCCGACACGTTCGAGGCGGCGGTCACGGCGACCAGGGCGATCTTCCCGGCGTGCTTCTCCAGCTGGCGGTCGAAGTCCTCCTCGTCCAGCCGGCCGTCGGGAGTGCACTGCACGTGCACGCAGTTGGCGCGGTTGCGCCACGGCAGGTCGTTGGAGTGGTGCTCCATCACCGTGGTGATCACCACGGAGTCCGAATCGAGCGGCAGCCGGTATGACAGCTTGTTCACCGCGTCCGTCGTGTTCTTCCCGAAGATGACGCAGTTGGTCTCGGGGTCCGCCCCCACGAACCGAGCGATGATCTCGTGGGCCTGGTCGTAGACCATGGTGCTGAGGCGCGACTTGAAGCCGGAGCCGCGGTGTACGCTGGAGTAGTACGGCAGGAACTCAGCGACGGCGTCTGCCACGTCGCTGAGCGGGGGGGTCGTCGCCGCGTTGTCCAGATTGATGTACGGCGCCAGCGTCCCGTCCAGCAGCGGGATCATCTGGCCGACCCCCACTACGCGGTCGCGCAGGTGCGCCGTCGCCTGCAGCACGTCCGCATTACTCATGCAATGATTCCTCCACCGCTAGACACCTGCGGGCTTGCCGGCGGGCTCGACCCTCACCGGGCATACCTTGAGCTCCGCCGTGTGCGTCACCGGGTCGTAGCCGCCGCCCGTGAGCACGTTGACCGGCGTGTCGTTGAAGGAGAAGCTGGCGAACACGGTGCCCCGGGGAGACCGCCGTGTAGCCTTCACCTTGATCATGACACAGCCGCGCGGACTGGACATCTCGGCCCAGCCCCCGTCGCTGAGGCCCCACGCCTCCACGTCGTCGGGATGCACCTCCAGGGTCTCCTCCGGCAGGAGGTAGTCGATGCCGTCCGAGCGGCCGGTCTGAGTGCGCGTGTGGTACGACTCGAGGCGGCGCCCGGTGGTGAGCCATACCGGGTATTCGTCGTCGACGGTTTCGGCGGGATCGCGGTAGGCGACGATCTTGAAGACGCCCCTGCCGTTCTTGAATTCCCGCTGGTGCAGAATCGGTGTTCCAGGGTGGCCTATCTCGGGCACGGGCCACTGCAGCTCACCGCTGTCGATCCGGTCCCAGTCGAGCCCATTGTAGATCGGCGACAGACTGCACAGCTCGTTGAACACGTCCTTCGCCGACTCGAACTCGAAGCCCTGGAAACCGAGCCGCTTGGCCAGCTGGGAGACGATCCACCAGTCAGGCCTGGCTTCGCCGGGAGGGTCGACCGCCTTCCGCACCCGCTGCACCCGCCGTTCGCTGTTCACCTGCACTCCGTCGGTCTCGCCCCATGCCGATGCCGGGAGCACGACGTCGGCGAGCTCCGCCGTCTCGGTCATGAAGATGTCGATCACGACGAGGTGGTCGAGCGCCTTCAGCGCGCGCTCGCAGTGGTGCCGGTCGGGATCCGACACGACGGTGTTCTCTCCGTCGATCAGCATCGCACGGATCTTGTCGCCCGCCATCTCCAGCGCCGTCACCTTGGTGGGCCCCTTTTCGAGGTCCACCTTCGTGCCGTAGAGACGCTCGAACTTCTTCTGGTTCTCGGGGTCGGTGACGGGCTGGAAGCCGGGGTAGTTGTTGGGCAGAGCGCCGCTGTCGCCGGCTCCCTGGATGTTGTTCTGGCCCCGCATGGGGTTTATGCCGGTTCCTTCGCGTCCGATGTTCCCGGTCATCAGAACGAGGTTGCATAGGCTCTGCACGTTGTCCACGCCGCAGATGTGCTCGGTGATGCCCAGCGTGTAGTAGATGGCGCCCCTGTCGGCGCGGCCGTACCACAGGGCGGCCGTCTCGATGTCCTGTGCCGGCACCCCCGTGAGCTGCTCGGCCCACTCGGGCGGGAACTGCTTCACATGTTCGAGAAGCTCTTCACTCCCCGTCGTGCGGTCCGCGATGAACTCGGGATCCACCAGTCCCTCGCGGCTGATTACGTGCGCCATCGCCAGCAGCAGAGCCACGTCGGTGCCCACCCGGATCGGGAGGTACAGGTCTGCCAGCTCGGCCAGTCCGATCCGCCGCGGGTCGGCCACGATCATCTTCGCACCCCGCGCCAGCGCCCGCTTGAGGCGGGTGGCCGCCACCGGGTGGCACTCGGTCATGTTCGTCCCGATCGCGAATATGACGTCGGGCTTCTCCATGTCCGCGAGCGGGTTCGACATCGCGCCCCGTCCGATCGTGGCTGCCAGACCGGCAACCGTGGGAGCGTGTCAGGCACGGCTGCAGTTGTCGATGTGGTTCAACCCCCATCCCGCACGCACGAACTTCTGCATCGTGTAGGCCGCCTCGCTGGGCGCCCGTCCTGACGCAACAGCGTACACGCTGTCGCGGCCGTGCTCCGCCACCACGTTGCGGAAGCCGTCGGCCGCACGGTCGAGCGCGGTATCCCAGTCGGTCTCGTGCAGCCTGCCGTCGGCGCCGCGCACTAGCGGTGCCTTGAGACGGTCCGGGTGCTGCACGAAGTCGTAGGCGAACTGGCCTTTCACGCACAGCGCGCCCTCATTGGCCGGGCCGTCCATTGCCGGCAGGACACCGATCACGCGGTCGCCTTTGGTGAGCAGGTCGACCGAACAGCCGACTCCACAGTACGTGCAGATGGTGCGGGTCTTCTCGACGGGCTCCGGCACTTCCGCGTGTCGCATGGCCTTCCGGTCGGCGAGGGCGCCCGTTGGGCAGGTCTGCACGCACTGGCCACAGAACGTGCACGCGGAGTCTCGGAGCAGTCCCTCGAACTCGACGGTGATCTGCGTATCGAAGCCGCGGTTCATGACGCTGATGGCGTGGTCGCCCTCCTGCTCGGCACACACGCGGGTGCAGCGGTAGCACGAGATGCACAGGTCGTAATCGCGCAGGATGAACGGGTTGTCGTCGTCCTGCCGGGTGGCGCCCGACTGCCTGCCCGCGAACCGCCCGGTGCGGGCGTCGTAGCGCTCGACCAGCGTGGCCAGCTCCTGCGCGGCGTAACCGCGCAGCTCGTCCACTTCGAGTTCGCGGTTCTCCGATGCGACCATCTCGAGCAGCGTTTTGCGGTGCTTCTCGACGCCGGCGGATCTGGTGTTCACGACCATGCCAGGCGCGGCCTTCGTAGTGCAGGATGCCACGGGAAGGCGCTGGCCCTCGACGTCGACCACGCAGAGGCGGCAGCCTCCGAACGCCTCCAGCCGGGCGTCGTAGCACAGTGTGGGAATGTCTCCCCCGTGGCGCTGCGCCACCTCGTAGATGGTCTCGCCGTCGGCGAAGCTGACCGCCTCGCCGTCGAGAGTCATCGTGTGCGTCTGGAGGTCCTTTTCCGTCGCGATCATGTTCGTGTCCTCTCCCGCCGGTCAGCCGGTCACGTGCGCGGCGACGCGCTCGGGAAAATACCTGAGCAGGCTCTCGGTGATCAGCGGCGCCGCGAGACCGAGACCGCAGGCGCTCACCGCCTTCATCGTCTGGCCCAGGTCGCTCACCTCGTCGATCCACTGCTCGAGATCACTCGGTCCCGCCTCCCCGGCCAACCGCTCGGTGAGGCGCTGTGTTCCGATGCGGCACGGGAAGCACTTGCCGCACGATTCGTGCGCGAAGAACGACATTGCATCCCTCGCGGTATCCACCATGTCGCGGGAATCATCGAACACCATGATGCCGCCGGCGCCGAGGAACGATCCTTTCGAGCGGATGCTGGGCTCGTCGAGTGTGACGTTCAGGTCGCCGCCCGCCAGGAAGCCGCCGGAAAGCCCCGCCATGGTGACCGCCTGCACGGTGCGTCCGTCCTCCGGCCCGCCGGCCCACTCGAGCAGCAGAGTCTCCAGCGGCAGGCCGAACGGCACCTCGTAGTTCCCTGGATGCCGTACGTCGCCGGACAGCGAGATCACCTTGGTGCCGGCATGCCCGTTCAGTCCCAGCCCCCGGTACCACTCGGCTCCCTTGCGCACTATGTGGCACGCGGCGGCCAGCGTCTCGACGTTGTTGACCACGGTGGGGAGGTTCTCGTAGCCGTGCGTGACGGGGAAGGGCGGCCGGTTGCGCGGGAAGGGGTGTTTACCCTCGAGGCTGTTGAGCAGCGAGCCCTCCTCGCCGCAGATGTAGGCTCCCGCACCGCGCCGCAGGTAGACGCGAAAATCGAAGTCCTTGTCGAGGATCCCCTCTCCCAGATAACCGTCCTTCTCCGCCTCGGTGATGGCCCGCTCCAGGGTCTCGAACGTCTCTGGGTACTCGTACCTGAGATAGATGAAACCGCGCGTGGCCCCGGTTGCATACGCCGCCAGCGCCATCCCTTCGAGCACGGCGTGCGGGTCGTAGTCCAGGATGGTGCGGTCCTTGAAGCACCCCGGCTCACCTTCGTCGGCGTTGCACACGATCGTCTTGGGCTCGCCCGGGGCGTCCGCCACCGCCTTCCACTTCACCCCGGTCGGGAACCCCGCGCCGCCGCGCCCAGCAAGCTGGCTGTCGGTCACGATCCCGATCACGTCCTCCGGCTGCAGCTCGTCGACCGCGCGGGTGAGCGCCTCGTAGCCCTCGCTCGCGCGGTATCCCTTGATGGTGCTGCGTTCCCGCTCGCGGATCGCCGAGAAGACGCACTCCTCGAATCCGCCGGGATTGGGCACGGGCAGCGGCGAGGGGCGTGGCTCCAGCCCCTCCGCGCTGCGTCCCACCAGCACCTGAAAGCCCTTGAGCACCGGAACCGGCTCGTCGCAGCGGCCGGCGCAGGGCATGGGCGTCGCGCCGTCTTTCTTGAGGGCGTCCAGCAGCTCGGCGCCGCCCTTGAAGCGGCACACCGGGCCGGTGCATACACGCGGCGCCTGCTGCCCCAGCGGCTCGCGCGACAGGTGATGGTAGAACGTCACGTCGCCGAACAGCTCGGCCAGGGGAATGCGCAGCGCCGCGGCGATCTCGCGCATCGCCTCGTCGCTGAGAAACCCGTCGCGCTCGTGCACCGCATGTAGCAGCGGCAGGAGCGGAGCGGGCTCCTCACGCCAGCGCTGGAGTAGCTCCTGGGTCGTAGGGACCGTCATCTCTATATCCTATAGAAATACTAGCGTTTCTTCGTCACCCCGCAACGAATGCCGGGGGGCCGGCACTCAGCGAACCGTTCGGGGAGCGCCGCTCTCGTGCCGCAGTCTAACCGGTCAGGCGGGCGGCCCCGGCGTAGACGTTGAACGACGGGCCGCGCGAGAATCCGATCAGCAGCATCCCAAGCGACTCTGCCAGCTCGACCGCCAGTGTGGATGGGGCCGACACGCCAATCACTCCACCGATTCCCACCACGGCCGCCTTCTGCACGATCTCGAAACTCTGACGGCCCGACACCACGAGCAGGCACTTGGGCAGCGGCCACTGTTTCACCGCCGCCGCGCCGATTGCCTTGTCCACCGCGTTGTGCCGGCCCACGTCCTCCCGTACCGCGAGCGCCGTACCCTCGAGATCGAACAGCCCTGCCGCGTGAAGGCCGCCGGTTGCGTCGAACGTGGGCTGCTGTGTGCGCAGGCGGTCGGTTAGGCTGGCCGCCAGCTCCCGCCGCACCGAGAACTCCGGTGCCGGCTTTGCGAACAGCTGAACGGCCTCGATCGATGCCTTGCCGCACACCCCGCAGGAGCTCGATACGAAGAGGTTGCGCTGGAACCGCGCCGGATCCACGTCCACGCCGTCGCGCAGCGACACCGAGAGCCGGCCCTCCTCGGGGGTCTCCAATGCCGCGATCTCACCGGGCTCCAGCAGGATCGCCTCGGTGAGAAAGAAGCCAGTTGCGAGGTCCGCGTCGTCGCCGGGAGTGCGCATCACCACCGCGAGCGGAGCATCGCGCAGGCGGATCTCCAGCGGCTCCTCCACTGCCACGTGGTCGGATACCGGCTCGGTTCCCTCGCCGCCCTGCCTGACGACGTCCACTTCACGCATGCGGTCGGTCACGGAGGCCCCTCCACGGTCTCGCATAGTGCCGATGCGAAGCGGGAGCGGTCAAGCCGTGAGAGCCAGCTGCCGGCCGCTTTGCGCTCCAGGATCAGGGCGCCGCCCGCCCGCTGGCGCGCAGCCCCAGCTCTACGTTCGTGCGCGGCGGGTCCAGGTGCCGCGCCATGAAGCCGTATATCACCCGGCGCACGTCCCACGCCTCCGGCGTGTCGAGACGGTCGAAGCTGTGGCCTCCGGGCAGGTCGTAGATCTCGTACTCGAAATCCTTGTCAGCCGCCTTGAGCGCCTGGATCAGGTGCTCGACCTCGATGACGTTCACGTCCTCGTCATGGATGTTGCCGTGCACGCGCAGGGGGCGCGTGAGCTTCTCCACGTTCCAGACCGGAGAGCGGCGCTTGTACTCATCCAGATTCTCGCGCGGCGTCTCTCCGATGTGGTAGTCCACGTCGTAGTATGCCTGATAGCTGGGGCCAAGATATCCCATACGCTGCACCAGGTCGGACACGGGCACGCCGGCGAACCCCACGACGTACTGGTCCGGGTGGTCGAACAGGCTGTGCAGCGCGATGAGTCCGCCGTGGCTCCACCCCAGGATGCCGACGCGGCCGCCATCCACCCTTGGGTGGTTGTCCACGGCCCAGTCGCGCGCAGCGAGCACGTCGCCCACTTCCCGGCCGCCGTAGTCGATGGCGCGGTACATGCCGCGGCCGTAACCCGTGGAGCCGCGGTACTCCGGTGCGACCACGATGTAACCCTGCGCGATCAGCTCCCGGACGATGCGGCTGTAGTAGGTCGTGAAGTCGGAGTGCACGCCGCCGTGGGGGAGCACCATGAGGGGCAGCCTGCTACCCCCGAAGTCCTCGCGCGGAGTGAAGATGTAGGTGTAGAATTTGAACGGGTTGCCCGGCCCGCTGGGTGGCGGATTGGGCTCGTTGGCCAGCGGCGGCCCGAAGATCCGCACCTTCTCCACCACCGCGACGTCGCCGAGGCGCTCGAACCAGAGCACGTCGTCGATCAGCTTCTCGAGAACGTCGAGGCGGTGGCGCAGGTTGCCGTGAGCCTGGAGCAGCTGCTCTGCGGACTCCGCGGCCCGCTCGGCCGGAGTCTGGGCCCGGGCCGCCCCCGTCTGGAGCATTGCCCCGCAAGCGGCTAGGGCGGTGGCTATGTGGAGCAGACGCATCGTTGCCTCCGTGAGTCGTTGGCCGGTGCCGTGATGCTCGAATGCGTGCTCGGAAGGTCCGGCCCGGACACACAGGAAGCAAGGCACAAGGAGGACTGAAATGGTCGCAACCCCGTCAACCATGCTCGAGCTCGGCACGCCGCTCCCCGATTTTGCCCTGCCCAATGCGGTGGACGGGAGCACGATCACCACCGGGGACTTTGCGGACCGGCGGGCCCTGCTCGTCATGTTCATCTGCAACCACTGCCCGTTCGTGAAGCACGTGGTGCAGGAGCTCACCCGAGTGGGTGCCGATTACCTGCCCCAGGGAGCCGGCATCGTGGCCATCAACTCCAACGACGTCGCGAAGTACCCGGACGACTCGCCCGAGCACATGGAGGCCCTGGCCCGTCGCGAGGGGTGGCGATTCCCCTTCCTGTTCGACGAGACCCAGGAGGTGGCCAAGGCGTTCAAGGCGGCGTGCACGCCGGACTTCTTCCTGTTCGGGGACGACGGGTCACTGGCCTACCGGGGACAGCTGGACCCGAGCCGGCCCGGGAACGACGTGCCGGTGACCGGAGCCGACCTCAGGGCGGCACTGGATGCGGTGCTGGCGGGGCGGCCGGTTCCGGAGCCACAGATCCCCTCCATCGGATGCAACATCAAGTGGAGGCCCGGCAATGCGCCCGATTATTTTGCGCCGTAAACCAGAGGAGCCCAAATGAAAGCGTTCTCCGCAGCACTGTGCGCGGCACTGGTCGCGTGCACCCAGATGCCCGATCTCGAGACCGAGCGCCAGGCCCTGCTGGACCTCGACATAGCCTTCATGCAGGAGGTTGCGCGAGGCGGCGGCGAGGCATGGGCGTCCTACTTCGCCGAAGACGGCAGGATGTTCTCCGGCGACGGATGGGTGGTGGGCCGCGACGCCATCCGGGAGCACATGACGGAGGTGTTCGCCGACTCCACGCTGGGGCTGCGCTGGAAGCCCGACCTCGCCGACGTGTCCGTGCTGGGCGACATGGGGTACACCATCGGCACGTACCGGCTCACCTCGCGGGGCGAGAGCGGAGCGCCGGTCGACATGTCCGGCACCTATCTCACGATCTGGCGCAAGGAGTCGGACGGCACCTGGAAGGTCGCCGTGGACATAGGCAACCCCTGAGCGTGATCTGAATGCAACCGAGCGTGCGGTTGGCTGTCGCGTGCCTGCTGGCATGCGCGCTTCCCTCGGGAGCTGGTGCCCAGGTGGTGCGCGGGCGCATCGTGGACGCTCTCGACGGAGAGCCGGTGACCGGCGCCTGGGTGCTGCTGCTCGACTCCGCCGAGCAGGCCCACTCCCGCTCGCTGACCGACGCGCTGGGACGTTTCGTGGTGCGCGGGGACACCGCGGGGTCGTTCCGGCTCCGTGCCCTCGTCGTGGGCTACGAAAAGTGGGAGTCGGAGCTCATCGCGCTGGAGATCGGCCAGTCGGTCGAGCAGGACATCACGATGACCATGCTGCGTGTGGCCCTGCCGGCGTTCACCGTCGAAGCGGAGCAGACGTGCCGGGTGCGGCCCGGAGCCGGCGAGCCCGCGGCCGCATTATGGGAAGAGGTCAAGAAGGCGCTCGGCGCCACGCAGTGGACCATCGACCAGCGCCTGTACCGCTTTCGCAGTGCCTTCACGGAGCGAACGCTCACGAACTTCCTCGCAGTCGTTTCCGACACCACGCGCCGCCGCCTCGGATTCAGCGCGTGGCCGTTCGAGAGCATCTCCGCAGACAGCCTAATGCAGTACGGATTCGTGCAGCCGGCTCCCGGCGGGCCCATCTACTACGGTCCCGACGGCCAGGTGTTGGTATCCGAGCTGTTCCTCGACGCGCACTGCTTTCACATCCAGCGCGCGGCCGAGGACTCGTCGGCGGTGGTGGGTCTGGCGTTCGAACCAGTGCGGGACCGCGAGCTACCGGACATCAGGGGTGTGCTGTGGGTGGACACCGCGACCACGGCGCTGCGGCAGCTCCAGTTCAGCTACACCAACCTGGGCCGCTGGGCACCCGCCGAGCTCGTGGGTGGAACCGTCGAGTTCGCCGTCCTGCCGAGCGGAGCGTGGTTCATACGGCGGTGGGAGATGCGCGCCCCTATCGGGCGCATCTCGCGGCGCGAGGCCGACCGGCAGCGCCCCGGAAGAATGTCCGCCGACACCGTGCTGGCGGGCTTTCGAGAACGGGAGGCCACGGTGCTGGCAGTGCTGAACACGCGCGGTGAAGTGGTCGTGGATTTCGGACCTAAGTAGGGCCCCTCTCACCAACGAACCACTCCACGGTGCGGCGCAGCGCATCGCGCGGCGCGGTAGCCGGTCGCCACTCCAGCTCCGCCTCCGCCTTGGCCGAGATAAACGGATTCTCGCGCCGCAGAAAGCGCGCGCCGGAACCGCCGATCCCCGCGTAGCGGCCGGGCTGCGTGAGGCGGCGCCACCAGTGCCAGGCGTGGCCCGCAGCCAGCGCCGCCCACATAGGCAGCCGCACGAAGCGGAGCCGGCGTCCGGCGGCCGCGCCGATGGTCTCGAAGAACTCGCGCTGCGTGATCCCGCCGTCGTTGGTGATGTTGAACGGCCCCTCCACCTCCGGCCGGTCCAGCGCAGCCAGCACCGCCCCGGCCACGTTGCCGGCGTACACCACCGACAGGTGATTGTCACCGCGTCCCACCAGCGGAACCAAGCCGGTGCGAAGCATGCGCAGCACGCGGGCCATGAAGATCCGCTCTCTCTCGCCGTAGATCACGCACGGCCTGAGCGCGGCCGCGCGGAGGCCCCGCTTCTGCGCGGTGGCCCACAGGGTTTCTTCCGCGAGCCGTTTGGAGCGGGCGTAGAAGTCGGCGTCGGCAATGGGGCGGAACGGCAGATCCTCCGCGATCTTCTCGCCGGGGGCCAGATCCACGCCGCGACCGTACACCGCAACCGACGAGATGTGCACCAGCCGCGCGCCTGCGCGCGCCGCCGCTTCCGCCGCCAGGCGGACCGAGTCCACGTTCACCGTTCGGTAGCGCTCCCACGGGGCGGACTGCACTACGATCGCCGCCGTGTGCACGATGGCGTCGACGTCTGCGGCGAGCTCCCAAGTTCGCCCGTCCTCGACGGCTCCCAGCGCGCTGCGGGCTCCGAGGCTCTCCACTGCAGCGCGCCCCTCCTCGCGGCGCACGGGGGCCACCACCTGGTCGCCGCGCTGCACCAGGCGCTCGATTACGTGGCTGCCGACGAGCCCAGTGCCGCCGGTGACGAGGACCTTCATGCTGGGAGTTTGAACGGCAGGTCGTCGATGCGGGCAGGAACTCCTGCAGCGATCACGGTGCGGTTCGCCTCGATTTCATGGCGCACGTTGCCGAGTCCCAGATAGCGCCCCACCCGTTCGAGCCAGGCGACACTGGTCAAGCGGCCGATCTCCTTCTCTCCGTCGCGTACGGCCGCGTTGGCGGGGTCCGGCGCATCGTCCAGCCAGAATCCCGCGAGCCGCCAGTTGGCGTGCCCTCGGAAGTGGAGTCGGGCCACGGTCTCCTGCCCGGTGTAGCATCCCTTCGTGTAGGAGACTCCCTCCAGCTCGTCGAAGCGCACTTCCTGGGGCAGGGTCTTCTCACCGATCTCGGCGCCCAGCTGCGGCCACCCGGCGAGTACCCGGGCCAGCTCGAGCGCGGCGGGGCCGGCTCGCACCACGCCCGTTGCCTCCAGGGCGGCGACGAGCTCCTCGGCTCGGGCGGCGGGCGCTACCAGCTGGAGCGCGAACGGCTCCTCACCGGGCGGCACCGCGCAGCGGTAGGGAGTTCCCGCCAGAGATCCCTCGCCCGCCTGTCCGGGGTCCGGCACATCGATGCCGGCCGCCGCTCCTCGCCCGCCCGCGGCAGGCCCGGCCAGGCGCAGCACGGTCATCTCGCCGGTGCGGTCGGTGAGGGTCGCCAGGCGCGGCGGGACGTAACGCGCGAACGTGGCAGCCACCCCGTCGCGTCCCTCCGCCGTGGCGTAAATCGCACACTCCTCTCCGTGCCGCGCCACCCACATGTCGCTGACGATCATCCCCTTGGGGCTGAGCGTGGCGCCGTACACGAAGGCGGCCGGTCCAGCGGCCTCCACGTCGTTGGTGTGCAGTCCCTGAATGCACTGCATGACCTCGGGGCCGGTCACGTCGGCGGCGAACACTGAGGCGGGCGCCACCAGCGCGCCGTCAAGCAGCGCGTCTTCCGCGGCGGCCGGGACGTCGCCGGGAGCCACCACGCGCAGCGAGCCGTGCACTTCACTCGGCATAGTGCCCCGCTCTCCTGTAAGACCAGTCCAACAGCTCGACCGGATGCACCACTGGGATCTTCACGCCCGCAGCCAGCAGGCCGGCGCCGATCTGCATCTGGCACCCCGGATTCCCGGTGGCGACCACGTCGGGCTGGGCTGCGACGAGCGCCTCTATCTTGTGGCGCAGCACCTCCTGAGAGAGTGCCGGCTGGGCCAGCGAGTAGCTGCCGGCGCTGCCGCAGCACAGCTCGGCGCCGCTGTGCCGCATCCGCTCCAGTCCCGGCACTGCGTCCAGCAGCGCCTCCGGTGCCGCGGCCACCCGCTGTGCGTGCAGCAGGTGGCAGGGCGGGTCGTACGCCACCCGCAGCTCGAGCGGAGCGCCGGGGCGCGGGCCCCGCTCCGCCAGCACCTCGCTCACGTCGCGCACCCGGGCCGCCAGAGAGTGCGCCATCCCTTCCAGGGGGTCACCCTCGAGCAGCCGTCCGTACTCCTTGAGGATCGCTCCGCAGCCTGCGGCGTCTGCCACCACCGTCGCGCCCTCCGCTGCGGCCAGGGCCTGTACGTTGCGCCGCGCCAGCGCTCGCGCCTCCTCGTGCTGTCCTGCGTGCGCATGCAGCGCGCCGCAGCACCCCTGCCCGTCGACGTCTACCACGGTGAACCCGTTGGCGCGCAGCACCCGGTCGGTAGCTCCGTGCACGTGGGAGAACAGGCCGTCCATGATGCAGCCGCGCAGCACCACGGCGTTGCCGGCGGACTCTTGAGGGTCGGAAGCGGCGCGCGATCGATCGTAGGGCGCTCGCTCAGGCGCTGTGCGCCCCGGCGCGCTCCCGTTGCCGTTCGCGAACCGGGCCGGCTGCGTTGCGGCCAGCATCCCGAGCGGGAAGCCCATGCGCGAGTTCCCGGCGAACAGGCGCGCCAGTGGGCGCACCATGCGGGCGAGCGGAAACAGGAGACGTCCCAGGCCGCGCTCGGCCATCACGAAATGCACCAGACGCACCGAGAGCGGCACGGGGCGCGCCTCCGTGAGGAGATGACGCGCCCGCTCCAGCGCCGGACCGTAGCTCACCCCCGAGGGACACACCGGCTCGCACGCGCGGCAGCCGAGGCAGCGATCCAGGTGAGACGTCAGCACCGCGTCGTGCGGATCCAGCTTGCCCTGCGCGAGTCCGCGAATCAGCACTATGCGCCCGCGCGGGCTGTCTGCCTCGTCGGACGTGACCAGGTACGTGGGGCAGCTCTGCAGGCAGAACCCGCAGTGCACGCAGGGCTCCAGGCCCTCCGCCACGCCGGCCATCATGCCGAGTCGTCCACCGGCACGACCAGCGTGGGCGCGGGATCGAAAGCGCGCCGCAACTGCGCCGCCAGCCGCCCCACGCCCTCGCGGTAGGCGCCGAAGTGTCCCAGGGCCTCGCGCACCGGCCACGGGGCGCGCTCGAGAGTGAGGGGCATCTCCTGCTGGGCGGCCGCGTGCCGCAGCAGCTTGAGGCGGCCCACCGTCGTCTCGCCGCTCCACCGGATGGTACCGCTTCCAACGGAGACCGAGAGCCACGCCTCGGGCAGGTGGTGGGCCACCAGGTCGAGCGCGTCGTCCAACGAAGCCGGCAGCGCTCCCAGCCGGACCGTGATCGGGCCGAACGTGGCTCCGCCCAATGCCTCCGGCCAGAGCTGCGCCGATTCCCTTGCCGGCAGCTCGGTGAGGGAGAGCGACGCAGTACCCCCGACGGTGTCCCGGGTGGCGTGCACTTCTTGGTCGGCGCCGATGAGGCGCAGCGCCAGCATCCACTCGCCCGCCCGGGCCGCTGTCGGGGCGAGCAGCTCGAGCGCCGCGGGAGTAATTCCTCCTTCCAGTATCTCCCGCGCTGCGGTGAGCAGCGTGTCGCGCATGCCGCTGGCCACGAGCGTGGTGTCGGCGCGCGGGACTGCACGGAGCCGGAAGGTGGCCGACGTAATCACGCCGAACGCGCCGAACGACCCCGCGGCGAGCTTCGTGAGGTCGAAGCCGGCCACGTTCTTAACGACGCGGCCGCCGGGCCGCACGACGCGTCCGTCCCCCGTGACCAGAGTGAGCCCGAGCAGGTGATCGCGGATGGAACCGAACCCGCCACGCAGGGGGCCGGCAGTGCCGGTGGCTACCACCGAGCCCACCGAGCGGCCCGAGCCCGGTGGATCCAGCGCGACCCACGCACCCTCGTCGGCCAGCGCGCGGCGCAGGTCGCCCCATGCCACCCCGGCCTGGGACGTGGCCACCAGGTCGGCCGGATCCAGATAGGTGATGTCCGCGAGCCGCCGGGTGGTGAGCGCGAGGTCTGCGGGTGCGTCCGCCGGGATCCAGCTCTCGGTGCCCTCGACGCGCACCCGCCAGTCGGACTCCGTGGCGGCGCGGAGCACGAGCGCCACAGCGTCTTCGGAGCGCGGCGCGACGCGGGGCAGCCCCGTGGAGTCGGTGTCGATCACCGCTTCCGCTCCCACCAGGGAGCGGATGCGGCGCACGATGGTCACTCCTCGCTCAGCCACTGCCGGTAGTGCTCCGCGGTTTGGGAAACGAAAGAGGCCGCCTCGGTCACGTACGGCTCGGCGTCGGCGGGCTGCCACGGGCTGGTGAGGGAGTGCTGCACGTCCAGCTCCGCCAGCGCGGCGAACAGGCTGGGTAGGCTCTCGCGCACCCGCCGTTGCAGCTCCTCTGCGCCGAGCGGGACCTGCCACGGCGGTGCCGCGATCCACACCTGCACCGTGGCCGCGGAGATGACGGCGGGATAAGCCTGCTGCAGCGCGCGTGTGCCGTCGCCCTCCGCCAGGTGCCGCTCGGCCGTGGCGGCCCGCTCCACCGCGGTCTCGAGCTGGTCGTCGAACACGGAGCGCCAGCGGGTGGGCACCTGGGTCACGCCCGCACCCCCATGCGCCACTCACGGCAGGCGTGGACCGGGATCATCTTGCCGCGATTGGCGCTCTCGAGCGGATCGAACACGAGCCGCGTGGCCCGCATCGCACCGAGCGTGTCGGCGTCGAAGATGAGCGGCATGTAGCGCTGCTTGTCGACCCCGACGCCGTGCTCACCGGTGATCGTGCCGCCCACTGCCACGCACGCTTCCATGATCGCGGCGGAGGCCCGCTCCACGCGCTCCAGCTGCACCGGGTCGGATGCGTCGAACGCGATGTTGGGGTGCAGGTTGCCGTCGCCTGCGTGGAACACGTTGGCCACGTCGATGCCCAGCTCAGCCCCGATCGCCTCCACCCGCTCCAGCACGTCGGGCAGGGTCGAGCGGGGCACCACCGTGTCCTGCACCATGAGATCGGAGTTGAGGCGGCCGAGCGCGCCGTAGGCCTTCTTGCGCCCCTGCCACAGCCGGGCCCGTTCGGCCTCGTCGGCGGCCACGCGCACGTGGCGGGCGCCGCGCTCCCTGAGCAGCGCCTCGATCTCGGCGCATTCGTCGGCCACCGCGGTTTCCGTCGCGCCGTCCAGCTCCACCAGCAGCACGGCGGCGGCGTCGGTGGGGTAGCCCGCCGCGTAGATGGATGCCTCCACCACACCGACGCAGTTGCGGTCCATCATCTCGAGCGCGGCCGGCACGAGCCCCGAGCGAATGATGGCCGACACGGCCTCGCCGGCGGTACGCAGCGCCGCAAAGTCGGCCAGCAGGGTGCGCACGGCCTTGGGCAACGGTGTGAGGCGCACGGTGATGCGGCTGGTTATGCCGAGCATGCCCTCGCTGCCCACGAACAACCCCACCAGGTCCGGCCCCCACGCGTCCCCGCCCGGCGATCCCAGCGAGGCCACGCTCCCGTCCGGAAGCACCACCTCCAGCTCGAGAATGTGGTTCGTGGTGACGCCGTACTTGAGGCAGTGCGGGCCGCCGGCGTTCTCCGCCACGTTGCCCCCGATGGTGCACGCCGTCTGGCTGGACGGGTCCGGTGCGTAGTGGAGGCCGAACGGCTCCGCGGCCGCGGACAGCCGCACGTTCACCACACCGGGCTCCACCACGGCGCGCCGGTTCGCGGGGTCCACCTCGAGGATGCGGGTGAGGCGGGTGAGCACGAGCAGCACAGCGTCAGCGTCGGCCAGCGCCCCGCCGGAGAGTCCCGTGCCGGCCCCCCGGGCCACGAACGGCACACCGTAGCGGGCCAGTGCCTGGACGGTCTCAACCAGCTCGTCGCGGCTCCCCGGCAGAACTACTGCGCCCGGCAGCGAGCGGTGCGTGGGCAGCCCGTCCGAGGCGTACGTCTCCATCTCGGCTCGGGCGCGGCGGACCCAGCGGGAGCCGACAATCGCGGTCAGCGCGGTGAGAGCCGCGGCGGGGATCGCCACCGTTACTCGCGCAGCTCCGACGCGGTGGGCGGCGTGCCTCCCCCGTTGCCCTTGGCTCGGGCCCGCGTCTCGGACTCCTTCCGGGCCTGGCGCGTCAGTTCTCCCAGGATGACTCCCAGGCGGCGCAGCCTGTGGCTGGGCTGCCGCAGCTCCAGCAGGGCCTGCTTCACCTTGGGCTCGATGTCCAGGGCGGCCGCTACCTGGAACGAGAGAGCGGCGGGCTGCTCGGCCAGCTCCACACCGCGGGGCGGCACCACCCCCATCGACTCGAGCGCCTCGAGGTAGCTCGCGAAGTCACGGCTCACCGCGGCCGCGAGCTCGCCGACGTCGTCGGCGTCCCACGCCTCGTCCTCGAACGGCTCCACCACGGCCACCCGGTAGAGGCGGTCGGTCTCCAGGTAGGTGCGCAGCAGGAACCGCCGCTCGCCCGTCACCAGGATGTTGAGCCGCCCGTCGGTCAGGGGCTCGGCCCTCTCGACGACCGCGCTGCATCCCACGGCACCCGGTGAGGGCGCGGGGTCGGTGTATGGCGTCGGAATCACGTACGCGATCCCGAACCGGCCGTCGCCATCACGGCAGTCCGCCAGCATTTGACGGTAGCGCGGCTCGAAGACGTGCAGCGGAAGCGCGGCTCCCGGGAACAGGACATGCGGGAGGGGAAAAACCGGGAGGGTGTGCGTGCTCATGTCCTAAACTACAACCCTCAGGGTGGTGGTGGGTGCGCGACCGGCGCAAAAAAAGAGGCGGCCGGCACGAGCCGGCCGCCCCCGGAGGGGTACCGCTTCGGGACCACTAAGCTGCCACCCAGAACCCCTTGAGCGCCTCTCCGTGCGGGCTCTCGCGCAGTTTCTCGAACGCGCGCTCCCGGATCTGCCGGATCCGCTCGCGGGTGACGCCCATCAGCTCACCGATCTTCTCGAGCGTCATACCTTCGGAGCCTTCCTCCAGACCGTAGTAGAGGTAGAGGATCTTGCGCTCCCTGGGAGTCAGGTACTTCTCGAACACTCCGTCGATGAACTCGCGCATCAGCCGCCCGTCGGTCCGCTCCTCGATCTCCCCGCCTTCCTGTCCGGCAAACCTCTCGCCGAACGTGGCGGCGTCCTTGTCGGAACGGTCGATGGGCGCGTCGAGCGACATCTCGGCCGCTGTCATGCGGCGGGCGCTGCGCACGTTCTCTTCGGTGTCCTGCAGGGCCTTCGCGATCTCCGCATCGGTGGGCTCCCGCCCCAGCTCCTGCGAGAGGTACGTCTCGGTGCGGGACATGCGGATCAAGTGACTGTTCTGGTTGAGCGGGATCCGCACGCTGCGGGTCTGCTCCGCCAGTGCCTTGAGAACCGCCTGCCGCACCCACCACACGGCGTAGGAGATGAACTTCACACCCTGATCCGGATCGAACTTCTTCACCGCCTTGAGCAGCCCCTCGTTGCCGATGGCCACCAGCTCCGAGAGGTCGAGGCCGTGTCCCTGGTACTTCTTCACGTATGAGATCACGAACCGCAGGTTCGCCGTAACCAGCCGCTCGGCGGCCTGTTCATCGCCGCTTCTCGCCCGCCTGGCGAGGCGCCGCTCTTCTTCGGCGTTCCCTATCAGCGGAAGCTTCTGGATGTCCTGCAGGTACTGGTCGAAAGCACCGGATGCAGGGGTGCGAAAGAAGCCCTTCTGCTTCTCGCTTCGGAGTTGGGCCATACGCTCCCCGTGATTAGGTCGGGACCCCGGGAGGGAGGACGGTCGGAAAAGCCCGCCAAAATGACCGATGGCAGGCCGGCCGAATATAGGAAACGCCGCTGATACGGTCAAGAAAAAAGCGTTTTCCACATCACAAATCGTTCTCTCGCAAGCCGTTGCCGGTTTTGTCCACCAGGGCGGTTTCCACATGATGTTGACAGCCATGATGGATGGTGTGTCATATTGTTATGTGACAACAATTTACGACATCTGACTGTCGCTCTACTGTGTTGATGATGTGTGGATGATGTCGCGGATCAGGCAGGAAGCTGCAGAATCTCCCGAACGGCGTCCTCCGAGGCGCTCACCGTCCACTCGCCGGCGGGTCCTCGGGCCATCTCTCCCAGGCGCTGCGGAAGTGCAAACCTGACAGTACCGGAGCGGTTCTTCTTGTCGCGGCGCATCACCTCCAGGAGACCGTCGGGGTCGGGCTCAGAACCGGGTGCCAGCGGCAGCTCGAACGCTTCGAGCCCCCGGCGCACCTGGTCTGCCACGCCCGGCATGGTGACCCCCACGCTCTCTCCCAGCCGCGCCTCGGCCAGCATCCCGACGGCCACTGCTTCGCCGTGCAGCATCTCGTAGCCCTGCAGCGCCTCCAGCGCGTGTGCCACCGTGTGGCCGAAGTTGAGCACCGCCCTGCGGCCGCTCTCCAGTGCGTCCTCGGCCACGATCCCGGCCTTGATCTCGATGCTGCGCCGCACCGCGGGAAGGAGCGCGTCGGGCTGCCGGGCGCGGAGTCCCTCCCGGGCGGCAACGAGGGCGTCGAAGTACCCGGCGTCGGCGATTATCCCGTGCTTGAGTGCCTCGGACATCCCGGCCGCGAGCTGCACCGGCGGGAGCGTGCCCAGCGTGGCCACGTCGGCCACCACCACGGCCGGCTGATGGAATGCGCCCACCAGGTTCTTGCCGAACGGGGTGTCGACGCCCGTCTTGCCGCCGATCGCGCTGTCGATCATGGCCAGCAGCGTGGTCGGGACCTGGACGCAGCGCACGCCTCTCAGGTAGGAGGCCGCCACGAACCCGGCGAGGTCGCCCACCACACCGCCCCCCACGGCCACGATCGCCGCTTCGCGGTCGAGGCCCGCACCGAGCAGCTCGTCGGTGAGCTGGGCCCAGGTCTCCCGGGTCTTGTTCCACTCCCCCGCCGGGAAGGTCACCAGCCGGGTGGGAGCCAGCTGCTCGAGCGCCGCCGCGGCGGCCTCGGCGTAGAGGGGCGCCACGCTGCTGTCGCTGATGACGGCGTAGGCCGACGCCGGGCAGTATTGGGAGACGTGGTCGGCGAGCCCCTCCATGAGGCCGGCGCCCAGCACGATGTCGTAGGGAGCCTCGGGGAGGGGGACGGGGATGACCGTCGCGGCTATAGTCGCACCTCGCCCTCGATGATGGTGACCGCTTCCCCGCCGACGCGGACCTGGGACGGTTCGCCCCGCGCACCCACGTCC
The DNA here is from genome assembly GCA_039586895.1 of Gemmatimonadota bacterium. GTDB lineage: Bacteria > Gemmatimonadota > Gemmatimonadetes > Gemmatimonadales > GWC2-71-9 > WVYX01. The sequence continues at coordinate 47,727 of JBDHJM010000001.1, read as the reverse complement.
ACCTCCACGTGGATCAGGCTGGGACGGCCGATCTCGATGCCCTGCTCCACGACGATCGATGCCGTCCCGTCGGTCGGGCTCACCACCCCGTACTGCACGAGGTAGGAGCCCAGGGCACCGGCGGCGCTGCCGGTGGCCGGGTCCTCGTACACCCCCAGGCCGGGTGCGAACATGCGGCAGTGCACGGTGGCCTCGGGCAGCTCGGTCTCCAGCGCGTAGAGCATGGCGCAGTCGGTGCCGAGATCGCGCAGCAGCGATATGAGCTCGCTCCCCGCCCCGCCGCTCGGCAGGGAGCGCAGCGCCTCGAGCGATTCGCAGGGGACCATGAGCTGAGGCAGCCCGGTCGAGACCACCTGGGGGGCTGGGCCCGACTCGATCAGGGTCTCCGTGCCGCCCAGCGCGTGGGCCAGCAGTCCGGTGTCCTCCACGCGGGCACCGAACTCGGGCTCCGCCTGCACCATCACTACGCGTTGCGGCGAGCCGCCCCGCGCGTGGATCGTCACCGGCAGCACGCCCGCGCCGGTTTCCTGCGTGATCTCCAACGCCCCGTCCCGGGGCAGCTCGAGTCGTCCCAGCTCGGCGAGCAGCCACCAGGTGCCCACCGTGGGATGGCCGGCAAGGGGGATCTCGGCGGTGGGCGTGAAGAACCGCACCCGGTGCGTGGCCACATCCGAGTCGAACACGAACGTGGTCTCCGAGAGGTTCATCTCCTGGGCGAGTGCCTGCATCTGCTCCGGAGTGAGATCTGCGGGATCCGGGAAGACGGCCAGGGCATTGCCGCTGAGCGGCCGGCTCGTGAACACGTCCAGCTGATAGAAGGTGTAGCTCGGCATGTTACCAGGTCCGGTCGGTCGTACCTGCCCTGAGGTTGGCCAAACGCGCCAGCACGAAGAGCAGATCCGACAGGCGGTTCAGGTAGCGCAGGATCGCGGGCGCGAGAGCCGCTTGGTGGCTCAGCGCTACGACCTGCCGCTCGGCTCGGCGGCATGCGGTTCGCGCAAAGTGCAGCTGCGCCGCCTTGAGCGTGCCGCCCGGCAGTAGAAACTGTGTCAGCGAAGGCAGCTCTTCCTCGGCGCGGTCTATTGCCGCCTCCAGGTCGGCCACCCGCTCGTCGCTCACGGGTGCCCGGTCCAGCGCCTTGGCCACCTTGCCCGGATCGGGGCTCGCGAGCCTGCCGCCTATGGCGAGCAGGTCGGACTGCACCCGCTGCAGCAGATCGGCCTCGAAGTCTCCGGGGTCGGTCGCGATGGCCACTCCGAGCGCCGAGTTGAGCTCGTCGACGCTGCCGTACGCGGCAACGCGGACATCGTCCTTGGGGACCCGTCCGCCCCCGAAGAAGGAGGTCTCCCCGCCGTCGCCCGTCTTGGTGTAGATCGTCACAGTTCCGGGAAGCTAGGCCGTGCGGCGGAGCGGGGGAAGGCAGCGCCGGCGACTTACACGGGACTGGCCCGCGCTGTACAATGCCGCATGACTCCAGGCACCGCGAGCGAACCACTGCGCGTTGCGATCATCGGCTCGGGGCCCGCTGCGTTCTACACGGCGGAGCACCTTCTGGGGCGCGACGACCTGACCGTATTGGTGGACATGTACGAGCGGCTGCCCACGCCGTTCGGACTGGTGCGCTTCGGGGTCGCGCCGGACCACGCCAAGATCAAGAAGGTAGTCCGCGTCTACGACAAGATCGCGGGGCGCCCGGGCTTCCGGTTCTACGGCAACGTCGACTACGGCGCGGACGTGACACTGGAGGATCTGCAGCGGCACTACCATCAGGTCTGCTTCGCGACCGGTGCACAGACCGACCGCCGCATGGACATCCCCGGCGAGGACCTGGCCCGCTCCCACACGGCAACCGAGTTCGTGGCGTGGTACAACGGCCATCCCGACTACCGCGACCACGAGTTCGACCTCTCGGTCGAGCGCGTCGCGGTGGTGGGCATCGGGAACGTGGCGGTGGACGTGGCCCGCATCCTGTGCCGCACTCCCGAGGAACTCGCCACGACCGACATCGCGGACTACGCTCTCGATGCCCTCAGCCGCAGCCGCGTGAAGGAGGTGGTCGTCCTGGCGCGGCGCGGTCCGGCCCAGGCCGCCTGCACCAACGCGGAGGTGAAGGAGCTCGGCGAGCTGGAAGGGGCCGACTTCGTGCTGCGGCCGGAGGAGGTGCACCTCGACCAGTTGAGCCGGGAGATGGTCGATCGGTCGGACGATCCCGCCCTGCGCAAAAAGGTCGAGATCCTGCAGGCCGCCGCCGCACGTCCGGCGGAAGGGAAGGAGCGGAAGCTCACGCTCAGGTTTCTCGTCTCGCCGCTCGAGCTGACCGGCAACGCGGCCGGCCAGGTAACCGGGATGAAGCTGGTGCAGAACGAGCTGTATGCGAGCGACGACGGCTCACTCAGGCCGCGTCCCACGGAACGGATCGAGGAGTTGCCGGTGGACATGGTGTTCCGATCCGTGGGATACCGTGGGGTGCCGCTCCCCGGGCTGCCGTTCCACGAGAGGTGGGGGATAGTGCCGAACGAAGACGGCCGGGTCGTGCCGCAGGAAGGCGGCGCGCCGCTGCCGGGACTCTACGTGAGTGGGTGGATCAAACGCGGCCCGTCGGGCGTGATCGGCACCAACAAACCCGACGCCGCCGAGACCGTAGCGCGCATGGTGGAGGATGCTCACGCCGGCCGGATGCTGGATCCGCCGCACCCCGATCCGGAGGCTGCCGACCAGATGGTGCGCGAGCGCCAGCCACGGACCATTTCGTTCGGCGATTGGCGAGTGCTGGACCGGGTGGAGGTCGAGCGGGGCGAAGGCGCGGGTAGGCCGCGCGTGAAGTTCTGCAGCGTGGACGAGATGATGGCGGCACTGCGCGCGGCTCGGTGAGAAGCGGCCGCTTACTCTCTGCCCATCTCGACGACCGCCGCATCGATCTGGTTCATCATGCCGCTGTAGCGCCCCACGTAGTTGTTCACCATCACCGAGAACACGAGGATCTCCCCGTCGGGCCGCTCGATGTAGCCGCTCAGCGTCTGCACCCGGAATATGCTCCCGGTCTTTGCCAGCACGCGGCCCTCGAGCGGCGTGCCGCCGAAGCGGTTCCTGAGCGATCCCCGTTCTCCCGCGCGGGCCAGCGCGCGCATGAAGCCTTCGTTGTTGGGATGGTGCAGCATGTAGGCCAACAGCCGCGCGAACGCACGCGGCGTGATCAGGTTGCCGCTGGACAGTCCGGATCCGTCGCTCAGTGCGAAGGCGGTGGAGTCGATCCCCACCGAGTCAATGAGGAAGCGCTTCTCCGCCTCGAGACCGGAACGCCACGACCCCACCCCGCCCGCGCGGCGGCCCACCGTCTTGAGCAGCATCTCGGCGAACCAGTTCTGGCTCGAGTTGAGTATCGGGAAGATCATGTCCGCGACGGAGCGAGAGTCGAACTCCACGAGCGGGCCCCGCTGCCGCGCGGCTGCGTAAGTCAGCGAGTCGGTAGTCGAGAGCGTCGGCCCGGCCACACTCACACCCCTTCGGGCCAGGGCGGCGCGCAGCGCAGCGGCGAAGTAGAGGTTCGGGTCGGGCAGCGCGAAGTACTCGGTCCGCTGGCGGTGCTCCAGCGGGACCGTGCCCTCGCTCCAGATATCCATCGTGCCCGGCTTCCGGAAGAAGTCGATCGTGCGGCGCTCGCCCGCCGGCACCGTGCGGGTGCGGTTCTCGAAGCGGAACAGCCCCAGATCGGGCTCGAACGACACCCGTGCGGGTGCGTTCACGGCCGGCCCCGGGCCCCATGTCACGTTCACCGAGTTATCATTGAACCCGAGACCCGAGACGGGTGCCGCGTACCACCAGTTGACGTCGTATGTTTCCCACGCCGGGTGCACCAGCGTGGCGTCGAAGAAGCTCCCATCCCCCACGATGGCACCGGTCACGTGACGCACACCGCGCGCCGCGATGCGGTCGGCCAGCATATCCACGCGGGTCCAGAGAGAGTCACAGGCCCCGACGGCGAGCGTGTCGGGTCCGTAGCAGCGCTCGGAGAACGTCGGGTCCCCGCGTCCATAGATCACCAGGTCTCCGTCCAGGACGCCATCGGTCAGCGGGCCCGTCGCATGGACGCTCGTCACGGCGCGGTAATCCGGCGGCAGCAGCGCGCTGGCGGCAGCGGACACGACGAGCTTCGCGTTCGATGCGGGAATGAACAGCCGGTCGGCGTTGCGGGCGTAGAGCTCCCGGCCCCTGCCGTCCACGACCAGCACGCCCCACAGGGCGCGGTCGTAGGGAGGAGCGTCCAGCAGGCGGTCCAGCCGCTCGGCCAGCGGCTCCTGTGCGGCCAGGGAAGAGGCGACCGCGAGCACCAGGATGCTCGCGAGGATGCTGCGGAACGCCGGGGCGGGTATGATCATGGGATCATGGATTGCGTGAAGGTACCGATTGCGAACATCCGGAGCGGCAACCTACCGGCAGCCCGGGGCGGCGTCAATCGACGCTCGCGGGGGCGGCGGGCAGGGGCGCGTTAGAGCGGGAACGGGGCGTCCCATCGGTTCCCGACTCCGTCACTCGCTGCTGATCGCTGCGCTGGTCTGCGCGCCGGGCACCGTCTGGGGTCAGAATGGGGCGCAGCAGGGCCTCGTGGTGCGCCGGCTCTCGTTCGAGGGCAACGAGTCGATCGACGACTACACCCTGCGGCGCTCCATCGCCACAACCCACTCCGCCGCCATAGCCCGGTGGGGCGTCACCCGCTGGATCGGACTGGGACACAAGAGCCGTCTGGACGAGACGGAGTTCCGCCGCGACGTGCTGCGCCTCGAGGCGCTCTACCGGCTGAGCGGCTTCCCCGCCGTGGCTGTGGACACCACAGTGCGGCGCTCCAACGGAGATGCGTTCGTAACGGTGCGCATCCACGAGGGCGAACCGATCCGCGTGATGACGCTGAGGGTGTCCGGCACGAGCGACATAGTCCCCGTCGAGGAGCTGTACCAGGCCATGCCGCTGCGAGTGGGCGGGCCGTTCAACCGGCTGCAGTTCCAGGCCTCGGTGGACACGGTGCGGGCTCGGCTCGCGATGCGCGGATACCCCTACGCCGAGGTGTACCGCAACTTCGATGAGAGGGTCGCTGCACGCACCGCCGACATCCACTTCGAGGTGGTACCGGGACCACGGATCACCGTGGACAGCGTGGAGGTGAGCGGCACCGAGACGATACACCCGAACGTCGTGCGCAAGACGCTGTGGCTGCGGGAGGGCCGCACCTACTCCTGGCGCGACCAGTACCAGAGCCAACTCGACCTGTACCGCACCGGCATGTTCAACTACGCGACCGTGCGGCTCGCCGACTCCCTGCCCAGCGGACCCGACGATTCGCTCGCGACCGTGCTGGCGCAGGTGGCGGAGGGGCCGCTGCACCGGCTGCGGTTCGGCGCAGGGTACGGAACGGTGGACTGCTTCCGCGGCCTCACCGGGTGGACCGCACGCAACTTCACGGGGGGTGGCCGGCGGCTCGACCTGTTCGCCGGCTTCTCCAAGATCGGCGCGGGCAATCCGGTCAATCTCTCCAACTCGCTGTGCCCCGCGCTGAGCGACGAGCCCGAAGAGCGCCTGGATCTGAACTTCAACCTGTCCGCGGCGATCACCCAGCCGTTCGTGTTCCACCGCCGGGCCGAGGCCGTGCTGTCCGTGTTTACCGAGCGGCACAGCGAGCTCGCGGCGTTCGTGCGCACTGCGGCGGGCGGCGGACTGGCCTGGACTTACAAGCTGGCCTGGCGCATGCCGCTCACGCTCGGCTACAGCCTGGCGTACGGTCAGACGCTCGCCGAAAACGTGACCTACTGCACGTTCCTGAATGTTTGCCGTGAGGAGGACATCGAGGCGTTCAAGGAGCCGCAGTTCCGCGGCGTCATCTCGGCGGCGTTTGCGCGGGAGCGCCGCCTCCCCTTGGTCGATCCGATTCGCGGCGGCCGGCTCTCGGCCGAAGTGCGCTACTCGGGTCCGCTGGTCGGGTCCGACACCCTGTCGCAGTTCCTCAAGGGCGTGGCCGAGTACGCCTCCCACCACCAGCTTTCGCGGCGCAGTGTGGTGGGGTGGCGGGTGAAGCTCGGCGCGATCGTGGCACCGGAGCGCGGTTTCGAAGGACAAGCGCTCCGCTTCGTGCCGGTGGACGAGCGCTTCTACGCAGGTGGGCCCAACACGGTGCGGGGCTTCCCGTTCAATCAGCTGGGTCCGATCCAGCGCGTTGTGGACGCCGTCGACTCCGCGGGAATGGTGGACGTCGACACGACGACGCTGCGGACCTCGGCCTCGGGCGGCAACGACCTGTTCCTGGCGAACGTGGAGTGGCGCTACGCGCTGTCGCGCACCTTCACTGCAGCAGTATTCCTCGATGCCGGCCAGGTGATCATCAGGCAGGGCAAGATCTTCGACCTGAGTGAGCTGCGCCTGACGCCGGGCGTGGGAATCCGCATCGCTTCGCCCCTGGGGCCGATCCGCCTGGACATCGGCATCAACCCGTACCCGCCGGAAGCGGCGCCACTGTACGCCGACCTCCGGATTCTGGACGCGCAGGGACAGCTGATCGACAACGTCCTGGTGCTGCTGCAAGAGGACTTCGCCCCCGAGTCCAGCTTCTGGGACCACTTCCAGCTCAACTTCTCGATAGGGCAGGCCTTCTGATGCGCCGTCCGGCCCTGGTCTGGCTCTTGATCGTCGTCTGCTGGCTCGGGGGGACCGTGCTCGGGCTGGGTGCGGCTGCGTTCCGCACGGCCCCCGGGCGCCGGCTGGTGGTGGAACTGGCCGAGCGCGCCGCCAACGACAACCTGCGCGCCACGCTCACGATCGGCGAAGTGGGTGGCTCGTTCTTGCGCGGGCTCGAGGTGCAGGACGTGACGGTGGTGGGTGAGGACGGCGTGCTGTTCGCGACCATCGACCGGGTCGGCCTGCGCTACCGCCTCAACGACCTCCTGAGCGGACGCATCGTGCTGGGCCAGCTCACCCTGGTCAGGCCGCGGGTGAACCTGGTGCAGTGGGCGCGCGGCGAGAAGCTCAACGCCGACGTGATCCTGTCGGGAGGCGGGGACGGTGACGACGGCGAGGACGGTGGGCCGGGTCCGCTGATCGCGTTCAACGATGCGATCGTGATAGACGGCAGCGTGCTCATCCGCACTCCGGAGCGGCGCGGCAGGCCCTCGGTGCTGGAGGGAGAGGAGGGACCGCGCGGCTATCTCCGCGTGCGCCGCGTAGAGGGCATCAACGGCCGCTTCCCGTACGTGCGCATCGCGTCTCCGCTGCCTGGGGACGACGCCATCCGGATCGAGATCGAACGGCTGCGAGCCGAGGCGTCCGATCCCGCCGTGTCACTGGCCGCGGCGCGGGGGGTGGTGGAGATCCAGGGCGACTCCATTGCCATGGATCTGTCCCGCGTGCGGCTGCCGCAGAGCGAGGCAGGGGTGACTGGCGCCCTGACGTGGTTCACCGGGCCGCTGCTCCCCAACCTGGAGATCGACGCCGCCTACGTCGTGTCGGACGAGGTGCTCGGTCTCGCGCGCGACCTTCCGCCCGGGCTCGCCGGAAGCGGCCGCTTCTCGGTGCGCGCCTTGAACGGCGGCAGTGTGACCGAGATCGAGGGCGAAGAGATGGACCTGACGGGGCTGGGCGGCCGCGGGGCCGCGCGCGGGCGCCTCGGTGCGGTCCTCGGCCCGGGCTCCGACTGGGCGCTGGTGGGGATGGACCTCGACGTCGACAACTTCGACTTCGAGTTCACGCGGGCGGTGTTCGACACGCTGCCCATTTTGGGGCGGCTGACGGGGCGCGTCTGGGCCAACGGGCCGCGGGATGACCTGCTGCTCGGCGTTCACGGGACGTTTCGGGACTCGCTCGTCGAGGGCTGGCCCGAGTCGTACATCCGCGGCGAGGGAATCGTGGCGGTGGGCGGCCCCGGAGAGTTCGTGTTCCACGACTTCGCACTGGACTCGGCCGACATCGCGCTGGGAACCGTGCGGCGGCTCATCAGCGCCATCGATCTGCTGGGCCGCATGCGCGGCAGCGGCACGCTGAACGGCGCCTGGCTCAACCCGACCTACGATGGCGTGCTGCGCTACGCCGACGCCCCGCTGCCCGAGACGACGGCGCACGGCAGGTTCACGGTGGACGCGCAGGGCGACACCGTCGGGCTGTGGGGCGACGTCCAGTTCGACTCGCTCCACCTCGGCAGCTTCGAGTCGACGTACACCGGCTTCGGGCTGCAGAGCGCTCTCGCAGGGCGTGTGGTCTTCGCAGGCTGGCTCGATTCCCTGGAAATGGACGTCCAGCTGGCCGGACCCGCCGGCGAGGTGCGGGGGGCCGCGGCATTGCAGCTGCTGGAGGACCGCCGCGGCGCGCACTTCCTGAGAGCCGAGCTCGCCGCTCTCGACCTGCAGGCACTGGATTCTTCCCTGCCCGTGACGCGGCTCGACGGTGCAGTGGAGGGCGGCGGCGTGGACCGCTACGACGGCGCGGCGTCCGGCAGACTGCGTCTGGCGCTGCGGCCGTCGCTCGTGAACGGCGTGGCCCTCGACAGCGTGCGTGCCACGGTCGGTGTCGAAGACCAACTGCTGCAGTTCGACACGCTGGAAGTGTGGGCGCGCGGGCTCCGTCTCGGTGCGCAGGGCGGCATCGGCATCGAGGCCCCGCGCCGCGGAATACTGTTGTTCGCCGTCGCCAGCGACTCGCTCGGCGCGCTGGAGCCCACGCTCGAGGAGTGGCTGGGTCCGCTCGATGTGGGAGAGATTCCCCCCCGCGGCAGTGCCCGCCTCTCGGGAGTGATGGAGGGCTCGCTCGATGCGTTCGCGCTCAGGGTGGATCTCGCCGAGGGAGACCTGAGGCGTGCCGACCTGCAGCTGACCGGCGCGTCCGGCCGGATCAGCTACAGCCCGGAGGGCGCGCTCGCGTTCTCGCTCGCTGCTGACTCTGTGGGCGTGCGAAACCTCGGCTTCGCGGACGTGGAGGTCGCGGCGGAAGGCTCGCTCGACTCGCTCGATTGGCACACGCGGGGCGTGTTCGGGAAGTACGAGAGCGGCAGCTGGATCGGGTGGGGCTCGCTCTTTATCGACTCGACGGGCTACACGATACCGGTGGACTCGGTCGGCCTGCTGCTTGCGTCCGGCCCTTGGTTCCTGGACACTGCGGCGGTAGTCGCCGTGGATGACAGCGGCGTCACGCTGTTCGGCGTCGCGTTCGATCAGACGAGGGGAGGCGGGTTTGCCGCGGTACACGGCCGCGTGCCCTTCTCGGGACCGGGCGACCTAACCGGATCGGTCGACGCGCTTCCGGTGGGCGACGTTTGGCTCCTCATGCAGGGCGACCACGACCTCGTGGGGGGCGAGGTCGGAGGGACCTTGCGGCTGGCCGGGTCGGCGGAGCTGCCCACGTTCCGCATCGACGGCAACCTGGCCAACGGCGTCTTCGACCGGTTCCGCCCGCCCTACATCCGGCTCGTGGTTGACTACCGGGATCAGCGGCTCGACGGCGAGGTTCGGCTGGTGCGCCGGGGCGAACCAATACTCGACGTGGAGGTGGAGCTCCCGCTCGACCTCGCGTTCGCGCCCAGAGAGCGGCGCCGCCTCGACGGACCGATTCGCATCCGCGCGCTTGCCGACAGCGTGGACCTGTCATCGTTCGAGGGGACTCTGCCCTCTGCGCAGGAACTGGCCGGCATGCTGAACGCCGACTTCGGGGTTATGGGCACGTGGGCCGATCCGGTGCTGGGCGGACGCATCTCGGTGGATGGTGGTGGCGCGACCCTTCCGTCCCTGGGGGTGCGCCACGATTCCATCAGCGGACTGATCGGCTTCTCGGGCGACAGCATCCTCGTGCGCCGGCTCACGCTGGCCAGCGGAGGCGGCACCGCCGAAGTGACGGGTCACGTGCGGCTCGACGAGCTGAGCAAGCCGATTCTCGACCTACAGATCAGCAGCGACGAGTTCGAGGCCATGAACGTGGCCGACTTCCTCACGCTCACGACCACCGCGGACGTGCGCCTCCAGGGGCCGTTTTTCGGAGCCGCGCTCACCGGCCGGGCGGAGGCCACTCACGGCGTGCTGCATTTCGCGGACATGCTGCGCAAGGACATCGTGAACCTCGAGGACAGTCTGTTCGCGCAGTTCGTCGACACCACGGCCCTCAGGCGCGAGCGGCTGGGAAGGCGGTTCGAGAACCTGTTCATAGACAGCCTGCGGATAGACAGCGTGCGCGTCGAGATGGGGCGCGACATGTGGCTGCGCTCCTCCGAAGCCGACATCCAGCTCGAGGGCTTCGTGTACCTGAGCCGGGCCCTCGATCTGTATCGGTTCGATGGCATTCTCGAGGCGCGCCGCGGCACCTACCAGCTGCAGGTGGGGTTGGCCGAGGGAACGGGCTCGGTGCGCGAGTTCCGCGTGACTCGGGGACAGGTGCGCTACCTGGGCACCGACGATCTCAACGCCGACCTCGACATCGAGGCCGAGCACAAGGTCAACACCAACCGCGGTGACGACATCACCGTGTACGTGAACATAGGGGGCACGCTGTACGAGCCGACGCTCACACTCGGCAGCGACGCCCGCCCGCCGCTGTCGGAAACCGAGATCTTTTCGCTGCTGGTGTTCGGCGCCCCTGGGCTGCGTGCCGGGAACGAGGGGCAGATCGCCCAATGGCTGGCATGGCAGCAGGCGTTCGGGACGCTGTCGAGCCAGATCGGCTACGCTCTCGTGTCCGACGTCGGCATCCCGCTGGACTATTTCCAGGTGAATCCCGAGACGGGGCGGTCGGGCGAGCTGGCCGGCGCCGAGCTGGTGGTGGGCAAGAGGTTCCAGGTCCTTGGGACGAGCGCGCTGCTGCGGGCCAAGCCGCGGCTCTGCGCGGCGCAGACCTCCAGCATCGATATCGGCGCCAGCCTCGAGTTCCGCCTCAGCCAGCGGTGGCTGGTGGCGGCGAGCGTGGATCCCCTGCGAAGCTGCGAGTCGCCCAACTACAACCTGGCGGCGCGATATCAATTAGGTTTGGACTTCCTCTGGGAGAACAGGTACTAGTGGCGCGAGCCCTCCTCATCTTCAATCCCGTCGCGGCCCGGACAGATCCGGAAGTCGTATCCGTGGTGAGCCGGGTGTTCACCAAGGAGGGGTGGAATCTCGACGTGGCCGGCACCAACACACCGGGCCACGCCGAAGACCTGGCGCGCATGGGTGTGGACACCGGCGTGGATCTCATCGCCGTGTACGGGGGTGACGGTACGACGATGCAGGCGATGCGCGGCATCGTGGGCTCCGACATACCGGTGGGGCTGATTCCGGGAGGCACCGGCAACCTGTTGGCCGGCAATTTGAAGCTGCCGCGTGATCCGAAGAAGGCGGCCAAGATCGCCATGAGGGGCACGCCGCGCCGCATCGACTTGGGACAGATGGAATGCCGCGGCGCGGCCACGTACTTCGCGGTGGCGGCCGGCGCAGGTGTGGACGCGGAGTTGATGGCCGTGACTACGGGCGCCGCCAAGCGGCGCTGGGGCATGGGCGCATACGTGGCACGGGCGTGGGACCTGCTGGTGCGCCGGCTCAAGGTGGTGCACCACCGGATCACCGTAGATGGAGAGACCTTCGAGGCCGACGCCGCGACGGTGCTGGTGGCGAACTGCGGCCTGATCATCCCGCCCCTGGTGCGGCTCAAGCAGGACATCCTGTTCGACGATGGGCTGTTCGATGTCGTGGTGCTCAACGCCAAGAACGTGGCGGAGGGCGTGGACGTGGTGTTCCGCATCATCACGGGCCTGGGACACGGCGGCGAGCGGGTGCTGTTCGTGCGCGGCAAGTCCGTCACGATCGAGACGGATACGCCGCGTCCGGTGCAGCTGGACGGTGAGCCGTGCGGCGAAACGCCGTTCACGGCCGATATCGTACCGGGAGCCGTCTCCGTGGTGGTGCCCCAATGATACCGCCTTGCGCCCACACGAGTGCGGCAGGCTTCTTACAGGAGACACGGCCTGCGAGCCCCGAGCCGAGGAGGTGCTGATGGCCGAGCTCAAGGAGAAGGACGTCATGGTATGCCGCGCATGCGGCAACGAGGAGCGGGCGTCCGAGGGGTACCCTTGCGACGGATGCGGCACGTTCGTCTGCCTCATCTGCTCGATGCGGGGGGTTACGCTCTGCAAGGAATGCCAGGCCAAGGAGGGCGGCTCGTAGCATGGGCGATCCGGCGCCCGCGCTGACCGGCGTGCGGGGCCTCACGGTCGGGCACGCTACGGACAGGGAAGCCGGAACCGGCTGCACGGTCGTGCTGGGACCGCCCGAGGGCATGGCCGCAGCGGCGGCCGTGCGCGGCCGCGCAACCGGCACACGCGAGCTCGACGCGCTCTCGCCGCGTCACCTCGTTCCCGGAATCCACGCCATTCTGCTCACGGGAGGCTCCGCGTTCGGACTTGGCGCCGCCGACGGGGTGATGCGCTGGCTCGCCGAGCGGGGACGCGGCTTCGACGTGCAGGTGGGCGTCGTGCCCATCGTGCCCGCCGCCGTCGTGTTCGACCTGGCACTGGGCCGGGCCGACGCGTGGCCCGGACCGGAAGACGGGTACGCGGCATGCGATGCAGCGGCGACCGCGGTCGAGGAGGGTTCGGTGGGAGCCGGGACCGGTGCGACGGTGGGCAAGGTGCTGGGCATCGAGGGCGCTATGAAGGGCGGAGTCGGCACGTGGGCCGAGCGGCGCGGCGACCTGGTGGTGGGCGCGCTCGCGGTAGTCAATGCGTTCGGAGACGTGCGCGACGCGGCCGGCAGCATCGTGGCCGGCGCGCGCAGGGATGGGAGCTTCGTGGATGCCCGCGCGTTGCTGGCAGACGGCGTCCCGGCCGGCGGGTCGTTTGCGCGGCCCGGTGCCAACACCACGCTGGTCGTGACTGCGACGAACGCAGCTTTGGAGCGGACGCAGCTGGCCGGCGTCGCCGATATGGCGGCCGACGCACTCGCGCGGCGCATCACACCGGTCGGTACGCAGTTCGACGGGGACGTGGTGTTCGCCGTGAGCACGGGACAGCTGGAGGGCGCCGCACCGCTGACCGTGGAAGTGCTGGCGCAGGACGCGGCGGCAGCGGCAATCGAGCGCGCAGTGCGCGCTGCAACCGGGCTCGGGGGCGTCCCCGGGCTGGCGGAGTGAGATGAAGAAGCTGGTTCTCTTCGACATTGACGGCACCCTCGTCTGGACGGCGGGCGCGGGACGCTCGGCCATCGGCCAGGCCCTGCTGGAAGAGATGGGAGCGACGGGCCCGATCGACGGTTACCGCTTCGAGGGAAAGACCGATCCGCAAATAGTGATCGAGCTGATGCAGCTGGCCGAGCACCCCCACGCGGAGAGTGAGGAGCACGTGCAGGCGGTGTGCCGGCGCTACGTGGAGCTGCTGGGCGACGCGCTGGCCGAGCGCCGCAGCGAGATCAGACTGTTCCCCGGTGTGGCCCGGCTGCTGGACATCCTGGACGAACACAACGACGCGCTGGTGGGACTGCTCACCGGAAACGTCGAGGACGGTGCGCGGCTCAAGCTCGGTGCGGCGGGGGTGGACCTGTCGCGCTTCAAGCTAGGGGCGTACGGCTCCGACCACGCGGTGCGCTCGGAGCTGCCGCCCATCGCCGCCGCACGGGCCGCGCAGCTGATGGGAAGGGTGCCGCACGGCGAGGAAGTCATAATCGTGGGAGACACACCCGCCGACATGACGTGCGGCGACGGCGTTGGCGCCCGGGCCATCGGTGTCGCAACGGGGTGGCACTCGGTGCAAGAGCTCGAAGACTCTGGCGGCTATGCCGTGTTCGAGGACTTCTCCGATCCCGAACCGGTGATCGAGGCGATATACGCATGACCAGTCCCCGGCTGCTCGTTCCCCTGCGCGTGCCGGAGCTCGGGCCCTACCTGGGGAAGCTGGTGACCGGCACGGGGAGCGATCCCGGCGGAATCGAGATGGAGGTCCCCCGGTACCGGCTCGCCACGCGGGTGATAGAGTGCGCGGGCGAGGCACGCCGGCTAGCCGCGCGCGACGAGCGCCAGGCCGCGCTCGCCACGCTGGGTCGGGCCGCGTGGATGGAAGCCTGGGACGAGGCCGTGGCGGGAGCCGCCGAGCTGGTCGTGGAGCGGGTGACGGCGCGACTCGAGGCGGAGGCGCTCGCGGTCGGAATGCCACAGCGGATCCGGATCGAGCTGGTGGAGGACGCGTCGCGCCAGGGTGCCATGGCGGCCCGGTTCGGGACCGCAGGTGTCGAGCTGATTCCCGCACTGGATCAGCTCGAGGAGCGGGCGGCGTCGGCACTCGGTGCAACGTCTCCCGAGCGCGGGGAAGTGGGCGCGTGGCAGGACGCACTGACGCTGGCAGCGCGGCGCCTGGAGGCGGCGTGGCTCGAGCTCGAGAAGGGAGTCGCTGCAGAGGTGTTCCGCTGGGATCGGGTCGGGGAGGGAGTGTCCCGCTGGCGCCGTCCGCTCTGGCCCGTGGCCGCGGCCGGCGCTGCCGCGCTCGCCGTGGCGGTGTGGCTCGGACTGGTGTTTGGCGGCTACGTGGACGCTCCGGGATGGCTCGCCGCCGCCTGGGGGACGGTGTTCGGTCCGTGAGCCATCTGGGGATCGGCATCGACCTGGTCGACGTCCCGCGCATCGCGAGCATGCTGGAGGACAAGGGCGAGCTGGCTTTCAAGCGGCTGCTCACTGACGGCGAGCGGGAGTATTGCCTCGCCCAGGCAGTCCCGGCGCGCCACGTGGCGGCGCGCCTCGCGGCCAAGGAAGCGGCATTCAAGGCCCTGAACCAGGACGGCGAGACCGGCTGGATCGGGTGTCGCGAGGTCGAGGTGGCGCGCCGCGCCGACGGCCGCCCCACACTGCTGTTCCACGAGCGCGCCAGGGACGTGGCCGAGAGGCTCGGGGTGGCCTCGATGATGGTATCCCTCACACACACGGAGACGCAGGCCGCGGCCGTCGTGGTGCTGCTGGGGTAGCAGCGCCGCGCCGGGAAGTTGACGTGGTTTGCAATCCCGACTGGTCCTGTCTAGATTCCGCCGCCGTTCCGCCGGACTGCACACTCACCGAAGGATTGGACGCCGGGTCGTGGTATCACCTCGCAGCACGCTCCTCATATGCCTGCTCGCTCTGGGCAGCCTGGCACCGCGCCCCGGCGGGGCACAGCAGGAAGCCGCGGCACTGGCACGCCGTATCGCCGACGTCGCCTCCATCGCGCTGGCGGAGTACGCGGAGGGTGTCACAGACGGGGAGATCGTGTCGCAGGAGGAGCTTTCTGAGGCCGTCCTGTTCCTCGAAGAGGCACGCCGCAGCGCGGCCGGGCTCGACGCCCCTGCCCGTGATGCTGCGCTGCAGCACCTGGAGCGCATCGCGGGCGGCGTGAACGAGCTGGCACCGGTGGGCCGGCTGCGCGGTGAGCTGGCCCAGCTGCGTGCCGTGCTGGAGAAGTCGGTCGGCGTCGCGCTCGACCCGCTTCCCACAGACCCGCCTTCGCTCGCGCGCGGCGAGCGCCTGTACCGGCAGTACTGCGCGTCGTGCCACGGGGCGGACGGCTCCGGCGACGGCGCGCTCGCCGCGGGCATGGATCCGCCGCCCGCAGACCTGGCCGACCGTGGCGCACTTCGATCGACCGCTCCTGTGGACTTCTTCCGCAAGATCAACGTCGGTGTGGCCGGTACGGCCATGCCGGGGTTCGCCGACCGGATCGAGCTCGACGACCGCTGGGCTCTGGCGCTCTACGCCAGCAGGCTGCGCGCATCGCCTGTCCTTGCCGCGGCCGGCGCGGTGGAGCTGTCCGAGCGCTGTCTCGACTGCGCCCTGCTGGTGAGCGACTTCCACGCCACGGCATTGCTGAACGACGATTCGCTGGGCGCCGCACTCGCCGGCCCCAGCGGGATATCGCACGACGACTCGGCTCTCGTCGCGATCGTTGCGTACGCCCGTGTGGCCGGGTCGGTCGAGGAGCTGGGCGGCGACCGCAGGCTGAGGACGCAGCGCGTGGTGCGGCAGAGCGGGGAGCTCGCGGGCAGGGCGGTCGATGCCGCACTGGAGGGAGAGACCGACGCGGCCCGCCGTCTCGCGCTCGATGCGTACCTCGAGTTCGAGGCTATCGAGAGCGCGGTGAGGGCGCGCGACGCCGGTGCCTCGCGCCGAGTGGAGCAGGCGTTTGCCGGGCTGCGTGGCGCCATCGAGAGCGGCGCTGACGAAGCGCGGCTCACGGCGAGACGCGGGGCGGTGGATTCCGCACTAGACGAAGCGGCGGGCGTGCTGACGGCGCGGGCGTCGCCCTCGCTTCTGTTCGGGCAGTCGCTCGTGATAATGCTGCGCGAGGGACTCGAGGCGATCCTGATCATCGGGGCGCTGGTGGCCTTCCTCGTGAAGGCTGGGGCGGCGGAGCGGCGCCGCGAGATCGGGCTCGGCGTGTTAGCGGCGCTCGGAGCCAGTCTGCTCACTGCGGTCGGATTCGCCACGGTGTTTCGCAGCGCACCGGCGCAGCAGGAAGTGCTCGAAGGCGTGACGATGCTGGTTGCGGCCGCCGTGCTGTTCTGGGTCTCCTACTGGCTCATCTCCAAGGTCGAGCTGCGCAAGTGGCAGCACTTCGTGAGCACGCAGATGTCCCGCGCGCTCACGAGCCGCAGCGCATGGGCTCTCGCGGCGGTGGCGTTCCTCGCGGTGTACCGCGAGGGGTTCGAGACCGTGCTGTTCTACGCCGCGCTGTTCACGACTTCGGACGGCACCGCGGCGGCAACGGGCGGCATCGTGGCGGGAATGGCAGTCGGCGTTGCGGCACTCGCTCTGGTCTACTTCGCGATCGAGCGCTTCGGCGTGCGGCTGCCGCTCAAGCCGTTCTTCATCGGGACCAGCGCGCTGCTCTACGTGATGGCGTTTAGCTTCGCCGGAAAGGGAGTGTCCGAGCTGCAGGAGGCGGGCGTCATCTCCATCACCCCGTTGGAGTGGCTCCCCTCGTTGCCGCTGCTCGGAATCTTCCCGACGTACCAGACCGTGCTCATACAGGCCTTCGTGGCTGCCGCGCTCGGCGCGGCTCTGGTGTGGGTGTTCTGGCTGGAGCCGCTGCGGGAGCGGGTGGGAGTCGTGAGATAGAGAACGAAGCAGGGGCGCCTCCCGGCGCCCCCTACGCTTCGCTCACTCAACTGCGTTCCTTCTAGCTTCGCTCTGCAGACCGTCCCGACTGCTGCCTTAGTTCGGGCGCTTGCGGTTCCGCTGTGCCTCCCGCAGCGCGTCGATCTGGTCTTGCAGGTCCTGATCTGCCTGCTCCTCGATGTCGGCAGCCACGTTGAAGTCGGGTCCGGCCACGTCATTGCTGCAGGCGGCGGTGCCAAAGGCGACGACGAACAGGGCGATCCAGGTCATCTTCTTGCGCGACATTGTTGGCTCCTTTGAGTTGCCCCGCTCGTCGTGGGGGGCGTTCCGTCGTTTGCGACGCGCTCTGGCGTCAGCTTCTGGAGCCAAGCTAGGCGGCGCCTCCCAAGCCCCGCTCAAGCCGCGGTCCACGTCAGTCAACACATTGTCCCGTAGAGAGTTAACTCCCCGACACGGGGGCAGTCACCGGCCCGCCGTTAGGCACGTCACCGCCCGTGACGGGCCCCTGAGCTAGCCTCAGCGCATGCGAAGCGTGCGGTTCTGCCTGCTGGCGCCGCTGCTGCTGGCGCTGGCCGGGTGCGAGGTTTCGAGCGGCCAGCCAGCGGTCTGGGTGCCGGTGCCGGACAGCGTCCCGGTCGAGGCCGTTGCCGAGACCCTGGCGGCCTACGGCGTCGTGAAGTCAGCCGAGCGGTTTGCGGACTTCGCCCGCCTGGGGCGCAAGCATCTCGGGATCAAGCCCGGGCTCTACCCGCTGCGGCCGGGCATGCCGATGGGCGAAGTACTGGTTCACCTGCGGCGCGGCACGCCGCCGGTGCGGGCGCTGGTGATACGCGAGCGGATCACGTTGGCCGACGTGGCACAGGTCATCGAGCGTGCCGTCGGCGTGCCGGCCGAGAGCCTCGAAGCGGCAGCGCACGATTCCGCGCTGCGTGCTGCGCTCGGCTGTCCGGCCGAGACCATCGAGGGCTACATCGTGCCTGCCCGGTACCACGTGCGACTGGATGACGACGCCCGCACCATCGTGCGCCAGCTGGCAGACACGTTCGAGGCACGCTGGCGTCCGGAGTGGACCGAGCGCGCCAGGGCACTGGGGATGACGCGACACCAGCTCCTCACGCTCGCTTCGATAGTCGAGGGTGAGATGCCGGCATACCAGGACCGGCCCTTCGTGGCATCGGTGTACCACAACCGCCTGGAGCGCGGCATGCGGCTGCAGGCCGACCCGACGGTCGTGTACGCCCTGGGTGAGTGGCGCCGCCTGTCGCACGCCGACCTGCGGATCAGCTCCGACTACAACACGTACCTGATCGACGGGCTCCCGCCCGGCCCGATCGGGCAGTCCTCGGTGGCGAGCATCATCGCCACGCTCTATCCGCCGCAGAGCGACTACCTCTACTTCGTCGCCCGCGCCGACGGGCGGCACCTGTTCTCCCGCAGCTACCGGGAGCACCTGGCCACCATCCGCCAGATCCGGCGGCCGGGTGCCGGCGCACCACAGTCTCCCTAACACCCCCGTGCGTGGCCAGCTGCGGTGACCAGCTGCGTTGGCCCGTTGCGTCGGCTCAGCGTCGAATAGATCGCAGTCCCACCTAGCCCGCCGGCCCGGCGCGCCGTATGCTAAGCGAGTCGTACCTCTTTGCCGCCATGCCAGATACGATTCCGCGTCTCGCACTCATCTGTTTCGGTCCGCCCACGGCTCGTGTGGACGGCGGCGACCCACCGGCCGACGTGCTGTGGCGCAAGCACCTCGCGCTGCTCGTGTACCTCGCTCTTTCGCCGGATCGCACCCGCTCGCGGGACCACCTGCTGGGCCTCCTCTGGCCCGAGAAGACACAGGACAAGGCCCGGCACTCGCTGAACGAGGCCGTGCGCAGGCTGCGCGCCGGACTCGGCTCCGGGCGTCTCGTCTCCGAAGGCGAAACCGTCCGCCTCGAAGACACCGGCCTCGACGTGGACGCGGTGAAGTTCGGAGCGCTGGCGGAGCGCGATCCCGCAGCGGCCCTCGCCCTGCTGAGGGGAGATTTCCTGGAGGGCTTCACGCTGGACGACGCGCCCGCCTTCGAGGACTGGGCGGCGGCGAGGCGCACCCGGTACGGCTCGTCGGGGGTGGAGCTGTTGCTGCGCCAGGGCGAGGCCGCGCTGGGGGAGAGCCGCTTCCGCGCGGCCCGCGAAGCCGCGGGGCGGGCGCTGCAGCTGAATCCCTCGTCCGAGATGTCGGCGAGCCTGCTGATGCGCGCCGCAGCCCTGTCAGGCGACGCGGCTGAAGCGCTGTCTGCCTATCACCGGTTCCGCGAACGGCTGCGCGAGGACATCGGAGAGGAGCCCGGCCGGGAGCTGCAGTCCCTGGCCGAGCGGATCCGGAGCAGCCGGTGGCAGCGTGCGTCGGTGCAGGCCAGTGAAGCGGAGCCTCCTCTGTTGGGCCGCAAGTCGACCCACGCCGCCGCCTTCGGAACGCTCGAGGAAGGAATCAAGAGCGGTGCGCGCTGTCTGGTGATCTCGGGCGAGCCGGGCATGGGCAAGAGCCGGCTCGTGAGCGAGTGCGCCGAGCGGCTCACGCTCGCAGGTGCGGTCACTGCGGTCGCGCGTGCTCTGGAGAGCGATCACGACGCGCCGTGGAGCACCCTGCGGCTGCTGGCTCGATCTGGGCTGACGCGGCTGCCCGGTGTTGCGGGCGCGGATTCGCGCGGACTCGGAGTGCTCGCCGGGATCGTGCCCGAGCTGGCCGAGCGGTTCGACCCGGTGGAGGTGCGGGACTCGGGCGAGGTTGCGGCTGCACTGCAGTCGCTGCTCGGTGCGGTCGCCGACGAGCAGCCGGTGGGCGTCCTGCTGGACGGTGCGCACCTGGCCGACGGTCACACCATCGGCGCCCTGGGAGCCGCAGTGAGGGGACTGGGCGACGCTCGAGTGGTGCTCGTGCTGGCGCTGGACCCGTCTGCGGAGCAGGTGCCGCGCGAGCTGCTGCGACTGATGGGCGAGGTCGGGCGCGGTCTACGCGGTGCCGCAGTGCGCCTCGATCCGCTCGAGCTCGAGGAGATGCGCGAGATGGTCGCCGCGCTGGCTCCCTGGTGCGAAGAGCCGGAGCAGGTTGATCGCCTGGCTCGCCGCCTCACCTTCGAGGCGGGCGGGAACGCGCTTTACGCCGTCACCCTGCTGCGGGGACTCGACCGCACCACGACGCTCAAGGAGGATCTGGTGTCGTGGCCCGCAGAGTCCGCGACCATGGAGAGCCCCCTGCCGTTCACCATGCCGCAGCTCGCCAACATGGCGGTGGTCGCGCGCCTGGCCGACATGGACCAGGACAGCCAGACCGTGCTGAAGGCGGCCAGCGTGACCGGCGTAGCGCTCGACGTTCCGCTCGTGGCGGCGCTGGCGGAGCTGCCTGTCGAGCGGGTGGAGGAGATCCTGGACGGGCTGGAGCAGCGCCGCCTCGTGGTGCACGACGGGACCAGGTACGCGTTCCACGCGGCATTGATTCCGCAGGTGATTCGCAGCGAGGGCCTCACGCGCGGGCAGCGGCAGCGCCTGCGGAGCCGCGCGGTGCAGGAATTGGCTGCACGCACCGACCTGGAGGCTCGCGTGCTGCGGGTGGAGTTGAGCGCCAAGGTCGGCACCGGCGAGGCGGTGTTCGACGAGGCCATCGAGACCGCCCGCGCAGCGCTGCAGGCCGAATCGGTGCGAACCGCGCGCCGCGCGCTGTTCGCCGCCGAGCGCATGGAGGCCGAGATGGATCCGGGACGTCAGGAGGCGCTCGACGCCGTGCGCCGGGAGCTCGCGGGCGGCGCCGATTCCGGCGGCTAGAACGGCATCGAGCCGCCGCTCACGGCCATCGCGAGACCCAGTGCCAGAGCCGTGAACAGAGCGCCGAACTTGAGGTTCTGGGTGGGAGTGAGGGGGAAGTTCTTCCGTTTCTGCTCACCCGACATCGTGGACCTCCACCGTGTCTTGTTGAGGGGCGAAGCTAGAGGACGGGGAGCAGCCGCCGGACAACTCCCGGCTGGCTTAAGTCAATTCTTTGCCGGGCAAGGGTTTGGGGGCCTGCCGTGGGGTGAGCGTCGGGCGCCCGGACCGGCAGGCAGCTCCCTTGCTCAGGGGCCTCCCGGGCACGACATTGGCCTGACGTACATCGCGAAACGCGAACGGGGAGCGCCCTATCCGACGACGCGAGCTGCTGCCGCAGGTCAAAGAAGCACTGGCCGACCGCTACAACGTCGAGCGGGAGCTGGCGCGGGGCGGAGCCGCGCGGGTGTTCATGGCCTACGACCCGGCCGGCAATCCCGTTGCCCTCAAGGTGCTCCATCCCCAGCTCGCCGTTTCCGTAACCGCCGACCGTTTCCTGCGCGAGATCGCCTTCCTCAAGGACATCGACCACCCGCGGATCGGACGACTGCTCGATTTCGGCGAGGAAGACTGGCTCGTCTTCTACGTGATGCCGTACCTGGAGGGCCCCACGCTGCGGGAGCATCTCGGCCGTGTGAAGCAGGCCTCCGTCTCCGACACCCTCCACATAGCGCACAACCTGCTGGACGCACTCGAGTACGCGCACTCGAAGAACATCGTGCACCGCGACGTGAAGCCGGAGAACATCGTGCTGTCGCGCGAAGGAGCGGTGCTGCTGGACTTCGGGATCGCGCGCGCGGTAGCCGAGTCGGGGACCGACCGGCTCACCCGCTCGGGGTTTGCCGTGGGCACGTCGGCGTACATGAGTCCCGAGCAGGTTGAGGGGGCCGAGGACATCGACCACCGCAGCGACATCTACTCCCTGGGCTGCGTCCTGTTCGAGTGCCTGGCGGGACGTCCGCCGTTCTGGGCGCCGCGCGAGGAAGCGGTACTGCGGCTCCACCTGGAAGGGAAGATCCCGGACATCATGAAGCTGCGGCGGGACACGCCCGATACACTTGCCGCGGCGCTCGACAGAGCCCTGCGCAACCCCCGCGACGAGCGGTGGCAGACCGCCGCGGAGATGAGGGCGGTGCTCTAGGTTGTCTGAGGAACCGGCTTCAGCGCGTCGATACTCGCGGGATCGAAGTCGTCCGGCTCCCGGAAATACCACCACATCGCAGCACCGGCCAGGATCAGGGCCACGCTCGTGGCCTGCGCTATGGTGAACGTGCCGTCCAGGAGCACACGGTCGTCCTTGGCGCGCACGAACTCCACCAGGAACCGCTCGATCGCGTAGAACACCATGTAGGCCCCGAACAGCCATCCGGCAGCGTGCGCCCGGTGGCGGATGCGCCACAGGATCCAGAACACGAGCAGCATCAGCCCGACCTCGTAGAGCTGCGTCGGGTGCACCGCCAGCACTTCGAGCGGGCTCGTCCCCGCCGGTATCTCGACGCCCCATGCCGCCAGGTTGCCGGCGGTCGAGGGAGGCAGTCCCTCGGGGAACTTCATGCCCCAGGGCAGCGCGGTCGGGATCCCGTAGTCGTCCTGCACCAGGAAGCACCCCACGCGGCCCAGGGCGTAGCCCACGGCACAGGCAGGGGCCACGAGCTGCAGCGTGTAGCGCAGTGGGACCTTCCGCATGCGGCTCACGATCCACACCGCCAGGATGCCGCCGATCAGGCCGCCGTACCACACGAGCCCGGCGCGGCTGAACAGTGAGTCCCAAGTGCGGTGCAGCCCCCAGTACCACAGCTTGGCGCCCAGGATGCCTCCGATGACCGCGGCAACCACGACGTCCCAGGCGAACTGCTCGTTGAGGCCCTTCTCGCGCAGCTGCTGAGCGTACACCCAACCGCCCATCAGGAAGCCCAGCATCACCATTATGCCGAAGCCGGTGATCTCCAGCGGTCCAAGGTGGAAGGTCAGCGGGTATACGGTCATCGCGTGTGTCAGCCTCGTGAGGGTTGTGGGATGCTGCCGCGCTCCAGGCCGGGCCAGGCCAGCCGCGACTCGGCATCGAGCGAGAGGTCGCTGCGCTCGCCGCGCTCGAGGTGGAACCAGCCGGCGCGGGCGATCATAGCCGCGTTGTCGGTGTTGAGGCGGGGACCGGCAACCGCGACGCGCGCCGCGCCGCGCAGACGCTCGGCCATCTGCGCCGCGAGCGTGCGGCTGCACGCCACTCCACCGCCCAGCAAGGCGGTGCCGTAGCCGGTGTGCTCGAGAGCGCGCTGCGTCTTGGCGGCGAGCACATCGAACACGGCCTGCTGAAACGACGCCGCGATGTCGGCTCGCTCCGCCTCGAGGTCCGGTGTCGCGCGCACTTTGTGCAGCACCGCGGTCTTGAGTCCGCTGAAGGAGAAGTCGAAGCCCTGCTTCAGCATGGGCCGCGGCAGCTCCAGCCGGTCGCTGCCCGACTGCGCGAGCCGCTCGATGGCGGGTCCGCCGGGGTAACCCAGCTCCAGCATGCTGGCCACCTTGTCGAACGCCTCCCCCGCAGCGTCGTCACGCGTCTCGCCCAGCAGGCGGTAGCGGCCCCACTCGGGTACGTCGAGCAGCAGGGTGTGGCCCCCCGACACGATGAGCGCGACGAAGGGCGGCTCCAGGTCGGGGTCCTCAAGTGTGGGCGCGAACACGTGTCCCTCGAGGTGATGCACTCCGATGAGGTCCTTGCCCCCCGCGCCCGCGAGGGCCTTGGCGTAGCACAGCCCCACCAGCAGGGAGCCGATGAGTCCCGGTCCGGCCGTGACGGCCACCGCGTCCACTGCGTCCAGCGGCACGCCGGCCTCGGCCAGGGCTCGGTCCACCACGGGACCGATGGCTTGCAGGTGCGCACGGCTCGCGAGCTCCGGCACCACGCCGCCGAACACCGCGTGGACGTCCTGAGAGAGGATCACCAGGCTGGCCAGCTCCGGTCCACGTCCGTTGCGCACGAGAACCGCCGCCGACGTTTCGTCGCACGACGTCTCGATGCCCAGGACTACGTCACTCACGGGTGGATCGACGGACTACTGCGGAGTCGGGTGTCACGACCGCGGCCATTCCCGCCGGGGGGATCACCTCGAGCTGCACCACCACGCGGCGCTGCACCCCGCTGATCTCCGCCACGACCTGGATGGAGTCGCGATCGAGTGCGTCGATTCGGCTGGCGCGGCCCCTGACCGCGACCATCACGGCGGGCGGGTCGCTTATCCAGGCTCCGCCGCGGGCGGAGCGGATCACCACCGGCACGCCCTGGATGACGCGGTCGGAAACCGCACCGACGTCTACCGAGATCTCGACCTCCGTGGCGGAGACACGCAGGATGCCCAGCTCGGTCGTGTCGATCGGCACGGTGCGCGTCACGGGCTCGGTGACGTCGAGCAGCTCGAGCGGCACCGTGGACAGCTCGCTCACGGCCTGCACCGGCTCGCGCGGGCCGCGCACGGTGACGGATCCGGGGACTACGCCCACGGCGCCGAACTGCTCGTAGCCGGAGTCCGGCGTCACCGATACGCGCGGCACTACGGGAACGGTGCGCGTGAAGACCGCGTCCAGGCTGACCTCTATCACGCGCGGCTCGATTGCCTGCGCGGTCACGTTGGCGTCCTGCACCAGCAGCAGGTCGGCGAGCGAGAGCTCCAGGGTGTACTGCGAGCCGCTGACCGTGTCGGGGAGCTGCTTGTGGATCACCGGCACCTGCGCGTACAGCTTGATCAGCTCCCGCGCGCGGCCGGCGTAGAGCGCCTGGACCTGGGGCAGCGCCGATGCGAGCGCCCGGCCCTCGGGCGGCGTCACCTCCAGCCGCACCGGCACCAGCTGGGTCGCCGGCTCCTGCGCAGCAGTCGCGGCCCACAGGATCGCCGCCAGTACTATGGCTGCGATCTTCATGGGCCAGTTCGTGACGAGCCCGTCGCGGAGCTTACGTGCCAGATTCTGCCAGGTCGTCGTCCGTTCCTCC
This sequence comes from Gemmatimonadota bacterium, assembly GCA_039586895.1. Taxonomy (GTDB): domain Bacteria; phylum Gemmatimonadota; class Gemmatimonadetes; order Gemmatimonadales; family GWC2-71-9; genus WVYX01. The sequence goes on along the minus strand of JBDHJM010000001.1, from coordinate 22,853 downwards.
GAGCAATCGGCGGATCAGCGTGATCTGCACCGGATGGTCCCATTCAGCCGCCCCGATGATCTTCTTCACGATCACGCCATCCCTGTCGATCACGAAGGTCTCGGGCACTCCAGTGGTCTGATACCTGCGCTGGATGGCACCGCTCTCGTCGTGCAGCACCTGGAACGTGAGGTCGCGCTCTTCGATCCACTCGATCACGCTCTCCGTGCTCGCGTTGTCCACGCTCACGGCCAGCACCTTGAGCCCCTCGGGTCCCATCTGGTCGTGCAGCCGCTGGATGGACGGCATCTCCGTCTCGCACGGCACGCACCAGGTCGCCCAGATGTTGAGCAGCACCACCTCGCCTTCGAACGCGTCCAGCGCGACCGTGTCGCCCGTGGCGATGTCCATGGCCTCGAATCCCGGGGCCTCGCTCTGCACTCCCACCGGCTGGAGCGCGGGAGTCACCGCCATGCCCGCGATCACGCCGCCGACTATGATGCCGACGATCACCAGCACGACGAGCCACTGTCCTCTCTGCGTCATATCACACCACTGCCATACAGCGTTTGCGTAGTTCCTGGACCGCCCGCCCCGGGTCGTCCGCCTTGAAGATCGCCGATCCGGCCACGAACGTGTCGGCGCCTGCCTGGTGCGCCTCCAGGATCGTGTCGCGCGAGATCCCTCCGTCCACCTCGAGGTATGCATGGCTGCCGCGCCGGGCCAGCAGCTGGCGCGCGCGCTCGATCTTCGGTGTCATCGACTCAATGTACTTCTGTGCCGGGAAGCCGGGGTTCACGGTCATGATCAGCAGCAGGTCGATGTCGCCCACCACCTCCTCGATAAGCGTGAGGGGCGTGCCCGGGTTCAGCGCTACGCCCGCCTGCATGCCGCAGGCCCGCACCTGCGCGAGCTGGCGCTGCAAGTGGGCCGTGGTCTCCGGATGGAGCGTGAACAGATTGGCTCCAGCCTCCGCGAACGGTGCTATGTACCACTCGGGACGCTGCACCATGAGGTGCACGTCGAGCGGCAGGTCGGTGATGCGGCGCAGCGCCTCCACCAGCCCGGCGCCGAACGTGAGGTTGGGCACGAAGTGCCCGTCCATCACATCAACGTGGATCCAGTCGGCGCCCGCTTCCTCCACGGCCGCGACATCGTCCGCCAGCTTGGCCAGGTCGGCGCTCAACACGCTCGGTGCAATCCGGATTCCGCGCTTCATAGCCTCCCTCGAGGGCCCGCTCAGCGGGCCACGGTTACGTTCACCGCCGTGCCGGGCGCGCTCAGCGTCCCGGGGGCGGGTCTCTGCTCGATGATGGTGCCGGCCTCGGCGGCCTGCGACGTGCGGCGCACCGATGCTCCGAGGATCAGGCCGACGTCGGCCAACGCGAACTCCGCCTCCGCCCTCGTGAGGCCTGCCAGGTCGGGCACCACGATGGTCGGCGCCCCTACGCTCACCACCAGCGTCACGCCTGTGCCGGGCACCAGTGGAGCGCCGGCGGGGGGCCGCGTGTTGACCACCACGCCGCGCGGAACCGGCGCCTGCGTGGAGTCGAGCGCGCGTATCGTGAGCCCCGCCGCGGTGAGCAGCTGGCCTGCGAGCGCGGCGTCGTAGCCCACCAGGTCGGGGACGGGCACGCGCTGCGGCCCGGTGCTCACCGTGATGCTGACCGCCGCCCGCGGCGTCACCCTCACACCCGGCGGCGGATCCTGCCACACCACTTCCCTACGCGCGGCAGCCGGATGGCTCGTCTCCTCGACCTCCCCCAATGCCAGTCCGGCCTGTGTGAGCGCCTCGCCGGCCTCGTTCTCCATCATGCCGAGCAGGTTGGGTACCCCGGTGGCGCTGGCGAAGATCGGAGCGGGGAACAGCACCAGCGCCGCTACCACGTAGCCAACCACGAACGCGCCGGTGAAGCCGCCCACCCACAGCAGCACCCGTTGCCGCACGGGCAGAGGCCTGAGCCGCGGGAGCCGGGCGAACCGCCGAATTGATGCGGTCCAGTCCCTGCGCCGCGGCATGTGGCGCCGCACCCTCATGCGGTCCGCCTCAGGCGCGCCGCGTAGCCGCCGTCGGTTCCCGCGTCGGGAGGAAAGATGAACAGGTCGTCACCCTCGCGAGCGAATTCGGAATGCCGCTGGAGGAACGCATCCACTTGGGCTTCGTTCTCTTCGGGCTCCAGCGAGCATGTCATATATAGCAGCAGACCCCCGGTTCCTACTACCGGGGCCACGCGATCGAGCAATGCCGCCTGGCGGCCCGCCTGGCGGGCGATCCCCTCGGGCGAGAGGCGCCAGCGCGCATCGGGGTGGCGGGCCACGGTGCCCGTGGCACTGCAGGGAGCGTCCAGGAGAACAGCGTCTGCCGCCCCGGGGCGGATCGGAGGGTCGAGCGCGTCGGCCAGCAACAGGTCCGCTCCCGGGGCTGCCCGCGCCGCGGTGTCCTTCAGCGAGGCGAGGCGCTCGCGCCTCAGCTCCGAAGCCACCACCCGGCAAGTCCGCGCCAAGGCTGCCGCCTTTCCGCCGGGTGCGGCGCAGGCGTCCCACACGAGCGCTCCCTCCGGAACCGCAGCGAACTCCAGCAGGCGGGCCTGCGCGGCGTCCTGTACTACGAACAGGCCGGCGGCAAAGCCGGGGAGGTCGCTGACCGGCGGCGGCTCGGCCACCACCAGCCCGCTGCCGAGCGGGGCATCGCGCACCTCGATACCGGCGGCGGCGAACGACGTGCGCAGCTCCGCGGCGCTGCCGCGGGCGGGCTGCACCACCAGTGCAGGGCGCCGGTTGTTGTGCTCCAGCAGAGCCGTGGTGCGCTCCGTCCCGAACCGCTCCTGCCAGCGCGCCACCAGCCAGTCCGGATGCGAGAAGCGCTGCGCGAGCCCGGCTTCGTCGGGAAGGGGGGCGGCGCCCTCTCTCTCAAGCCGCCGCAGCACGGCGTTGACCATGCCGGCTCCCCGTTTGCCGTGCACGGACTTGGCCGCTTCCACCGTGGCCTGCACCGCGGCATAGGAGGGGACGCGGGTGAGCACGATCAGCTGGTACGCTCCGATCCGCAGCAGGTCCTTGAGGTCGTCGGGCGTGCGCCCCCAACTGCCGGACACGAGCGGCGCGAGCTGCCGGTCCAGCTCGGAGCGCGAGCGCAGCACGCCGGCCGCGATCTCGTGGGCCAGACGGCGGTCGACGGCTTCCAGTTCCGAAGTGGTGTGGTCCAGCGCCGCATCGAAGGGCTGGCCGCCGCGCACCCGGGAGAGGATCCCGTAGGCGGCGTCGCGGGCGTCGCTCCCTGCGGCCACCCTCAGTCGAGCATGCCGGCCGTGGGACTCGACGGGACGGCGATCTCGCGCTTCGGCATGCGGCCGGCGAGATACGCGAGCCGCCCCGCTTCAACGGCGTGCCGCATCGCGCCGCCCATGGCTACCGGGTCCGTCGCGGCTGCTATGGCCGTGTTCATGAGGATGCCGTCCACGCCCTGCTCCATCGTGATGCAGGCGTCCGAAGCGGTGCCCACCCCGGCGTCCACGATGACCGGCTTCGTGAGGCGCCGCTTGATGGTGCGCACGGTGTACGGGTTGATGAGGCCCAACCCGCTCCCGATGGGTGACGCCAGCGGCATGACGGCCTCGCAGCCCGCGTCCTCCAGCTTGAGGGCCGTGATGAGGTCTTCGTTGGTGTAGGCCATCACCTTGAAGCCCTCCTGCACCAGGGTTCGGGTGGCCTCGAGCAGGCCCTCCACGTCCGGCAGCAGGGTTTCCTGGTCGCCGATGACTTCCAGCTTGATGAACTCGTTGAACCCCGCCTCGCGCGCCAGGCGGGCGTAGCGGATCGCGTCCTCGGCGCTGTAGCACCCCGCCGTGTTGGCGAGCAGGAAATGCTTCTTGGGGTCGAGATGGAACAGGATGCCCTCTTCCTTGGTGCGGTCCAGATCCACGCGGCGCACCGCCACGGTGATGACCTCGGCGCCCGAAGCCTCGATGGCGTGCACCATGGTCTCGTTGTCCGCGTACTTCCCGGTCCCGACCATCAGCCTGGAGCCGAACTCGCGCCCGCCGATTACGAGCGGTCGGTCGGTGGCTGCCTTTACCGCAGTGCTCATTCCGTGCGTTCCTTCCCTATCGGTGCGACGCTCACCCGCCCCCCACGAAGTGCACCAGCTCGATCTGGTCACCGTCGGCCACGGTGGTTTGGCCCAGGTCGGGCCGGCGCACGATCTCCCGGTTGAGCTCGACGACCACGCCACGCGGGTCCAGCTCGAGCCGCTCCAGCAGATCGATGAGCGACAGCCCGTCGTCGAAGCGCCGCTCATCACCGTTCACGATGACCGTTATGGAATTGGGCATCTCAAACAAAAGATAGCAGCATCACCCGCGCGGCCGCCTCCGGGTCGTCGCCCAGCCACAGCGCGCTGATGGCGGCTGCGCCCCACGCCCCGGCCTCGTGCGCAATCCGGGCCCGCTCGGGGGTGACGCCGCCGATCGCGATCACGGGCGCGGCGGCCGTCACGGCAGCGGCCTCGAGTGCCGCGGGTCCGAGGGCCGCAGCGCCCGGGTGCGACGGCGTCTCCCAGATGGGGCCCAGGAACACGTAATCGGCGCCGGCCTCGGCTGCGCCCCGCGCCTCTTCCGGAGAGTGGGTGGAGCGTCCGATCAGAGCCTCCGATCCCAACAGGCTGCGCGCCACATCCACCGGCAGTCCGTCGGCCGGCAGGTGGACTCCGGCGGCGCCGGCGGCCACCACCGCGTCCACGCGGTCGTTGACCAGCACGGTGGCACCCGCCTCGCACAGCAGGCGGCCCAGCTCCACCACGCGCACGGCGTCCACCCGGCCGGCGCGAGCGTGCAGTGCAACTGCGCCCGCGGCCGCAATCGCAGCTGTGCCCGCATCGGCACCCGCAGCCGCGATGCGCTCCGCGCGCGCGGCTAGATCGGGAAGGGCAATGACTGTCTGGTTGGTTACGGCGTGCAGCCGCGGGACGGGACGGCTCACTCGAAGCGGTCGCCCTTCTTGCAGGCACGGCCACGCAGCCACTCCCTGGCGGCCATGCGGTGCCTGCCTGCCGGCTGCACGTCGAGGAACTGGAGCGCGCCGTCGGCGGTGGCGACCACGAAGGCCGGGTCCGTCTCGACGACCTCGCCGGGCACCTCGTCAACCTCCCACTCGTCCGCCGGCATGGGCCCAAACAGCTTGAGCTCGCGCCCCGCGAGCGTGGTCCACGCGCCGGGCCTGGGGTCGAACGCGCGCACCTGGCGCGCCACCTGCTCCGTCGGTCGGTCCCAACCGATCTGAGTCAGCTCACGCGTGATCTTGGGTGCGAAGGTCGCCTGGTCGTGGTCCTGCGCCGCGAACTCCGCCGCGTCGACCTCGAGCAGCGCCAGCGCCTCTATCAGAGCGAGAGCCCCGATCTCGGCCAGCCGCACGGAGAGCTCCCCTCCGGTCTCGTCCGCCGGGATGGGTGTGGACACCGCGTGCAGCACCGGTCCGGTGTCCATGCCGGCCTCCATCCGCATGATAGAGACGCCTGTCTCGGTGAAGCCCTCGATTATGGCGTGCTCTATCGGCGCCGCTCCGCGCAGCAGCGGCAGCAGGGAAGCGTGCACGTTCACCATGCCGCGAGCGGGAAGCTCGAGCAGTGCGGGCTTCAGGATGTGGCCGTAGGCCACGACCACGCCGAGGTCGAACGGCCCCAGCCCGCCCAGCTCGCCCAGGAACTCCTCCGCGTTGGGCTTCTCCGGCTGCAGAACGGGGACGCCCTCTTCCTGGGCCACCACCTTCACAGGCGGCGGGACCAGCTTGGAGCGGGAGCGTCCATGGGGGCGGTCGGGCTGGCTCACGACGGCCGCGACGTCGAAGCCCTCTCCCAGCAGGGCGCGCAGGGAGGGGACTGCAAAGTCGGGAGTGCCGAAGAAGACGAGGCGCATCTCAGACTCCGGGGACGACTTCCTTGGTGTGGCCCGTCTTTCCCTTGCGCTGCTTCTGCCACTTCTTCATCAGCATCCTGCGCTTCAGTGGACTCAGGTGGTCCAGGAACAGGATGCCGTCGAGGTGGTCGATCTCGTGCTGGATCGCGCGCGACCTCAGCTCGGTCGCCTCGATGCGCACACGCTCGTTGTCGAGGGTAGTGGTCTCGATCACGATGCGTGCCGACCGCTCCACGTCGCCGAAGATGTCCGGGATCGAGAGGCATCCTTCCTCGCCCTTCACCGTTCCCTCTCGCTCCAGGACCACGGGGTCGATGAGAACCACCGAGTCCGATCCGTCCTCTTCCGTGCGCACGACTGCCACGCGCTGCGCGAGTCCCACCTGGTTGGCTGCGAGCCCGATGCCGTTGTCGGCCTCCATGGTCTCGAACAGGTCGGCTACCAGCTGCCGCACCTCGTCGTCCACCTGCCCGATCTCGGCGGAGCGCTCGCGCAGCACGGGAGATCCCAGCAGGTGGATCGGGCGCAGGCTCACTACTTGGATTCTCCCTTGGTGTCGGTGAGGATGTCCGCCACCCGCTCGCGCTGGATCTGCAGGCGCGACTCGCCGCTCTTCAGCGTGAGCTCGTTGTCTTTGATGTGGACCACCTCGCCGATGATGCCGCCCACCGTGACGATGCGGTCTCCCCGCTTGATCTGGGAGAGCCGTTCCTTGTGCTTCTTCTCCTGCTGCACCTTGGGGCGGATGATCAGGAAGTAGAAGATGGCGATGATTGCGCCCATCTGCAGCAGGAAGATCATCATGCCGCTGCCCGATGATCCCTGGCCGGATGGTGCGAACAAGAACAGGATGTTTGGCGTCACGTAGTCCCTCGTGAGTTGTATCGGTCTATCCACTCGCGGTGCCAGGCACCGAACGTGCCCCCCGCGATCCTCCGGCGCGCCTCCTCCGCCAGCCGGACTAGAAACCGCACGTTGTGCAGCGACAGCAGTCTCAGCCCCAGCAGCTCGTCGGCCACGAACAGATGGCGCAGGTAGCCGCGGCTGTAGCTGCGGCACGTCTCGCAGTCGCAGGTCTCGTCCAGCGGCGCGGGGTCGGCTCGGTGCGCGGCGTTCCGGATGTTGAGCGGCCCGTCCGGTGTGTACGCCGACCCATTGCGCCCGTTGCGCGTGGGAGCGACGCAGTCGAACAGGTCCTGCCCCAGCGCTATCGAGCGCAGCAGGTCCTCCGGAAACCCGACTCCCATAAGATAACGCGGCACTGCGGAGGGCAGCGAAGGCTCGATCGTCTCCAGCACCTCGTACATCACGGTCTTGGGCTCGCCCACGGCGAGCCCGCCCACCGCGATACCGCTCCAGTCTCCGATGTCCAGGATCGAGCTTACCGCCCGGCGCCTCAGCTCGACGTAACCCGCCCCCTGCACTATGGGCCACAGAGTCTGGCGCTCGGGGTGCTCCGCGGCGAGCGCCCGGTGCCGCCGCGCGCAGCGCTCCAGCCAGCTGGTCGTGCGCTTCAGCGCGTCGCGCGCAGCGGCCTCGTCGGCACCGCCCGGCACCACGTGATCGAACGCCATGGCCACGTCGGCTCCCAGCGCCCACTGGATCTCGATGGCCCGCTCGGGTGTGAGCCGCCGGCGCGCGCCGTCCACGTGCGACTGAAACTCCACGCCCTCGTCGTCCACGCGGCGGAAGCCCTCCAGCGAGAACACCTGGAAGCCGCCGGAGTCGGTGAGGATCGGCCGCGGCCACGCCATGAAGCGGTGCAGCCCACCCAGCTCCGATACCGTGTCCTCGCCGGGCCGCACGTGAAGGTGGTACGTGTTGGCCAGCACCATGCGCGCCCCAACCGCCTCGAGGTCGAGTGGTGAGAGCGCCCGCACCGTGCCCTGGGTACCCACCGGCATGAAGGACGGGGTCTCCACCTCGCCATGGGGCAGCAGCAGGCTGCCGGACCTGGCTGCGCCGTCCGTGGCCTCGACCCTGAACGCGGGACCGCTCATGAGATTGCCATCGCGTCGCCGTAGCTGAACAAACGATAGCCCTCAGCCACCGCTTCCCGATACGCGGCCAGGGTTGGCTCCCGTCCGGCGAACGCGGCCACCAGCATGAGCAGGGTGGAGCGGGGCAGGTGGAAGTTCGTGAGCAGCGCGTCCACTACGCGAAACTCGTAGGGCGGGTAGATGAACAGATCGGTCCAGCCGGATCCCGGCGCTACCCCGGCCGGCTCGCCTTCGGCCGCGCTCTCCAGCGTGCGCGCCACCGTGGTGCCCACCGCCCACACCCTGCGTCCGTCCCGCTTGGCCGCCGCCACTGCTGCTGCGGTCGGCTCGGGTATCTCGTACCACTCGGCGTGCATCTCGTGCCGCTCGGGGTCCTCGGCCTCGACCGGCTTGAAGGTGCCCGGTCCCACGTGCAGCACGACCTCCGCCCGCACCGCGCCGCGCCGCTCCAGCCGCTGCAGGACGTCGGCCGTGAAGTGCAGCCCCGCGGTCGGCGCGGCTACGCTCCCGTCGACCTCGGCGTACACGGTCTGGTAGCGGTCCCGGTCTGCCGCATCGGGCGGCCGTTCTATATAGGGCGGCAGCGGCACCAACCCGTGGCTCTGCATCAGGCCTTCGACGTCGAGTGTGCCCGAGAACCGCACCCGCCTGAGACCACCCCGCAGTACGTCCACGATCTCGGCCGTGGCATCTTCCCCGAACCGCACCTTGCGTCCCGCCTTGAGCTTGCCGCCCGGGTGCACCATTGCCAGCCAGCTCCCGTCGGGCTCGGGATGCACCAGCAGGATCTCTGCCTCCCGCCCGTTGTCGCGCAGCCCGCGCAGCCGTGCCGGGATCACCCGGCTCGTGTTCACTACCAGGAGATCGCCGGGCTCCAGCAGCTCCGGAAAATCGGCGAAGCGGCGGTGGTGGACGGTCCCCGTGTCGCGCTCCAGCAGCAGCAGCCGGCTCGCGCCCCGGTCCGGGAGCGGACGCTGGGCGACGGCCTCGCGGGGGAACTCGTAGTCGAAGTCGGAAGTGCTGACCCGGCTAGCCACCGGGCTGGTCGCCGAACATCGACTGCTGCTCGCCAGGCGCCGCCGGCGGGTTGTACCCGAAGTGGCGGTAGGCTGCGGGACTGGCCGTGCGGCCCCGCGGCGTACGGTGCAGGAAGCCCTGCTGTATGAGGAACGGCTCGTAGACCTCCTCCAGCGTGCCCGGGTCCTCTCCCACGGCCACGGCAATCGTATTCAGCCCGACCGGTCCGCCGTCGAACTTCTCGATTATGATCTGGAGGATGCGCGCGTCCATGTCGTCGAGCCCGTACTCGTCCACGTTGAGGCGCGCGAGCGCGGCCTGTGCCACGTCGGGGGTGACGGTGCCGTCGGCCCGCACCTGTGCGTAGTCCCGCACGCGGCGCAGCAGGCGGTTGGCGACGCGCGGCGTGCCGCGGCTGCGCTTGGCGATCTCGGCGGCGCCCTCTGTTTCCATCCCCACCTCGAGGATCCCTGCCGAGCGCTCCACTATCCGCTGCAGGTCTTCGGTGGGATAGTAGCCCAGCCGCTCGACCAGTCCGAACCGGGCCCGCATGGGAGGGGTGAGCATGCCGTAGCGCGTGGACGCCCCGATCAGGGTGAACGGTTCCACCTCCATGGGGATCGTCTGCGCGTTGGGGCCCTCGGCGATGCGCACGTCCACCCGGTAGTCCTCCATGGCCGGGTAGAGGAACTCCTCCAGCGCGGGCCGCAGGCGGTGGATCTCGTCGATGAACAAGACGTCGCCGCTCCGAAGCGTGGTGAGCATGCCAACCAGGTCCCCGGCCTTCTCCAGCACGGGTCCGCTGGTGGTGCGGATGTTCACCCCCATCTCCTTCGCGATCAGGATGGCCAGCGTGGTCTTGCCGAGACCGGGCGGCCCGAAGAACAGCACGTGATCGAGCGGCTCGCCCCGCTGGGTCGCCGCGTCGATCGCGATCTGCAGGTTCTCCTTGACGGTTGCCTGGCCCACGAACTCGTCCAGCCGCGAGGGTCTGAGCGACGCCTCGGCCGACGACTCCTCGGGGAGCGCTTCGGGGGTGGTGATCTCGGTGCGGCTCACTTGGAGGAGTCCGCCTCCCATCGCACCGGCCGCTCACCCCTGGTGACGCGGTGCTTGGCGTGGCAGGTGACGCACCTGTCGTCCACCTCGGTCTGTGTTGGTGTGACGAGCTTGCGGTTGGTCACTCCGCACTTGGTGCAGTTCCACTCGGCAGTCATCATCGCTCAGTGCCTATTTCGGCTTGGTTAACAGTTGCAGCGCCCCGCGAATGAGGTCAACCGGCTCGTCTCCAGTGTGCTGGGACACGGCCTCCCGAACCGCGCGTTCGGCGTCGGCCGCGTTGTAGCCCAAATTGACGAGCGCCTGGACCGCCTGGTCGCTGGGACCCGCGGTGGCCTCGGGCAGCCCGGGAACGGCTATGTCGCCGAGCCGGTCGCGCAGCTCCAGCACGATGCGCTCGGCCGTCTTCTTGCCGATCCCTGGAACCGTGCACAGCGCCGCGAGGTCGTTCTCCTTTATGGAGCGCACCACGCGCGCCCCGCCGAGAGTGGACAGCAGAGCCAGCGCCAGCCGCGGGCCCACCCCCGAGGCGCCCAGCAGCCGCTGGAACACGTCCCGCTCGTGATCCTCCATGAAGCCGTACAGCGCCCACCCGTCCTCGCGCACTACCGGCACCGTCTTGAGGCTCACCTCCGCGCCCTCGGCGGGCATGTGCTCCAGCACTCCCAGCGGCACGCCGATCGCGTAGGTGACGCCGCCTGCGGTGGCGACGACCACGCGGTCACCGGTCTTGGAGAGGAGCCGGCCGCTCACGCCGGCTATCACGCGGGCACTCGCCGGGTCAGCAGGTAGGTGAGTCCGATGGCCACGCCGTCGGCCGCGTCGTTCGGCGCGGGAGGAGCCTCCAGATTGAGCAGACGCTGCACCATGTAGCCGACCTGTGACTTCGACGCCCCGCCGGCGCCGACCACGTTCTTCTTGACCGTGGCCGGTGCGAACTCGGCCACGTCGAGCTCTGCCTGTGCCGCCGCGAGGAGTATCACGCCGCGCACGTGCCCCAGGGTGACGGTGGTGTGCACGTTCTTGCCGTAAAAGACGCTCGCCAGGGCGAGCACCGAGGGCCGGTGGCGCTCGATCAGCTCGGTCACTCCCTCGAAGACGGCGGCGATACGCCGGGACATTTCGTCGTTGGGATTCGTGCGGATCACACCGCACTCGACCAGCTGGGCCGGCCTCTTGCCGGACGCCGGCTCCAGCACGCCGTAGCCGGTCACCGCCGTGCCGGGATCGATGCCCAGCACGCGCAGTGTCACCCGCCGACCGCCGTGAGGGTCTCCGCGTCGATGTCGAAGTTGCTGTACACCGTGGAGACGTCCTCGTGCTCCTCGAGCACGTCCATCAGCCTGAGCAGCTGCTCCGCGTCCCTGCCCTCGATGCGCACCGTGGTGCGTGGGATCATCGCGATTTCGACCCCCGCCGACTCGACTCCCTGTGCGTGGAGTGCGTCGCGCACCCGGTGCAGCTCGGTGGGCTGAACGGTCACGATGTGCTGATCGCCTTCGGTGACCAGATCGTCCCCGCCCGCCTCGAGCGCCGCCTCCATCGCAGCCTCCTCCGGGTACCGGGCTGCGTCGAGGAAGATCTGCCCGCGCTTGTCGAAGATCCACGCCACGGAGTTGGGCTCGCCGAGGCTGCCGCCGTTCTTGGAGAAGGCGTGGCGAATGGAGGCCACCGTGCGGTTCAGGTTGTCGGTGGTGACGTGGATCAGGATGGCTGCGCCGCCGGGTCCATAGCCCTCGTACGTGGCTTCCACGTAGCGAACGCCCTCGAGCTCGCCCGTGCCCTTCTTGATTGCGCGTTCGATGTTGTCGTAGGGCATGTTGGCGGCCTTCGCCGTATCGATGGCCGTGCGGAGGCGGGGGTTGCCGTCCGGATCACCGCCACCGTCGCGCGCGGCGACGGTCAGCTCCTTGATGAGCTTGGTGAAAAGGGCTCCGCGCTTGGCGTCGGTTACCGCCTTCTTGCGCTTGATCTGAGCCCATTTGCTGTGACCGGCCATGTGCAGCGCTCCCCGCGTGCTCGAACCCCTGAACCGTCGGGAAATATACGGGTGCCCGAGACCGAGACCAACCGGAGCTTGCCCCCGGCATCGGAGGTGGCTAGGCTTCTCGCGCTATGGACAAATGGAATCGTATCAGGACCGGTTTCGTCTGGGCCCTTGCTGCCGGGTCGCTCCTCGCGGCTGCCTGCGGTGAGCGTGAGCCGGAGCAGGAGATGCCGTCCGTCAACGTGCTGGAGAAGGTGTGGATATTCCCGCTCTCCGTAATGGTCTCCTATTCCGGCACGGGGCAGGCGCTCCAGACCACGTTCGCCAGCGGCCGCAGCCCCGACACGGTGGCGGTCTGGTACCGCCGAACCCTGGATCGGACGGGCTGGGACATCGTGGGCGATGCGCGCTCGCCTGACGGCGAGATCACGATTCACGCGGTGCGGGACGGACCCCCGCTGTGGATCATCATCCGCGACCGCGAGGATCCGCCGGGGACGATCTACACGCTGATCGGGGCGCAGCCGGACACGACCAACGTCGAGCCCTAGACCGGGGCGGTCCACGTGACGCCCCTCCGGGGCGGCGTTCTCGCTGCCTACGCCGTCGTCTCGCTCATCTGGGGTTCCACCTATCTAGCCATCCGGATCGGGGTGAGTCACATGCCGCCGGCGCTGTTCGGCGGCATCCGGTTCCTCACGGCCGGCACCCTGCTGCTCATCATCTCGCTCGCACTCGGACGCCGGCTGCCGCGGCAGCCGCGCGACTGGGGCATCGCCGCCGTCGTGGGGGTGCTGCTGCTCGCCCTCGGGAACGGGCTCGTGATATGGGCCGAGCAGTCGGTGGAGTCCGGCACGGCCGCAATCCTCGTGGTCACGGGAGCCCTGATGATGGCCGCGCTCGACGCCCTCGTCCCGGGCAGCGAGGCACGCCCCACGTGGCGCCAGTTCGCCGCTCTGCTGGTGGGCTTCGGCGGCGTGATCCTGCTGGTGGGCGGCAATCCCGAGGCGCTGGGGCATGCGGGCTGGTGGGGGCCGGTGGGGGTCGTGGCCGCGGCGTTCGCCTGGTCGGTCGGCTCGATCTTCTCCAAGCGCCATCCGGTGAAGGCCAGCCCGTACGTTTTTTCGGCGCTGCAGATGCTGTTCGGGGGCGGCGCGCTCGCTCTGGTCGGACTGGTTTCCGGCGAAGCGGGGCGTCTGACCTTCTCGCTCCAGGGCTTCGCGGCCGTGGCCTACCTCATCGTGTTCGGGTCCATCGTGGCTTACACCAGCTACGTGTACCTGCTGCGCCACGCGGCGCCGGCGTTCGTGGGAACCTCGGTGTACGTGAACACGATCGTGGCGGTGCTGCTCGGGTGGGTGGTGCTGTCGGAGCATGTGTCGGCGCGGACGTTCGTGGCCATGACGATCATTCTGGGGTCGGTGGTGTGGGTGCGGCGCGCCGAGCCCGCGCCGCGCGCGGCGGCTCCCGTTGGAGATGGCCACGGGGTCGCTGACAGTTGAGAGTGCGGGGTACTCCCGCTTGCTCGGCTCCGTGCGGCCTTCCTCCCCCCACCCCTGGCAGCCTCGGTGCGCGGGATTACCCCGCACTCTCAGCTGGGGCGCCGTGGCCACCTCAACGTCAGCCGCCCGCCCCGGCGCCGCACCCAACACCGACCTTTCTGGAGGTACTGATGGATAGAACGAGCGTGCCCGCCGGCACCAAGTGGGACGGTGTGGTGGGCTATTCCCGTGCGGTGCGCGCGGGGCAGTTCGTGTTCGTGTCGGGGACTGTGGGCATCGACGCGGACGGGAACGTGGTGGGTCCGGGCGACGCCTACGCTCAGATGCGGCAGGCGCTGGCCAACGTGGTGGCGGCGCTGGAGAAGCTGGGCGCCGCACCTGGCGACGTGGTGCGCACCCGGATGTACGTGACCGACATCGGCGCGTGGGAGGAGGTGGGCCGCGCGCACGGAGAGGTGTTCGGCGACATCCGCCCGGCCACGTCCATGGTAGAAGTCTGCGGCTTGATCGCGCCGGAGCTGGTGGTGGAGGTGGAAGCCGACGCTGTGGTTGCCTAGGACAGGGCGGACCGTCGCAGGGTGGCCGTCACTCCGGGTCCAGCATGTCCTCGAAGCGCATCCACTTCTGGTAGAAGTACAGGTCGATGAACCCGGTCGGCCCGTTCCGGTTCTTGGCCACGATCAGCTCGGTGGCTCCCTCCACTCCGCCGCCCGGGTTGTACATCTCCTCGCGGTACAGGCCCAGTGCGATGTCGGCGTGCTGCTTCACCGCTCCCAACGTCCCGAAGTCGTCCAGGGTGGGGCGCGGGTCGCCTCGTTGCGCGATGTGCAGCGGCAGCTGCCCCACCGCGAGCACTGCAACGTTGCGCTCGAGCGCGAGCGCCTTGAGCGCGCGGACCGTGGCCGCGGCGTCTTCCTCCTGGGTGAGCCGCGCCGACGGCGGCGGCAGCAGCTGTAGGTAGTCCACGATCACGAGCGCCGGGCTGTGGTCCCAGGCCGGTTCGAGCACTTCGTCGAACTGGCGTCCCACCATCGGGTGCACCGACAGCGGGAGGCCCTTGAAGCCGAGGGCAGCAGCGCCGACTGCCGCCCGCCCCGTCTCGGAGAGCTTCCCGCTGCGCATCTCGTCCACCTGGACCCGCGCCTCCAGCGCGAGCGCGCGTTCCATCAGGCGGTCTTCGTCCATCTCCCCCGAGAAGAAGGCCACGGTGTAGCCCGCCCCCGCCGCCCGCAGTGCGAGCGAGAGTCCGAATGCCGACTTGCCCGACCCCACGTCTCCGCCCAGCACGATCAAGTCGCGGCGGCGGAAGCCCCCGCCCAGCACCCGGTCGAGCGACTGGAACCCGCTCGGCACCGTGTCGGGTCCCGGCTCGCCGGGCGGGAGGGAATCAACCTGTTCGATGAGGTTCGCGAGGGTGTCGCGGGGGATGCGGTGCTCCTTGCCGCTGCCCTTCTCACTGCCGCGCTTCTTGGCGCCGCCCTTCCTGCTGCCGCCCTTCTTGCTCATCGCACGGCTCCGGCGTGGACGTCGCGGGCCGAGCGTGCCGCGAGGCCGACGGCGTCGGCCGCCCCGCGTCCGAGCGCCTCCCTGGTGGGCGCCACCAGCTGCTGCAGGGCCACCGCCACGCTGTCCGACCGGTTGTCACTCAGCTCGCGCATCGAAGCCGGGAGGGCACGCCGCAGCGCCGTGGGCAGCGACAGGCTGCTGAGGCGCCGCTCCAGCCGGTCCAGCCGCTGCCGGTCGGCGCGGGCGCTCAGCGCCCCGGGCGGCAGGCGCCCGTCGCACTGGCGCAGCACCAGCCAGAGTGCGAAGAAGCCGTTGCGTTTGGGGCCGCGGGCGGCGTCGGCCATTGCCTCGAGCAGGCTATCCTCGGCGGGTGTGAGTTGGTCGGTCACGGTCGGAAAGCGCATTGAGCGTGCCGCTGAATGTAGGGGTGCAGTGTGCGGCGGGCCAGAGTGCGTTGAAGCCGGGACTCCCGCCGCCTAGGTTACGGTCATGCCGCGCCCCAAGACGATCCTCTGGGTCGACGACGAGGTCGAGTCGCTCGACGCCCACGTGCTCTTCCTGAAGGAGCACGGCTACGAAGTCGAGCAGGCCGCCCACGGAGACGATGCCATCGAGCTGCTGCGGCGCCAGCCCTACGGCGTGATCCTGCTGGACGAGCAGCTGCCCGGCAGGCGCGGTTTGGACCTGGTGCCCGATATCCGGTCGATCGACCCCGCGGTCCCCGTGGTGATGGTCACCAAGTCGGAAGAAGCCGGCACCATGCACGAGGCCATAGGGATCCGGCTGGACGACTACCTGGTGAAGCCCGTAAACCCGCGCCAGGTGCTCACCGTCGTGACCCGGCTGCTCGAGGGCGACCGCATCCGCCAGCAGCGGCTGGCCCGCGACTTCGTTACGCGGTTCCGCGAGCTGGAGCAGCGGCGCGGCGACCGGCTGGGTTGGCGCGAGTGGACCGAGCTGATCGTGGAGACCATGCAGTGGGACGCTCGGCTGGGCCAGAGCCAGGAGACGGGGCTGCAGGACGCGCTGGAGGGGTTCCAGGCCAGCCTGTACGACGACTTCGCCGCGTTCGTGCGGGAGAATTACCCGCGCTGGCTGGCCAACCCCGAGGGCGACCGGCCGCCGCTCTCGGTGGACGTGTGCAGCGAGTTCCTGACGCCCCTCATCGAGGCGAAGGGCAAGGTGCTGTTCATCGTGGTCGACTGCCTGCGGCTGGACCAGTGGGAGCTGCTCAAGCCTCAGATCACGCCGCTGTTCGACATCGAGGAGTCGTACCACTTCAGCATCCTGCCTACGGCTACCCCGTTCGCGCGCAACGCGATCTTCAGCGGACTTTTTCCGGTGGAGATAAAAGCGCGCCACCCCGACTGGTGGGGCGAGCGCGACGATGAGAGCCTCAACCAGCACGAGGCGGAGCTGCTGGAGGAGCAGCTCAAGGACCTGGTGGGCGGCTCCGTGCCGGTGCGCTACGAGAAGCTCGCCACGGCCTCCGAGGGGCAGGCGCTGCTGCGCCGCGTGCCGGGCTACCTGTCGCAGGAGGGCGTGACCGCACTGGTCTTCAACTTCATCGACCAGCTGACGCACGGCCGTGCCGAGAACGCGATTCTCTACGAGGTGGCTCGCGACTCGCAGGCGCTGCGCGCCGTGACCGCCACCTGGTTCGAGGACTCGGCTCTCTACAAGACGCTGCGCGAAGCGGAGCGGCGCGGCGTGCCGGTGCTGCTGACCACCGACCACGGTTCCATCCACTGCCACACCCCGGCCACCGTTTACGCCAAGCGCGACGCAACGGCGAACCTGCGCTACAAGTTCGGCGAGGACCTGAGAGCCGAGGACCGCGCCACTTCGATCGCGGTGGACGATCTCCCGGCCTGGGGCCTGCCCAAGATGCGCCTCGGCGTGAAGCTGCTGATGGCCACCGGAGACCGCTTCTTCGTCTATCCCACCAAGCTGCGCGAGTACCAGGCACGCTACCGCGGGTCGTTCCTCCACGGAGGCGTGACCCCCGAGGAGATGATCCTCCCGGTCGCGCTCCTCACGCCCCGCGCGTCGCGGTGATGCAGCGCTACCGGCGGCTGCTGGCCTGGGTCGGCCCGTACCGCTTTCTCTTCCTGACCTGCTTCGGCGCCGCGCTGGCTGCATCGGCGCTGGACGGCCTGACCCTAGCCCTGCTGCTCCCGCTGCTGCGGCTGCTGTTCGGTGCCGCGTCGGGCATCGCCGAGGTGCCGACCGCGCTCGAGAGTGCGCTGGCCGCCGTGCTGGGCGGTCTCCTGTCCCCCGGATCGGCGGGGGCGGCGCTGCGCAACGTGGTGCTGTTGATCCTGGGCACGGTTGCGGTGAAGAACGTCGCCGTGTATTTGGCGAGCTACCTGGGACACGTCATCCAGGAGGGCGTTGCGAGGGACCTGCGCACCGCGCTCTACGCGCACGTCCAGCGGCTGGGGCTGCCGTTCTTCCAGCGCACCAAGGGCGGCCAGCTGCTGAGCCGCATGGTGGCCGACACCGATCAGGCCAAGGAGATGGTGAGTGCTGCGCTGGTGTCGGCGCTGCAGAACCTGCTTCTCGTTGTCGTCTACCTGCTGATGCTGTTCGCGCTCTCCTGGCGGCTGACGCTGGTGACACTGGTGCTGGCGCCGGTGATCGTGCTGGTGATGCGGCCCATCCTGGGGCGCATGCGCCGAGCCGTGCGCACTGCGCTGCACGACCGGGGCGAGCTGACCGCGGTCATGGCCGAGACCGTCGAAGGCGCACGAGTGGTCAAGGCGCACGGCGCCGAGGACTACGAGCGCCGCCGCTTCTCGGCCGTGGTGGACCGCTACTTTCGCGGCATCCTCAAGGCGCGGCGGCTGGCGTCCATGGCCGGTCCCACCAGCGAGACGGTGGGGGCCGTGGTGTTCGTGGCGCTGCTGGTGGCGGCTTCGCGGCTGTCGGCCGACCCGCAGGCGCTGCGCCCCGAGGTGCTGGTGACCTTCCTCGCCGTGTCGCTCAGGATGCTGCCGCCGGTCAAGCGGCTGTCGCAGTTCCCGGCGCTGGCCGAGCATGCCCTGGGCGCAGCCGAGCGCGTGTTCGAGGTGCTCGACCTGCCGCCCGACGACGTGGACCCGCCCGGCGCGGCGCAGTTTCCCGGACTGCGGCGCGAGATCGAGTTTCGCGACGTATGGCTGGCGTACGAGGGGGAGGAGTGGGTGCTGCGCGGGGTGAACCTCACCGTGCGGCGCGGCGAGGTGGCTGCACTGGTGGGACCGTCCGGAGCGGGGAAGTCCACGCTGGCGGACCTGCTGCCCCGCTTCGTGGAGCCGCAGCGCGGCGCCGTGCTGGTCGATGGTGTGCCGGTGACGCGCTACGGCCGCCGCTCGCTGCGTGGGGCGCTGGGGATCGTGAGCCAGCACACCGTGATCTTCAACGACACGGTGCGCAGCAACATCGCCTACGGCGAGCAGGCGGGCGCTGACCTGGACGAGGTGGTGGCTGCCGCGAAGGCCGCCAACGCCCATCACTTCATCGAGCGGCTGCCCGATGGCTACGACACGCGGCTGGGCGAGCGCGGCATGCGGCTCTCGGGCGGCGAGCGCCAGCGCATCGCCATTGCCCGCGCGCTGCTGCGCGACCCGCCGATCCTGATTCTGGACGAGGCCACCTCCAGTCTCGACTCGGAGTCGGAGCGGCTGGTGCAGACCGCCGTGGCGCGGCTGCTCGAGAACAGGACGGTGCTGGTGATCGCCCACCGGCTGTCCACGGTGGCCCGGGCCGACCGCATAGTGGTGCTGGACGGGGGGCGTGTGGTGGAGGAGGGCCGCCACGACGAACTGGTGTCCGCCGGGGGAATGTACCAGAGGCTCGCCGCGGTGGAGCTGTCGCGGCAGGCGGTTGTGGTGCGCGCGCGGGACTGACCGCTAGCCGTCGTCCTCCATCGGGTGTGCCCCGATGGCGTAGGTCGGGCACTGCCGCACGAAATCCAGATCCACCGGCGACCACACCTGTTCGCTCGCGGTGACTACTGCCTTCCCCGTTTCGTCCAGCTGGAACAGCCCCTCGGGTCCGTGCACCAGGCATGCGCCGCACCCGATGCAGTGCTCGCGGTCCACGCTCACCGCGTAGCGCTCCCTGGGGTAGACGCCCCGGTCGGTTGGATCGGGCAGCGCATCGAGGTCGTCCAGCACAGCAGCAGCCGCGCGGAAGCCTTCCTGCACGAGCTCCCGATTGTGCCCGAACGAGAACATGCTGTACCGCTCGACCCGCGGCTGGATCAGGAGCAGGGGCGGGCGGTCCCACAGCTTGAGCATGCTGGTGCGCCGGTTCTCGATGGCGATCTCGATGGCCCGGGCGAACACGGCCGCGAATCCGGCCGTGTGCATGTCGGCCCGCAGCACCCCGCTCGAGCCCACGTCCACGGCGATCACCAGGTCCCGCTCCCGCGACACCGCGCCCACCGGCAGGTTGGAGACCGCCGCTCCGTCCACGAAGTGCCGTCCGCGGATCTCGTGCGGGGGGAGGTAGCCCGGCAGCGAGCAGGAGGCGATCACCGCGTCGGCCACCGGGATGTCGTCGAGCCCCGGCGCGCCCCACAGCACTTGGGTGCCGGTGTTCACGTCCACCGTGTTGACCAGCAGGGGGCGCTGCAGCTCCGCGAACGTGACGTCCTCCAGCAGGCCCCGTATGACGTCTTCCAGCGGCTCCTTGCGGTACAGTCCCGGTGCCCGCATCCGCTTCAGCACCATGTCCCGGTGCGCCACGCGGAATAAGTCGCTCTGCTTGACGTGTACGGCGAGGTCACGCAGGTCGGCCGGGTCGGAACCGGCACACCACACCGCGCCCACAAGCGCGCCGATGCTCGAGCCCACCACCTCGGCGGGGAAGAAGCCGTGTCCCTGGAATGCGGTGAGCGCCCCGATGTGGGCGAGGCCCTTCATGCCTCCGCCGCCCAGCACCAGGGTGAAGTTGCGCTGGGTGCCCGTCACGTCCCCACCCCCTTCCGATTGGTTGCGCGCGGCACACGACGTGGCCGCCGCCCGCGGCAGCTAGCTACCTTTCGTGGCCCCCAAGCGGGGCCCACCCTCAATGCTACGCAGATGACGTGAGGGACAGCAACGTGGAAACGGCGGCGCCCAGCGATCTGTGCCAGGTATTCCGCCGGCTGCGGAAAGAGGAGTTTCCGTGGACGGCGGAGACCACGTATCTCAACAACGCGAGCATAGGCCCGCTGCCCGAGCGCACCCGCCGCGTGCTGGAGGCCTTCACGGCCCGCCGGGCAGCCCCCCACCTGCTGAACCACCACGACCTGAGCGAGGTCGTGACCAGAGCGCGCTCCGCTGCGGCCCGGCTGATCAACGCCGACGTGGAGGAGATCGCGCTCGCCACCAACACGAGCTTCGGGCTGAACGCCGCGGCCGGGGCCCTGCCCATCGAGCCCGGCGAGACCGTGCTGGTGTCCGACAAGGAGTTCCCGGCCAACGTGTACCCCTGGCTGCGCCTGCGGGAACGGGGTGTGGACGTGGAGCTGGCACCCGTGTCCGCCGAGGGATGGCCCAGCGAGGGCTACCTGCTGGAGCGCTTGAGGGACCCGCGGGTGCGCGTGCTGGCGATCTCCTTCGTGCAGTTCTCCAACGGGTACCGTGCCGACCTGGACCGGCTCGGTGCGGCCTGCAGGGAGAACGGCACTTACCTGGTGGTGGACGCGATCCAGGGCCTGGGGCAGACGCCGCTGGATGTGAAGGCGACGCCGGTGGACCTGCTGGCGGCCGGCGGGCAGAAGTGGCTGATGTCGCCGTGGGGCTCCGGGCTGCTCTATGTGAGACGCGAGTTGGTGGAACAGCTGATGCCTGCCTACGCCGGGTGGCTCTCGTTCGAAGGCGTGGACGACTTCTCGCACCTCACCGACTACAACACGACGTTCAGGAGCGACGCGCGGCGCTTCGAGCTGAGCACGCCGCCGTTCCAGGAAATGGCCGGATTCGCGGAGAGTTTGGGGCTCCTGGTCGAGTTGGGGGTGGACCGAATCGCGGCGTACCTCGCGGCGGTGCGGCGGCCGCTGCTGGAGGCCGCGGACCGTGGCGAGTTCGAGCTCGCCTCCCCGACGGACGAGCGGCACTGCAGCTCGATCGTCTGCGTCAAGACCAACCACGTGGCTGAATCGTACCACGCGCTCAAGCAGGCCGGGGTTGTGGGGGCCCTGCGCGAGGGCTCTATTCGTCTCTCACCGCACTGCTACAACACGGTGGAGGAAATGGAGCGGGTGGTGGACCTCCTGCGGAGACGTTGATGGCCGACTGCATATTCTGCGAGATCATCCAGGGCACCGCGCCCGCGAGCGTGGTCTACGAGGACAACGCCTGCAAGGCCTTCATGGATCTGCACCCGATACACCAGGGGCACCTGCTGGTCGTGCCGCGGATCCACTACGACGAACTGAGCAAGTGTCCGGTCTCCATGGCGGGCCGGCTGTTCGAGGTTGCCGCGCGCCTCGGCCCGGTGGTCACCGACGTGGTCGGCGGGACGGGCTTCAACATCTGGACAGCCAACGGAGAGGACGCGGGGCAGGAGGTGTTCCACCTGCACCTGCACGTGCTTCCGAGGTTTGCGGACGATTCGTTCGGCCTGCGGTTCCCGCAGGACTACCCGCAGGAGGCGTCGCGCGAGGAGCTGGAGAAGGTATCGGGGTGGATCAAGACGCTGCTGTGGGACCAAAAACGAAATCGGCCTTCTTCCCCCTCCTGAGCCAGAGGTAACCGCCGGCCAGAGCCCGGTCGGGGCCGACCTCGGCGTCGGCGTTGAGCGGCTCGCCGTTCAGCGACACCCCGCCCTGCTGCAGCAGGCGGCGAGCCTCCCCCTTCGACTTGGCCAGGCTGGATTTGGCCACCAGGTCCACGGCACTCAAGCCGCCCGCTAGAGCGATCTCGCCGCTGGGCAGCTCAGCTGCCAGCATCTGCCACGTCTCCACCGGTGCCTCGCGGGGGTTCATCTCCCCGAACAGCACCCTGGACGCACCCTCGGCGCCGCGCACGGCCGCCTCGCCGTGCACTCTCTCGGTCACGATCGCCGCGAGCGCCTTGTGGGGCAGGCGCTCTCCCGGCCGCCCGCCGTGCACCTCCGAGAGGTCGCCGATCTCGTCGCGGCTCAGGAAGGTGAGGCTCCGCAGGTACGGAATCACGTCGCGGTCGTCCACGTTCACCCAGAACTGGTAGAACGCGTACGGTGAGGTCATCTCCGGGTCGAGCCAGACCGTGCCCTGCTCGGTCTTGCCGAACTTGCCGCCGCCGGAAGTCGTGAGCAGAGGAGCTGTGAGGCCGTGGACTTCGGTTCCCTCCACCTTGCGAACCAGCTCGCGGCCCGCGGTGATGTTGCCCCACTGGTCCGACCCGCCCAGCTGCAGCTCGCAGCCGCTGTGCCGGTGCAGCTGCAGGAAGTCGTACGCCTGCATCAGCATATAGCTGAACTCGGTGTACGAGATGCCCTCCTCAAGCCGACTCTTCACCGACTCTTTCTGCAGCATGTAGGAGAGAGTGAAGTGCTTGCCCACGTCGCGCAGGAAGGCCACCAGGTTGAGCACGGTGAGCCACTCTGCGTTGTCCACCACTTCAGCACCGCTCGGGCCCTGTGAAAAGTCGAGGAACCGCTCCAGTTGCGCACGCTGCCGCGCGGCGTTGGCGGCGATTGTGTCTTCATCCAGGAGGGGCCGCTCTGAGCGCTTGCCGGACGGGTCGCCGATCATGCCGGTGCCGCTGCCGATGACCACCAGCGGCTTGCCGCCCGCGCGCTGCAGGTGGGCCAGCAGCATGACGGGCACCAGGTTGCCGATCTGCAGGCTGCGGGCGGTGGGATCGAAGCCCACGTAGCCGGTGATCGGGCCCTGAGCGAGGCGCTCCTTGAAGCCGGGCGTCTGGTTCTCGACCAGGCC
>JBDHJM010000074.1:0-9900 GCA_039586895.1 Gemmatimonadota bacterium | reverse complement strand
GGGACTGGGCGGCCTGGCCGAAGCAGTCGAGGCCCCGGTGCGCATTGCCTACAGCGCGATCCCGGGCTTCCCGGAGGCGGCCGTGGAGGGCCACGCAGGAGAGCTCGTGGCCGGAGAGCTGGAAGCAGTGCCGGTGCTGCTGCAGCGCGGCCGCTTCCACCTGTACGAGGGTCACGGACCGGATACGGTCGCGCTGCCGGTGCGTGTCTTCGCCGAGCTCGGTGTGCGGCTGCTCATCGTTTCCAACGCGGCGGGCGGGCTGAGGCGCAGCCTGCGGCCGCCCACGCTGATGCTCATCGCGGACCACGTGAACCTGATGTGGCAGAACCCGCTGGTCGGTCCAGTGGAGCAGGGCGAGGAGCGCTTCCCCGACATGGCCCAGCCCTATGATCCGGAGCTGCGCGAGCTGACGCTGGGTCTCGCCCGCGAGCTGGGCATCCCGCTCGAGGAGGGGGTGTATGCCGGCGTCCTGGGTCCCAGCTACGAGACGCCCTCCGAGATCCGCATGCTGGGGAGGCTGGGAGTGGACGCCGTGGGGATGTCCACGGTGCCCGAGGTGCTGGCCGCGCGCGCCCTGGGGATCAGGGTGCTGGGCATATCGGCCATCACGAACGCGGCCGCCGGGCTCTCGACCGATCCGCTAACGCACGACGAGGTACTCGAGGCGGGTGCCGAGCTCGCGGCGCAGCTCGAACAGCTGGTGCGGGGCGTGCTGCGCACCACTCCGTAAGTTGTTTAACTACCAACACATACAAGACCACGGGCCAACCTCTCCCGGCGACCTCGGCGGGCCGTGTAACCCTTTCCTCCAAGTCCGTGTCTCCTAATTCAGACAGACAGGAACAGCCCTCGAGCTCAGGGAATCGGGTGGACGACGCACAACTGGTAGCGCAGGTCCGGGCGGGCGACGCCCGCGCCGAGAGAGCGCTCTACGACCAGCAGGTCGACCGGGTCTACCGGCTCGCCTACCGC
Source organism: Gemmatimonadota bacterium (assembly GCA_039586895.1). Classification (GTDB taxonomy): domain Bacteria; phylum Gemmatimonadota; class Gemmatimonadetes; order Gemmatimonadales; family GWC2-71-9; genus WVYX01. Next base: position 8,928 of record JBDHJM010000074.1, on the reverse strand, counting down.
ATGGCAGGCGACGACGACCTGGCCCGCGACTTCACCCAGGAGACGTTCATCCGGGTGTTCGACCGGATCGGTCAGTTCCGCGGGGACGCTGCCCTGAGCACCTGGATTCGCTCGGTGGCCAACACGGTGATCCTGAACGGGCTCAGGCAGGTCAAGCGGCACCGGACGAGGGAGCTGGACCTGGAAGCGGCGCGGGGAGCGGCCATCGGGTCGCGCAGCGCCGAGCCCGACTTGAAGGAGAAGCTGCGGCGCGCCATCGACGCGCTGCCCGACAAATACCGGATGGTGTTCGTGATGCACGACGTAGAGGGATACACGCACGAGGAAATCAGCCGGCAGCTGGGAATGCCGCTGGGCACGTCCAAGGCCCAGCTGTCCCGGGCACGTGCCAAGCTGCGCGACTCGCTGGCCGAGTTCGCAGGGGAGTGGGCGTCATGACTGAGGAACGCTTCCAGGAGTTCCTGCGCCAGGCTTCGCAGGACTACAACGAGCCGCCCGACACGCCGCGCGACGAGATGTGGAGGGCGATCCAGGCTGAGCGTGCGCTGCACGGCTCGCGCCGCACAGAACGCTGGCCGCAGCGAGCCGTTCGGTCTCCGTGGGTCCGCTGGAGTGTGGGCCTGGCCGCGGCTCTGGTCGTGGGGATCGCGATCGGACGGTTCGGTGGGGAAGGCCTGCCCACCGGAACCACAGTCGTCGCGGAGGGCGCCGGCGAAGACGCGATGGCCACGGCAGTCGCCGCCCCGTACCGCTACGCCACCGCACAGCACTTGGGAAATGTGGAGGCCTTCCTGACCGGCTTCCGGGTCGACTCCCGCACCGGGACTCCCGAAGGGGCGACCAGCGGAGACGCGCAACAGCTGCTCTCGGTGACACGCCTGCTGCTCGACTCCCCGGTCTCCGGCGATCAGCAGCTGAAGACCTTGCTGGAAGACGTGGAGCTGGTGCTGGTCCAGATCGCGCGCTACCGCGGCGAGCGAGACCAGGAGGAGCTCGAGCTGATCGACCACAGCTTGGAACAACGCAGTGTACTGCTCAGGCTCAGCTCGGCGGTGAGCGCCGAGCCCGGCCTGGCGAGCATGTAAGGAGCTTTGTGATGCAGCAGCAGAAGATGATTCTCGGACTCTTGATCCTGGGCAGCGTGGCGGCAATGCCGCTGGCCGCGCGCGTCGAGGCAGACCGACCGGCCGCGGACGATCCGGCCGGGTTCCGGACTACACCGCCGGACGCGTGGCTCGCGACCGACCAGGCCGACTCGCTGTACCGCGAGGCGCGGCAGGCGCTGAACCGGGGCGACTACCAGCGCGCGGCAGGCATGTTCCGCGACATCCGCAGCCGCTATCCGGACTCCGGCTACACGCCCGACTCTTTCTACTGGGAGGCGTTCTCGCTGTACCGCATGGGCTCCAGCGACAGGCTGCGCCGGGCGGCGGATCTGCTGACCCAGCAGGCGCGGGCGTTCCCCGACGCGAACACGCGGCGGGACGCGGACGAGCTGATGGTGCGTATCCAGGGCGAGTTGGGCCGCAGGGGAGACGCCCAGGCCGCGGAAACGGTGGTCGGAATTGCGGTTCCGGCACCGCCCGTAGCACCGGCGGACAGGGCGGTACCGGTGCCCGGAGCGCCGCCCGCTCCTCCCCGGGGCGTTGCACAGGGCCAGGAGCAGGAGGAGGACATCCGCGTGGCGGCTCTCAACGCGCTCATGCAGATGGACGCGGAGCGGGCCATCCCGATCCTCAAGCAGGTGCTGGAGCGGCGCGACGAGGGCTCGGTGGAGCTGCGGCGCAAGGCAGTGTTCATCGTGTCGCAGCACGACACTGAAGAGACCGCCGAGATCCTGCTCGACGTGGTGCGCAACGATCCCGACTCCGAGGTGCGGGCCCAGGCCGTGTTCTGGCTGTCGCAGGTGCCCACCGACGAAGCCGTCGTGGCGCTCGACTCGATACTGCAGCACTCGACCGACCGCCAGGTGCAGGAGAAGGCGATCTTCGCGCTGTCGCAGCACGAGGGCGAGCGGGCCGACCAGGCGCTGCGCAGCTACGTGCAGCGCACCGATACGCCCGAGGATCTCAGGCACAACGCGATCTTCTGGCTGGGCCAGAGCGGCTCGCGCGAGAACATGGAATTCCTGAAGCAGCTCTACGACCAGCTGCAGAGCGACCGGCTCAAGGAGCGGGTGATCTTCGCGCTGTCGCAGGGCGATTACCCGGAGGAGCAGGCCGAGTGGCTCATGGGCATCGCGCTCACCCGCAACGAGTCGATGGAGATGCGCAAGAAGGCCCTGTTCTGGGCCGGGCAGATGGACGAGGTGAACATCGGCGACCTGGCGGAGCTGTACGACACGATGGACGACCGTGAGATGCGCGAGCAGCTCGTGTTCACCCTGTCGCAGCGGGACGAGCCGGCGGCAATCGACAAGCTGATCGAGATCGCGCGGAGCGACCCAGACGAGGAGCTGCGGCGCAAGGCCATCTTCTGGCTGGGTCAGTCCGAAGACCCGCGTGTGGCTGAGGTGCTGCTGCAGATCATCAACGAAGGGGGGCAGTGATGAGCTTGGCTGCACGAGGGACGGCACTGCTCGCGGCCGGGATGCTCGCCGGCCTCGGGCTGGCCGCGGGAGCGGCCCAGGCGCAGTCGATTCGCGACCAGGTGGCCTTGGTGCGTGACGGCCAGGTGCGCATGAGCTTCGCGGCCAAGGAAGGCGTGTGCGGCAACGGACGCAACATCTCCATGTCGCGCCACAGCGACGACTGGGAGAGCGATTGTGAGCACGGCCCGGTGCGTGTGGCGATCGACATCGAGGACCGCGAGATAGTTGACGTGGACACCTACGTGGGCGGCCGCTGGCGCGCCCGCGACGACGCGGTCGACCTGGGCGACGTACCGCCGCAGGAGGCATCCGACTACCTGCTGTGGCTGGCCTCGACTCTGGACAGCGATGCAGGTGAGGACGCGATCTTCCCGGCCATGATCGGTGAAGGGGTCGTGGCGTGGCCCCAGGTGCTGGAGATAGCGAAGGATCGGTCCCTGCCGCGCGACACCCGCAAGAGCGCGACGTTCTGGCTGTCGCAGGCAGCTGGCGACGCCGCAGTCGAAGGGCTCGTGGATCTGGCGCAGGACGAGAACGGTGACTTCGAGGTTCGCAAGAGTGCCGTGTTCGCGCTGTCGCAGCTGGAAGACAACGCGGGCGTGCCTACGCTGATCAGCGTGGCGCGCAGCAACGCGGACCCGCGCATCAGGAAGAATGCGATCTTCTGGCTGGGGCAGAGCGATGATCCCAGGGCGATAGCCCTGTTCGAGGAGCTGCTGACCCAGCCGTAGGACATGTGCCGCCCGATGGCCGGGCGGAGCTGATTGGGACCCGCAGACGCCCAGTGGCGGGCAGTGAACGGTTGGCGGGGGGTGGAGGCCTCCCTGCCGGACTGACGGCTGCCACCCGCTGGGCGTCTGAGCGTGCGTCCCCGTTTGCCGCCTTCTGCCGCAGCACGCATAATTGCGGCATGAAGAACGCGCCCTTGCTGGCCCTGATCCCCCTCGTCGCTGCGTCATGCGCCGTCAATCCCGCCACCGGCGAGCGCGAGCTGATGCTCGTGAGCGAGTCGCAGGAGCTCGCCATGGGGCGGCAGTACGACCCCCAGGTGGTGGCCGCGTTCGGGATATACCCCGATTCCGGAGTGCAGGCATACTTGCGCGACATCGGGGAGAGCATGGCCGCAGTGTCGGAGCGCCCGCACCTCCCCTGGACCTTCCGGGTGGTGGACGATCCGATCGTCAACGCGTTCGCCGTCCCGGGCGGATACATCTACATCACGCGCGGGATCATGGTGCATCTCAACTCGGAGGCCGAGCTGGCTTCCGTGCTGGGGCACGAGATCGGTCACGTCACCGCGCGGCACTCCGCGCAGCAAATGACGCAGCTGCAGCTGGCGCAGGTCGGACTGGCCGCCGGTGCGGTGCTCGTGCCGCAGGCGCAGGACTACCTCGGCGTGGCGGGAGCTGGCCTGCAGCTCCTGTTTCTCAAGTTCGGCCGCGACGACGAGGAGCAGTCGGACGACCTGGCACTGCGGTACATGTCCCGCACCGGCTACGACGTGCGCGAGTCGCCCGACGTGTACGAGATGCTGCGCACGGTGAGTGCGGCCAGCGGGGGAGGCAGCGTTCCCACCTGGCTCTCGACACACCCCGATCCCGAGAACCGGCGCCAGCGCATCCTGCAGCAGATAGACAGCATGCCCGCGGTTCCCGATGCGACCGTGAACCACGCGGAGTACCTGGAGCGGCTGGATGGGATGGTGTACGGCATCAATCCACGGGAGGGGTTCTTCCGCGACAACGTCTTCATGCATCCGGACCTCGCGTTCCGCATGGACTTCCCCGCCGGTTGGCAGACGGCCAACAGCAAGCAGGCCGTGGCGGCGCAGAGTCCGGAGGAGGACGCGGTCCTGAGGATCACCGTGGCCGACGCATCGTCACCCAGAGCGGCGGCAAACGCGCTGCTGCAGCAGGAGGGCATCTCGGGCGGCCCCGTGCACTCGGGTGACATCAACGGCCTCGATGCGGCCGTCACCCACTTCAGCGCCGTCACCGAGGAGGGCACCTCGCTGCGCGGCCTGGCCGGGTTCGTGTCACACGGGGGGCTCGTGTACTGGGTGATGGGGCTTACGCTGGCAGAGAGATGGAATGCGTACAGGCCCGTGTTCCAGGAGTCGTTCGGCAGCTTTCGCCGCCTCGCCGACCGCAGTGCTTTCGCGGTACAGCCCCTCCGGCTGGAGATCGTGCGCCTGCCGCGCGCAATGACGCTGCGCGAGTTCTCCGAGAGCTACCCGTCACAGGTCCCGCTCGAGAGCCTGGCGCTGCTGAACCAGGCCAATATCGATGCGGCGCTGCCCCGGGGCGCGCTGGTGAAGCGCGTGGTGGGAGGGCCGCTCCCCTGAGCGAGGCATGACCGACCGTCCCTCCGCCGTACTCGCCACACCCCGGCGCATCGCGATGCTGCTTCACATGGCGATGGTCGGTGCAGTCATCGTCATGGTGGTAGCGCTGGCCGTCCTGCGCTCCACGCTCGAGCTGCCCACGATACCGGAGCTGGTGGCGGCACTGCGAATCGCGACGGTGGGTGTCATCCTTGTGACGGTGCTCGTGCTGCGCCTCGTGCGCTCCCGCATCGAGCCGCCGCCCCGGAGCGGCGAGCGCGACGCCTGGTGGCAGGCCAGCCTGCCGCGCGCGCTGGCGGTGTGGGCGCTGGCGGAGGGGATGGGCATCGTGGGAGCGGTGTTCTTCCTGCTCAGCGGCGACATGGTGGTGCTGGCGGTGCTGGCCGCCGTGTCGCTCGCGCTGTTGGTACTGAATCGCCCGTCGGTGCTGCTGGGGGTGTAGCAGCTACTCGGTGCCGATGTCTTCCTCCGCCCCGGACGCCGACTCGGTATCGTGCGGCAGCGTCCCCCTGGGGGAGCGGAAGTAGACGAAGGGCGACTGGTACAGGAAGTTGGACACCCGCGACATGTAGATGTCCGCGTACTGTTCGAGCTGCCGCGCCATGTGGCTCTTGTCGTTTCCAGCCCGCAGCAGCAGGCCCCACCTCTCGTTGTTGAGCCGCCCAGCCGCATCGGCCAGCGGTGCTATCTCCTCGTCGATCCGCGCCAGCTGTTCGCGCAGGTCCTTGGCGTCATGGTCCAGGGTGCGGGCCGGCGCGCTGAGTTCCGGTCCGTACTTGCCGCGCCGCCGCTGCAGCTCGACACGCACCTGGTCGTGCTCGAACTCGAGCCGCTCTTTGCGCTGCATGAGGGTGGTGAGGCGCTCCTGATCGGCGGCGAAACCCTCCTCCGCCCGGATCTCCTCCTCCAGCTCGCGCAGCACCAGGGCAGTGCGCCAGCGCAGCACGCTCTTCGACACGCTCACGTCGGTGTAGATGTGGTCGCCCACGTAGAGGATCTCGTCGCCGGAGATGCCGAGGTAGTTCTCCACCCGGGCAGCGCTGCCGCCCAGGTAGATGCCCTTGTGCTGGATCCCCTTGGGCGACGGCTTGAGATGCCCCTCCTCGTCCACCACCTCGAAGATCGGGCCGCGCTGCGCGAAGAAGGCGGGCTTGCGCGCCGACACGATGATCACGTCGAACAGCTCGCGCCAAGTGGTGCCGTCCGGCAGGAACTGGTCGAACGCGTAGCGCATCATGTCGCGCGTGTACTCCCACTCGGAGTTGGTGATGAGCAGGAGCTTCTTGCCGGCGCTCCGCTGGTCGAGCAGCGCGAGCGGCAGCTCCGGATCCAGCTCCACGAACCTGTCCGGATCGGCAACGATCTCCGCCTTGAGCTCTCCCTCCATGTGCGCCTCGTCGATCGAGGTGCGCACCAGCTGGTACAGATCGCTGTAGCCCAGCACCCCCTCCAGCTTCCCCGCGTCCAGGAGGTCCACCAGCTGCGCGTACATCGAGGCTTCGGAGATCGAGAACAGCGTGTTCAGGAACACGTAGCGGTCCGCGCTGAGGCTCACCAGCTCACGGGCATACATCGCGCGCTGCCGGTCGAACGGCAGCCGCTGCGTGCCATGGTAGGCGCGCTTCACGTAACCGAAACGGTTGGCCTTGAGCAGGTTGCCGTGCTCGAGGTCGAGGATGAGGCCGCGCACCGCGAGGTGCGGGTCGAATTTCAGGCGATCGACCGGCAGTCCCATGGCAGCCAGCTTCTGCCTCAGGTGCTCGTACGCCCGCCGCTCCCACTGCTCCATGCGGTAGTGGATGAGCGTGTAGTCCATGTCGTAGCCGATGGCCTTGATGGCACGCAGGTTGAGCGTGCGGCTGCAGAAGATGCCGCGCTCCTTGGGAGGCGCGCCGTACCTGGCGTTCGGCTCCGAGGCTCTGCGGGGCTTGGGAGCCTTGCGGGGCTTACTCATCGTCGGGCTGCGGGGCCGGTGCGAGGTGATTGAGCGGCCCGTGGCCTCCACCCAGGCCCGGTGCTGAGGACATTGCCCGGTGCACGAAGCCGAGCGCGTGGCCCACCGCCCGCTCGAGCGGCCGCCCGAGAGCGAGGCCCGCGGTTATCGCGGCGGAAAGGGTGCACCCGGTGCCGTGGGTCGAGGTGGTGGCGATCTTGGGATGACGGAAACGATGGATGCCGGACGCTTCCACGAGTACGTCCACGACCTCCTCGCCGGGCAGGTGCCCGCCCTTCACGAGCGCCGCGCCGGCGCCCATCCGCATCAGGTCGCGGCCGGCCGCCTCCATCTGCTCCACCGTATCGATCTCTTCCTGCACCAGGATCTTCGCCTCCTCCAGGTTGGGAGTGACCACAGCCGAGAGCGGAACCAGCCGCTCGGCCATCGAGCGCTCGGCGTCGGCGTCGAGCAGCCTGTCGCCGGAGGTCGCCACCATGACCGGGTCCAGCACGTAGTTGGGAAAGCCGTGCTCCCGCAGGGCCCCGGCGACCAGCGTGACCAGCTCCGCGGTGGCGAGCATTCCCGTCTTGCAGGCATGCGGCGGCAGGTCCTCCGCCAGCGCAGCGAGCTGCTGCGCCACCGTGTCCACCGGGATCGCATGTACCGCACGCACCCCCCGCGTGTTCTGGGCGGTGATGGCCACGACCGCACTGGTGCCGAATACGCCGAACTGGTGGAAGGTCTTGAGGTCGGCCTGGATGCCCGCGCCTCCGCCCGAGTCGGAGCCGGCTATGGTCAGCGCGATTCTCATGGGCTGACCCCGAGCCGGCGGGCCCGCTTGGCGCGGGCCGTCCGCGCGGTAACATTGAACGCGTCCATGGCAAGCAATCTGGTCACTGAGGTGCGCAATCTACAACGGCGCGGGGCGCGCAGGCGCAGGGGCCCGGCCGTGGCGGAGGGCGTCCGCCTGGTCGAGGAGGCGCTAGCCGCCGCCGTCCCGTTCCGCGGGGCGCTGGCCGCGCCGAAACTGCAGGAGACTCCGCGCGGGGCCCGGCTGATGCAGAGCCTGGCGGACCATGCGGTGGTGGTGGAGCAGATACCCGAGGCGGACCTGGCGCGCCTGGCGGACACCGACTCGCCCCAGGGGGTACTGGCGGTGATCGAGCCGCCGCGCTGGCAGCTGGAGGCGGTCGTACCAGCGGCCGGGGCCCCGGTATTGGTGCTGGACGGTGTGCAGGACCCCGGCAACGTGGGGACCCTGATGCGTACAGCATTTGCCATGGGGGCGGCCGGCGCGGTCATGCTCAAGGGCTCGGCCGACACCGCCCACCCGAAGGTGATGCGGGCCGGGATGGGGGCCACGTTCCGGCTGCCGGCGGCGGCGGCACAGGACGGCGAGCTGGCCCAGTGGGCCGAGCTACACGGCGCGGAGGTGTGGGCCGCGGCATCCGAGGGGGCCGCGCTGGGTCGGCTGGAGCGGCCCGAGCGCCTCGCTCTCGTGGTCGGGAACGAGGGTGCCGGGGTGCGGCCGTTCGTGCGCCAGCTGGCGCGGCAGCAGGTGTCGGTCCCGCTCGCGCGGGGTGCCGAGTCACTGAACGTGGCGGTCGCGGCGGGGATCATCCTGTACGAGGTGCAGCGTGGGCGCTGAAACGGCGATGGTGATCGCGGCGGGCGTGCTGGGGGCCATGGTGGGCAGCTTCCTCAACGTGTGCATAGTGCGGCTTCCCGATGAGGCGTCCATCGTACGGCCCCCCTCACACTGTCCCCGCTGCAAGACCCCAATCCAGTGGTACGACAACGTCCCCATAGTCTCGTGGCTGCTGCTGCGGGGCCGCTGCCGCAAGTGCGGCGAGGGTATCTCGATCCAGTACCCGCTGATCGAGGCAGCCACGGCCCTCCTGTGGGCCGGTGCCGCGTGGTGCTTTGGGCTCACCCTCGAAGGGCTCACGGCCGCCGTATTCGGCACCATCCTGCTGGGCATCGCGGTGACCGACGCCAAGCACTACCTGATCCCCGACCAGTACACCTGGGGCGGCCTGGTCGTCGGCCTCGCGCTGG
>JBDHJM010000073.1:0-10004 GCA_039586895.1 Gemmatimonadota bacterium | reverse complement strand
TTGTTCTGAACCTCCGTTATCGCCGCCGTCAACGTCGTCTTCCCATGATCCACGTGACCAATCGTACCCACGTTCACATGCGGCTTCGTCCGCTCAAACTTTGCCTTGGCCATGGTATCGCGCCCTCGCCTCGTTTAGGCTCTTATCCCTTCACCTTGCTGATGATTTCTTCCGCCTTGCTCTGCGGCAGTGCTTCATAGTGAGAGAACTGCATGGAGTACACCGCCCGACCCTGGCTCATGGACCGGAGGTTGGTGGAGTACCCGAACATCTCGGCCAGCGGCACACTGGCGGCTATCACTTGCGCCTCTTTCCGCTGGATCATCCCGCCGACCTTGCCGCGCCGGCTGTTGAGGTCGCCGATCACGTCGCCCATGTACTCCGACGGCGTCACGACCTCCACGTCCATCACGGGCTCGAGCAGCACCGGATTCGCCTTGCGTACCGCCTCCTTCACCGCCATCGACCCCGCCACCTTGAAGGCCATCTCGCTGGAGTCGACATCATGTGAGCTGCCGTCGACCAGCTCGACCTTGACGTCCACGACCGGGTACCCGGCGAGGACGCCGTTCTCCAGCGCCTCCTTGACCCCCTGCTCGACCGGTCCGATGTACTCGCGCGGGATGGAGCCGCCCACGATCCGGTCCTCGAACGTGAATCCGTGGCCGGCGTCGCTCGGTTCCATGTGGATCACGACATGCCCGTACTGACCGCGCCCGCCCGTCTGGCGCACGAACTTGCCCTCGACGTACTCGGCCCGCTCGCGCACCGTCTCGCGGTACGCCACCTGGGGCCGCCCCACGTTCGCCTCGACCTTGAACTCCCGCTTCATGCGGTCGACCAGCACCTCGAGGTGCAGCTCGCCCATGCCGGAGATGATGGTCTGGCCGGTTTCCGCGTCGCTCCGTACCTGGAAGGTCGGATCCTCCTCGGACAGCTTCTGCAGGGCCGTGGACAGCTTGTCCTGGTCGGCCTTCGTCTTCGGCTCGATGGCAACCGAGATGACCGGCTCCGGGAAGCGCATCGACTCGAGGATGATCGGGTGGTCCGTGTCGCACAGGGTGTCGCCCGTGCGCGTGTCCTTCAGGCCGATGGCCGCCGCGATGTCCCCGGCGCGGACCTCCTGCACCTCCTCACGCTTGTTGGCGTGCATCTGCAGCAGGCGCCCCACGCGCTCCCTGCGGTCCTTGCTCGAGTTGTACACGTACGAGCCGGAAGCGAGCACGCCCGAGTAGACGCGGAAGAAGGTCAGCTTACCGACATACGGGTCGGTGGCGATCTTGAACGCCAGCGCGCTGAACGGGGCGTCGTCGTTGGCCTGGCGCTCCTCGAAGGTCTCGTCGTGGTGCGGCAGGTGACCCATCACGGCCGGCACGTCGAGCGGGCTCGGCAGGTAGTCGGTGATGCCGTCCAGCAGGCGCTGCACGCCCTTGTTCTTGAAGGCCGCGCCGCAGAACACCGGAATGAGCTTGCCGGCGAGCGTGGCCTTGCGGATCGCGAGCCGGATCTCGTCCTCGTCGAGCTCGTGCTCTTCCAGGTACTTGTGCAACAGGCCCTCGTCGTCGGCGTGCTCCACGGCCGCCTCGATGAGGTCGTGCCGCATCTGCGCCAGCTTCTCCTTGAACGCGTCGGGTACCGGCCGCTCCTCCCAGTTCGTGCCCAGGGAGTCCGCGTCGTACACTACCTCGACCTGCCGTACGACGTCGATCAGGCCGGTGAACAGCTCCGCCGAGCCCAGCGGGTACTGCACCGGAAACGCCGGGGCCCCGAGACGCTCGCGCATCATCGTGACCGCCCTGTCGAAATCGGCGCCGACCCGGTCCATCTTGTTCACGAACACGATGCGTGGGACCTCGTAGCGGTCCGCCTGGCGCCACACCGTCTCGGTCTGGGGCTCGACGCCGCTCACCGCGTCGAGGATGGCAACGGCGCCGTCCAGCACGCGCAGCGACCGCTCCACCTCGACCGTGAAGTCCACGTGTCCGGGGGTGTCGATGATGTTGATCTGATGCAGCTCGTCGAACCGCTCCCACTCACAGTAGGTGGCGGCCGACGTGATCGTGATTCCGCGCTCCTGCTCCTGCTCCATCCAGTCCATAGTCGCGGTCCCCTCGTGCACCTCGCCGAGCTTGTACGTCCGGCCGGTGTAGTAGAGGATCCGCTCCGTGGTGGTGGTCTTCCCGGCATCGATGTGCGCCATGATGCCGATGTTGCGGACCTTTTCGAGCGGAATCGTCCTGGGCATAACCACTATATCTGATGCTCTCCGGCGAAACCTTCGCCTAGTTGTCGTCTCTCGTCGCGCCCGCTCTCGGGCAGTAAGAAAGCGGGGCGACCGTCATCCAGCATCACGCCGGACAGGTCTCGCTCCGCACTCGTCCGGGGCCGAGCCCCTGGGACGCGGGATCCCTTGAATCAGGGTCCCGGAATTGTCTATTTAGGGTACGCTACCACCGGTAGTGGGCGAACGCCCTGTTCGCCTCAGCCATCCGGTGCGTGTCCTCTCTCTTCTTCGCCGAACTGCCCTCGCCCTTGCTTGCGGCGATGAGCTCCCCGGCCAGCCGTTCGGCCATGGACCGCTCCGTGCGGCCCCTGGCGAACGCCACTATCCAGCGCATTGCCAGCGCGGTCCGCCGGTCCGGCCGGACTTCGACCGGAACCTGATAGGTCGCGCCGCCGACCCGCCGGCTCTTCACCTCGAGCACCGGCTTCACGTTGGCCAGGGCCTGCTTGAACACCTGCACCCCAGGCTGTCCGGTCCGCTGCTCGATCATGTCCATCGAATCGTAGAAGATCCGCTCCGCCGTGGACTTCTTGCCCGCCTCCATGAGGCGGTTCACGAACTTCGACACAGTCTGGCTGTCGTAGCGCGGATCGGCCGGCACGGGCCGCTTTTCGGCACGCTTGCGCCGGCTCATCGGGGCCTCTTGGCGCCGTACTTGGAGCGGCTCTGCTTGCGGTCGGTCACGCCAGCGGCGTCCAGCGTGCCGCGCACGATGTGGTACCGCACGCCCGGCAGGTCCTTCACCCGGCCGCCGCGGATCAGCACGATGCTGTGCTCCTGCAGGTTGTGCCCCTCCCCAGGGATGTAGCTGGACACCTCGAAGCCGTTGGTGAGCCGCACCCGGGCCACCTTGCGGAGGGCCGAGTTGGGCTTCTTGGGCGTCGTGGTGTAAACGCGCGTGCAGACGCCGCGCTTCTGGGGGCTCCCCTTCAGCGCCGGCGCCTTTTCCTTCTTCGCTGTCTGCTTCCGCCCCTGGCGGACCAACTGGTTGATCGTCGGCATTTCCCTACAGGTTTCACGGTCCCCCGCCATCGACTCTGGGGCCCGCAGGCCCCAGAAGTTCGATGACAGACCAAGAAATGTAGACGGGGTGTGTAGCTAGGTCAACCAGCCACCGGGACTTGCCCTACTTCGCCTCCGCCTTGGCTTCCGGCACCGCCTCCGGCACCGCTTCCGCTGGCGCGCCCTCCGGCTTGGGCGCTATGAACGGGCTGGGCACGCCCTCCGCCTCCTCCTCCGGAGGCGGCGGCGGGGGCTCGAAGCCCTCCGGCGGCTCGACCTCCAGCTCGGAATACCGGTAGATGCCGGTCCCGGCCGGGATCAGATGCCCGATGATGATGTTCTCCTTGAGCCCGAGGAGCTCATCCCTGGCGCCCCGGATAGCGGCGTCGGTCAGCACACGGGTGGTCTCCTGGAACGACGCCGCCGAGATGAACGACTGGGTCGTGAGCGACGCCTTGGTGATTCCCAGGAGCAGAGGCTCGCTGGTGGCGGGGTCACTGCTCTTCTTGATCACCCGCTCGTTCTTTTCCCTGAAGGCCAACTTGTCCACGTGCTCGCCTTCCAGGAAGTCGGTGTCGCCCGGCTCCATCACGCGGACCTTCTGCAGCATCTGCCGCACGATGACCCCGATGTGCTTGTCGTTGATCTTCACTCCCTGCAGGCGGTACACCTCCTGAACCTCGTTCAGCAGGTACTCCTGCACGGCGCGCGGGCCCTTGATCCGCAGGATGTCGTGCGGATTGACCGGCCCCTCCGTGAGGCGGTCACCCGCCCGCACTTTGTCGCCCTCGTGCACGCGCAAGTGCTTGCCGGCCGGCACGTCGTACAGCTGCGGCTCGCCGGACTCGGGGTGCACGAAGATCTCGCGCTTGCCGCGCTTGATGTCGCCAAAGGCCACCACGCCGTCGATCTCGGAGATCGTGGCGGGTTCCTTGGGCCGCCGCGCCTCGAACAGCTCCGCCACCCGCGGCAGGCCGCCCGTGATGTCACGCGTCTTGTACGCCTCGCGGGAGATCTTGGCCAGCACGATTCCGGCCTCGACCTTGGCTCCGTCCTCCGCGGTGAGCTGCGCGCCCTCCGGAATGACGTAGCTGCGGACCTTGCGCTCCTTGCCGCCCTTCTTGGCCACGATCTCGATGTGCGGGTGGAGCTTCTTTTCGCGGTCCTCGATGATCACCCGCTGCCTGAGCCCGGTGATCTCGTCCAGCGACTCGCGGACCGTCTCGTCCTCCACGATGTCGACGAAGCGGACCGTGCCCTCGACGTCGGTGATGATCGGGTTCGCGTAGGGGTCCCACGTGAACAGCAGGTCGTCGCGCTTGACGTCCTGCCCGTCCGCCACCGCCAGGTTGGCGCCCAGCGGCACCTGGAACCGGGACCGGACCTGCCCATCGGCGTCCTCCAGGATCAGCTCGCCGTCGTAGCCGGTCACCACGTGGCTGCCGTCCTTGTGCTCCACCACCTGGAGGCGGTCGCCGAACGCGATCTTCCCCTCCAGCTTGGTCTTGCGGGCGGTCTGCTCCGCGATGCGAGCCGCCGTACCACCGATGTGGAAGGTCCGCAGCGTGAGCTGCGTGCCCGGCTCGCCGATCGACTGCGCTGCCAGGATGCCCACGGCCTCGCCCAGGTCCACCATCTTCATGGTGGCCAGGTTGCGGCCGTAGCACATGCGGCAGATGCCGCGCCGCGCCTCGCAGGTGAGCACCGATCGGATTCTGACCTTCTCGATGCCCGAGTCCTCGATCGTGGCAGCGGCCTCCTCGTCCACGAGCTCGCCCGCGGCCGCCAGCAGCAGCGGGTCGCCGTGCTCGTCGGATTCGTGCGGATCGAACACGTCCTCGGCCACCACGTTGCCCACGATGCGCTCGCGCAGCGGCTCGATGATGTCCTCACCCTCCTTGAGGGCAGAGATCTCCAGCCCCAGGATGGTGCCGCAGTCGTCCTCGGTGACGGTAACGTCCTGCGCCACGTCCACCAGCCGCCGCGTGAGGTAGCCGGCGTCGGCTGTCTTGAGCGCGGTGTCGGCCAGTCCCTTCCGTGCGCCGTGAGTCGAGATGAAGTACTCGAGCACGGTGAGGCCCTCGCGGAAGTTCGATTTGATCGGGCTCTCGATGACCTCGCCGATGCCGCCGGTGAGCTTCTTCTGCGGCTTGGCCATGAGGCCGCGCATGCCGGCGAGCTGCCGGATCTGGTCCCGGCTGCCGCGGCTGCCCGAGTCGAACATCATGTAAACCGGGTTGAGCCCGCCGCGGGAGCGCGACAGGCTGCGCACCATGGCCTCGGCTACGTCGCTGTTGGCGTGGGTCCAGGCGTCGATCACCTTGTTGTAGCGCTCACCGAACGTGATCTGGCCCGTCGCATACGCCTTCTGGAACCGGTCGACGCGGGCCGCAGCCTCGTTGATGATCTCGGTCTTCTCGCTCGGGACCTCGAGGTCCACGACGCCGATCGAGACACCGCCCACCGTGGCATACCGGAACCCGAACTCCTTGAGCCGGTCCAGGAAGTGGACCGTGTCGGACAGCCCGGCGCGGCGGTATGCCTCGAACACCAGCTCCGACAGCAGCCGCTTGCGCAGCACCGAGTTCTGGAAACCGAGCTCGGCCAGCAGCCGGCGCGGCAAAATGCTGTTGAACAGCACGCGCCCGGCCGTCGTGTCGATCCACTTGGCCTCCTCGCCCAGCGCCTCCGGCGGAGGCTGATACCAGAACCTCATGGGCGAGTGGAACGTGAACCGGCCCGTGGCGAGCCCCGTCTCCACCTCGGAGAGAGAGCCCGCGTACGGCGCATTCTCGATCAGTGAGTCGAAGTCCCACGGCGCCTTGGTGAGGAAGTAGCACCCCAGCACCATGTCCTGGCTGGGCTCCGCCACCGGCCGGCCGTCGGACGGCTTCAGCACGTTGTTGCTCGAGATCATCAGCACGCGCGCCTCGAGCTGCGACTCGAACGACAGCGGCACGTGCACCGCCATTTGGTCGCCGTCGAAGTCGGCGTTGAACGCCGCGCACACCAGCGGGTGAATGCGGATCGCCTTGCCCTCCACCAGCACCGGCTCGAATGCCTGGATGCCGAGGCGGTGCAGCGTCGGCGCCCGGTTGAGCAGTACCGGGTGGTCCTGAATGATCTCCTCGAGGATCTCGTAGACCTCGGGGCTCTCACGCTCCACGATCTTCTTGGCGCGCTTGACCGTTTCGGCGATTCCCTTCTCCACCAGCTTGTGGATGATGAAGGGCTTGAACAGCTCGACCGCCATCGTCTTCGGCAGTCCGCACTGATGCAGCCGGAGCTCCGGCCCCACCACGATCACGGAACGGCCCGAGTAGTCCACCCGCTTGCCCAGCAGGTTCTGGCGGAACCGTCCCTGCTTGCCCTTGAGCATATCGGACAGGGACTTCAGCGGGCGCTTGCCGCGGCCGCGGATCGCCTTCGAGCGCCGTCCATTGTCGAACAGCGCGTCCACCGCCTCCTGCAGCATCCGCTTCTCGTTGCGCAGGATGACCTCCGGCGCCCGGTGCTGGATCAGCTTCTGCAGGCGGTTGTTGCGGTTGATGACGCGCCGGTACAGGTCGTTCAGGTCGCTGGTCGCGAACCGGCCGCCGTCCAGCGGCACCAGCGGCCGCAGGTCGGGCGGAATGACCGGAACCACGTCCAGAATCATCCACGCCGGGTCGTTGCGCTCCCCGCCGGTGTCGCCCGAGGTGCGGAACGCGTCTACGATCTTGAGCCGCTTGAGCATCTGCTTCTTGCGGTGCTGGCTCGTCTCGGTGGCGATGCCCCCGCGCAGCTCGTCGGAGATCTTGTCCACGTCGAGGCCGCCCAGAAGCTCGCGCACCGCCGGGGCACCGATGTCGGCGCGGAACGCCTTGTCGCCCTCGGCGCGCGCCTTGGCACGCAGCTCGAGATACCGCTCCTCGTCGAGCAGCTCATTTTCCTTGACTTCCTGCTCGCCCGCATCGAGCACGACGTAGTTCGTGTAGTAGATGACCCGCTCGAGATCGCGCAGGGTCAGGTCCATCAGGTTGCCCATGGGGCTGGGCAGGGTCTTGAAGAACCAGATGTGCGCCACCGGCACGGCGAGCTCGATGTGGCCCATCCGCTCACGCCGCACCTTGGACAGCGTCACCTCGACGCCGCAGCGGTCACACACCACGCCGCGGTACCGGATGCGCTTGTACTTGCCGCAGTGGCACTCCCAGTCCTTCACCGGCCCGAAGATCCGCTCGCAGAACAGCCCGTCCTTCTCGGGCTTGAAGGAGCGGTAGTTGATGGTCTCGGGCTTCACCACCTCGCCCCACGACCACCAGTACCGCTGCCCCTGGAGAGCGAGCCGCTCGCGCTCCTTGGAGTCGCGCGGCCCCCGGATCTCCTCCGGGCTGGCTATGCGGATCCTGATGAAGTCGAAGCTCGTTCCGCGGGCTTCTCGGGCGCTGCGAAAGTCGATCATCGCCTACTCCTCTGCGTCCTCGGTAACTCCAAGCTCGACCTTGAGGCCGAGAGCCTGGAGCTCCTTGACCAGGACGTTGAACGACTCGGGCGTGCCAGGCTCGGGCAGGTTCTGGCCCTTCACGATTGCCTCGTATACCCGGCTGCGACCGTTCACGTCGTCTGACTTCACCGTTAGCATCTCCTGCAGTGTGTGCGCCGCGCCGTAAGCCTCGAGCGCCCACACCTCCATTTCACCGAACCGCTGACCGCCGAACTGCGCCTTGCCGGCCAGGGGCTGCTGCGTGACCAGGCTGTAGGGCCCGATCGAGCGCGCGTGGATCTTGTCGTCCACCCGGTGCGACAGCTTCATCCTGTAGATGGAGCCGACGGTCACCTCGGATGCGAACCACTCTCCGGTGCGGCCGTCCCGCAGGCGCGCCTTGCCGCTCGGCGTGAGACCCGCCACCAGCAGCAACTCGTCGGCCGCCGCTTCCACGTCGGCCTCGCTCTTGGGACCAAGCACCTGGGACAGCGCCGGCAAGCCCGCTTCCTGGAGACGCTCCATCGGGCCCGCAGCGGCCAGCTTCTCGGCCTCCTTGCCTCCGGCCTTGAGCGCCAGCTTCTCGGACTTGGACAGCTCCCCGTCGGACTCCTCGAGGCGCACGCCGTGGAACTCCTGCTGCAGCTCGGCCTCTTCCCTGCACCGCTCCGAGATCTCCTTGGCCGCCTGCTCGAGGTAGTCACGGATCTGGTGGAACAAATCGCGCGTGGACTGTGACAAGGCCCGGCTCGCGAGCGCGTCCAGCCGGGTGTGGGCGAGGTCGGCCACGTCGCCGTTGGTGCTCGGGAGCCTCCTCAGATCGTCCAGCATGGTCCGCAGCACCCCGGATTCGAGCGTGGGTGCTTGGGCCCGGAGGCCCAGAGTCTGCCCGGCCCAGTTGAGTCCGGCGATGCGCAGCAGGAGCCCGATCTCGGTCTCGTTAGCGCCCCGGAACACCGGCGTCTCCGCCGAGAAACCCAGGAGCTCCGCACACCAGCCGAGATGGGTCTCGAGAATCTGACCCACGTTCATGCGGCTCGGCACGCCGAGCGGGTTGAGCACTATGTCAACGGCCGAGCCGTTGGGCAGGAACGGCATGTCCTCCTCCGGCACGATCCGGGCAATGATGCCCTTGTTTCCGTGCCGGCCGGCCATCTTGTCGCCCACGGCGATCTTGCGCTTCTCGGCCAGGTATACCTTGACCAGCTGGATCACGCCGGGGGGCAGCTCGTCGGGCTGCAGGATCTTGTCGATCTGGTCCTCGGCCTTTTCCTCCACCCTGGCACGCTCGCGGTTGGCGGCATCGATGGCCGCCCGCACGCGCTCATTGGCCGTCTTCGACTTGACTCGCAGGGTCTTGAGGTCGACGTCGGCGAAGTTCACGCCGGCGAGAACCGACCGCGACAGCTTGGTGCCCTCCGCCATGTACTCCTCGACGGTGCCGCTCTTCAGCATCACCGCCGCATCCTGTCCCTGCAGCAGCTCGTTCAGCTCGTCGAACAGCGCGCTGGAGATGCGAGCCTTCTCCTCGTTCTCCAGACGGCGCACGTCGCCGATCCGCTCGCCGCGGTCCTTCTCGACGACCTGATCCTCGACCCGCGAGAAGATCTTGACGTCGATGACGACACCCTCCATGCCCGGGGGCACCTTGAGGGAGGAGTCCTTCACGTCCTTGGCCTTCTCGCCGAAGATCGCCGTGAGCAGCTTTTCTTCCGGCGACAGCTCCGTCTCGCCCTTTGGCGTGATCTTGCCGACCAGGATGTCGCCCGGCTTCACGGCCGCCCCGATGCGGATGATGCCGCGCTCGTCGAGGTCGACGAGGGCCTCCTCCGACACGTTGGGGATCTCCCGCGTGATCTCTTCCTGCCCGCGCTTGGTGTCGCGCACGTGCAGCTCGAGCTCCTGGATGTGGATCGACGAGTACGTGTCGTCCTTCACCAGGCGCTCCGAGATCACGATCGCGTCCTCGAAGTTGTGCCCGTACCAGGGCATGAACCCGACCAGGACGTTGGCACCGAGCGCCAGGTTGCCGCTGTCGGTGCCCGCCCCGTCGGCGATCACCTGTCCGTCCTCGACGGTGTCGCCGATCTCGACCAGCGGACGCTGGTTGATGGCGGTGTCCTGGTTGGTGCGCCAGAACTTCTTGAGGCGGTAGCGGTCGTGCTGCAGCAGGCGGCCCAGCGGAGCGCCCTCCGACCTCTTCCCCTGCCTGCCGGTGTCCACGATGATCTCGTCGGCCGTCACCTTGCTCAC
>JBDHJM010000072.1:0-10067 GCA_039586895.1 Gemmatimonadota bacterium | reverse complement strand
GAGTGCCGGGCACGCCCTTGAACGGACCGACGACTCCCGAGGTGATCCAGCCACCGTAGAAGCCGCCCGGCTGTGGAATCACTCGCTCACCGTCCACGAAGCAGCCATCCATCGGGCCCGCGTAGAACGCCAGGTGGTCCTTAAGCGCCGCGAAGCCGGGCGTCGGTTCCGGATACCCCCATGCGGCCCGTGCGGCGCGCCTGCCGTCGACCTCCACGTCGAAGTAGCGCGCCGCCCCCTTCCACTCACACATCGAGCTGCCCGACGCGGACTGTAGGTGCTCCCAGCGAACGTCCGCTGGCGGGATGTAGAATGTGGGCGGATGACTCGTCTCGAGCACCCGCTTCGCGTCATGGGTATCGGCGAGGGTCACCCCGTTGAACACCACGCGGACGTGGCCGTCAAACGGTTCGAGGCGCGGTGGGCGGGGGTAGTCCCACACCGATTCCTGGCCGGGACCGGGAGGGGTGCGGTCGGGTGTCATATTGCTAACTCCACAGGGAAGCCGTGGTCGCTGGTCCGGCGGCGCGCCGTGGGGTGATGCCGAGATCGCGCAGCATGTGCTCCGCGAGGCCCGCCCCGCTCAGGAAGGCACCCTCGACACGAGCCGTCGCGAGCCAATCGCCGCACACGCCGACTCGGGACTCAGGGTCGTAGAGACTGTTCGGTCCGCTGCCGTTGTCGGCGGCCCGCGCGTAGCGCCAGCGGTGCACCGTCTGCCACTGCGGGCGTGGGGCCTCGCCGCCAAGCGCCTCGTGGAACGCTTCCAGGAGCAACGTGGTCGCCCCCGCCGGTTCCAGCTCTAGATGATCAGCGGACCAGCCCGCTGACGCGTGGACTACCCACGTCTCCGGAGCGGGGGGACGTCCCGGCTTGCTGCTATTCCGCGCCATCCAGGACAGGGGTGACTCCTCTGCGAAGGCCGCGTCGAAGGCGACAGGAAGCGGACGCTCGAATGCGAGCAGAAGCGTCCAGTTAGGAGTCATGGTCACCTGGGCGGCGCGGGCTGCGAGTGCGGGAGCATCGCGCAGGAGCGGTACGGCTTGCGGGGCAGGCGTCGCGATGACAACGGCATCGTACGGGCCCAGTGGCTCATCGGTGGCGCTGGTGCATTCCCACCCGTGGGCGCGCTGCAGTGTGCGAGCGACGCGAACCTCCTGTCGCACCTCCAGCCCCTCCACCAGTGCAGTGGCAAGCGCGCTCATCCGAGGGACGGCAACGAAGCGGCGGGGCTGATCTCCCAGCGAGGTGTGCTGGCCGCGGCGCACGCGGTGGACGGCCGTCGGCCACGGAGCGACGAGGCCACGCCGACGCCAGTCGTCCACTGCCCGCTCGAACACCGGGTCCGAAGCGGTGAAGTACTGTGCGCCGTGATCGAACTCGAAGCCGCTCA
Organism: Gemmatimonadota bacterium; assembly: GCA_039586895.1. Classification (GTDB taxonomy): domain Bacteria; phylum Gemmatimonadota; class Gemmatimonadetes; order Gemmatimonadales; family GWC2-71-9; genus WVYX01. The sequence continues at coordinate 8,674 of JBDHJM010000072.1, read as the reverse complement.
CGCGGCGCGTGCAGGCTCGCCCCCCGGGGCCACGACCCTTGTCGAACACGCGCACCCGCACGCCGTGCCGGTACAGGACCCGGGCGCACGCCGCGCCGCTGATTCCGGCGCCGATGACAGCGACCGTCGGGGGGGTCACGTGGCGGCGATCCCAAGAGTGCGGCGCAACGTACGCGCGTGGGTCGCGATCGCAGAGCGCTCGCCCCGGCTCGTCCGTTCCACGTGACGCAGCATCAAGCTCATACGAGGATTGCCTGCGAAGCGCCGTTGGTTCCGGCTCAGGAAATCCCAGTAGAAGGTGGTGAAGGGGCAGGCGTCGTCCCCAGTCCGTTTGGCGGGGTCGTAGCGACAGCCTTTGCAGTAGTTGCTCATGCGGTCGATGTACTTGCCGGACGCAGCGTACGGCTTGGTCCCGACCACGCCGCCGTCGGCGTGCATGACCATCCCGAGGGCATTGGGCAGGGTCACCCAGTCAACGCCGTCGACGAACATCCCCAGGTACCAGTCGGCCACGGTTTTGGGATGCACACCGGCGAGGAGCGCGAAGTTCCCCGTTACCATGAGACGTTGGATGTGGTGGCCGTAGCCGGTATCGAGCACCTGGCGCACGCTCTCCGCCATGCAGCGCATGTCCGTCTCGCCGGTCCAGTAGAACGACGGTAAGCGACCCTCGTGTTCGAGCGCGTTGCGGGCGCCGTACTCGGGCCCCTCGGTCCAGTACACTCCTCGGATGAACTCCCGCCACCCGATGACCTGCCGCACGAACCCCTCCACGGACGGCAGCGGGGCTCCCTTGTCGAGGGCGGCGAGCGCGGCGTTCACCACCTCCCGCGGATGGAGCAGCTTGAGGTTGAGCGCCGGGGACAGTGCGGAGTGGTACAAGAGGCGTTGACCCGTCCACATCGCGTCTTGAAACGGGCCGAACGATGCGAGGCGTTGGTCGACAAACGCGGAGAGGGCCTGCAAGGCAGCCTGCCGAGTCACCGGCCAGCCGAACGAGTCGAGCCGACCGGGCGCATCGGGGAAGCGCCGGACCACGGCTTCGATGACATCCCGTGTCACGCGGTCGGGGGCGAAGTGCGGCGGCTGCGGCGGCCGTGGCGGGCTCGCGAACGCTTGGCGGTTGGACGCGTCGAAGTTCCAGCTTCCGCCCTGGGGGCCGCCGCCATGGTCGAGCAGGATCCCCAGCCGCTTGCGCTGCGCGCGATAGAAGTGCTCCATGACGGGCCGCCGGCGCTCGCGACGCCACTCGGCGAAGGCCTCGAGGTCCGTGAGGAAATGCCCGTCGGGCACGAGTTCGACCGGACCCCGCACCCGACGACTCCAGGTTGCCACGGCGCGTTGCACGCGGTGCTCGCCTGGAAGAGTGAGCGCGATGGCCTTGGGCGCGAGCGCCTGAGCGGCTCGTTGGATTTCACCTACCAGGGTGTGAGAGTTATCGGAATCGTCCAGGGAGACGTAGCGGACCCGCCACTTCCGTCGGACGAGCGTGTCAGCGAAATGGCGCATGGCCGAGAGGAACAGCGTCGTTCGCTGCCGGTGGCTGGGAACGTGAGTGGCCTCGTCGTCCACTTCCGCCATCAGCACGGCGTCCCGCTCCGGATTCGCCGTCCGCAGCACGGCTGCATCGGCGTCGAGCTGATCGCCCAGGACCACCACGAGGCGCTCCACCGGTCCGGGCACATGCGTCCCGGGGTGTGGGGCTCGACGCTCAGCGGACATGGGTCTGGGCGAGCATGCCGAGCGCGATAGCAGCCCGCGCCGTCCAGGCTGCGGTGCGCAACCAGTTGCTGGTCACGAGCGCTCGGACGCAAGTCGGCGAAAACGCCTGCTGGAGCGATCGATGAAGCGGCACCTGGACCGTCCAGGTGGAGATCCACAGGAAGCCCACGAGCACGAGTCCGGTGACGCTCGCGGCCGATCCTACCCCTGGGGGTGGTCGCCAGGCGATGGCCACAGCGGTGGCGGCCTCGACGAGCATCAGCGGCGCCACGATCCGGCCGGTGCGCCGGGCATGAAACCGCGCGTAGGCCGGAAACCCTCCGCGTCCCACCCTGGCGAGCAGCGGATAGTGTACGACCTGAACGAACCAGGCGAGGCCTGCCATCATCGTGGTAGCGGCCGCGTGGAGCTGCAGCAGGGTCATGCTCTAAACCTCCTGAAACCAGGTTACCCCCTTGTCCAATGGTTGTCAAGGACATAACTTTGACGCCAGTTGGACGCTGGGCCATGCGGGTCCCGCGACCTCATCTTGTAAGTAGTTGTAAGGCAGACGCGTAGAGATTCCAATGTGGACCGCAACCTTACTGTCATTGCTCGTGTTGGCCGTCGGCACGCCGGTCGTGGTCCTGTTGCTGCTGGTGGACGATTGGCGCCGGGATCTCACCACCAATGTCGCCGCCACCGCGCCGGAAGCAGCCGATTCGCTGTTGCGACCGCTCGAGCTGACGCCGCCCGTGGGGGAGGTTGCTCAGTTGATCGAGGCCGCCGCCGCGGGGCTGCGGGGGTGGCAGTTGCTGGAGCAGGTGTCCAGTCCCGACGGCGTGGAGCTCCGCTTCGTGCGCACCACCCGGTGGCTGCGCTTCAAGGACGACATCGTGGTGCGCGTCCACGATCGGGGCCTGATGCGCGAGGTCACCGCCGTCTCGGCGTCACGGGTGGGACGGGGAGACCTCGGTCAGAACCCGCGCAATCTCAGGGAGCTATTCTCGGCGCTGCGCGCGACTCGCGGGCTCGGTGCCGGGTAGTCGGCAGTGAGTCCTTCATCCGGGAGGCAGGTATGCGTAGGTCGCAATGGCCGCTGGCGTTGATGCTGGTCGCCGCCTTGATCTCGTTTCTCTTCTCCGTGAGCCTGTGGTTCTTCGTCGACAAGGACACCGGGGTATTCGTGGGGCTGTGGGTCCCCTCCATCCTGGCGCTCGCTGCCGCCGTGCGGAGGCCGTGATGCCGATCGAAGCCGTCGTGGGCGCGGTGGGGATCTTTGTCTTCGCCTTGGTGTTCATCGCGGGCATGTTGCTGTTCATGGGTTGGGGCAGGGCAGACGAGTAGCTCTCCGGGCGACGCCCTTGCCCGGCGAGGGGGGCGGCAGGATCTTCGATGCGAGTCGATGCCTCCACGCTGACCCATGTTCTGGCTCCTTGTGGCCGCGCTCATTCTGCTCGTAGCCGCGGTCGCCGCCCGCTTCATGACCGCCATGCCCGGCGCGTCCTACCGGGGTCCGTTGCCGCCGCTCGACGAGGAGCAGCGGCAGCTACGCGACCGTCTCCACCGCCACGTCGAGGTGCTGGCCGTCGAGATCGGCGAGCGGCACATCTGGCGGGGTGACACACTCGACCGCGCGGCGCACTACATCGAGCAGTCATTCGCCGACTCGGGCTACACGGTGGGGAGCACCGCCTATCGAGCCCTACACGCGAGCGTGCGCACCCTCAGCGCCGAACTCCCCGGAGCCACGTCCGGGGAGGAGATCGTGCTGGTGGGCGCGCACTACGATTCGGTAGTCGGTTGTCCCGGCGCCAACGACAACGGCACCGGAGTCGCTGGGGTCCTGGAGCTGGCGCGGCTGCTGCGGGAGCGCCGGTTTGGGCGCACGGTACGCTTCGCGGCGTTTCCCAACGAGGAGCCGCCGTTCTACTTCACGCGCACCATGGGGAGCAGGGTGTACGCCCGGGAGTGCCGCGAACGTGGCGACCGGATCGTGGCCATGCTCTCGCTCGAGACCATCGGGTGCTACTCCGACGCGCGGCGCACGCAGCACTACCCGATTCCGTTCGGTCTGTTCTACCCGCATACCGGCAACTTCATCGGCTTCGTAGCGAACCTACGATCGCGCGCGCTGGTGCACCGCTGCGTGGAGGCGTTTCGGCGGCACACCCGGTTCCCGGCGGAGGGGGTGGCCGCACCCGGGTACCTGCCGGGCATCTTCTGGTCGGACCACTGGTCGTTTTGGCGCGAGGGCTACCGTGCCGCGATGGTCACCGACACGGCACCGTTTCGCTACGCCCACTACCACACCCTGCACGACACCCTCGACAAGATCGACTTCGGCCGCACGGCCCGAGTGGTGGCCGGGCTGGCGCACGTCGTGGGCGACTTGGCCGGAGGGGCGGCGTAGGATGCGCTTGGACACGCTCGTGCTCGTACCGAAAACACAAACCCCCGGGTCGTGTGACCCGGGGGTTTCTCATGTGACAGGGGTGCCCGGCGTGCCTGCTACTGGCCGATGGGCGTTCCCGGCGGTGCATTGCGTGGCCGGCTGCGGTCCGTGGGGGCGTCTCGCCGGTTGAGGAAGCGATCGATGTCGGCCCAGGTGAGCTGCAGGTGGGCCTCCTCCTCCGGGAGGCGCGGCTGCTGCGTCTGGATCTGCTCGAACACCCAGCGCAGCCCCCATTCGGCGCCGCCCCGCACCTCCACGGTGGCGTCGGGGTCGCTGGCCAGGTCGATCAACCGGTCCACCACGACGCGCTGTACCACGCGGTGCAGCACGGCCCCCTCGCGCGAGGTGCGCGCCCCCCAGGTGCGCTCCAACACTCGGGCAATCACCTCCTCCAGCGATGGCACGTCCCCGTTGCGGGCGTGGAGCACCATGAGGCGCGCGGCGCGGCGCGGCTCCAGCAGGGCGCCGACCACCATGTCGGAGAGGGTGCGCGCCGCCCCGAGCTGATCGAACGCCGGGTAGGCATCGGACCCGAAGAACCACTCGTCGGACTGATACCCGAACGTGCGCGGCGCCATCAGGGCGAGCACGTGCTCGGGGATCGCCAGCTCCTCGGGCTCCAGCGCGTCCAGCGCCAGCTCGAGCGCGCGGCGCTGCCGCTCCGGAGCGATGATCGTCGTGGGTGCCAGCCCGTCGCCCCGCACCGCGTAGGTGAACTCCATCCCGCCGACCGCCTTGATGGCGGCCTCCAGGGCGTAGCGGTGGTGCAAGTAGACCGGCACGAAGCGGTGGTTGAGCCATGACAGGGGCTCGCCCGGACGGATCGCCCCTTCGTCGAAGCGGTCGATCAGTGTGCGGCGCACCTCCATCACCCGGGACAGCTCCTCTACCGCGTCGCTCCCGTTCACCCACTGGGTGACCTCGGGATAGGAGCTCCAGATGGCGTTGTCGGGGCCGGTATTGAACTTGATCCCGTTGTCGATCGCCTCCTGCACGATGGCCCGGAGGCCCTCCGCCTCCGAGGCGGGGTCGGCAAACTGCGTGTACGCGAAGCGGATGGCGATCGAGTCATACGCGCCGGGACCGTCGCGGTACGCCTCGGATACGTCGATGCGACCGTCCACCAGGCGGATCCATGGCCCGGGGTAGTCCATCACGGAGGCGCGCCCGTAACTCGCCGCGATGAAGTTGTGTGCCAGCCCCAGGGTGTGCCCGACTTCGTGCGCCGTGTGCTGCCGGCGCCGTGCCATGGCGAATTCCTCGGCGGTGACCAGAGAGTCGAGCGACGCGAGCCAGCCGTCCAGCGCGGGGTCGCCGGGATCGCCCTCGGGCAGCGCGCCCGCGTAGATGTTGAAATCGGTGAGCGAGCGATACGAGTCCATCCGTACGGCGGCCTTGATGATCTCGCCGGTGCGCGGATCGACGTACGAGGGGCCGATCGAGAATCCGGGGCTCGAGCGATGGACCCACTGGATCACGTTGTAGCGGGCATCCATGGGGTCCATGTCGCCGGGCATGTCCTCGACCCGGAACGCGTTCACGAAGCCCGCCGCCTCAAACACGCTGTTCCACCAGCTCGCTCCCTCGCGGAAGGCTGTGCGGTACGGCTCGGGAATGCCGCGGTCCAGGTAGTAGACAATCGGCTCCACCGGCTCCGACATCGGTGCCCCGGGGTCCCGCTTCCGGAGCCGGTGCCGCACGGCGTAGCCGCTCTCGTAGCGCTGGTCGAGCGAGCGGGAGAAGTCGTAGAAGGAGGCGAGGAACACGCCGATGTGGGGGTCGCCCTCGCGTGGCGTGAAGCCGGCGTCCGGCAGCTGCACCAGGGAGTGGTGCTGCCGCAGGGTGAGGGCGCGGCCGTCAGGAGCGTGCGTGCGAATCCGGAAGCTTGGGTCCGACGAGGTGAACGTGAGGGAGACCTCGACCTCGGTGTTCTGCGGGAAGGCCTTGGTGCGCGGTAGGTACACGACGCTCCGATCGCGGTCGAGCAAAAAGCGGCCCTGGTCGGCGCCCTCCAGCCGGCGCGTCACGGCCATGTGGTCGGCGACGAAGTGCGAGGTGGCGTCCACCAGCACGCGCCCCCCCTCCTCGGCGACCACGTCGAAGGCCGCCACGGTCGATGTCGGGAACGATTCCTCGACCGAGCGCGTGAGAGCCGGATTGTCGGTGTTCACCGCGCGAAACCGGGGGTTCGTGAACACCAGCAGGATCTTGGGCCCGTGTCGCTCAAACCGGGCGATCCCCTCGTTTCCGATCAGCCCGCGATCGAGCCCCAAGCGCGTGTCGCCCACGCCGGTGGCCAGCGACGTCAGGTACAGGAAGCTCTCGTTCAACCGGGGAATCTCGAGCAGGAGTCTTCCAGCACCGGCGTCCCAGTAGAGCGGGAAATACCCGTCGCGCTTCTCCATGCCGCGGGTGTAGTCGCGGATCGACTGTTGGGCCGAGAGCGGGGCGGGGACGAGTAACAGGGCGCAGAACACGACAACGACCAGCCGGCGCATCGCAACCTCCCGACAGGGGTTCGTGAGTTCCCGAAGGAAAGGGCGTAGGTCGGGGGTTGTCTAGTGGCTCCGCGCCGGTCACGCCGGAAATGCAAAGAGCCGGACGGCTCGCGCCGCCCGGCTCGGGCATGATCACGGGCAAGGTGGTTACTGCGGGGGAAGGAGAACCTTGTCGATCACGTGAATCACGCCGTTGCTCGCCAGCACGTCGGTCTGAATGACGTTGGCGTCGTTGACCTTCACGCCCATGCTGGCGTCGATGGACACGGCGCTGCCCTGCAGCGTCGTGGCGCTCGTCAGGTTGACGACGTCGGCAGCGAACACCTCGCCGTCGAGCACGTGGTACAGCAGGATCTCGGCCAGCGCATCAGGATCGGCGAGCAGGGCCTCGACCGTACCCGCCGGCAGCGCGGCGAAGGCGTCGTCGGTCGGCGCGAATACGGTGAAGGGCCCGCCGTTGGCGAGCGTCTCGGCCAGGCCCGCCGCCTCGGCCGCGGTGAGCAGCGTATTGAACGTGCCGACGGTGGCAGCCGTCTGCGGGATGTTCTGCAGCTCGGGCTCGTTGCTGTCGTCGCACGCCGTCACGAGCAGGGCCAAAGCCAGCAGGCCGGCGGCCGCGGGGCGGGTAAAGATGGAACGAATCATGGGCGCATCCTCCGTGGAGCGGTTCTAAGTTGTTGCCTTGCAATCACTTGGATTGACGGGCAGCGATTTCTGTCCAACAACTGTCGAACAATATGGTGGTGCTGCCCCGAGCTGTCAAGGGGTTGTCGAGGATATAATATGGACATCCGTTGGACGGAGATGCCTTGCTCCCGGCGCGAGGTCCCTTAGCTTGCCGGCCGAGATCTCTCGTTCGAAGGAGAGGCCTGAGTGGACGTTCTGACTCTGCTCTTGTTGGTGCTGGTCGCTGTGCTCGGAGCCGCGGTGCTGGCCCTGCTGCTGCGCGGTGGGGCAGGCGTGCAGCACCAGCTCGCCGAGCTGCGCGCGCGGCTCGACGGCCTCGCCGCGGTGCATGGGGAGCTGCCGCGGACGTTGGCCGAGGGAAGTGCCGAGCAGGCCCGCTCGCTCGCCGACGTACGAGAGCGGCTGATGCAGCTGTCCGAGGCGACGGCGCGGCTGGAGGAGGTGGGGCGCTCGGTGGCCGAGGTGCAGGAGCTGCTCAAGGTGCCCAAGCTCCGCGGGACGTTGGGCGAGATCTGGCTGGAGGAGCTGCTGCGGCAGGTCTTCCCGACGGGTCTGTACGAGGTGCAGTACGGGTTCGCAAGTGGTGAGCGGGTCGACGCTGTGATTCGGGTCGGCGACCGGCTCGTGCCCGTCGACGCCAAGTTTCCTCTCGAGGCGTGCCAGCGTGCCTTTGCCGCGACCGGTGGGGAGGCAGAGCGGGAACGCCGCGCGTTGCGGCGCTCCCTGCGCGACCGGGTGGACGAGATCGCCGACAAGTACATCCGGCCCGAGGAAGGCACCTTCGACTTCGCGCTGATGTACATTCCGGCGGAGAACGTCTACTACGAGGCCGTCGTGCGGGGTGGCGAGCCGCCGGACGAGAGCGGTCTCGTGAGGTACGCGCTGGACCGCCGCGTCATCCCCGTTTCGCCGAACACCTTCTACGCCTACCTGGCCGCCATCCTGCATGGCCTGCGAGGGCTGGAGGTCGAGCAACGGGCTCAAGAAATCCTGGCGGCGCTGGGCGGGCTGCAACTGAGGCTCACCGGGTTTCAGCGGGCGTACGAGCTGGTGGGCCGGCACCTGGATCACGCCGCCAAGCAGTACGACGAATCGGGACGGCAATTGACGCAGGTGCAGGATCAGCTCGAGCGGCTCACCGACGTGGGCCGCACCGAGCTGCCCGATTAGCTTCCGCCCATGCCCAGTCCGCTCGTGGTCGTTGCCGGAGTGCTTGCCGTGCTGGCGGTGGGGTTCTTCCTGGCCGGCCTCGCCGCGCTCAAGCGGCGCCGACTGTTCGGCTCGGCGGCGAGCCTCATGCTCGGCTTCCTGCTGCTCAGTCTCGCCGGTCTCA
>JBDHJM010000071.1:0-10108 GCA_039586895.1 Gemmatimonadota bacterium | reverse complement strand
ATCACCTGACGCACCATCTTGCCGAGGTGGTCGAGGAGCTCCTCCTCGCGTTTGCCGAGGGTGGTCTGGTTGGAGAGCTGGAAGAAGTTCCCAACGACTTCGCTGCCCTCACCGTACAGCCCCCGGAACGTGAGCCCGACCTGCGAGAGACCCTGCAGGACCTTGGCGATTTCCTTTGTGAGGACGAGGCCCGGCAGGTGGATCAGGACCGAGGCGCGCAGTCCCGTCCCCGCGTTGGTCGGACAGGCGGTAAGGTACCCAAACTCCGGGTGGAACGCGACGGGAAGGCGCGCTCCCAAGTCGGCGTCGACCCGCTCCAGCTCGGCGTACGCCGCCTCCAGCCCGAAGCCGGACTGCAGTGACTGCAGCCGGACGTGGTCCTCTTCGTTCACCATCATCCCGAGCAGGCCGTTCGTCAGCAGCGCGGCCGTGCGCCGCACCGGCTGGGCGGGATCGAGCCCCGCCAGCTCGCGCGACACCAGATGCCGTTCGTGCAGCACCTGCCGGTCGAGCCGCTCCATCTCGCCGACGTAGTACGTCGCCCCATCGCCGAGCGGTGCCGTCTGGCGCCCTGCATCCAGCACCCTCTCCCGCACGGCCTCCAGGTCCGTGTCCTCGGCGCGGACCGTGAACGCCATGCCCTGGAGGTTGCGGGCCAGCCGCACCCGGGTGGACAGGACGATGCTGCTCTCGGAGCCGCTCCCGTCGAGCCAGGCCATTCCGCCGTCCGGAAGCAGGCTGAAGTCCAGCGTCATTCCATGCCCCGAATGCGGTCGCGCAGCTCCGCCGCGAGTTCGAAGTTCTCCGTGTCCACTGCGCGCTTCAGCTGCTGGCGCAGCTCGCCCAGCACGAGCTCGGAATTGGCCGCGGTTGCCGTGACCGCCGGCAGATAGACCTCGCCCACGTGCTGGCTGGCGCCGTGGATGCGGCGCAGCAGGTGGCGCATGTGCTGCTCGAAAGTCTCGTAGCAGTGCGGGCAGCCCAGCCGGCCCGTGTCACGGAAGTCCTGGAGCGAGGCTGCGCAGAAGCCGCACCTGCTGTCGTCCTCCCCCGGCGGCAGCGCCGCGGCCGCTCCCTGCCCCACCGATGCCAGGAATCCGGAAAGGGGCAGCTTGCTGATGCTCGCACCCGTCTGGACCCCCTTCTCGGCCGCACACTGCTCGCACAGGTGCAGCTGAGTGACCGAGCTGCCCTCGATCTGGGTGAGATGGATCGACGCCGGGCGGTCGTGGCAGTTGTCGCACTGCATTACGGGAGCACCTCCGCCGAATCCACCGGCTGCAGCCGCCCGTTCTGCAGCAGCAGGGTCCGGTCCGCCCGCTGCGCGAGCGCCGTGCTGTGCGTGACGACCACGAGTGCAGTCTCGAGCTCGCGCACGAGGCCGAAGAGCAGTTCGTTGAGGCGTTCGCTGTTGACGTTGTCCAGGTTGCCGGACGGCTCGTCCGCGAGCAGCAGCCTCGGATCGTGCACCATCGCCCGCGCGACGGCGCAACGCTGCTGCTCTCCCCCCGAGAGCTGGGTGGGCCGGTGCGCCATCCTGCCCGCCAAGCCCACGGCGGCAAGCAGCTCCTCGGCTCGGGCGCTGGCCTTGGCTTCAGGCCAGTCCGCTATGAGCAGCGGCATCATGACGTTCTCGAGCGCCGTGAACTCGCGCAGCAGGTGGTGGAACTGGAACACGAAGCCGATGTCCCGGTTGCGCAGCTGGTTGCGCTCCGTCTCGCCGAGCGAGGCGTACGGTGTGCCGTTGAGGCTGATCTCACCGCCGCTCGGCTCGTCCAGCGCGCCCAGCAGGTGAAGCAGAGTGCTCTTGCCGGCGCCGCTCGCCCCGACTACGGCCACCACCTCACCGCGCAGCACCGTGAGGTCCACGTGGTTGAGGACCTCGACCAGTGCGAGATCGCCGCCACGATAGACCTTGCGGACGCCCGTTGCCTCGAGCAGTGCGGTCATTCGTAGCGTATCGCGTCCACGGGGTTGAGTGCGGCGGCCTGGCGCGCGGGGTAGATCGTTGCGAGGATCGCCACCGTGACACTCGCTGCCACGATCATCACCAGGTCGAGCGGGTTCACCTGCACCGGCAGGTGGTCGATGAAGTACACGGACGGGTCGATGGCCACGATCTTCTGCTGGTCCACGAACCGGGCGAGCGCCAATCCCAGCACGGTGCCGAGCACGGCCCCAAACACGCCGATTACCACGCCCTGGAGAACGAACACCCGCCGTATCGACTGCAGCGGGAGGCCCATGGCCCGCAGGATCCCAATCTCGCGCGTCTTGTCATGCACCAGCATGGTGAGCGTGCTCACGATGTTGAATGCCGCCACGACCACGATGAGCAGCACGACGAGGCCCATCGCCATCTTCTCCAGCTGCAGCGCCGAGAAGAGCGTTGCGTTCTGGCTCTGCCAATCGAGCGTACGGTAGGGGTAGCCGCCGAGCGCGTCCTCCAGTTCCGCACCCACGCGCGGTGCCTCCCATGGGTCGCGCACCCGCACCTCGAGTCCGGTTACCGCCGCGTCCAGCCCGGCATATTCCTGGGCGAGCTCCCGGCGCATGAGGACGTACGCATTGTCGTACTCGAACATCCCCGACTGGAATACTCCGCTGACCTCGAACGTCCACCACTGCGGCACGAAGGTCCCCAGCGCCGAGTTGAAGCCGCTCCCCGCCGGTGAGATCATGGTCACGCGGTCGCCTTGGAACGCGGTCATCCGCTCCGCCAGCCGGCGGCCCAGCACGATTCCCCCGTCTACGTCGGGCAGAGTCGTCGCGAACTCGAGGTCACCGTCCACGAAGTGCTGCGGCAGCCGCGTCACCGCCATCGCACCTGTGTCCGTCTCGATCCCCACTACGTAGACCCCCTGCGCGTAGTCGGCCCCCGCCGAGAGCAGCCCCTGGCTGAGCACGAAGGGTGCGGCGGCGAGGACGTCGGGATGCCCCTCCACGGTGCCGCGCACCGTCTCCCAGTCCTCGAGCCGAAGGCCGCGGCCGAAGGTGAGCACCCTCACGTGCGGGCTGGCGACCAAGATCTTCTCGCGCAGCTCCCGCTGCAGGCCGTTCATCACACCCGTCACCACGATGAGCGCCATCACCCCGAGGGTGACGCCGCCCGTCGCGATCAGCGTGATGAGGGATATGAGCCGTGAGGAGCGGCGGCTGCGCAGGTAGCGCGCTGCGATCTTGCGCTCGAGCCGGCTCATTCCTCGGGCCTCAGCGTGGGGAACAGGATCACGTCTCTGATGGACGACTCGCCGGCCAGCAGCATCACCAGCCGGTCGATGCCGAGGCCGCACCCACCCGTGGGAGGCATGCCGTATTCGAGTGCCCGCACGTAGTCTTCGTCGAGCTGGTGCGCATCCGCATCGCCGGCGGCGCGCGCCTCGGCCTGTGCGGCGAACCGGGCCCGCTGGTCGTCCGGGTCGTTCAGCTCGCTGAACGCGTTGGCCAGCTCCTGGCCTGCCATGAACAGCTCGAACCGCTCGGCCAGCGTGGGATTGCCCCGCTTGGGCTTGGCCAGCGGCGACAGTTCCAGCGGAAAGTCCACCACCAAAGTCGGCTGTTCGAGATGCGGCTCCACGTACTCCTTGAACACCTCATCTAGCAGCTTGGTCCGCGGCATCGGGTCCAGATCCGGCACGTCCCGCTTTCGCAGCAGATCCCGCAGCGCATCGTCGTCCGTACGCGCCAGGTCGACCTTTGCGTGTCGCTCCACGAGCTCCATGTAAGGCACCCGGGGCCACGGTGTGCCGAAGTCGAACTTCTTGCCGAAACGCTGCAGCACGGAACCGCCGAACAATTCCGTGACGAGACCGTGCACCATCTCCTCCACGAGGTCCATCACGTCGTTGTAGTCGGCGTACGCTTCGTAGAACTCCAGCATCGTGAACTCGGGGTTGTGCTGCCGGTCGATCCCCTCGTTGCGGAAGTCCTTCCCGATCTCATATACGCGCTCGATACCTCCGACGATGCAGCGCTTGAGGTAGAGCTCGGTGGCGATGCGCAGATAGAAGCGCGAGTCGAGGGCGTTGTGATGGGTGGTGAACGGGCGTGCCAGCGCTCCGCCGTATATCGGCTGCAGTACCGGTGTCTCCACCTCCAGATACCCGCGCGCGTCCAGAAAGCGCCGGATGTAGGCGATCACCCGCGCCCGCAGCCGGAACGTGTCGCTCGCTTCCGGGTGCGCCACGAGGTCGGCGTAGCGCTGACGGTAGCGCGTCTCTGTGTCGCTGAGCGCGCTGTACTGCTCCCCGCCTTCGCCTTCCTTGCCGATCGGCGGCGGACGCAAGGCCTTGGCGAGCAGGGTGACCTCCCGGGCGTGGACGGTCACCTCGCCCGTCTTGGTTTTGAACATGTGTCCGGCCACGCCGACGTGGTCGCCCAGATCGAGGAGCTTCACTACCTCGTACTGCTCGTCTCCGATTTGGTCGCGCTTGAAGTAGACCTGTACGCGCCCGCTGCCGTCGCGCAGGTGCCCGAACGTCGTCCTCCCGTGCCCGCGGCGCGACACCAGGCGTCCGGCCACCCGCACCGCTGCTTCGGTCTCGGGGTTCAGGGCAGCCACGGCCTCCTCCGCCGTATGGGTGCGGTCGTAGCCGTACGCGTACGGCTCGACACCGCGCTCGCGCAGTTCCGTCAGCTTCTCGCGTCTCGCCTCTTCGACGTGCGATCGTGTCTCTACGCTCATGCCGCTCGGCTGCCGAATCTCTTCAAGAAGATCTCGATGAACCGGTCGATCGCTCCGTCCATCACGGACTGCACGTCCGAGATCTTCGTCTCGGTGCGATGATCGTTCACCATCGTGTAGGGCTGGAACACGTAGGACCTGATCTGGTTGCCCCAGCTGATGTCCGTCTTGGTTGCCTCCAGCTCCGCCTTCTTCTTGTCACGCTCTTCGATGGCACGCTGGTACAGTGCGGCCTTGAGCATCTTCAGGGCCGTTGCCCGGTTCTTGTGCTGGCTCCGCTCCTGCTGGCACGAGACGGCAATCCCGGTGGGCAGGTGACGCAGCCGCACCGCGGATGACGTCTTGTTGACGTGCTGACCTCCCGCTCCGGACGCGCGGAACACTTCCATCTCGACGTCTTCCTCCCTGATCTCCACCTCCACCGTGTCGTCCACCAGGGGATAGACGAACACCGAAGCGAACGAAGTGTGGCGGCGGGCCTGCGCATCGAACGGCGATATTCGCACCAGCCGGTGCACGCCCTTCTCCGCCTTGAGGTAGCCGTACGCGTAGTCTCCCCTGATCTCGACTGCCACCGACTTGATGCCAGCTTCTTCGCCGGGCAGCAGATCGAGCACCTGCACCGTGTAGCCCCGCCGCTCGGCCCACCGCGTGTACATCCGCATCAGCATCTCGGCCCAGTCCTGGGACTCCGTCCCGCCGGCTCCCGGGTGGATGGTGAGGAGTGCATCGCGCTGGTCGTCGGGGCCCTGCAGCATGCTCTGCATCTCGAGCCGCTCGACGCCGCTCTGCAGCCGGTCGGCTTCCTCCGCCAGCTGCTGTTCCAGCTCGGAGTCGGGCTCCTGGGCCACGAGCGAAGCCAGCTCGCTCGCGTCTTCGGTGCGGCGGCTGAGGTCGGCGAACGGCTCGGTCCAGCGCTTGAGTTGACGAATCTCTTCCACCACCGACTTCGCTTTTTCCGAGTCGTTCCAGAACCCGGGCGCTGTCATGGAGGCTTCGAGCGTGGTCAGGCGGGCGTTCTTGTCGTCCAGGTCAAAGATACCCTCGGAGTTCCTGGAGTCGCTCGTTCAGGTTGGTGAGTCGCGCGGCGGTATCTTCGGCCATGCCTGCTCCTGCTGTGGGAAATCGGGTATACGTTGAGCCGTCTCCTCCAGGCACTGAGGCGACGGCTCGCAGACCTGCCAAATATAAGCCCGGCAGGGGGTTAATCAAACCCTAGAAGAGCTGCTGTCCCCCCGCGAGGATCTCGTTCAGGGCCTCGGTGAAGAAGTTCGTGGAGTCGGCCAGTTCCTGCCCCACCTGCTCTACGTACTCCTCCCAGCTCTTCTTGATCTCGTCGTCGAACGCCTCCTTCAGATTCCCCGCGTCCATGGCCTGCTGCCGCTTGTCGGGCTGGTAGACGATCATGTCCGAGACCAGCGCCCGTGCCAGCCTGCGGGCCTTCTGTTTGGGGTCCTGGGAGAGGAACGGGTTGACGGGCCGCGTCCCGCCCGCCTGCGGCGCCGCTGCCGGCTGGGCTGGGGCCGGCTCGGGGGCCTTGGCCTTGGCAGGTGCGGCGGGTTCCGGCTTGGGAGGCACCGGAGGTGCTGCCATCGGCTTGCCCGGTGAGGCGTGGAACACCGGGGCGCTGGGCCGCGCCGGCCGGGGTGCGGGGCGGCCGGCCGGCCTCGGTGCCGAAATCGGCCGGGTAACCCGCGGACGTCGTGGCCCCGCCGGCTTGGCGGGCTTGGCGGACGCCGCGGGGGCCTCAGCCGGAGTCAGCTTGGGTGGGGCTGGCGGGGCCGTCACCGGGGCCGCGGGTGCCGCGACGGGCCGGATTGCAGGCTCGGTCTTGGGTGCCGGAGTGGGCGCCGGAGCGGGCGCCGGCGCCGGAGCCGGTGCTGGGGCGGCCGCTGGGGCGGGCGCGGCCGACGCTGCCGGCGCCAGAGGCTCCTCGGCGGCAACCGCGGCCTGATCGGGCGGCGCCACAGAGGGTGCAGCCGGAGCAGCCGGCGCGGCCGCGCGAATCTGGGGCGTCGTTTCGCGCGCGGCTGGCTCTTCGGCGCCGTGCCGGATCGTGATCACGTTCGAGCATACGGTACAACGCGCCCGGATACCCGCCGGGTCGACCTTGGCGGGATCCACCCGGTACACCGTACTGCAGCTGGAACAGCGAACGTTCATGATCCGGTCCCCGGAGCCTACTGACCCGTGTCGCGCCGGCGGTCGACGACGAACACGGAGCCCGGAAGCGTCTTGGCGTAGCTCTTCATCTCAGTGGCCAGCTCGCTCACCTCGGCGGGGTGGCTGTAGTTGCGCCGCTCGTTCGTGACGATTCCGATCGAGAGCGTCATGAGCGGCACCCGGTGCAGGTGGCCGCGCCGGTCCTTTCCGAAGAAGTACCCCGCCCTGCGGTCCTGCGCGTTGTACTGGAACGGGATCAGCGCGTCGAACACCGAGATGACCTCTCCGCACACCTCCTGCACCATGGCCATGGGCAATACCATGATGAAGTCGTCACCGCCGATGTGCCCTACGAAACCGTCGGTCGGGCACAGCCCTTTGACCACGTCGCGCAGGATGCGCGACAGGATGAAGATAACGCGGTCGCCGTCGTAGTAGCTGTACCGGTCGTTGAACTCCTTGAAGTGGTCCAGGTCCGCGTAACACACCGCGAACACCTCGCCTCCCTCCAGCCGGTACCGGATCTGACGCTCGATCTCGGTGGTGCCGGGAAGCCGCGTGGAGGGGTGCACAGCCACGTTGCGCGCGGTGCGTGACAGCAGCACGCCGAGCCGGCTGCGCTGCTCGTCGGGCGCTATGATGGGGGTGAGGACCTCGTCCGCCCCGGTGTCGAACCACGTTCGTACCATGTCCGATGCGTGGCCGCCCGAGACGAACGCGACCGGGACGATGGCGGTGTACGGGTCCGCCTTGAGCGCGTTGCACAGCTCCACCCCTTCGGGACCGCCTCCATCGGCGTCTATGATGATCAGTGAAGGGGGGTTGCGAAGGGCCTGTGTGGCCACCTCGTCGGGGTCGTGCAGCGCCAGCAGGGGGAGCGGCAACTCGTCCGCCCAGGCCGAAATCAGATCGGGCACCGGACGCTCAGCGGATGAGAAATAGAGTACCGTTGGGCGCGTCCGCACCAGTCTCCCCTGGGCTCCAAATCGTGAAGTCCGACAAACTTAGAGGTCCCCGACTGCTAAGTCAAATGAGCTGAATCACACTTTTTTTAGGCATTCGGACCGTCCGGCGGGGTCCCTCCGGGCGTCAGAAATCCAGCGACAGGCCCACCCGCCAAACCGGCGAGCGGCCGGCCCCGGTGCCCTCCAGGGCCGACTCCACCCGCACCCGGCTCCCGTTCTTGGCCAGCCGAGTGGTGATGAAGGCGTCCACGGCGCTCACCAGATGGTTTGCCAGGAGCAGGCCCAGCCATGTAGTGGCGCGGCGGAATGCCTCGTCGCTGCCGCGGATGGTCTGCCGGTAGAGGTCCTGTTCGAGCCCGGCATTGCGCCAGGTCCACAGGAAGTTGGGTCCCACGGCCCGCTGCTCGTAGAAGCGGAGCGCGCGCTGGTACTCGGGGGAGTCCGTGGGGGGCGGGTTGTCGGGATCCACGAAGAAGGTCTCGCGGGCCAGCGCCCACTGGGCGCCGTTGAACGTGCGCTCATCGGTCGGCGGTACGAGGTCGGGCCCGGGGTCCGTGTCGAAGGGTCCGCTCTCGATGAAGTCGGTGAGCTTCTCGTAGTACTCGAAGGCCGTGTCCCTCAGGACGGGTCCGAACGGGGCGCGCGCGACCGTGAACGCCAGCTCGCGATAACGGTCGCTCTCGCGGGACCCCTCGGAGCTGGAACTCAGCGCCTGGGTGATGAACAGGGCCTCGAGCACCAGATAGATGGCGCCGCGCTCCTGCCCCAGCATGAGCTGCCCGCTGCCTGGGATCAGCAGCGACGAGAGCGGCGGGAGCCAGGACGGGCGCTGCGTGGGTTGCGTCGTATCGGACGCTGCGACCCAGGTTGGCTTCGGGCGCAGCGCAAGGACTGCCGGGGAGCGCTCGGTCTGCTGTGCAGCGGCCGTCGCTGCGGTTGCGCCGAGCACGGATGCCGTCAGCGCGATGCAGCGGAACATGCTCACAGCCAGAGCCGCAAACTGAGGTGGACCGGCTCGTCGAAGTTCGACGAGTCGTAGAACACGCGGGCAAAGTCCAGCGCGAAATTGCCAACGCGCAGACCGACGCCCACCGATGGTCCGCGGGCCTCCGCGTGGAGGAATGCGTAGCCGGCCCGCAGCCTCACGATGCGGCCGTAGCCCAGCTCCACCCCGACACGCGCATCGGGGTCGGTCCCCTGACCGACCCCGTTTTGGATGTCCACCAGAAACCGCGCATCGATTCGCTCCGGCGCGTCGGCAGCCTGGGGCAGGAACACGCGGTAGACCACGCCGAACTGGAGCTGCACGGGCAGCGGGTCGGCCTGGTCCTTGTTCTCCAGCTGCAGCTTGAACCCCAGGTGCCGCAGCGCCACTCCGAGCCGCACGTTCTCGCTGGCACCGAATCCGTACTGCAGCCCGATGTCCGCCGCGTGCGTGGTGCCCGTGACCGACGGTATTAGGCCGCAGTCTCCGGAACAGTCTTGCCGAAACTGAATCAGCTTGTAGCTGAGTCCCAGGGCGAGCCCCCCAACCACCGGCGTGGCGTAGGATGCCAGGAGCTCGATGTTCTTCACGGAGATGCGCCCGATGGTGCCGCCGGGTCCGATCGTGACGTCCTGGCTGCCGAAATCGACCAGGTATCCGGCTATGCCGATCACGCCCAGGCGTTTGGTGGGGAGGTAGGCCGACAGCACCGTGTTGTTGGAGGCGAAGTACGATGCGAACTGTATGCCCAGCTCGGGGTGCGGAATGCTGGCCAGGCCGGCCGGATTCCAGAAGGCAGCCTCGCCGTCGCCAGCATCCGCGATGGCCGCCTGCCCCAGTGCGGCCGCGCGGGCGCCGACCGGAAGCAGCAGGAACGTCGCGCCGCCCCCCGCTGGAGCGCCAGGCTCCTGTGCCCAGAGAGAGGTCGCCGCTAGGAGGAGACTGGCTACGCCTATGCTAGAACGGCGTGGCCTCATCGATCAGCATGACTGGGATGTCGTCCTCCACGGCGTAGATCAGGCGACACTTCTGGCACACGAGCTGCTCGGACGGCTCGGTCCGATACTCGAGATCGCCCTTGCACTTCGGGCAGGCCAGGATCTTGAGCAGATCGGGTGAGAGGCTCATTTCTCCCTCTGGTCGGGTATGGGAAAGCCCAGCTCGCGGAGGCGCTCGGGCGAGCGGCGCCACTTGGGCAGCACCTTGACCCACAGGTCGAGATACACCCGTTGGCCGAGCAATGATTCAATCCGCTCTCGAGCCATCGCACCGAGCGACTTGATGGTGCGGCCGCCGCGTCCGATGACCATT
>JBDHJM010000070.1:0-10184 GCA_039586895.1 Gemmatimonadota bacterium | reverse complement strand
ACCGTTGTTCTCGAGCGACAGACGTCCGGCGAACACGCCGATGCCTTCCGGAGTGACTTCCATGGTGCTCGATGATATGCCACCCATGACGTCGTCATTGACCACGAGCCAGTCTGCGGTTTCCGATCGTGAGAAATCGACTATAACCAGGGAATCCGATTGCTGATGCGCCGGCATGGACCAGAGGGTCAGGAGTAACGGGAGAATGAGCATAGGTCAGAAAGTTGCGCGATAGCTCATGCGTTGTCGAGATGGCACCGACTCAGGCCGACACGCCCACGGTATGGGCCTCGGACGCGAGATGGAACTTGAAAACCGCCGGGATCGACCGCATCGGGGTTCGAATCCCCGGCCCTCCGTAAGGACTCAGGCCCCGTCAGCCGGGTGGCTGGCGGGGCCTTGGGGCCACATCCCACCCCACTGCTCAGAATCCTACCTCCAGTCCCAACCGCACCTTCACAGGGGGTTGATACGCCAGGACGGATCCGAAGGTAGGGTTTGGGTTCACCTGATTCCCAGACGCGTCGATTCCGAGAAACCGCGTCTGCTCGAGGTCAACCGCCCTCCGCGGACTTCCAAGGTGCAGTATGTCAAGGGTGATACGGGATGCCACGCGCAGCGGCGGCTCGTAGGTGAGCCGCAGGTTGAGGTCCCAGATAGTGGGTGTGCGTGCGGCCGCCCCACGTTCCTGCAGAAAAGCGGGGAAGGGAGTGCCGAAAAAGGGATTCGCCACACCGAACTCGCTCAGCGGTGTACCCGTTTGCCACGTGAAGGACAACGCTGGCGTGAAACCGAAGTCGAACCGGTACCCGCCGAATACCTTTAGCACATGCGTGCGGTCATTCGGCAGTCGCCCTGTTGAGTTGGGGATTTGCTCCACCATCGTCAGGACGAAGTCCTGCGCTGGATTGCCGTCACGGACATCGGAGTTGTATAGGCCGGCATAGTTCCCATGAGTGCGCGACAGCACGTACGATGCCTGGAAATACATGCGCTCGCTCGGAGCTCCACTGACGGTGAACTCTAGTGCCGAGTACTTCCGGTTGAAGGAGGGCAGGAAGCTGAGATCCCCACTACCTGGATTGCCTGCCACCAACGGTGCGTCGAACGGCGTGACATCCCCTTCCGGCTGAAACCCGATGACAAGTGCGTTCCGCAGCGCACGGTGGATGCCCCGGACGGCGACTTTCACCCCTCGTCCCACGGCGCGCTCGTACCCCAAGGTGAACTCGTCCAGGTGCTCCGCTTCGAGTCCCTCTTGCTTGTTGGCGAAGTCGTTGAAACTGGCACCGGCAATGGGCATGGCACCCGGGTCGCGCGGATCCGTGTCGAAGACGTCGAACGACAGCTCCAGAATCTTGTGGTAGAATGCCGAGAATTGGAGCGGCAGCTGCTGATAGAACCGCCCAAACGACCCGAAGATCTTCTGCGAGCCCAACTCACCTGGCAGGTAGACAAACCCGACTCTCGGCTGCCACTGGTTCGGGAAGTCCTGCGCAACGGAGTCGCCAATGCCGATCAGGTACTGCCCCTCCCACCGGATTCCGACGTTGATCGTCAGACGCTCGAGCGCGCGCCATGAGTCTTGGATGAACCAATGCGGAACTCGATTGTGAACGGTCCCATCGGACACCCCTGCCACTGCCGTATAGAGTGCCGATAGAACACCGGGAGAGTTCACAGGGTCTAGCTCGACGGAATCAGCAAAAGTCACCCGACGGTCGAACACTTGGTCGATACGGTTTTCCTCCAACCCCCCGCCGACCTTCACAGTGTGCGAGCCCAGGAAGGTGGTGACGGCGAGGGTCAACGCAGTTCGGCGGCTCTTGATGTCGCCGAATTCCGAGTAGCCGTCGGACCACGTGTTCGTGCTATTGTCGACGAAAAGTGGCTGTTCCCTCCCTCGCTCAGTCTGCCCCCTGATATTGTCCCGCCCCGTATAGTGGGCCGCCAGCACATCAACCAACACATGGCGACCGGCAGCGATATTCCCATCCAGGGAGATGTTGAACGACCCGGTTTCCTGGATGCCCAAGAACGGATCCGGGTTTGCGACCTCCGTTGGCGCCGGCAGCGCTACTCCCAAGGGCTCCACGATGTCATGGGTCGTCGGATCGCCCGACACCGACAGCACGAGGTTGGACCGCTCCGAAGTCCGCCACGTAAGCTTTCCGGCGAACGCGTGTAAGGTCCGCCGTTCGTCGAAGAATCCGTGCCCAGGTACCTCGACCTCGGCGGTTTCGAAGCGGGGATTGTATGCAGCCGACAACTGCAACCGGTCTCGCACGATGGGGCCGCTGAGTCTGAAGCCTATGTCATAGGAGGCAAAGTCGCCGCGACCCAAGTCCTCCAGACCCGCAAAGGCCTCACCTGCGAGCCTGTGGTTCGTGAAGAACCCGAACGCGGTACCCTCCCACTCGTTCCCGCCCGAGTGCGTGACCACGTTCACTATGCCGCCTAGCGCCTTGCCATACTCGGCCTGGTAGCCACCCTGCTTGACCTGGACCTCCTTGATGAAGTTGTACGGCAGGTTGGTCCCGGTCGAAGCACGATACGGCTCGGTGACGTTGACCCCGTCGATGTAATAGATGTTCTCGAGTCCGGTACTCCCACCGACGTTGATCTCGTCGCCAAGAAAGCTCTGATTGGCGTGCGGTAACAAGGCGACCACTGAGCGGTAGTTGCGCTCCAGGGGTAGATACTCGAAGACGCGTGCGTCGATGTTGGCACCCAGGTTCGTCGAAGTGGGATCGATCAAGACCTGGCTGGCGGTAACGGTAACGGGTGGCAACTCCACCGCTCGCGCCCGTTGCATGCGCAGTTGGCCAAGCGTGGTCGTCGAGCCGAGCCGAACCCGGACGTCCTCCACGAGCAACGGCTGATACCCAATGGCCGTGATCCGCACCGAGTATGACCCGACCGGCAATCTGAGCAGACGGAAATGCCCCATGGCGTCCGCCTCGACTACGCGGCTGCCCTGCAAACTGGGCCCCGACACCGAAACGGAGACAACTATCGGCGCGTCGTCTGTACTTACAACGAGGCCTTGGAGCGACCCCGTCATATCTTGTGCAGTTCCGGTGGTAGTTGTGAGAATCAGCGCGGCCAAGGCGAGAGCAGGGGCGCGCATGGCGGACTCCTTTCGGAGGGGAGGACTGGGGTGCGCCGAAAAGGGGACTTCAGTTGTCGTGTTTTCGCAACAATTCCTTATACTGGGACGTGGCGCGCAGTGGCGCCAGGGCTGGATCCGCCCCGAGCCACAGGTGGGTCACGAAGTTGGGTTCTGCCAACACCCGGTCGAATTCCTCCACGGCCGATTCGTAGTTCCCAACCAGCGCGTAGGTCAGGGCGAGATCGATTCTGGCGAGTACCTGCCCCTCCAACGGGCTTCGAGCCAGGGAAAGGCCCTGCCGAGCCTCGCTGACGGCCCTGCTAGTGTCCCCGGCCATGGCGTGCGCTATTGCCAGCTCCCGATGTCTCTCGATCACAAGTGACGGCACGCGTTCGCGCGTTGCTCCGTCGAGGACACGCACCGCTGAATCCGCGTACGACCGCGAGCGCTCCCGGTCGCCCAGTCCGTCGTACAAGGCTGCCTTGTGGAGGTAGTAGCTCACGCTGTCCAGGTCGGGGGATCCCAAGGACGTCCGCTCGACGGCCGCACGATACCACTCGTCGGAGGCCATGAGCCTACCGACCCACCACCCAGATTGCATGATTCCCGCGATCACTGCCTCCTGGCCGAGTCGCTGCACAGCGGACTGCAGCACGGATCGGGTGCGTGCGACGTCGCCCTGCCACGAGAGGTACAGCCAGGCGGCGAAGACGTGGTGACTCCAACGATCGGGGGCAAGCTCGATGGCGCGCGCCAGATATGGTTCGCCCTCCTGGTGGCGGCGTAGGGCGAAGTAGGCGATACCCACGCCGTATGCATTATCCGGTCGCAGCGGATCCAGTTCGAGCGCGCGGAGATTGTAATGCAGCGCGCGCTCCCACTCTCCCGTCGCCATGTAAAACAGCGCAAGCAGTTCGAGGACTTCACTGGCACCAGGTGCTGCGCGCTCCGCCCGCTCTAGGTGCGGGAACACGAGCTGGGGGTCAGCGTGCCGCACGCTCAGGTACGCGGCCTTGGCCAGGTGGCCCCAGGCAAGATCGGGATCGAGCGAAAGCGCCAGATCCGCATGTCGTTCGGCGAGCGGCAGCAGCCGCTCTGCCTCCGCAGGCATGAGCTCGGAGCTCCAGGCGTAGTGTGCCGCGAGCCGTGCGTGTGCCTCAGCGAACTCTGGGTCCAGGTCGATGGCCCGCCTGAACGATTCGATCGCCAGACGCCGGTCGCTGGCTAGCTCCGTCCAGTACGGTGGGTACTGGTTGCCACGTAGATAGGCTTCGTACGCTTCCTCGCTATCGGTGAGCGAAGCCAGCAGGGCACGGCGCTCCGGCTCCAACAGGGTGACGCCAAGGGCCTGCACGATGTTCTGGGAAACAGTCGCCTGGAGACTGAAGAAGTCCGTCATCGGAACTTCGTACGGCTCCGCCCACAGGTTGGATTCGTCTGAGACGCGGATCAGCTGGGGGGTTACCAGCACGCGGTTCGCGCCCTGGTTCGACAGGTCCCAACTGACCGTTCCCACGAGCACGTAGTCGACGTCCAGCTCTGCGCCAATCTCGGCGATCGTCTTGTCCTCCCGCCCGTAACGGAGCGCAGTGGTTCGCCCCAGGACACGGATGCCTGAGATGCCGGCCAGACGGCTCGCGACCTGATCCGCAATCCCGTCCGCGAAGTAGTCCTCAGCTGCCGGCCCCAAGTTCTCGAACGGCAGGACCAGCACCCGAGGCGGCGTGTGGGCCGCGGTGAAGCGCGAAACACCGAGGTAGCTGCCGACCGCGAGCGATACGACGAGCGCCACGGCGGTCCAGAGTCGCCAGCGGCGCGGCTTGGTCGTGGCAGCAACAGGTACGACCGGGCCGAGCCGTTCCAGCGCCTCGACGAATTGGCCCGCCGTAGCGAATCGGTCGGCAGGCACCTTGGCGAGAGCCTGCATCACTGCGTGCTCAACCGATGCAGGGACGGTCTCCCGAACGGCACGGAGCCCGGGTACAGCCTCAAGCGACTTGCGGGCCAAGATGACTTGCGGCGTGGCGCCAGTGAATGGGGGGTTGCCAATGAGCATCTCGTACAGCACACAGCCCAGGCTGTAGATGTCGCTGCGGCCATCCAGGTTCCCATCGCCGCTTGCCTGCTCCGGGCTCATGTATGCCGGTGTCCCAATGGTGAGGCCAGTCTCGGTGAGCCGCTGATCCCCTGCCGCGGTCACCGCCAGGGCAATCCCGAAATCCGCCACCACAGCATGGCCTTCCGAGAGCAGGATGTTCTCCGGCTTGAGATCGCGATGGACGATGCCATGGCTGTGGGCATGCGCGATAGCATCTGCCACCTCGCGGGTGATGTTCAGCGCATCGGCGATCGGGAGCTGCTTCTCTCGGGTGAGGCGATCGCGTAGCGATTCACCCTGCACGTAGGGCATCGCATAGTACAGGAACTCGCCGGCCTCCCCCGAGTCGTGGAGTGGCAGGACGTTGGGGTGATTCAGCTTGGCGGCGATCTGGATTTCCTGCAGGAACCTCGCATTGCCCAAAGATTGGGCCAGTTCCAGGTGTAGCACCTTTACCGCCACCGCCCGGTTGTGCTTGGCATCGGTAGCGAGGTACACCGTCGCCATGCCGCCATGGCCCAACTCGCGCTCGACCGCGTAACGGTCGGCCAAGGCGGCCTTCAAGCGATCCAACAAGTCCGGCATAGCTGCCAATCCGGTCTAGCCCACCCCTAAGCTCGGGCCTTGAGGGGTAATTGGGAAGGTCTTGGTCACAAATAGCTACGGCTGCCGCGGGGCATCTGGCAAACGGGGTGAAATGGAAGACTCACCTGGGCATCGCAGGCTCCAAAGTGGGCGGCTCGGCTGGACATATCTTGGACATAAACGCCCGCAGCCATACGCAACCAGGCGCAGCTGAACGCAAGTCCAGCAGATCATAACGCGTTGTTTTGCAGCTAGATCGAGCTGAACGCAGCCAGACGCAAAACCCCAGAGGGAACTTGAAAACCGCCGGGATCGGCCGCAGCGGGGTCCGAGTCCGCCGTCCTCCGTAAGGACTTAGGCCCCGTCAGCTCTGACGCTGGCGGGGCCTTGAATGTATCTGCGGACATTCCTCAGTGAGCTACCCGAGGCGCCAAGTCAAGAATCGCCACAAACTTGTTTGACATCCGTATCAGTGAACCATCTCCCCCAGGTCGAGCGCGACGTCGAGCACGCCGTTGTCTTCCCTGTATCGCTCCCAGAGTGCGATCATCTCGGCAAGCTTGTCCGGGTAATCTCCACTGAGGTCGTTCATCTCGGCCGGGTCCCGCCTCAGGTCGAATAGCTCCCACTCTCCCGGTCCGAACGGTGGGGGCATCCACAGGATCTTCCAGTCGCCATCGAAGAAGGCTCTCAGGCCGAAGAGCTCATAGCCGACTTGGCTGACCTCCGCGGAGGGGACCTCCACGTTACCGGCGAAGAGATCCAGCACCGATGTGCCCTGCATCGGAACGACCCGACGACCATTGATCTCGCCAGGATGCCCGATACCGGCAATGTCGAGAATCGTCGGCATTATGTCGCGTACATGGAAGAACGAGTGATCAATCGTACCAGCCCCGGGCGTTTCTCCTGGAAGCTTGAGCACGAGCGGCGATCTGATCCCGCCCTCCGCCGTAAACCCCTTGAACATCCGGCTGGGCGCCATGCTGGCCTGGGCCCAGCCCGGTCCGGTTTCGGTGAACGAATTCCTGAGACCACGATTCTCCATACTGTTGTCGAACGAGTTCAAATACTCTTCAGTCTGCCCGGGGTAGGCCGTTGGTAGTGCACCGTTCGCGCCGTTGTCCGAGAAGAAGATGATCATCGTGTTGTCGTACTCGCCGATCTCCTTGAGATAGTCAAAGACCCGCTGGATCTGCTCGTCCATGTAGTCGATCATCGCCGCGTAGACCTCCATGTCGCGCGCGGCTTCCTGACGCTCACTCGACGACATCGCGTCCCACGCCTCTACCGAGGGTAGGCGGGGGAACGGTGTCGCGTCCTCAGGGACAATGCCGCGGTCCTTCAGCGCCTGGAGCCGTGCCTCACGCAGCACATCCCACCCCTCGTCGTACCTGCCCCTGTACTTGTCGATGTACTCCTTGGGGGCGTGCAGCGGGTCATGCGGCGCGGTGTAGGACAGATAGGCAAAGAAGGGCTTGCCGTCGCCGCGGTTTTGCTCGATGAACTGCAGCAGCATGTCTGTGTAGTACGTGGTCGAGTAGAAGTCCTCCGGCAGCTCTTCCACCACTTCACCGTTCCTCCGGTATATCATCGTCTGCGGAGGCGACAGCGGCCTGAGGTCGCTCCAGTGGCTCCCTCCGCCGGGCACGAGGGTGAACGTCTCCTCGAAGCCTCTGGCGAACGGGCTGGTCTCCTCCTCGTGACCGAGATGCCACTTGCCCGCCATGTACGTGTGGTACCCGCCTGCCTTCAGCACCTCCGGGAGGGCCGCGACCTGGAAGTTGAGATATCCCTCGTATCCGGGATGTCCTTCCATCTCTGGTGTCATCAACTCCCCCATCGTCCCCATGCCCGCCACATGATTGTCAGTGCCGGACATCAGCACCGAGCGGGTGGGGGAGCAGCTAGGGAGCACGTGGAAGTTGGACAGGCGCAACCCTTCCTGGGCCAGATGATCCAGAGTAGGGGTGGCGATCTCCCCGCCGAAGGAGCCGATGTCCGAGTACCCCAGGTCGTCGGCGACAATCAACAGGATGTTCGGGGGCCTGTCGGGTGCGCACGATGCCAAGGCCAACACCGAGAGGGAGGCGACGATCCCAGTCGCCCGGTTCAAGAGGCATCTCATGACAGCTCTGCTCCGTTTGCGTTCTCGTGCGAAAGATGATGTGCGCACTAATCCCTCGACCGTAAACCGTTGTTTCTGTTAGATCGTCACCACACAGACTAGTTCGGGCTCACGCAGCTGAAGCTCGCTGCTTCTCGCGGATCACCCGTTCCGTTGTACTGCAAATACTCCGGATGAGCGCAGACGGGCCTGGCGCCGTCGGGCTGCATCTGCTCGTCCAGCCAATAAGCCGTCAGCTGATCCGGCGGGGTGCCGTTCTCCACCCAGGTGTCGATCACGTCGAGGAAGTTCACCCAGCTCGGTCCGACGCCGCCGAAGCAATGGTCGACACCCGGCATGATGAACAGAACTACGTCGTCCGCCGCACTCGGGTCATGATCGAGGACCCGTTGGTAGTACTCGATGGTCCCGTACGGCGTGACCGCCATGTCCCCCCAGCTGTTGTACAGCAGGAGCTTGCCGCCACGTTCACGGAATGCCGAGATATCGGGGTCGGTCGCGTTCAACGTTTGCGCGGCCGTGGCCACATCGGTATCGAACGTGTCGAACATGTACGTGGTGTAGTCCCATTCAGGGTCATGGAACACCAGGTATTTCATCACGCCGTTGCCGAACGCGAAATGCGCGCTCGGAGTCTCCGGTGCCGGATCTTCGGCTTGGGCCGCTACCCCCTGCTGGAACTGGTCCATGCTCTCTGCCACCGCCAGCCCACCGGTTAACCACCGGGTCCAGCCAGCCGGACTCAGTTCCCCTCCCACCGGGAAGCCCGGGAAGATGCGCTCGCCGTCGATGTAGAGGTCATCGTAGATGGTCTTCGCTGCCGCCACCTCTTGCTCGGACAGGCACCCGTCAGTCTTTGCGCTGTCGCAGGCCAGAGCCGCGACGTCGAAGTCACATTTCGCAGGGTTGTTGAGAATACGATCTTCCAACCCGTCCAGCGCGTCGCACTGCTTGAGTACCGCGTTGCCGATAAGGGTTTGCGCCGCTGGCGTAATGGTTGCCACCGACAGGTCATTCGGGTCCGGGTACATCGCCTGGTTCAGCCGGGTGTTTCGTGCCCCGGCCTCCACCGTCCAGTTATACATCGGGGCGCCCGCGACGATGCCGTCGAAATCATCCGGATATCGCTGCGCTTCCATCAGTCCCTGCCCCCCACCGCGCGAGCAACCGGTGAAGTAGCGGCGTGCGATGTCTTGCCCGTAATAGGCCGACGTCAGGGCTTGCGCCGTCACGGCCGTGCGATGCACCGCCTGGTGACCGAAGCTCACCACGCGCTCGAGGTGGTTGAGCGCCCAGCTCGCGTCTACCGGATGTCCCCGGTGCCCTGTGTCCGTACCGACGGTCGCATACCCTCTTTGCAGCGCACCCAACATCAATGACGTATTGACGACGATGCCCACGAAGCCGCCGCCGCCGCCCATCACGAACTTCCCGTTCCAGTGCTCCGGCAGCAGGAGCTCGAAGTTGGTCTCGGTGCCGATCACCCCCGCCACTTTGCAGTGTGGCACGGGTGCCGACTCCGGCGTCACGGCTGTGATCCGCACATCCGGCAGCTGCGGCAGCGACTCCGGGCTGCAAGCTGGCCCTGCTTGGCGCGCTGTGTGCGGTGACAACAGCACAACGGGTATCACGGAAACCAGGAACAGCGTTCTCACGGTGGCATCTCGCTAATTCGTTTGCTGGAATAACCCCACTGAGGGCTTGAGCATAATGCGCCTGCAATACCCGCTCAAGGGGGCTCCGGCTGGGCATATCTTGGGCATAAACGCCCGCAGCCAGACGCAACTGCGCTGCTGACGCAGCCTCGCTCTGCTGCGCAACGAGTCCCCCGCCCTCCGTAAGGAGTGATGCCCCGTCAGCCGTGTGGCTGGCGGGGCCTTTGAACCTGCAGTTTGCGATCTTCCTTTTACTGGCTACGCTCCGGATACGAAAACTCGCGCCCGAGCATGCGACTCGCCTCCTCGTAGATCGGCCGCAGAACGTCATCCACGTCCCAGACGCCGTTGGAGATGAAGTCAGAATAACCTACTTCCCACCCCAGGCGCTCGCTGATCGCGTTGCGGTCGTTCATGTCAGGCGGGTTCGGCGGTGTTGCGCTGGGCGGCGCCCACGTGCGCTCCTCGACCACCGCCATGCGAACACGGATCTCGTCTTTGGTGACGTTCCACACCATGAAGTCCTCGGCCAGGCTGAGCGGGCCGTCGTAGGTCGTTCGGATGCGCTCGAAGATCTCCGGTGTGGTGTCGAAGTCCTTGAAGAAG
>JBDHJM010000069.1:0-12550 GCA_039586895.1 Gemmatimonadota bacterium | reverse complement strand
CGGCACCTGCTCCGGGCGGCGGCGCGGCAGTTCGTGGAAGGGGACGTGCAGCATTGGTGGCATCCGCCCTCGGGACGCGGCGTGCGCACGCGGATATCCGACGACCTGTTGTGGCTGCCGTACGCGGTGAGTCACTACATCGCGGTTACCGACGACTGGACGGTGCTCGACGAGGAGGTGCCCTTCCTGGAGGGGAGACAGCTGGATGAGCACGAGCAGGAGGCGTACTTCCAGCCCACTCAGTCGGAGGAACGGGCGACGCTATATGAACACTGCGCACGCGCGCTGGACCGCAGCCTGGGTGCCGGCAGCCACGGTCTGCCGTTGATGGGAGCCGGTGACTGGAACGACGGCATGAACCGAGTGGGCCGCGAGGGCCTGGGCGAGAGCGTATGGCTGGGGTGGTTCCTGCATGTGAACCTGAGCGAATTCATCCGGATAGCGGAGCGGCGCTCTGAAGCCGAACGTGCCGTGCGGTGGCGGCAGCACGCAGCGTCGTTGCAGGCGGCGCTGGAGCGCGAAGCGTGGGACGGCGAGTGGTACAGGCGCGCCTTCTTCGACGACGGCACGCCGCTCGGATCTTCGCAGAACGATGAGTGCCGGATCGACTCGCTTCCCCAGTCTTGGGCGGTTCTGTCCGGCGTTGCGCCTGACGAGAGGGCGCGCAGCGCGATGGAGAGTGTCGCCCGCAACCTGGTCAGGCCGGAGGATCGGCTCGTACTGCTATTCTCACCGCCGTTCGACAAGACCCCGAAGGACCCGGGGTACATCAAGGGATACCTGCCCGGCATCAGGGAGAATGGCGGACAGTACACCCATGCCGCGACCTGGTCGGCGGCGGCGTTCGCCGCGTTGGGCGAGGGGGACAAAGCTTTCGATCTGTTCGACCTGTTGAGCCCGATCCGCAACGCCAGCCGTCGTGCGGACGTGCACCGCTACAAGGTGGAGCCCTATGCCGTGGCCGCGGACGTCTATTCCGAGCCTCCTCACGTGGGGCGAGGTGGGTGGACGTGGTACACCGGGGCGGCAGGCTGGCTCTACCGTACGGGGCTCGAGTGGATTCTCGGATTCCGCAAGCGCGGCTCCGGTCTGCGCATCGATCCGTGCATCCCCGGGCGCTGGAGGCGCTTCGAGATCTCGTACCTGCACGGTGCGACCCGGTACCGGGTCAGGGTGGAGAATCCGCATGGAGTGTGCCGCGGGGTCTCCCGGATCAGCCTCGACGGAAGGGAGCTTCCGACGGACGGTCTCGTGCCTCTCGCCGATGACGGTGGCGAGCACCGGGTCGAGGTGGTGCTCGGCTAATTAAAAGGTGACTATCCAACCCGCATTTGTGGAAGCTGCGCAGGTCCACGCAGCGCAGCGTCGCCACTTGCAGCGCGTGCTGAAGCGTCTCTCTCGGTACGGCGATCGGTTGTACATCGGCGTGCGCGAAGAGTTGCTGGAGATGCTCGACGTCGACTGGCCGGCATTCAGGCTCGTGCCGGTGTCCTAGGCACGGGTCGGGCCGGCTGTCTACTTCCCGCTATCGACCTTTCGTACTGCCTTCCCGTCTACGACTCGCCGGCCGAATGCGAGACAGCGCTCGAAGGCCAGGTCCTTTGTGGGGTAGGTGTTGGGCGCACGGCACCGCCGGGCCTTCGTACTGCTGTCTGCATGCGTGATGCGAACTTCGAGCGTCCAGCCGTGTGGGTCGTCTTTCAGCCTCGTCGTGGGCTCGATAACGTGTCCCTTATACTCGATGCGATTGCTCATTGTCCTCCTGGGCTATCGTATTCGGACTTCACTTTCTCGCTTCGCCGCGGGTATTCGGCAGTGTCTGGCACCCTCAGACAGCACCCCTCAGGCAGCACCCTCCGCGAAGGTTGGGAATGCGTGTGTCTCGAGCCACGCCGTGAACGCGCGATCGAGCTCCGCTTCATCCTGGTCGGGGTGTAACGGCATGACCTCCCACCGCGTGCCGGCGCTCATCAGCCACCACGCGGGCCCTGTGGCCGGTAGCCCCTGCTTCACGTTGGCCGGTTTGCCGTCGTACGACACGAAATGAAACTCGCGGCCCCGATACTGCAGTCGCCGTTGCTTCACGAGGGTTGGACTCACCGAAGGTCCTCCAGCGAATAGCCGGGCTCGACGCCATCGATGATGCGTCGCCCGAACGTGTGGCAGCCGCGAATGGCCTCCTGCTCAGTCAGAAAGGTCCTTGGCCCGCTGAAGGCGCGCCGCCTCCTTGGGAATGGGAAGAGGATCACCAGATCCAACGTCCAGCGCAGGCTGCCGCGAACCTGGAACGTACGGGGCGTGATCGTGCACCCGTGATGTGTGAGGGAGTTCAGCGCAGGCGCCGCGCCATCGGTACAAGTTCCAGCGTCATGAGTGCAGACTCATAGCGGGAACCTGCCATCCGCAGGCGCATGAATAGGTGCTCCAAGCCCAGCAGCGACCACTGCATCGCATGGGTGGTCCCCATCACCTGCCAGAACTTCCCTTCGGTCCGCCTGACGCGGTCGGTCGTGCGCACGAATCCCGTGTACTCGGTGTAACGCAGGAAGTCCATCAGACCGAGCGCCATTCGCAGTGTTGGGGACTGGAAGACGAATGTGAAATCCTGCGGAAGCGTTAGGACATTGGCGGCTACCAGGTCGAGCCAGGTGCGTCGCGCCTTGACCAGCGACCCGGCGGATAGGCCATCCTGGTACTCGTCGGGAAGGAGGGCGCTCATGTGGCGGCGGCCGCTTCGGCCCCACCACCGTATGTGTTGAGATGATGCATCAAAGGCACTGCTTTCTGCCAAAAAGGAAAAAGCGGGATCAGCGCGGCGGCGCTTTCCCGCTTTCGCATGGTTGTCCCTCAGACGACAAGCTACATCGCCCACGCTCGAATTGTAACCGGTTGCGGTCACTTTGTCAAAGGCAGCGGCGTGATTGCCCGTTCGCTTGCGCGTGCCGGACCCTGGCGAGCATGCCCAACCACGGCATACATCCCGACAGAATGGCGTCATGACCCGACACTCCGGCCCCCAAACCCGGCAACGGACGACACGAACCCGCGTTTAGTGTGACATTCTGCCGGGTCTGACCCCGCTGAAGCTGCCGCTCTGGATCAGAAGAGTCCTACCCTGAATCCCGAGAGAGCTTCCCCTTGTTGCTGTAGGTCACTTCGACACCTTAGCGGCAATCCGTCGAACCGCTGATGGCCTCGACGGCCCGCTGCCAGAGCGACGCCCTCCATCTGGACGCCCACCGACAACGCGACCGCTGAAACCACTGATGCTGTTGAGTGTGATTACTCAGGCTGGCGCATGTTTACCAAACCGGAGAATGATCGAGAACGACCGAGACGGAGGTGAGACATGGCTAAGTACATGATTAGGTGGAACTGGCCCCCCGAACATCGGAATGAAGTGATTAAGCGATTCACGGAGGGTAGTGCGATGCAGCCGCCCGATGGGCTATCGGTGGTGGGCCGCTGGCATGCCGCAGCTGGAGGCGGCGGATGGGGTGTCTTGGAGACCGACGACCCTAAGACGATCGCCGACTGGTTCCTCCATTGGTCAGACGTTCTCAGCTATGAAGCGACACCAGTCATCCCAGACGAAGAGCTTGGTGAAATGCTCCAGAAGCACGGTCTCGGATAGCCCTCAAGATGCGAGTGATCAGTGCTGCGCACGAGCGCCCGGCCCCGCGCCGGGCGCTGTCTTCATGAGTCCGCGACGCTCGCCCCTAGACATCCTCGACGAACACGACCCTCACCGTGTCTGTGACGACCCGGGCTCTGTGCCTGTGACCCGGTCCTTGCGGTATGAGCACGGCATCCCCGGCCTCGAACACTTCCGTCTCGTCGTCGAAGTCGATCTCGAGCACACCGTCGAGTACGTAACCGGAGTGTCCTGTCTCGCACCAGTGCGGCTCCATCGCTCTCGAGTACTCGACGAGCCGGACCCGCCTCGGTCCTTGGATAGCGGCCTTCTGTCGGACACCGGGGATTGGAAACTCCCAGTCCTTGGACTCGACCGCGATCTTGTGGTGTCCCATCATGGACTCCCTTGGGACTTCATTTGGGTGACACGGCAAAGTACGACACCCATTCGGTTTTGGCCCCCCCCGGAGCCGCTGCGCCGGGTGGAAGATCGCCTACTCGCACGAGTCGTGGCCCTTGCCCGACCAGATGTAGTTGCTAGCCCCTGCCGGGCCTAACCCCCTCTGGCCGCCGCTCCGGATCGGAAGGGCCTGCGGTCGAGCCCCGGAGAATCACGAGTCAGGTTCCCCTTGTTTGCAGGGTGCGAAGGGGCACGTTTGTCGCATCCCTAGAACCGCCGATGGCCTCACCGGCCCGCCCTAGGTCCGCGGCTCCTGTGCGCCCTTCACAGGTCCCCACCAAAGACGAGACCGCTAGACCACCGACGGGAAACCGCGTCCCGTTTCCTCACTCGGAGGTGTGCGATGCGACCAAGCAAGATCTTGCTACTACTATTGGTGGCGGGTTTGGTCGGCTGCCAGGACCAACCGACTGCGCCCGATGCCGTACCCATGCCGGCGTTCGAAGTGACGGCGACGTCCACCGGCGCGTCCGGTGTCCTGTACGGTACGAATCAGAGCGGGCGACTGTATGCCATCGATCCTCTCACTGCGGCAGCGACACTCATCGGCAGTGGCCCTCCGGCGGTGACCGAGAATGAGTTCGACGTCGAGACGGGAACGCTCTACTCAGAGGGCGCTGACGGAAACCGCCTTCTCTACACCATCGATCAGTCCACTGGTGGTGTTGTGGGATCGGTCGTTCACGCCTATGGGGCGCTGAACGGTCTCGAGTTCGTGGGGGGCACCCTCTACGGGACCTTCATCAGCGGCCCCAACAGGCCGAGCGCCCTGGTGACGGTGGACGTTTCGACTGGTGCTTTCGCTACTATTGGACCGACGGGCGTCGGTCCCATCACGGGACTGGCCTATGATGCCACGGCCGGAGTCATGTACGGCTCTACGCAGGGCATATCCCGACCTGCCGATCTGGTCACGGTTGACCTGGCGACGGGGGCGGCAACCGTCGTCGGCTCCATGGGGATCGACAGAGTCGGAAGCATCGAGTTCTTGGATGGCACGCTGTATGCGGCTACCAGCCAGAGGTCGTCCACGCCCGGCAGGCTGTACACGGTGGATACTTGGACGGGTGCGGCGACCCTGGTCGCACCGATCTCCGGTCTGGACCGCCCGAGCATCACCGGACTGACGGCGGCTCCGTGTCACAGACCGACCGACCCGGATGACTACGGCGTATTTGGCAGTGCTTGTTATGTGTCGGTAAGGGGTCCTGAAAACGGATTCGAGTCCGAGCAGGCATGCGTTGCCGACTTCAGCGGAAACCTGGCCAGCATCCACAGCAAGGCAGAGGACGACTTCATCAGCGCACTGGTTGATCCTCATGCCGCCGGCGGAATCACCGCCTACATCGGTGGGGAGGCACCGGGGCCGTCGTTCCGCTTCATCATGGGGCCCTTCGCGACCTACCTCTGGAGCGACGGGTCCTTCTGGAACTACCAGAACTGGCGTCGCACGACAGGGGAGCCCAATGGCTCAGGTCCTCCACCTGCCGGAGTGCAGTTCTGGCCGAATACCAACGGCTATCTCTCTGGCTGGAACGATGTGCCCAAGTCGGCACTACTCGGCGGGTATGTCTGCAAGTACGTGCCCAGAGCTCTCCCGAACCTGCCCCCGGTAGCGGATGCGGGGGAGGACCAGACCGTCGAATGCGAGGGCAGTGACGGCACTCAGGTCACGCTCGACGGCAGCGGCTCGAGCGATCTGGACGGCACCATCGTGCAGTACGAGTGGTTCGACGGCGCGACGTCACTCGGCACCGGTGTGACGCTCGACCACACCTTCGCGGTGGGGACCCACACGGTGACCCTGGTGGTCACGGACGACCGGGGGGCAACGGATAGCGATGACGTGGATATCACAGTCGAGGATACCACGCCGCCCACGATCAGCATGACGGTAAACCCGACCTCACTGTGGCCCCCGAATCACAAGATGCAGCTGGTGGCCAGCGGGATATCGGCTTCGGACATTTGCTGCGACGTTACGCTGGCGGTTGGCGTCACCAGCAACGAACCCGTGAACGGCACGGGTGACGGCGACACCGAGCCCGACTGGGAAGTCGTGGACAACGGCGATGGAACGTTCGACGTGTGGGTGCGGGCCGAGCGTGCCGGAACGGGCACGGATCGCGTCTACACGATCATCGCTACTGCCACGGACTGCTGGGACAACGTCGCCACGGCGTCCGGTACGGTCACGGTACCTCACGACCGGGGCAAGGGACCCAAGTAGAGCCATTCCTGCCTCCGTGCTCGCGCAGCGCCCGGCTTCGGCCGGGCGCTGCTATATCCAGGACTTAGCACGAGAAATTTCGACATCTGTTGCGGCAAGATGTCGTCATACGGCCCGCTGAAAACCCGAGTGAAGCGCCCCTTGTTTGCAGCTTGTGAACGTTACCCGTCAACCTCGGCAACGGACGACACGAACCCGCGTTTAGTGTGACATTCTGCCGGGTCTGACCCCGCTGAAGCTGCCGCTCTGGATCAGAAGAGTCCTGGTTCGATCCCTCCCAATCCCGAGTCGATTCCCTCTGTTTCCCCACAACCATCGGGACTATGCTTGTCCCAATCCGTCGAACCGCCGATGGCCGCGACGGTCCCGCGTGCCGCTGTGACGCCTGCCGTGGGACGTCCCCCGACCACGAGACCGCCTGACCACCCACCAGCACCCGTTGGGACGCGAGTAGTCGGCCCACCGATTCCGTTCAGATACATGGGGAGGTTGGGGTGGAGCCTGAGACCGGCGCCTGCCAGGTCTGGGAATCCGTGCATGTGACCGTACAGAAGAGGGAGGCCTGGCTATGTCCCGCAAGTTGATTCTCTTGGCGCTCGCTGCGCTCGCCTGCGGCGATGGCGCGGATGGGGTAACCGGACTCGCGTTCGACGGTCCGCAGCCTTCGGCCGTCTGCTCGGCGCAGGACGTGTGTGACACGATGGACGGAAGTTGGGATGGCGTATTCGGAAAGGCGGCTCCCGGTGGAAGGGACACGTTGTCTCTCCACCTTTCCATCATCGACGAGAAGTCCTCGTTCTACACTGGCGTGTTGAGGGGCGGTGGGGACCTCTCCATCGACTTCTCTAACCCCGGTGTCTCAATCGCCCTGGGCGGGAGCCGAACGGAGAGTGACTTCGCGTTCACGCTGGCGTTCGATACGCTCGCCACCCTCACCTTCGAGGGGATCTGGGAGAACGACCGCCTCATTGGGCTTCTCAACGGCTCCATTCGCCGCAATGTGTGGGACACGCTGTCGGTTGAGGTCGTATTCGACGACTTCCGGGTGACGCTAGACCGAGCCTTTGTGACCCTAGACTGAGCCGAAGAGCCCGCCTCGCCGTTGCTATGAAGATCGACGTCTTAGGTATTGTGGGCTTCGTGTTCGGCGCGATCCTCGTGATCCTAGGCCGAGTCGCCCATTCCCAACGCGCTCCCAAGCCGGCCTTTGATCGCGAGCGCCGCGAGCTGCGGTACGGCAGCGAGGCACCGATACCCTTCGGGGAGCTCGAGGTTCGGGTGTTTCGGTTTCGACTGGAAAAGGACTCTCCAACGACGGCCGGAGGCCCACTCTGGAGCAGCCTCGCATCCGGGACAGAGGAGACATACCGGGTATACGTTCGTGCAGGTGACCGGAGGATCGACCTCGCTGAATTCCAATCCGCGGAAGAGGCGGACCGGTACGCCGCTGGGATCCGTGCAACCATCACCCGTTAGCCAGAGTGCTGATGAACTGAGGGGGGCAAATGACCGTAAGACGCCTCATCGCTGTGCTAATTGTGGCCGGGATCGCCGTTGGTGGGACGTGGGCGTGTGGAAGTGACTCCACGAGTCCCAGCTCCATCGCAGGCACGTACAACCTGCAGACGATAGATGGGCAGAGCTTGCCGGTCGTCGTATTCGAGGTGGGCACCGACAAGGTTGAAATTACGGCGGGGTTCATGCTCCTGAATAGCGATCAGACATTCTCGGAGAGCGTTTCCTCCCGGATTACTGACGTTGCTATAGTCACGACGGATGTCGAAGCCACGACTGGTTCGTGGACTCTGTCCGGGTCGGACATCACGTTCACCGCGACGGCGGGGAACAACGCAGGCGACACGTTCGTCGGGTCCATAAGCGGGAACACACTCACGTTCGTTGAAGCATTGTCCGGTGACGATGATGTGACGCTCGTGCTCCGCAAGTAGCCAACAGGCTGGCTCTCGACGAGTTCATGAAGTCCGTGCCCGCCACTGCAGGTGATGGGCTAATCCGTCAGGCAGCCTAGAAAGCACGAGGATAGAATGAGATTGCTGGTTTTTGGAGCAACCGGTGGCACAGGACGAGAGCTGCTGATTCAGGCTCTCGACCAGGGTCACAGCGTCATGGCGTATGCCCGTGACCCGGCTAAGATCGAGGACATACAGCATTCGCGCCTAACCGTTGTTCGTGGCGATGTGCTAGAAGCGGCCGCTGTTAGAAGCGTTGTAGCAGGGCATGACGGCGTACTCGTGACCATTGGCGCAGGGGCTATGCGCACAGCGCTTCGAGAAGAGGGCACACGAAACATCGTTGAGGCTATGCAGAGCGCTGGCGTGAAACGTCTGATCTGTCAATCTTCGCTTGGCGTGGGAGATAGTCGAGCCAACCTACGGTTTTTCACTAAGTACATCGTTGTGGGCATATTCCTTCGCCATGCTTTTGCAGATCACGAACTTCAGGAAGCTGTCGTAAGAAAGAGCTCGTTGGACTGGACAATTGTTCGCCCCCCTCACTTGAAGGACGGCCCACGAACGGGAGTTTATCGGCACGGCTTTTCCACAACGGATAGGCGAATCGAAGATTGGATATCACGTGCCGATGTGGCCGACTTCATGTTGAAGCAACTCGTTGACGACAGGTACCTTCGTCAGGCACCTGGTGTGTCGTACTAGAGTAGGTGAGGACTCGACACCACGTTCGGCTGTGGGTTCTGGCGACCCTCGTTTGGGCGGCTTTCCTGTTAGCCGGGCTGCCGGGCTACTATCAGCAGTACTCCCCGAGGTTCATGGTGGGCTTCGACTTGCTAGTGTTGCTCCCCATCTCCGTCGTTCTTTACCTCGTGCTGAAACGCGTACCGTCGGGGCGACGCATGCCTCTGGCGCTGTGGATAGCGTTCTACTTCACGGTGCCACTTGCTGCGTATGACTATCTGTATTGCGGCCTAATCCTTGATCGCGGCATCGGATTCCTGTGGGAGTTCTGGTACTTGACCGTGTACTACGTCATACCGTGGGTTTTGGCACCCGCGGTGGTATTGTTGGCCAATCGAATCGCAAAGGAACAGCCGGTGGTTGGAGGCGCGAGCCGCGAGGCCACGCCCGAACATCGTGAGGTGCGCCAGCTCGCGGAATAGCCCGGCTGGTCATGCGTGCAACCTAACCGCGCATCCACCTGCGGAGGGGCGGTTACCCCCACCATCTCACGCAGCTCATGGAGCCTGGCTGGCTCCGCGGTGCGTCCCTCCGCGCCGTCGCAAACGCGACCGCCACGCTCGGGTTTGCGACTTGCGAACCCAGGGACCCCGTGGACCTTATCCATCATCCCTAGCACTCGAGGCGACGGCGCCCCGCTTCTCGCCAGTGCTCGCGCCGGCCCAGCTAGCATAGATCGTCGAACCGCCGATGGCCGCGACGGCCCGCCCTAGCTCCGCGGTTCCTGTGCGCCCTTCACAGGATCCCACCAGCTACGAGACCGCCAGACCACCGACGGGGAATGTGTGAGTTTCCTGGATCGGAGGTGACACTATGCACAAGCCTGGTGCCCGTTTCGTCGCAGCACTTTGTGTTGCCGCATTCGTAGGAGCCTGCGAAGACCAGCCCGAACCTACCAGCAGCATCCCCGAAGCCACAGTCAGCGTGATGGCGAACCCGAATATCAACCCGGAGATCGGCGCGGACGTCTCGGGCATGCTCGAACCGGGAATGTCGGCTGCAGTAACAACGTCTACCGGAAAGAGCGTTTTGATCTATGGGCCATCCATGAGCGGTCCTACAAATGAGCAGACGCTGGCCGCAGCTGCCGGTCATGCGGTGACGGTGGCGGATGCTGCGACGTGGTCGAGCTTTACAACCGCTCAATTTGCATCGTACGATGCCATTGTCTTTGGCGACAGGACGTGCGCCACGTCTACCTCTCTCTTGGCTACTGCAGAGGCCAACAAAGCGACTTGGTCTGCCGCCATCACGGGTCCTATGTACGTACAGGGGACGGACCCGCGATACCACATCCACCGCACGGAAGCCCAAAACATGATCACGAGCGGCATCAACTTCGCTGCCAGTGGGCCGGGGACAGGGCTGTACATGAGCCTGAGCTGCTACTACTACTCAGCAGCTCCTGGTACGCCGGTGTCTATCTTGAGTGGGATAGGTAGCTTTCAGGTGAGAGGACAGTGGACCGGCGGTAGCAGTGAGCTGGCAACCATCGTTGACCCGACCCATCCGGCGATGGCGGGATTGACGAGTGCGGGGATATCGAATTGGGGAACGTCGATCCACGAGATGTTCACGAGCTTCCCTCCCTCGTTTATCCCGCTCGCGACCAACAACACCCCCACACCGTATATCATCGCTACGCCTTGGGTGATCGAGGTGGACGTTGACATCAAGCCGGGCAGCGACCCGAACTCGATCAACACCAAGAGCAAGGGCGTCATCCCGGTGGCGATTCTCGGAAGCGCCACGTTTGACGTGACCGACGTTGATGTGACGACGCTGCTCTTCGGTCCCGCTGGCGCGAGCCCCGCACACGAGGCGGGCGGTCACATCGAAGACGTTAACGGCGATGGGTTCGACGATCTCGTCTCCCACTACCCGACGCAAGAAGTCGGTTTGGTGCCGGGCGATATTGAGGCCTGCGTGGACGGCGCCACACTCGGAGGCACACCGATCAACGGCTGTGACGCCGTGAACATCGTGAAGTAATCAACTGATCACGCTGTGAACTGCCGAGCCCCGGACGTCCCAGTGGCGTCCGGGGCTTCCCAGCGGTCTGGGGCGACAAGATGGCGAGTCGGTCGCATGGGAGGCTGAGTATGAGCCTTGGATTTCTTCTCTTTTACGCAGCACCAACCGCCGCTTATGGGCGTGCCGCCCGTCGGCGACTACAGGCACATTTTCTGGACGCGTCAGTGCAAGTCTGGCGCTCAACGCGCACTTGGCAGTCTCGGTTGGCGCCCAGTCGCCCCCGCCATAGCGTCGTCGCCCCCGCCATAGCGTCGGGGTGAACCTGCTGATGCGATACATGGAGTGGAGTTGCGCACTCTATCGAGCCGTGCAGGAACACGGCATGAGCAAAGCCGAGGCCGCCGTGCTCGTCGAGACGATCATGTGGGACGCCTTTCAACCCGTGACGGCTGCATTGTTCAAACTCTCACGGCTCCGCAGCGCCAAACGAGAGACCAGGGTCAAGTGGCTATTGGGTATGATGATCCGGCGCTTGTTCACCGCTCCGTTCTGTCATCAGACCGTTCCCTCGGAGACAGGCGTGGAGTTCGACGTCCTCGTTTGTCCGCTTGCCGACTACTTCAAGGACCAAGGCGTTCCCGAACTCACCGAGCCTGCGGCGGGTAACCTGGACTACCGCATGGCGCGCGAGTGGGGCGTAGAGCTGGTTCGCACACAAACCATCGCGGACGGCGCTGCACATTGTGACTTCAGATTCAAATTCCCGGCAACGGTAGCGGATTGATGCGGCGGCGATCGGGGCTTCTGTCTGCCTAACAATGGGAGCCCCGACATCCTGTCATCCACGACCTGGCCGCTCATGGCTGCAAGCGATACCTTTAATGGAGGTCCATCGGATGAGTCTATGAAGCTGCTGCTGGTCAATCCTAGGTCGCCCGAGAGCTTCTGGAGTCTGAAGTGGGCCGTGGACGTGATCCTGCCCCACAAGCGGTCCCTCAATCCCCCCCTCGGGCTTGCCACGCTGGCAGCTTTGTGCCCGAAAGATTGGGACGTCTCGATCGTTGATGAGAACATCGAGCCGATTCCGTTGCACCCAGAGGCAGATATCATCGGGATCTGCGGTATGGGAGTGCAATTCCCGCGGCAGAGGGAGTTACTGACTTACTTCAGGACCAAGGGGTTCTACGTCGTTGCCGGAGGAAGCTACGCGTCGCTCCGGCCCGAGTTGTACGCGCCGCTCGCAGACACCGTTGTAGCGGGTGAGGCCGAGTACACGTGGAAGCAGTTCTGCAGGGACATTGAAGCGGGCGAGCAAAAGCCGCTGTATCGGGAGTCTGGAACGGTCTCCCTGGGGGATTCTCCCGTCCCCCGCTTTGATCTCCTGGATCTGCCCAAGTACCAAACGGTGAGCTTGCAGTTCTCGCGCGGTTGTCCGTTCCGCTGCGAATTCTGTGACATCATTGTCATGTTCGGCCGACGGCCCCGAACCAAGTCGGTCGAACAGGTAGGTCGGGAGCTTGACCTGCTGAGACAGCG
>JBDHJM010000068.1:0-10613 GCA_039586895.1 Gemmatimonadota bacterium | reverse complement strand
CCAAACGCTCTATCCAGTTGAGCTATGGGCGCGTTCGAGTGGGCGGTACAAGACTCGAACTTGTGGCCTCCACGATGTCAACGTGGCGCTCTAACCAACTGAGCTAACCGCCCGGCTCCGCGCTTGCCGACAGTAAACGGCTAGACGGGCAGATGCTGCATCCGTCTAGCCGTGTCGCCGTCTGCCTTTCCAGTAGCGGGGGCGGGATTTGAACCCGCGACCTCCGGGTTATGAGCCCGGCGAGCTACCAGACTGCTCCACCCCGCGCCGAAACCTTGTCCTGCTGAGAGCGGGAAACGGGACTCGAACCCGCGACCCCAACCTTGGCAAGGTTGTGCTCTACCAACTGAGCTATTCCCGCGTAAGCGTCTAACGAGTGGAGGCGAGGGGAATCGAACCCCTGACCTCGTGAATGCCATTCACGCGCTCTCCCAACTGAGCTACGCCCCCATTATATTAGACGCCCCCAGGGGCCCGGCCCGCCGGGAACATGGCAAGCTACCCGGGGCGTTATAGAGTGTCAACCCGGACCGAACGGCCGGTTGAACCTCGGGCGGGAACTGGGGTAAGAGATTTGGGCGTTTGAACTTAGGACCTACCGCCGGAGCCCCCCAGGTGGCGGATCGGCGTACAAACTGATATAAGGAACGGATGGCGGAGCAAAAGAAGAAGAGAACGCGGCGGCGCCGCTCCGTGCAGGCGATTGCCGTAAACGAGGACGACCGAGACCTGCTCGATCAGTACCTCTTCGAGGTCAGCAAGACACCTCTGCTGACCCCGCAGGAGGAGATCGACCTGGCCAAGAAGGTCCGGAAGGGCGATAACGAGGCCATGCAGGAGCTTGCCAAGCGGAACCTCCGCTTCGTGATCTCCGTGGCCAAGAAATACCAGAATCGCGGCCTTCCGTTGACCGACCTGATTGGCGAGGGGAACGTCGGGCTGCTCACGGCCGCGCGGAAGTTCGACCCCGACCAGGGAGTGAAGTTCATCTCCTATGCGGTGTGGTGGATCCGGCAGGCCATCCTGGCCTCGCTGGCCCGCCAGGGCCGCACGGTGCGGGTGCCGCTCAACCGCACGGCG
Organism: Gemmatimonadota bacterium; assembly: GCA_039586895.1. GTDB lineage: Bacteria > Gemmatimonadota > Gemmatimonadetes > Gemmatimonadales > GWC2-71-9 > WVYX01. The sequence goes on along the minus strand of JBDHJM010000068.1, from coordinate 9,533 downwards.
GACCTGTCTAAGATCGTGAAGACCGCCGAGGCGCTGCGGCAGGAACTGCGCCGCGAGCCAACGCCGGAGGAGATCTCTTCGGCCACCGGTCTTTCCATGGAAGTCGTGCAGTCGCTGGCCGCGCTCAACACGGGCGAGGTGCGGCTGGACGCGCCGCTGGATCCGGAAGGCGACAGGGCGCTCATCGAGCGGTTCATTGCCGAGGACCTGCCCGACACCGAAGAGCAGACGATGGAGCGGTTCTTGAGCGACGAGGTGGAGGAGGCGCTGCTGAGCCTCCCGCCCCGCGACGCCAAGGTGCTGCGGCTCTACTTCGGGCTGGACGGCGGGCGCGAGCACACGCTGGAGGAGATCGGCGGGATGCTCGGCGTGACCCGCGAGCGGGTGCGCCAGCTGCGCGACCGGGCCCTCAAGCGGCTGCGCGAGGGCGACGTGGGGCGGGCGCTGGCCAGCTTCGCGGCGTAACAACCGAAAGACCGACAGTGCAAGGCGGGGGACCCCGGGTCCCCCGCCTTTTTCTTAGTCGTTCCTTTCACGCGTGATCCCCGACCTAGCCCCCGTCCCCGGCGGCCCGTAAATTCGCCCCCGTGTACAACGCCCTGAGCATTCGCGTCGCCGGCTGGCTCACGCAGGTGGGGAAGGTCGGAAACTTCCTGCGCGACGTCCTGCGGAGCTCCAAGGAAGTGGGCACTTGGGCCGGCCTCACGGCGGTCCAGATGCGCCGCATCGGGGTGCAGTCGCTTCCCATCGCCATCTTCATCGCGGTGTTCACGGGGATCGTGCTCTCCCTGCTCTCGTCCTACAGCTTCACGGGCGCGGTTCCGCTCTACTTCGTAGGCACGTTCGTGGGCAAGGCCATGATGCTGGAGCTGGCGCCGGTGCTGGTTGGCCTCGCGCTGGCGGGCCGGGTCGGGGCCAACATCGCCGCCGAGCTCGGCACCATGCGGGTCACCGAGCAGGTGGACGCGCTGGAAACCCTGGCCTACGACCCCAACTCGTACCTGGTGGTGCCCCGTGTGCTGGCCGCGACGCTCATGTTCCCGGCCGTGGTGGCCATCGCGACTGCCGTGGGCATCTTCTCCGGGTGGATCACGGCGGTCAACCTGCTGGACCTTTCGACGACGGAGTTCGTCAAAGGCCTGCGGCTGTTCTACCAGTTCAAGGACCTGTGGTTCGGGCTGGTGAAGGCCATGTCGTTCGGCGCGGCCATAGCCCTGATCGGCTGCTACCACGGACTCTCCACGCGCGGCGGCGCGGAGGGCGTGGGCCGCGAGACCACCACGGCGGTGGTGCGCGGTGCCGAGGCCATTCTCGTGCTCGACGCCTTCTGGGCGGTCGTGCTCTTGTAGCGGGGGACGCGCCCATGATCGTGTTCCGCGACCTGTACAAGGGCTTCGGCGAGAAGGAGGTGCTGCGGGGCTTCTCGCTCGACGTGCAGGACGGCGAAACCGTGGTGGTGATCGGTTACTCGGGAAGCGGCAAGAGCGTTGCGCTTAAGCACGTGGTGGGACTGCTCGAGCCCGAGCAGGGAGCGGTCGAGGTGGACGGGCAGGTGGTGCACCAGCTGGACCGGGACGGGCTGCGCGGACTGCGCTCGCAGATCGGCTTCGTGTTCCAGTTCGCGGCGCTGTTCGACTCGATGAGCGTGTGGGACAATCTCACACTGGGGCTCAAGCGCCAGAACCTGTCGCAGCGCGAGATGAGCGAACGGGCGCGCGAGTCGCTAGCCATGGTGGACCTGCTGGGCAGCGAGGACAAGTTCCCGGCCGAGCTGTCGGGCGGGATGCGCAAGCGGGTGGGCCTGGCCCGGGCGATCGCGCTGCGGCCGAAGTACCTTCTGTATGATGAGCCGACCACCGGTCTCGATCCCGTGACGGCAGCGGTGATCAACCAGCTCATGATCCGAACCCGGGAGCGCCTCGGCGTGACGAGCATCGTGGTGACCCACGACATGACGAGCGCCTACGCGGTGGGCGACCGCATCGCCATGCTGTACCGCGGCGCCATCCGCCAGGTGGGGAGCGTGGAGCAGATCCAGCGCACCCACGACGCGGTGGTGCGGCAGTTCATAGAGGGCCGCCCCGAGGCCGGAGCCGATGCCGAGGCGGCCGCGGCGGGAGGGACGGCGTGAAGCGCCGCGATGAGATAGTGGTGGGCGCCACCATCATCGTGGCTGCGGCGGTGGTGGTGGCCGCGGCGTTCTGGCTCTCCAACACCCGGATAGGAGTTACCCCGCAGCGGCACACGGCCCGGTTCCAGACCGTGGGCGGCCTGGGCGTGGGCGACCCCGTAGTACAGCGCGGCGTGCGGGTGGGCCGGGTGGAGCAGATCCGACTGGACGAGAGCAACTGGGTGCTGGCCCAGGTTCAGGTGTACGAAGGCGTGGTGATCCCCGAGCGGCCTGCGATCGTGGCGGCAGCGCGCTCGCTGTTCGGCGAGTGGCAGGCCGACATCATCTCGCTGGACGAGCCGCCCGAGGATCCCAACGTGCGGCGCCAGCTCGAGGAGGCCATCGCCGAGGGCCCCAACGCGTGGCCGGGAGCCACGCTGCCCGACGTGGGCCAGCTCACCGCGCAGGCCAGCCGCATCGCGGGCGACATCACCACCATCTCGTCGCGCATCCAGACGGTGTTCGATTCGAATGCGGTGGAGGAGCTGCAAGGCGCGATCCGCGACTTCACCGGCATCGCCGACAACATCAACCAGTTCACGCAGCAGCAGACCGAGCTGATCGGTGAGGTGGGCGTGAACCTGCGGCAGGGATCCGACGTGCTGGCCGACGCTGCCCGCCGGCTGCAGGCCTCCCTGGCCCGGGTGGACGAGGCCACCGAGCAGGGCGAGCTGGAGGTGATCCTGGACAACGCGGCGTCTGCCTCGAGTGACGTAGCCCAGGCCCTGGGTGACCTGCGCGAGGTGATCGGGGTGGCCCGTGCCAACCAGGCCAGCATCGAGCGGCTCATCCTCGGGGCGGACACCCTGATGACGCGGCTCCAGATGGGCACCGGTACACTGGGCCTGCTCATGGCAGACTCGGCTCTGTACCAGGAGGCGACAGCGACAGTCGTGCAGTTGCGGGCTCTGTTGGCCGACATCCAGGCCAACCCGCGCAAGTACTTCAAGTTCTCGGTCTTCTAGTGGCGGCGCGCGCTCGGGCACGGCGGGAGACCAGCGCCGGCGGCGTGGTGTTCCGCTGTACCGAAGACGGGCCCCGCTTCCTCCTGATCCTCGACTCGTACAAGAACTGGGGCTTTCCTAAGGGCCACATCGACGGCGCGGAGACGCCCGACGAGACGGCGCGCCGCGAGATCAGAGAAGAGACGGGGCTGGATGAGCTGATCCTGCGGGCTCCGCTCGGCATGATCGACTGGTTCTTCCGGTTCCGCGGGCGCCTGATCCACAAGTTCTGCCACTTCTACCTGTTCGAGTCGCAGGCCGGCGACCCCACGCCCCAGCTGGAGGAGGGAATCACGGGCTGCGAGTGGTTCAGCCGCGACGAGGCGCTCAGGCGCATCACCTACGACAACGCACGCGGCGTGCTGCGGCAGGCGGCCCAGGCGGTCCCGCAGCACTGCCCGGATCGGCCCACCCCGGCGGGTTAGCATGGCGGTCATTCCCCTGCTGCACCGCAACGGGGAGCTGCGGTCGGCCATCAGGAGGGGGTTGCCGCGGCGCGGGGTGCGCCTGGTGGGCTGCCGCTCGATGGACCGTGTGGCTGCTCTGGTGCAGCGGGAGCTGGTGGACGCCGTCGTGGTCGACGTGCGCAACGGGTGGGCGGACCAGGCCTTCCGCCTGGCGAGCGATTACCCCGGCATTCCGGTGGTGGCGCTCAGCGCGTTCCGCCCCGACGACGGTGCACTGCTGGCCGAGTGCAGCCGCGCCGGCGTGGACGAGGTGCTGGTGGAAGGCGTGGACGACCAGGCGGCCGGAGAGCTGATCTGGGCGTGCTCGGCAACCCGCCGCCGCCGCGAAGCACTCGCCGACGCGCCGCGGCTGCTGCGCCTGCGGGAGCCGATCCAGCTGCGGGCTTGGGAGGAGGTCCTCGCGCGGGCCGGCACCCCGACCACCACCGCCGACGTCGCCCGGGTGCTGCGCCGCACCCGCGAGCACCTTTCCCGGGAGTTCGCCGCCGGCGGGGCTCCCAACCTCAAGCGCGTCATCGACCTGGCCCGCACCGCCTGGGCCGCCGACTTGCTGGTGAGCCCCGCCTACAGCGTGACCGCCGTGGCCCGCATACTGGGTTATGCCTCCCCCAGCCACCTCGCGGGGACCGCCCGGCGAGTGGCCGGAGTGCCCCCGCGCGAGCTGGCCCGGCTGGGTCCGCGGGGGGTGTTGCGGGCCTTTCTCAGGGGGCGCACGAGAAGCCGGATCTGAGGGTGGAACGGGGGCGGCGACTCGGGTAGATTTGGCAGTCTTTATAGGGTCATTCCTCAACTCGTTCACGAAATACACATATGGCAACCGATTCAGTTCTGCGTCCTGGCGAGCTGAAGGACGTGCTCCTCAAGGAGATCGAAGCCGCCGACATCGAGGCCATCGACACCCGGGAAGTGGGTTCGGTGCTCGAGGTGAAGGACGGCACGGCCCGCGTCTACGGGCTCACCGCCGCCATGTCGGGCGAGATGCTCGAGTTCTCCGCGTCGGAGACGGGCGAGACCGTGACCGGCCTTGCGCTCAACCTCGAGGAGGACAACCTCGGCGCCGTCATCCTGGGCGACTACCTGCAGCTCAAGGAAGGCGACGAGGTGCGCCGCACCGGCCGCGTGCTGGAGGTGCCGGTGGGGGAAGCACTCGTCGGCCGCGTGGTCGACCCGCTGGGCAACCCGGTGGACGGGCTGGGGCCTATCAAGACCGAGAACTTCTGGAAGCTCGAGTACACGGCCCCCGGCATCGTGGCGCGCCAGCCCGTGAAGGAGCCGCTGCAGACAGGGCTCAAGGCGGTGGATTCGATGATCCCGATCGGGCGCGGTCAGCGCGAGCTGATCATCGGCGACCGCGGCACGGGAAAGACGGCCATCGCCCTCGACACGATCCTCAACCAGAAGGGCCAGGGCGTCATCTGCGTCTACGTGGCCATCGGGCAGAAGAAGTCGACGGTGGCCGCCGTGGTGGAGCACCTGAAAGAATCGGGCGCCATGGACTACACCATCGTGGTGGTAGCCGGCGCCGCCGACCCCGCCCCGCTGCAGTACATAGCGCCCTACGCCGGCTGCGCGATGGCCGAGTACTTCATGTACGAGAAGCACGGCCACACGTTGTGCATCTACGACGACCTGTCGAAGCACGCGCAGGCGTACCGCCAGCTCTCGCTGGTGCTGCGCCGCCCGCCGGGCCGCGAGGCGTACCCCGGCGACGTGTTCTACCTGCACTCGCGGCTGCTGGAGCGGGCGGCCAAGCTGTCCGACGCGCACGGCGGCGGCTCGCTCACCGCCCTGCCGGTCATCGAGACCCAGGCCGGCGACGTGTCTGCCTACATCCCCACCAACGTCATCTCGATCACCGACGGGCAGATCTACCTCGAGAGCGACCTGTTCTACGCCAACCTGCGGCCCGCCATCAACCCGGGCATCTCGGTGTCGCGCGTGGGCGGCAACGCGCAGATCAAGGCGATGAAGAAGGTGGCCGGACGGCTGCGACTGGGCTACGCGCAGTACCGCGAGCTGGAGGCCTTTGCCCAGTTCGGCTCCGATCTGGATGCGGCCACGCAGGCGCAGCTGGCCCGCGGCCAGCGCATCGTCGAGGTGCTGAAGCAGCCGCAGTACCAGCCGATGCCCGTCGAGAACCAGATCGCGATCATCTACGCGGTGACCAACGGCTACCTGGACGACGTGGAAGTGGCCGACGTGCGCCAGTGGGAAATCGACTTCCACGAGTTCCTGGGCGCCAAGCATGCCAAGCTCCTCAAGACCATCGTCACCAAGCGCACGATGGATGACGAGACGACCCGCGATCTCGAGCGCGCGATCGACGAGTTCAAGGCACTCGAGTAGACCGGGCCGATGGCGAAGACACGCGAGCTCAAACGGCGCATCCGCTCGGTAGAGAAGACGCGCCAGATCACCAAGACCATGGAGATGGTCGCCACGTCGCGCCTCAAGCGCACGCAGGACCGCGTTGTGGCTGCGCGACCGTACGCGGCCGCCCTGGCTGACCTGATCGGGAGCCTGTACGACCCGGCGCTGGAGGAGCGCTTCCCCCTGCTGCGGCACCCCAAGGGCGCGCCCAAGAAAGCCGCCGTCCTGGTGATCACCAGCAACCGCGGCCTGTGCGGCAGCTTCAACGCCAACCTCATCCGGCTGGCACGCGACCACGTGGCGCAGCTCGAGAAGAGAGGTGTGGAAGTGGAGCTGCACGGAGTGGGCCGCAAGGGAATCGGCTACTTCAAGTACGTGGGGCGCAGCTTCGCAAATGAGCGCCAGGACATAGGCGACCGGCCCACGCCGGACCACGCCGTCGAGCTGGCGCAGCCCCTCATGGAGCGCTTTGCCGCGGGTGAGCTGGACGCGGTGGAGGTCGTGTTCGCCAGGTTCATCAACCCGGTCTCCACTCCGGCGACCGTGTTGGAACTGCTGCCCGTGGGGCGGCCCGAGCACGGCAAGGCCATCAACTACCTGCTGAAGCCGTCTCCCGACGCACTGCTGCAGTCGCTGCTCCCGCTCTACGTCCAGAACGGAATGTATCGGGCGCTGGTGGAGACGGCGGCCTCCGAGAACGGGGCGCGCCGCACGGCGATGAAGAACGCGACGGACAGCGCGGGCGAGATGATCGACCTGCTGCGCCGCAGCTACAACCGGGCCCGTCAGGGCCAGATCACGCAGGAGCTCGCCGAGATCGTGGGCGGTGCCGAAGCACTGAAAGGCTAACCGAGGAAGTCATGGCAGAGAACATCGGAAAGATCGTGCAGGTCATCGGGCCCGTGGTGGACGTGGAGTTCGACCCGGAGAACCTGCCCGAGCTGTATACGGCCCTCGAGATCGAGGACGAGGCACGCTCGCTGCGTGTGATCGCGGAAGTGCAGCAGCACATCGGCCGCAACCAGGTGCGTGCGGTAGCGATGAGCAGCAGCGACGGGCTGGTGCGCGGCATGCCCGTAAAGGACACCGGCGGGCCCATCACCGTGCCCGTGGGTGAGGCGGCGCTGGGCCGCGTGCTGAACGTGATCGGGGAGCCGGTGGACGAGGGCGAGCCGATCCCCGACGGCGTGGAGCGCTGGCCGATTCACCGCGAGCCCCCGGCGTTCACGGACCTCGAGCCCAAGACCGAGGTGTTCGAGACCGGCATCAAGGTCATCGACCTGATCGCCCCGTTCGTGAAAGGGGGCAAGATCGGTCTGTTCGGCGGCGCCGGCGTGGGCAAGACCGTCATCATCATGGAGCTCATCAACAACGTGCAGAAGGGGCACGGCGGCCGCTCGGTGTTCTGCGGCGTGGGTGAGCGCACCCGCGAGGGCAACGACCTCTACCTGGAGATGCAGGAGAGCGGTGTGCTGCCCTCGGTGGCGCTCATCTACGGACAGATGAACGAGCCGCCCGGCGCCCGGCTGCGCGTGGGGCTCTCGGGCCTCACCGTCGCCGAGTACTTCCGCGACGTAGAGAACCAGGACGTGCTGGTGTTCATCGACAACATCTTCCGGTTCACGCAGGCGGGCTCCGAAGTGTCCGCGCTGCTGGGCCGCATGCCCAGCGCGGTGGGCTACCAGCCCACGCTGGGCACCGAGATGGGCGATCTGCAGGAGCGCATCACGTCGACCAAGAAGGGCTCCATCACGTCGGTGCAGGCCATCTACGTGCCCGCCGACGACCTGACCGACCCCGCCCCCGCCACGGCGTTCAGCCACCTGGACGCCACCGTCGTGCTCTCCCGCGCGCTCACCGAGATCGGCATCTACCCGGCGGTGGATCCGCTCGACAGCTCGAGCCGGATCCTGGATCCACAGTACCTGGGCGACCGGCATTACAAGGCGGCACTGGAGACGCAGCGGATTCTGCAGCGCTACAAGGAGCTGCAGGACATCATCGCGATCCTCGGCATGGATGAACTCTCCGAGGAGGACAAGCTCGTAGTGGGCCGGGCGCGCCGGGTGCAGCGCCTGCTGTCGCAGCCGTTCCACGTGGCCGAGGCGTTCACCGGAACGGCCGGCTGCTACGTGAAGCTCGAGGACACGGTGGAGACGTTCGAGCGCACCGTGGCAGGCGAGTTCGACGAACTCCCCGAGCAGGCCTTCTACATGGTGGGCGGCATCGACGAGGTCCTGGAAAAAGCCAAGAAGCTAGAGCAAGAGTGATGCACGTCACGGTAGTTTCGCCGGAACAGGCCGTATTCGAGGGTGGCGCAGACGCGGTAGTGGCGCCCGCCTTCGACGGTCAGGTGGGCATCCTGCCGCGCCACGCGCCGTTCGTCACCCTTCTGGGCGACGGCACGCTCACGGTGCGGAGTGGGGAGGAGGCCCGGACTTTCCATGTCCGGGGCGGGTTCCTCCAGGTGGTGGACGACACCGTGAAGGTCGTCGCCGAACACGTGGAGACCGCGGAAGAGTAAGCGGGGAGAGGTCACTCATGCTGCGGAAAAGTATGTTGTTGGTGGCGGGACTCGCGGTGACTGCGGGAGCCGGATCGGCTGCTGCGCAGACCACACTGCTGCCCGTCTATTACGCGCCCTACCGCTCCTTCGACAAGTACGAGTTCGGAGCCACGGTGAGCTTCCCGGATTACGACGGGATCGCCATCGAGGGCCTGTTCGGGTTCGGTTACAAGCAGTTCGACCTCGAGATCCGCGGCGGCTTCGTGGATTACGGGGAGGGCATCGACACCCGGGGCACGCTCGGCGCGACCGGCCGCTATCAGGTGGTGCGCCACAACGAGAAATTCCCGGTTGACGGCGCGGTGATCGCCGGACTCGGTGCTCACCTGTTCGAGGGAAGCACGCTGCTCATCCCTGTCGGGTTCTCCCTGGGGCGACGCCTCGACGTGGAGGACTCGGAAGTGAGCATCGTGCCCTACGTGGAGCCGGCGTTCGTTATCCGGACTGCCGAGGGAGACAACTTCTTCTTCGGAGTCGGCTTGGGGGCCGATTTCAAGCTGAGCCGGTTCTTCGACGCGCGCGTGTCTGTGGCGTTCGGAGACACCCCGCTGGACGGCTTCGCGATCAGCGCGGTGTGGGTGCACTGAGGCCGGGGAACTGACCGACCGGCCGATCATGGAAGTGGGCGTAAGTCAAGCCGTACCAGGGACGTAAAGGTGGCGCGGGGTATTGACTGAAAGGGCGTCCCTGAGTAGGTATAAGCCCAAGTTGGCTGCTCGATCCGGGGCGTCCCGCAGGGGTGGGGCGGCTCGGGAAATAACGGTGATCACAAACCTTTCTTAGGAGTTGAGTCATGAAAAGGTTGCTGGGTGGCATCGCCCTGGTCGGGCTCGTGCTAGGCCTCGCCGGCACAGCGCAGGCGCAGACCCAAGGTATGCCGGTCTGGTACTCGCCCGCGTTCGGCGCCGGTGTGGGTATCTTCGGTGACTTCGGGACCGGCCTGAACGACGACGCGA
>JBDHJM010000018.1:0-59463 GCA_039586895.1 Gemmatimonadota bacterium | reverse complement strand
GTAACGATCTTCACCGGCCGCCCGGGCGTGGTGATCGGGAAGCGGGGTGCCGAGGTCGACAAGCTGCGCGACGAGCTGGCTCAGCTCACGGGCAACGAGGTCGGGATCAACGTAGAGGAGATCAAGCGTCCCGAGCTGGACGCGCAGCTCGTGGCCGACAACGTGGCACACCAGCTGCAGCAGCGCGTATCGTTCCGCCGCGCCATGAAGCGCGTGCTGCAGAACGCGATGCGCATGGGTGCGCAGGGCATCAAAGTGAAGACCGCCGGCAGGCTGGGCGGCGCCGAGATCGCGCGCACCGAGGGATACCACGAGGGACGCGTGCCGCTGCACACGCTGCGCGCGGACGTCGATTACGGGGTGTCAACCGCGAAGACCACCTACGGCACCATCGGTGTGAAGGTGTGGATCTTCAAGGGCGAAGTGGTCGAGGACGGCCGCGGCCGCACCTACAGCACGGGAGCCTAGGCAATGCTGGCGCCGAAGCGGGTCAAGTACCGCAAGCAGATGAAGGGTCGCACCAGAGGGCACGCGACCCGGGGAAACACGGTGGCGTTCGGCCAGTTCGGGCTGATGACGCTCGATCCGGGCTGGATCTCCAGCCGGCAGATCGAGGCGGCCCGCGTGGCGATGACCCGTGAGATGAAGCGCGGCGGGAAGATCTGGATTCGGATCTTCCCCGACAAGCCGATCACGAAGAAGCCGGCCGAGACCCGCATGGGCAAGGGCAAGGGCAACCCGGAGGCATGGGTGGCCGTGGTGAAGCCCGGCCGCTTGATGTTCGAGATCGAGGGCGTGCCGGAAGACGTGGCGCGGCGCGCGCTGAAGCTGGCGGCGGCGAAGCTGCCCGTGAACACGCGGTTCGTGACGCGCGAGGAAACCTAGCACCATGGCACTGAAAGACACTGAGCGGAAGCCGATCAAGCCGGCCCAGCTCGAGGACATGACGGCCGAGGATCTGCGGGAAGAGCTCGCGCGGCTGAGGGAGACCCGCTTCCGCATGAAGTTCCGTTCGGCCACCGAGGCGATGGACAACCCGAGCCAGTTCCGGATCCTGCGCCGCAACATCGCGCGAATCGAGACGGCGCTGCGCCAGAGGAAGCAAGCATGATCCAGGAGACGCAGGCCCGGCAGAGGCGGAAGACCCGCGTCGGCGTGGTGCTCAGCGACAAGATGGAGAATAGCGTCGTCGTGGCACTGGAGCGGCGTTTCGCTCACCCCTTGTACGGCAAGCAGATCACGCGTCGCAAGAAGGTGAGGGCGCACGACGAGCAGGGCGCCAAGGTCGGCGACACGGTCCGCATCGTGGAGACGCGGCCGCTTTCCAAGACCAAGCGCTGGCGCGTCGTCGAGATCCTGACCCGGGCCAAGTAAGAGAGGACGCCGTGATTCAGCAGGAATCGATCGTCAAGATCGCGGACAACTCCGGCGCACGCCGCGCCCTCGTGATCCGCGTGCTGGGCGGCAGCAGGCGCCGGTACGCGAGGGTGGGCGACATCGTCGTGGTCGCGATCAAGGACGCCCTGCCGGCGGGTCAAGTGAAGAAGGGCGACGTGGCCAAGGCCGTCGTCGTACGAACGGCCAAGGAAACGCGCCGCCGCGATGGGAGCTACATCCGGTTCGACGATAACGCCGCGGTGCTGATCAACGATGCCGGCGAGCCGCGCGCAACCCGGATCTTCGGGCCCGTGGGGCGCGAGCTGCGTGAGAAGCGGTTCATGAAGATCGTCTCGCTGGCTCCGGAGGTGCTGTAATGAAGCCGCTGGTATACAAGAAGTCGCGGCGCGAGAAGGGGACGAAGCCTTTCCGCTACAAGATGCATATCACCAAGGGCGATCGGGTCCGTGTGATCGCCGGTGATGACAAGGGCACGGAAGGCACCGTCATTCGCGTGCTGCCGAAGAAGAAGCGCGTGGTGGTGGAGGGCGTGAACGTCGTGACCAAGCACCAGCGCGCGACCCAAGCGGGCGAGGAGGGCGGGATCATCAAGTTCCCCGCGCCCATCGACGTCTCCAACGTGATGCTGCTGGATCCCAAGTCGGGTGATCCGACTCGGGTACGGCGCAAGAAGGACAAGGACGGGACGGTGGAGCGGCTCAGCGTGAAGTCGGGCCAGCCGATCCCGAGGAGCCAGTAAGGCGATGGCGAAGGCGAAGGAGAAGAAGGAGCAGAAGGGCCAGGCGGCTGTTGAGCCCGGGCCCGCGCCGCGAATGCGGGATCACTACCGCGAGCGCGTGCGGCCGAAGCTGATGCAGGAGTTCGGCTTCGCGAACCCGCACCAGCTGCCGAAGCTCGAGAAGATCGTGCTGAATGTCGGTCTCGGAGAGGGTCCGAAGAACCCGAAGATGCTCGACGGCGTCGCGGATGAGCTCGCTCAGATCACCGGTCAGCGACCTGTGATCACGAAGGCCAAGAAGGCGATCTCCAACTTCTCGCTGCGCGCCGGCATGCCCATCGGTGTGCGGGTGACGCTCCGCGGAACGCAGATGTACGAGTTCCTGGACCGCTTCATCAGTGTGGCGGTGCCGCGAATTCGTGACTTCCGCGGGTTCCCGACTCGCTCGTTCGACGGCAGAGGGAACTACACGGTGGGGATCAAGGAGCAGATGGTCTTCCCGGAGATCGACTACGACAAGGTTGAGAAGATCCACGGAATGGACATCACGTTCGTCACTACGGCCGGACGAGATGACGTGGGGATGGCACTGCTCAGGGAGATGGGCATGCCGTTCCGCGGTGAGACACCGGTACCGGTCGGATAGAGGGGGTAGGCGACCGTATGGCAAAGAAGTGCCTGATCGAGAAGTCAAAGCGGAAGCCCAAGTTCGGGGTGCGAAGCTACAGTCGTTGCCAGCGCTGCGGGCGGGCGCGGGCTTACATCCGGAAATTTGGCGTGTGCCGCATTTGCTTCAGAGAAATGGCGCTCCGGGGCGAGATCCCCGGTGTGCGGAAGGCGAGTTGGTGAGATGACTGATCCAGTCGCCGATATGCTGACCCGCATCCGGAACGCCTGCCAGGCGGGACACCGGAGGGTCGACATACCGGTCTCGAAATTCAAGACCGAGATCGCACGCCTGCTGCGTGACAACCGGTTCATCCAGGACTTCGCAGTGCTGGATGACGGACGGCACGGGCTGCTGCGGATCTACCTCAAGTACGAGGGCGATGCGCCGGTGATCCACGAGGTGCAGCGGGTGTCGAAGCCAGGGCTGCGGCGCTACGTGCGCGCTCGGGAGATCCCCCGCGTGAAGAACGGCCTCGGCATGGCGATCCTCTCCACCCCGCGGGGTGTCATGAGCGACCGCGACGCACGCCGCGCCCGCCTGGGCGGTGAGGTCGTGGCGGTGCTCTGGTAGGGGGGGCAATGTCGCGAGTCGGAAGGAAGCCGGTAGCGGTTCCCAAGGGCGTCACCGTCGCGCTGGACGGCCAGACGGTCACGGTGAAGGGCCCCAAGGGTGAGCTCCGCCGCACCATGCCCGCCGAGATGCAGCTGAAGCTGGAGGACGGGAACGTGACGGTCGCGCGGCCGTCGGACTCCGGCAAACACCGTGCACTGCACGGGCTGACGCGGGCTTTGGTCAACAACATGGTAGAGGGTGTGACGAGCGGCTTCGCGAAGCAGCTCGAGATCGTCGGGGTCGGCTACAAGGCAGAGGCCCTGACCGGCGGAGTCCGGCTGAACGTCGGCTACTCGCACCCCGTCGAGTACAAGGCGCCCAAGGGCGTGTCGATCTCGGTCGAGAAGCCGACGGTGGTGAAGATCGAGGGAATCGACAAGGAACTGGTCGGACAGGTGGCAGCCGAGCTGCGCAAAGTCCGCCCGCCGGAGCCGTACAAGGGCAAGGGCATTCGGTACGAGGGCGAACACGTGCGCCGCAAGGCCGGCAAGACCGGAGGCAAGGCATGAGGGCGGTTCGCAGGCCTAAGACGCGCAACGAGCGCCGGCAGCGGCGCCATATGCGTGCTCGACAGAAGATCGCCGGAACGGCGGAGCGGCCCCGGCTCGTGGTGTACCGCTCGCTCAAGCACACATACGCCCAGCTGGTGGACGACGAGCGCGGCGTGACCCTGGCGGCGGCAAACGACCGCGCCGAGGGTCTGGTGCGCGAGAAGGACGGGAAGGTCGGGGCGGCGTTTGGGGTTGGCAAGCTGCTGGCCACGAAGGCCGGCGAACTCGGCATCAAGAGCGTGGTGTTCGACCGCGGCGGCTACCCTTACCACGGTAGGGTGAAGGCGGTCGCCGAAGGCGCACGCGACGCCGGATTGGAGTTCTGAGGCGATGGCGCAGCAGGGAAGGGACCGGGGTCCGCGCCGCGATCGCAGTGACCGCGACCGCGAATCGGATCTGATCGAGAACGTCATCAACATCAACCGCGTCGCCAAGGTGGTCAAAGGCGGACGGCGGTTTTCGTTCAATGCGCTGGCGGCCGTCGGCGACGGCAACGGCAAGGTCGGTGTGGGCACCGGTAAGGCAAACGAGGTCGCCGAGGCGGTGAGGAAGGCGGTCGAAGGCGCGCGCCGCGACATGCAGGAGGTGCCGCGCGAGGGCACGACCATTCCCCACGAGATCGTCGGCACGCACGGTGCAGGTCGGGTACTCCTCAAGCCGGCCACGTCCGGTACCGGCATCATTGCGGGCGGCCCGGTACGTGCGGTGCTCGAGTGCGCCGGAATCACCGACATCCTGACCAAGTCGCTGGGGTCCGCCAATCCGCTGAACATGGTCTGGGCGACCATGAACGGGCTCAAGAGCCTGATCACGCTCAACGACGTGATCCGGCGCCGTGGGATGGAGCCGGCGGACGTGGACTACCGGCCGCGGCAGCGGAAGCAGGAGGAGGCGGTGGATGCCTAAGAAGACCACCGGCTCGGCTTCCAAGAAGAAGGCCGGCGCGACCAAGAAGAAGGCCACGAAGAAGGCCACCAAGGCAGCGCCGAAGGCGGCTGCCAAACCTGCCGCGAAGCCTGCCGCGAAGGCTGCCGCCAAGCCTGCACCGAAGGCCAAGAAGGCCGGGCGCCTGCGCGTGCGGCAGGTGAAGTCCGGCATTGGACACGCGGAGACCTACCGCCGCACGCTGCGCGCGCTGGGCCTCAAGCACCACCAGGATGAAGTAGTCGTGACCGACAATCCCTCGATACGGGGAATGGTGCGCAAGGTGAAGCACCTCGTCGCCGCGACCCCCGAGGAGGCGTGATGGATAAGAGCGACGGACTCGGCCTGCACAACCTGCCGGCTCCGCGCGGGGCGCACAAAGAGCCCACGCGCAAGGGCCGCGGGACGGGATCGGGTCTCGGCAAGACCGCCGGGCGCGGCCAGAAGGGCCAGCGCTCCCGCTCGGGCGGCGGCACCCGGCCCGGGTTCGAGGGCGGGCAGATGCCGCTGACGCGGCGCGTTCCGAAGCGCGGCTTCACGAACCCGTTCCGCGTGCCCGCACAGGTCGTCAACCTGCGGGACCTCGCCGAGCTGAAGGATGAGACCATCACTCCTGAGGTGCTGCTGGAGAACGGACTGGTGAGCCGTCCCTCCGCGCCGATCAAGATCCTGGCCACCGGCGATGCCACCCGGGGCTTCGTGATCCAGGGGTGCGCGGTGTCCAAGGCTGCTCGCCGCAAGATCGAACAGGCGGGCGGGCGGATCGAGGACTGACCGGATGGCGGTACCCCGCATACCCAATCTCTTTGCGGTCCCGGAGCTCAAGGAAAAGCTCCTGTTCACGCTGCTGTGCCTGGCCATCTACCGGGCCGGTGCGCACATCGCGACCCCGGGTGTGGACGTGCAGGTCCTCGCGGACTTTATCCGCAACCAGGGCGCCGGGACCTTCTTCGGCATGTACGACATGTTCGTGGGCGGCGGGCTGTCGCGCGCGACCGTGCTGGCGCTCGGAATCATGCCGTACATCTCCGCGTCGATCATGTTCCAGTTGGGCGGCGCGGTGTTCCCGTACATCGAGAAGCTCCAGAAGGAAGAGGAAGGCCGCAAGAAGATCACGCAGTGGACGCGATATGCCACCGTGATCCTCGCCGCCTTCCAGGCGTACGGATTCGCGATCTTCGCGGAGCAGCAGGGGGCGGTGCTGCAGCCGGGCATGGCCTTCCGTGTCACGACGATGATCACGCTCACCACCGGTGCCATCTTCATCATGTGGCTGGGCGAGCGCATCACCGAGCGCGGCATCGGAAACGGAATGAGCCTCATGATCTTCTTCTCGATCATGGAGGGCTTCCTGCCTGGGTCGTTCCGGACGCTGCAGCTGCTTGATGCTCGTGCAATATCGGTTCAGGGCATCATCGTGCTGCTGCTCGTGATGCTGGTGGTGGTGGCCGGGGTCATTGCCGTCACGGTCGCAGCGCGCCGCATCCCGATCCAGATTCCCCGCAAGGTCATGGGGCGTGGCCGGATCCGTGAGGGGCAGAAGACCTTCATCCCGATCCGGATCAACTCCGCGGGCGTAATGCCGATCATCTTTGCTCAGGCGATCATAGTGGTGCCCGGTACCATCGCCACGTTCAGCAATTTGCCTGCGCTGCGGGCGATGTCCGAGATGTTCCAGCCCGGGTCGACGGTGTATTACGTGAGCTACGCATTCCTCATCATATTCTTCACGTACTTCTATACGTCGATCATCTTCAATCCGCTCGACATCGCAGAGAATCTCAAGAAGCAGGGCGGGTTCATTCCCGGCGTGAAGCCCGGGGCGGCGACCGCGGATTACATCGACACGGTGCTCACGCGCGTGACGCTGCCCGGGTCGGTGTTCCTGACAGCGATCGCGCTGATGCCGTTCTTCGTGTTCCAGACGTTCAACGTCCCGTTCTTCTTCGGCGGCACGGCACTGCTGATCGTGGTCGGCGTGGCGCTCGACACCTGGATTCAGATCCAGCAGCACCTGCACCTGAGGCACTACGACGACTTCATGAAGCAGGGGCGGGTCAAGTTCCGCGGCCGTCGCGGCCGGTTCATGTAAGGGCGAGATGAACATCGTACTGCTTGGCCCCCCGGGCTCCGGCAAGGGAACCCAGGGGGCCATTTTGTCGGCGCGCGGCGGCCTGCCGCGTGTTTCGACCGGTGATCTGCTGCGCGGCGCGGTGAAGCAGGGCACGGAGCTCGGCAGCAAGGCCGGGCAGTACATGGAGCAGGGCCTGCTCGTGCCCGACGAGATCATACTGGGGCTCATCGCCGAGGTGCTGGCGTCGCCGGATGCGGCGGGCGGGGTGATCATGGACGGCTTCCCCCGCACGGTGGCGCAGGCGGAGGCGATCGACGAGCTGCTCGCGGAGCGCGGCGCACGGGTCGACCGCGTACTGTCCATCGACGTCGACGAGGAAGAGCTCGTCCGTCGACTGGTCGGCAGGGCGGAGCAGGAAGGGCGCAGCGACGACACCCTCGACACGATCCGGCAGCGGATCGCAGTGTACTGGGAACAGACGGCCCCGCTGATTTCTTACTACAGAGAGAGCGGTGTGCTGGTGGAGGTTCCCGGCAGCGGCGGTGTCGAGGACATAGCCGGCCGCATGCAGGAGGCCCTCGGCACGTGATCACGATAAAATCCGCTCGGGAGGTCGAGACGATGGCGGCGGCCGGGCGCATACTGGCCGATACGCTGGCGACCGTGGTTGGCAGTGCGGCGCCCGGCGCGAGCACCGCCGACCTGGACCGGCTGGCGGAGGAGTTCATCCGCTCTCACCCCGGCGCCCGCCCGTCGTTCAAGGGCCTGTACGACTTTCCGGCGTCGCTGTGCACCTCCATCAATCACGAGATCGTGCACGGCATCCCCTCTAGGGAGCGCGTGCTCGAGGACGGAGACATCATCTCCATCGACTGCGGCGTGTGTCTCGACGGGCTGCACGCCGACTCGGCGACCACCGTTGCAATCGGCGACGTAGGAGCCGACACCGAGCGGCTGCTCCGCGTGACGCGGGAGGCGCTGGATGCGGGCGTGGCGCGGGCCGTGGCGGGCAACCACGTCGGCGACATCGGTCACGCAGTGCAGCAGCTGGCCGAGGGCGCGGGATTCAGCGTAGTGCGCGAGCTGGTGGGACACGGCATCGGCACCAGCTTCCACGAGGAGCCGCAGGTTCCCAACTACGGCAAGCCGCGGCGCGGACCCCGCCTGCAGGTGGGCATGACCCTGGCGATAGAGCCGATGGTGAATGCGGGGCGGCCGGAGATACGCACCCTCGACGACAAGTGGACGGTGGTGACCGCGGACAGCTCGCTCTCCGCCCACTTCGAGCACACTGTGGTGATCGAGCCGGACGGACCGCGCATCTTGACGGGCGCGACCGCGACGGCGACCGCCTGAGCGCGGTCTTACTCCCTCAGCAGCGACAGCAGCCAGGCGTGGATGGCGGGATTGCCCGCCACGAACGCTCCGTGTCGCACCACCTCTTCTTCTCCATCGAGGCCGGTAACGACCCCGCCGGCCTCCCGCAAGATGAGCGCGCCCGCAGCGACGTCCCACGGAGCGAGGTGGAGCTCCCAGAACCCGTCGAACCGACCCTGCGCCAGGTCCACGAAGTCGAGTGAAGCCGCACCGCCGCGGCGGATGCCGCTGGTCTGCTGGAGGATCGCGGTGAACTGCCGCAGGTAGCGGGGCAGCAGGTTCAGGACCTTGAACGGAAACCCGGTGCCGATCAGGGCGAGAGACGGGTCGGTGACCCGGGAGACCTCGAGGCGGTGCTCTCCGGCCCACGCTCCGCCGCCCGCAGTGGCGTGGTAGGTGATGCCGCGCGCGACGTCCACGACTACACCAGCCGCAAGTGTTCCGTGCGCTACGGCGCCCACGCTGACTCCGTAGGCGGGGTACTCGTGCAGGTAGTTGGTGGTGCCGTCCAGCGGATCGACCACCCACAGCAGATCGGCCGCCCCCACGGCCTGCGGCGACAGCTCCTCGCCCAGCACGACCGAGCCCGGAACGCCCTCACTGAGGGCTTCCGCTATTAGTGCCTCGGCCTCGCGGTCCACGCGCGTGACGAAATCGCTCACGCCCTTGAGCCCCCAATCGACTGGGTCGGTGGGCCGTGCGACGGAGCGCACGAACTCGGCGCCGCGCCCTGCAGCGGCGGTCGCGATACGCAGTAAGTCCCCGTAATCACTCACCTTGCGGTCTCTCTAGAGGGCCCCTAGCTTGACGCCATGGCAAAGGTCTTTTCGGGCATCCAACCCTCCGGCGAACTCCATATCGGCAACTACCTCGGCGCGGTCAAACAGTGGGTCGCGCTGCAGGATCAGCACGAGTGCTTCTTCTGCATCGTCGACTACCACGCCGTCACGCAGGACTACGAAGTCGATCAGCTGCCGCGCCGCACCTTCGAAATGGCGGTGAGCCTCATGGCCGCCGGACTCGATCCCGAGCGCTGCGTGCTGTTCGTTCAGTCGCACGTGCCGGAGCACACTGAGCTCGCCTGGGTGTTCAACACGGTTACACCGCTCGGGGAGCTCGAGCGGATGACCCAATTTAAGGACAAGTCACAGCGCCAAGAAAGCATCATGGCGGGACTGCTGAACTACCCGGTGCTGCAGGCGGCCGACATACTGCTCTACAAATGCGACACGGTACCGGTGGGCGAGGATCAGGTGCAGCACCTGGAGCTCACACGCGAGATAGCACGCAAATGGAATGCGCGCTACGGGCCGGGGTACTTCCCGGAGCCCGCCGCGGGGCTGGTGAAGGGCGCGGCGAGCCGCATCGTGGGCCTCGACGGACAGGCCAAGATGTCCAAGAGCCTCGGCAACACCATCGGCATCCTCGAGGATCCGGAGGGAATCTGGCAGCTGCTGCGCCCCGCGGTGACCGATCCGGCGCGGGTGACCAAGAAGGACCCGGGCAATCCTGAGGTGTGCAACCTGTACAGCCTGCACCGCTTCTTCTCGCCCGACGAGACCGTGCGGGAAGTGGCCGAGAAGTGCCGCACGGCCGGGTGGGGATGCCTCGACTGCAAGCGCGTGCTGGCGGACAACATGGCAGCGGCGCTGGCGCCGATTCGTGAGCGGGCGGCGGAGCTGACGAGCACCCCCGAGCGGGTGCGCGAGATCCTGGCGGCCGGTGCCGCGCGCGCCCACGCGGTGGCCGATGAGACGATGCGGGAAGTCCGGGAGCGGATGGGCCTGCTGTCACCGGAAGGGGCGAGGGCGAAGGCGTGAGTCCCATTTGGAGCGACCTCGTTGGCGGCCTGCGGCTCGACGTGCTGATCCAGCTGCTCGCGGCGGTGCTGCTCGGCGGGGCCGTGGGGTTCGAGCGCGAGCTGCGCGGCAAGGCGGCCGGCCTGCGCACCAACATCCTCATCTGCACGGGCGCAGCGCTGTACACCATTCTCTCGATCGAGATCGCCGGGCACGACGGCGATCCTGGCCGCATCGCGGCGCAGATAGTCACCGGCGTGGGCTTCATCGGCGCAGGCACCATCCTGCACAGCCGCGGCCACATAAGCGGGCTCACCAGCGCTGCGACCATCTGGCTCGTGGCGGCGATCGGGATCGCCGTAGGCTCGGGGGCGGTGCTGGAAGCAACCGGCGTGACCCTGCTGGTGCTGCTGGTGCTGGGGCTGTTGCGCCCGCTCGAGAAGTTCCTCACCAGCGTAAGCGGGATCAGCCGCGTCACGGTCGAGGTCGAGCCGCGTCCCGAGGCCGTGGCGGAGATCGAGGACATCATCCGCGCCAACGGGCTCGAGGTGGAGGAGATCCGCTCCGAGCAGCGCGGCGAACGGCTGCAGGTGCGAGTGTCCTTCCGCGGCCCCTCCCGCATGCACGACAAGGTGCGCCACGAGCTGCTGCAGGCGGCCGGGGCCCT
Source organism: Gemmatimonadota bacterium (assembly GCA_039586895.1). Classification (GTDB taxonomy): domain Bacteria; phylum Gemmatimonadota; class Gemmatimonadetes; order Gemmatimonadales; family GWC2-71-9; genus WVYX01. The sequence continues at coordinate 48,673 of JBDHJM010000018.1, read as the reverse complement.
CACCATCGCCGCAGAGGAGTGAGGCGGGCCGTCGTCGACCTGGCGTCGCCACGGCCCGTGTGGCGGGTGCCGCCCGAGACGGTAACCGCCATCCGCCGCGCGCTGGGACGCGGCTGGGAAGTCGTTACTGTCGACGCGGATGCCGTGAGTGACGGAGACGGCGCCGTCGGTACCGTCGAGGCGGCCCAGGCTGCGGGCGGCGCTGAGCTCTACTTCGGCTGGGGAGTCCCCGCCCGTGTGGTCGGGGCGGCGGCGTCCACGCTGCGCTGGGCTCATTCGGCGGCGGCAGGAGTGCGCGCCAGCCTCACGCCCGAGCTGCAGGCTTCCGGCGCGCTACTCACTAACTCCAAGGGCGTGCACGCCGAGCCGATGGCCGACTGGGCGCTGGGCGCCATCGTGTTCTGCCTGCGCGGCTTTCACCGTGCGGCTGCCGGGCAGCGCGATGGGGAGTGGGTGCGGGACGAGTTCACCGGAGGCGCGGTTCCGCTGCGCGAGCTGTCCGATGCCAAAATAGGCATCATGGGCCTGGGCGGCATCGGCCGGGCCATTGCGCGGCGCTGCAGCGGCGTCGGAATGCGCGTGCGCGCGGTGCGCAGCCGGCCCATACGGCGCAAGCCGGCAGGTGTCGAGTGGGTGGGCGGAGCGCGCGATCTGAAGCGACTGGCCGGGTGGAGCCACGTGCTGGTGCTCGCCGCGCCGCAGACCGCGGAGACCAGCGGAGCCGTCGGGGACGACGTGCTCGCCGCCCTGCCGGAAGGCGCGTTCGTGGTGAACTGCTCGCGGGGCGGGCTGCTGGACGAGGATGCGCTGCTGGTGCACCTTGAACGGGGCCGAATAGCCGGCTGCGTGCTCGATGTGTTCGCGGCAGAACCACTCCCCCGGGATCACCCGTTCTGGCGCCATCCACGGGTGTTTTTCACGCCGCACGTGAGTGCGGTGTCTGCGCGGTTTTGGGAGCGGGAGACGGAGCTGATCGTGGACAACATCCGCCGTTACCGAACGGGGCGGCGGCTCAGGAACTTGGTGGACCCCGACCTCGGGTACTAGCGTATGGAGAACATCATCAAGGCGGCCGTCGAGCGCGGCGCCTCCGACATCCACATCAAGGCGGGCGACGTCTTCCGTGCGCGCATCGACGGCAAGCTGGTTCCGCTCACCAAGCAGCGGCTCACGCCGGAGCAGACCAAGGCGATCGCGATCAAGCTGATCCCGGTCGAGGCGGACCGGAAGCGGATCGACCAGATTCGTGACTACGACTGCTCCTGGGGCGCGGCCGGAATCGGGCGGTTTCGCGTGAACATCCTGCGGCAGCGCTCGTCGTTCATGGTGGTGATGCGGGTCATCCCGTTCGAGGTCCCGTCGATTCAGAAGCTGGGGCTTCCCGCGGCGCTGGAGCAGATCGCGGAGCAGGAGCGTGGCATGGTGCTGGTCACCGGCGTCACAGGCAGCGGGAAGAGCTCGACCATGGCGGCGCTGATTCACCACATCAACTCCAAGCTGAACAAGCACGTCGTCACGCTCGAGAACCCTATCGAGTTCCTCCATCGCGATGCGAACTCGTCGGTGACGCAGCGCGAGATCGGCCCCGATACCGAGACCTTCCAGATGGGGCTGCGCTCGGCCCTGCGGCAGGACCCCGACGTGATCCAGATCGGCGAGATGCGCGACGCAGAGACCGTCGACACCGCCATGAAGGCGGCGGAGACGGGGCACCTGCTCATCTCGACGCTGCACACGCCGGACGCGACCACGACCGTCGCACGCATCGTCGCGATGTTCGCGCCCGAGGAGCAGGAGGTCGCTCGGGTGCGGCTGGCCGATTCGCTCCAGGCGGTGATCTCGCAGCGGCTGCTGCCGCGTGCCGACGGGCAGGGACGCGCCGCTGCGGTGGAGGTCATGATATGCACCGAGACGATCCGTGACCTGATCCGCGACCGGGCGCGCGTGGGCGAGATCAAGGATTACATCGAAGAGGGCCGCGACCAGTACGGGATGCAGACGTTCGACCAGCACCTGGGTGAGCTCGTGACCGATGGCGCGGTCACCTTCGAAACGGCGAAGAGCGCTGCGTCCAACCCGGCAGACTTCGAGCTCAAGCTCAAGACACTGCGACGGCTGTCGCAGAAGGCATCGACCGCGGAGATCGAGGGGCTGACCGACGAGGATCTCGCGGGAGGCAAGGGCAAGAAGCGCAAGAGCAAGAAATCCGAGATGCCGGAGGGCTTCACCGACGGCTCCGCGCTTCCGCCGGAATGAGCGAGCGGCCGCGCGGACTGCTGGTTCCTCTCACAACTCCCTTTGACCGGGCGACGGGCGACGTTGCCCCGGTGGACCTGCGGGAGAATGCCCGCACCGTGCTGGCAGCCGGTGCCGCGGGCATCGTTGCCGCAGGGTCCACTGGGGAGGCGTCGCTGCTGGATGAGTCCGAGTACCGCCAGGTGCTCGGATGGCTGCGCGACGTCGTCCCTGACGACGCATGGCTCGTGGCGGGCGCGGGCCGCGAATCCACGCGCGCCACGATCCAAGCGTGCGGCACGGCAGGCGACGAGGGTGCCAACGCCGCGCTGGTGCGCGCGCCGGCGTACTACGCGCCCGTGATCACGCCGCAGGGCCTGCTGGATCACTTCCAGCGCGTCGCCGACGAGTCTCCCGTTCCTCTGCTGCTGTACAACTTCCCCAAGTACACGCACGTGCCGCTGACCGAGGCGCTGGTTGCCGGGCTGGCGGGGCACGAGAACGTATGGGGAGCCAAGGACTCGTCGGGCGACCTAAAGAACTTCGCCGCCTACCAGGAAGCCGCTCCCGAATGGACCCTGTTCATCGGATCCGGCGCTCTCTACTACGCGGCCCTCGAGTTGGGAGCAGCGGGCGCCATCGCAGCCGCCGCGTGCTTCGCCGCCGAGGCGACCGCTGCCATCGGGCTCGCGTTCGATGCCGGCGACCGTGCCGGCGCTGGAGCTGCGCAGGAGCGGATGGCTCCGCTGCACAAGGAGATAGTGGGCAAGCGCGGCGTGCCCGGAGTGAAGGCGGCGATGGACCTGATGGGTCTCCCCGGGGGTCCGGTGCGCCCCCCGCTCACCGACCTTGACGCGGGCGGTCGTGACAAGATCGCGAAGCTGCTCCGCAGGGCCAAACTCCTCTAAGCGGCAGTGAAGCGCCCCTGGCCGGCGCTATTCGCCGCGATCGCGGTGCCGCGGCTGCCGGGGACGGCGGCGCTCGAAGGTGTCGAGCGCGAAGTGTGCGACACCCTCGAGGCACTCGGTTTCTCGGTCGAGCTGCAGGCTTTCACGGCGTCCCCACGGCGGCTCGCTGCCACCGCGACGGCGGGGGCCGCGTTGGGGTGGGTGGCGCTGGGGCTGGCACCGCTGCTGCTGCTGCCGGTTCCGGGCTGGCCCGTGGCGCTGATCGGGCTGGCGGCGCTCGCCCTCGTGGGTCTGGTGGCTCAGGGCGTGGCGGCCGGACACCTACCCGTGGGCGGAGTAGCGGTGCCGGCCGCCAACATCGTTGCAACGCGCGGCACCCCTGCGCTGTGGCTCGTGGCTCATAGCGACTCCAAGTCACAGCGGCTCTCGCTGCGGAGCCGGGCAGTGGGTGCGGTGGTGGCAGCGGCGGGGTGCGCGGGCCTGCCGCTGGTCCTCGCCTGGCGCCTCGCTGGCCCGGTGCCGCCCTGGGCCGTGCTGGCGGTGTGCGGACTCGCCCTGGCGGGCGGGGCCGCTCTTTCCCTCGGCGCGGCGCAGAACGGCTCGCCCGGTGCGGTGGACAACGCGACGGGAATCGTCGCGGCTCTGGCGGCGGCACAGCAGCTGGCGGATCGGGACGATGTGGGCGTGCTAGTCACCGGCGCTGAAGAGTTCGGCATGGAGGGCGCCCGAGCGTGGGCGGCCGCGGGCAAAGCCAGGGGTGCCTTCATCAACTTCGACGGCGTGGACTCGCGGGGACGCTACCGCATTCAGCGGCACCGGCCGCAGGGAGGGGCCCACCCCCACGAAAAGGTGAGCCGCGAGCTGGAGCGGGCCTTCGGCGAGCGTGGGCTCGACGCCGTCGTGGCGAGGCTCCCCTTCGGGGTGTTCGTGGACGGCGCGGTGCTGGCCGGTGCCGGGATGCCGGGCGCCACCGTGAGCCGGGGGGACCTGGTGACGCTCGGGGTGGTGCACACGGCACGCGACGGCGCCGACCGGGTGGACCCCGCAGCGGCCGTTGCGGCGGGTGAGGCGGCCGCCTCAGCCGTGCGCCGACTGCTCGGTTGACGCCGTAATCCCGCCCGGATAGCTTGCTCCAAAGGATGCCCCGCCGGGACCCCGCGGGGCTTTTTTGTGTCCGTTTCGGGGAGCATCGTGAGCATGTTCGGTCCTGATCGCCGTTGCGTGGTAGTGGTTGGGGTGCAGTGGGGTGACGAGGGTAAGGGGAAGGTGGTCGACGTGCTGGCGCGCGACGCGGATCTGGTGATCCGTTATCAGGGAGGCGCCAACGCGGGGCACACTGTGGTGCTGGAAGACCACCAGTTCATCCTGCACCAGATCCCCACGGGCATCCTGAACGACGGCACGGGGTGCATCATCGGCAACGGTGTGGTGCTGGACCCCGTCACGCTGCTGGACGAGATCGCGGAGCTAGGCGAGCGCGGGATCGAGGTGGCGGGGCGGCTGGCCATCTCCGACCGCGCCCACCTGGTTCTGCCGTACCACAAGGCCGTCGAGCGTGCCATGGAGGCGCGCCAGCGGATCGGCACGACGGGGCGGGGCATCGGGCCGGCCTACGAGGACAAGTCGGGCCGCCGCGGCGTGAGAGCTGGTGACCTGCGCGACCTGGCGGCGCTCGAGCCGCGGCTGCAGGAGCGCGTGCAGTGGACCAACGACGTGCTGCAGCTGCTGGGGGCGGAAGAGCGGGTGGACGCCGCCGAGCAGCTCACCCTGCTGGAGCGTGTTGCGCCGGGGATCCTGCCGCACCTGGCTGATACGAGCCGCGTCGCCCACGATGCGCTCAAGGGAGGGCGCAACCTGCTGCTGGAGGGAGCGCAGGGAGCCATGCTGGACGTGGACCACGGCACCTACCCGTTCGTCACGTCCTCCAACACCACTGCCGGCGGCGCCACCGTGGGCTCGGGTATCGGACCCACCGCCATCGACGCCGTGCTGGGCGTGCTCAAGGCCTACACCACGCGGGTCGGCAACGGGCCGCTTCCCTCGGAGGCGACCTCGGAGCAGTCGGAGGAGCTCCGTAAGTTGGGCGGCGAGTTCGGCGCCACTACGGGCCGGCCGCGCCGCTGCGGCTGGTTCGACGCGGTGGTCGCCCGCTACGCAGCCCGGCTCAACGGGCTCACTGACCTGGCCGTGACCAAGCTCGACGTGCTCGACACCATCGAGAGCATACCGATCTGCGTGGGGTACCGCGCCGACGGCGAGGAGCTGGACGACGTGCCGGCCGACCTGGAGCGGCTGGGGCGGGTGGAGCCGGTGTACGAGACCCTGCCCGGCTGGTGCAAGCCGGTCGGCGATGCACGCACGATGGCCGACCTGCCGCCCGAGGCGCGCGCCTATCTGGAGCGGATCGAGGCGCTGCTTGAGACTCCGATCGCGTACGTCAGTGTGGGAACGCGCCGCGACCAGATAGTCGCCAGCGACTAGGCACTTCGCGGTTCGCGAACAGGGACGTCGCAGTTCGCGAACGGACTTCCCGGTTACAGAAAAGAAGAAACCCCTAGAGCCGAAGCCCTAGGGGCCCGCCTGCCGCACACTGTGCGCCCTAGAACCAAGTGCGGGGTCAGGCGTTCTTCAAGGACGGTCTGCCCTTGCACATCGATCAAGCGGGCGACCGATGCGGAAGCCAATTTGGCGTCCGGGCGTCAGCCTCCCGTTGACGGGTGTAACTACTTGTTTGGTTGGAGTTTACAGCCTGCCGGTCAGGCGGGCACGTAACGAGCTGCCGAGACCGCGCCGACGGTAGCTGGAACGGTCCGAGCTATAGTAGCTGTAGTAGCGGTCCCGCCGCGTGCTGACACCGTTGAGCACCGCACCGGCCACACGTGCCCGCACCTGGCGCAGTTGTTCCACCGCGCGCTGAGCCGCGCTCTCCTCGGTCTCCCCGCTGCGCATGACCAGGATTGTGGCGTCCGCCAGGGCGGCCACCACTGCCGCGTCGGTTACCGGTAGGGATGGCGGAGTGTCCATCACGATGTACTCGTAATCCCGCCGCAGCTCTCCGAGGGTGCGTCGCATCGCGTCCGATCCGAGGAGCTCGGCCGGGTTGGGGGGCGACTTGCCCGCAGGGAGCAGGTCCAGCTTGGGCTGTACATCGGGGCGGACCGCCTCACGCAGCTGGGCCTCGCCGATCAGCACGTCCGTGAGGCCCGGGTCCATCACGAGCCCGAAGGCGCGGTGCAGCTGCGCGCGACGCAGATCTCCGTCGATCAGCAGGGTTTTGGAACCCCCCTGCGCGAGGATAAGGGCCAGGTTGGCGGCCGTGGTTGACTTTCCCTCGCCGGGGCCGGGGCTGGTGAGCGTGAGGAACTGAACCGGCTTCTCGGCGCCCACGAAGGTGACGTTGGTGCGCAGCGCGCGGAACGCTTCCACGGCGGGGTCGTCCGGACTCAGCTGCGACAGGATCACCACGCCGCTCTTGCGGCCGTTGCTGGTGGCCAGTTTGGTCTCCAGCGGGATTCGTCCCAGCACCGGCGTGCCCACCGCCCGCTCCACGTCGGCCGCGCTCTTGAGCGTCTGGTCCAGGTACTCCAGGAAGAACGCGGCGCCGATCCCCAGCAGCAGTCCCACCAGCAGCCCGAGAATCACCTTCTGGCGCAGGTTCGTTCCGATCATGCCGGCCGGTGATGCGCCGTCCAGGATGACCACGTACGGCGTGATGGTCATCTCCTGCATGCGAGCCTGCTGGAACTGGGCCAGCAGATAGCGATAGGTGTCCTCCAGGATGCTGCTTTCCAGCTGGAGCTGCGCGATGCGCGACTCCTTGCCGGGGAACGTGGCAAGCTGGCCGCGCAACTCGCTGATGCGGCGCGTGATCGCCACGTCACGGGCCTCCAGGCTCTCCAGCGCCACCTGAACCGCGTTCGACAGGGTGCGGTGGCTCGCATGGATCTGCTGGTCGATGGCCTCGACCTCGGGATTTCCTTCGCGCAGCCCCAGGGCACCCGCGGTTATTGAGCGCCGCTCCTCATACAGCTCGAGCAGGCGGCGGATTTGGAACGCCAGTACAGCGTTGTCCTGCGTGCCCTCGACGGCGGCCAGCCGGTTGAGTGCCTCGACCCCGAAGCTGTCGGCCTCACCGGCTGCGTCGTTCAGGATCGAGACGCGCACGCGAATGCGTTGCCGCTCCTGCTCGAACTCCGCGATCTGCCGAACCACCGACGTCTCTTCGGCGGAGAGATCGGTGATGCGCTCGGACTCCTTGTACTGCTGCACCTCGGTGCGCTTCTCCCGGGCGGCCTCCTCGGCGCGGCCCAGCTGCTCGAAGATGTACTGCCGCCGGCGGGACGCGGCCACACGCGCGCGAACCACTCCGTCCTGGCGCAGCTCCAGTGCCGCCTGGTTGAGCACCAGCGGGACCACGGTCGGGTCGGTAGCCGTGAACATGATGTCCACCGCATTGGTGCCTTCACGCACGCGGTAGCCCAGTCCGGCCCGCACCCAGGCCGCGGCCTGACCCGCCGCGATGATGGAGAACCGCACCGTGCGCTCGCCGTCGTCGGGCGGGAGCACCTCGAACGCAAACCCGGGGCCCTCGACGCGCTCGTAGTAGGCGCCGCTGGCTATCGGTGTGCCGTCCTGGTGGCGCAGCACGAAGCCCTCGGAGGCGTCGCCCTGCTCCAGCTCGAAGGAGCCGAGCGGCGCACCCGAGTCGACCACGATGTTGAGAAACACGTGCTCGCGGTGGATCGAAGGATCGGCGACCTCGAGCTGCAGCGACACGGCGTCAACGACGCGCAGCGCCAGTGCCTGCGTGGTGAGGACGAGCGCCTCGGACAGGATGGGGTCGGTGCGCAGCGCGAGCTCGTCGACGTCGATGTCGTCGGCCCGGGCAAAAACCTGCTTGGGGGAGTTGACCTGGACGGTGAGCGTGGACTGGAAGCGCTCTACGGCTCCGCGCCCGGAGAACCATGCGCCACCGGCGACCAAGACTGTGATGACCGCCACGACCCGCCAATGCCGCAGCACGACCGCCCAGAGATCCCGGATATGAATCTCCTGGGGCGGCTCGGCTGCCCGGTATCCGGGCGTGCGGCCGTCACCAGCGCGATCGACCATTCGGTTCCTTGCGGCCTAACCTACAAAGCCCTATTGAATTGCACAAGCTACTGACTTACATAATCTTACACGACGCCCGCGCCCCGGTCTGCGATGTTGCGCACACTTCTATGAAGGAGCCGGTGGTGGCACCCAGACGCGTGCTCGTGGTGGCCCAGGCCTTCAAAGAGACCCTGGCGCCCGCCGAGGTGGCCCGTGCCGTGGCCGGTGCGGCCCGCGCAGCGCGTCTGGAGCCCGCTGTTTTGGTGGGGAGCGACGGCGGAGACGGCCTGCTGGAGGCCCTTTCCCCGCAGCTGACCCGCCGCACCACGCATAGCTGCGAGGATCCGCTGGGACGCGCCCTGGAAGCCGAGGTGGGATGGCTCGACGAGCGCACTGCGGTGGTCGAGTCTCGGCTGGCCTGCGGTCTGGGGCTGCTCCGGCCCGGTGAGCGCGATCCGCTGGTCACGACGACGCGCGGGGTGGGCATGCTGATCGGCGAGGCGGTGGGCGCGGGTGCCGAGACGGTCTACGTGGGGCTGGGCGGGAGCGCCACGATGGACGGAGGACTCGGCATGGCGCGGGCCTGGGGCTGGCGGGCGCGGGACGTCGCCGGGGTTGAGCTTCCCGAGGGAGGCGGCGCGCTCGCCGATCTGGCCCGTCTGGATCCGGGCCGCCGGCCCGAGGCTCGGTTGGTCGGGCTGTGCGACGTGCGCAACCCGCTCACGGGCCCCCGCGGCGCCGGCGTTTACGCCGCCCAGAAGGGAGCCGACGCCGCAGCGGAGCGGCGTCTCGCGGCGGGGCTGGAGCGGCTGGCGGAGCTGGCGCTAGAGGAGGGCCGGGCTGGGCTCGAGGGGCTGGCCGGGGCGGGGGCGGCAGGCGGGCTCGGCTTCGGGCTGCTCTTCTTCGGCGCCGGTCGGCTGGAGGCCGGCGCGGCCTGGGTGCTGGATCGCCTGGGCGTCGACGAGTTGCTGCGGGGCGCCGACATGGTGGTCGTCGGCGAAGGCGCATTCGACGGCACCTCGCTCGAGGGCAAGCTCACCGGCGAGGTGCTGCGCCGTGCCGCCGCGGCAGCGGTGCCGGTGCTGCTGCTCGCTCCCAGTGCCGCAGAGGTGCCGGGCGACGTACTGGTGGAGAGCGGCGGCGGCCTGTGGACCGCCCAAGAGCTGGGCCGGCGTGCGGCGCGGGGGATCGAGCGGGCGGTTCGCTTGTGGGCCCTGTAGCCCCCGTCTAACTTTCGCCGTTCCCCGCCCATCCAACTGAACACGGTTTCCCGTGCAATGGCCGAACTGCAGGTAATGGACAAGCTCGTCTCCCTGGCGAAGCGCCGGGGATTCATCTTCCAGTCCTCCGAGATCTACGGGGGGCTCGGGTCGGTGTGGGATTACGGCCCGCTCGGCGTCGAGCTCAAGAAGAATCTCAAGGAGCGGTGGTGGCGCTCGATGGTGCACGAGCGCTCGGACATCGAGGGGGTCGACGCAGCCATCCTGATGCACCCGAAGGTGTGGGAGGCCTCGGGCCACGTGGAGGGGTTCACCGATCCCCTGGTGGACTGCCGCACCTGCAAGGCGCGGTTCCGCGCCGACCAGCTGGATCAGTTCCAGTGCCCGCAGAAGCCCAGCAAGCACCCGGGCGAAGCGGACCAGTGTGACCTCACCGAGCCCCGCATGTTCAACCTCATGTTCAAGACGTTCATGGGTCCGGTCGAGGAGGACGCCGCGGTCGTGTACCTGCGGCCCGAAACCGCACAGGGCATCTACGTCAACTACCTGAACGTGATGCAGGCCGCGCGGCAGAAGGTGCCGTTCGGGATCGCGCAGGTCGGAAAGGCGTTCCGCAACGAGATCACACCCGGGAACTTCATCTTCCGCACGCGTGAGTTCGAGCAGATGGAGATGCAGTTCTTCGTCCGCCCAGACGACGACGAGCGCTGGTTCGACGAGTGGAAGGCGGCGCGCATGCAGTGGCACCAGGGCCTCGGCATCCGGGCCGAGAAGCTGCGCTTCCACGAGCACGCGCCGGACGAGCTGGCCCATTATGCGAAGAAGGCGTTCGACATCGAATACGAGTTCCCGTTCGGGTGGCAGGAGTTCGAGGGCATCCACAACCGCACCGACTTCGACCTCAAGCGGCATCAGGAGTTCTCCGGCAAGAAGCTCGAGTACATGGATCCGGCCAGCCGCGACCGGTTCGTGCCGTACATCATCGAGACTTCCCTGGGGGCCGACCGGCTGGCGCTGGTCGTGCTGGTGGACGCGTACCGAGAGGAGTCCGTCGAGGGCGAGGAGCGGGTCGTGCTCGGGCTCGCCCCCTCGATCGCTCCGATCAAGGCCGGCATCTTCCCGCTCGTCAAGAAGGACGGCATGCCGGATGTGGCGCGGCGCATACACGACGACCTGCGGCGCCGCTTTCCCGTTTTCTACGACGACGGCGGCTCGATCGGACGTCGCTACCGGCGTCAGGATGAGGCGGGCACGCCGTATGGCGTGACCGTCGACGGCCAGACCATCGAAGACCAGACCGTGACTGTGCGGGACCGGGACTCGCTGGCGCAGGATCGCGTGCATTCGGACCAGCTCGCCGCGTACCTGGAGGAGCGGCTCATCACGTGAACCTGGAGACGCTCCTCGCGCGCGGCGAGGCGATGAACGAGGAGCTGGGCCGCGAGTACTATCTCACCGGCGCGGGCCTCAAGGCCGATCCCGAATTCCAGGCCATCTACGATAGGTACGCCGAGGTCGCCAGCGACGAGGCGCTGTCGGTCGCGCGCGCCAGCGGGTCGCTGCCCATTCTGGAGTGGGCGATGGACGTGCGCGTAGGCCGCCTCGTGGCGCCGCTCGAGGAGCGGCAGCTCGTGTGGGAGCAGGACGCCGAGGTCCGGTTTAACGGCCATGCCGTGCCGTACCTGAGGGTGCCCATCGAGCTGGCCAACTCGGCCGACCGGGACTATCGGACCGCCCTCGATACCGCGCGCGCCGCAGCCGGCGCGGGTGCGCTGGGCGAGCTGCGTCGCGAGCGGTTTGAGGTCGAGCGCGCCGCGATGCGGTCACTGGAGCTGGGAGACTATGTGGACGCGGTCGGCGAGCTGGCGGGCGTCGAGCTGGACCGGCTGGGGGAGTCCGCTCGGGAGTTCCTGGCACGCACCGCTCCGCTGTACGACGAGAACCTGGCCCGGCTGGTGCGGCAGCGCATGGGCGTGCCGGTGGACGAACTGGTGCGGGCCGACTCCGCATGGCTGTTCCGGGCGGACCGGTACGACGCGGCCTTCCCGTCCGAGCGGCTGCTGGACGCGGCGGTGGGCCAGATGCAGGAGATGGGGCTCGACGCTACGCAGCAGGGCCGCGTGCGGTTCGACACGGAGGAGCGGGAAGGCAAGCAGCCGCGGGCGTTCTGCGTCCCGGTGCGGGTACCGCAGGAAGTCTATCTGGTGCTGCGTCCCCGCGGCGGGCACGCCGATTACCGCACGTTCTGGCACGAGCTGGGCCATGCGATGCACTTCGCCTCGGTGTCGCCCGAGCTGCCCTTCGACGCCCGCTGCCTGGGGGACAACTCGGTAACCGAGGCGTTCGCGATGCTGTGGGACCATCTCACGCTGGACCCGGGGTGGCTCGTTCGGTACGGGTCGCTGGAGCGCCGGGCGGCGGCGGAACTCGCGTTCGAGCTCGCCGTGAGCGAGCTGTTCCTGGTGCGGCGCTACGCGGCCAAGGTCGTGTACGAGCTGGAGCTGCACCGCTCAGACATGCAGGGGATGGCGGGCCGCTACGTGGAGCTGCTGAGCGACGCGACGCGCTTCCGGTACCACGAAGGCGATCACCTGCTCGACGTGGATCCCGGCTTCTACGTGGCGCGCTACCTGCGGGCCTGGCAGCTCGAGGCGGCGCTGGCCCACACGCTGGTGGAGCGACACGACGCCGATTGGTACCGCAACCCCGCCGCCGGCGAGGTCGTGCAGGCGCTGATGGGCCGCGGGCAGGCCGACCCTGCCGACCGGCTCGCAGAGGATGCGACTGGTGAGCCGCTCACTTTCGAATACGTGGCCAAGCGTCTGGAGCGTGCCCTGGCATGAAGCGCGAAGCGTTCTCCTCGCGCTGGGTGATGATGCTCGCCATGCTGGGCATGGCGGTCGGCACCGGCAACATCTGGCGCTTCCCGCGGATCGCCGCGCAGAACGGCGGCGGCGAGTTCATCGTGGCGTGGCTCGCCTTCCTGTTCCTGTGGTCCATCCCGCTGATCCTCGTGGAGTTCGGCATGGGCCGGAAGACGCGCACCGGCCCGGTAGGTGCGTTCATCCAGATGATGGGACCGCGCTGGGCGTGGATGGGCGCGTTCATCGCGTTCGTGGCCACGGCCATCATGTTCTACTACTCGGTCGTCGCCGGATGGACTATCCGATATGTGATCGCGTCCCTGTTCGGTGAGATTCCGCGGCAGGAGCCGGGCGCGTTCTGGGAGAGCTTCACCGGCTCGTGGTGGCCCGTCGTGACGCACGGCGTCGCCATGGGGGTCGGCACGCTGGTCGTGGCGCGCGGCGTGCGGGCGATCGAGCGGGTGGCGAAGGTGCTGATGCCCACGCTCATCGTGCTCGTGGTGCTGCTGGCCGTCCGCGCGGTCACGCTGCCGGGGTCGGGCGAGGGGCTGGCCTACCTCTTCACGGTGGACTGGGGCGCGCTCTCCAACGCGCGCATCTGGATCGAGGCCCTCACCCAAAATGCCTGGGACACCGGAGCCGGCTGGGGCTTGATCCTCGCCTACGCGGCCTACCTGCGTACGCAAGAGGACACGGCGCTCAACGCGTTCCTGCTCCCCACCGCCAACAACACCGTGTCGCTGCTGGCGGGCATCATGGTGCTGTGCACGGTGTTCGCGGTCGTGCCGCAGCTGGTGGCCAACCTGGCTTCGGACCCGGATGCCCTGAGCGCGTATCCCGCACTCGCCGATGCAGTGCGGGGTGGAGAGGCGCTCTCCGCCGATCTCATCCAGCGCACGATCTTCAGCACCGGGAACGAGGGGCTCACGTTCATCTGGATGCCGCAGCTGTTCGCGCGGGTGCCCTTCGGGCGGTTCTTCATGCTGCTCTTCTTCCTGGCGCTCACCTTTGCGGCATTCACTAGCCTCATCGCGATGATCGAGCTCGCCACGCGCGTCTTGAGGGATGCCGGGATGCGGCGTGCAGAAGCGATCCGGGTTGTGGGCGTCGTGGGCTTCCTGTGCGGGCTGCCTTCTGCCCTGTCGCTTCGCTTCCTGCACAACCAGGACTTCGTGTGGGGCGTGGCACTGATGCTGTCGGGCCTGTTCTTCGCCATCGCCGTGGTCACTCACGGCGCCCGGAGGTTCCGCGAGCAGCAGCTCAACCACGAGCACTCGGACATCAGGATCGGACGGGGCTGGGAGCTCGTGATAAGCGTGCTGGTGCCGCTCGAGGCGCTCGTGCTGCTCGCGTGGTGGGTGTACCAGGTGCGTGGAGAGGATCTCGCAGGGTGGCTCGATCCGCTGCGCGAGGCCAACGTCGGGACTCTGTTCTTCCAGTGGGCCGTGGTGCTGGCGGTGCTGCTGCTGGCCAACCGCTGGCTCGCCCGCCACACCCACGGCATCGAGGAGTCGGGCGGGGGCTGAGCGCCGCACCCGCGCGGGTGACTGAATGCGCCTGGATCACTTCCGCTCCATGGTGGAGCGCCTGGCCGGCGAGGTGCCGCCGCAGTACTTGGAGGGGATAGCCGCCGTCGAGGTAAGCCCCAAGACGCTCCCGCACCCCGTCCATCCTCACGTGTTCACGCTGGGAGAGTGCATTCCCATCGACACGGGCACCGACCAGGTGCTGTCCCGGGTGGTGCTGTACCACGGATCGTTCAGCGAGCTGTCGCGGGAGCGGGCAGACTTCGACTGGCAGACTGAGACGTGGGATACGCTGCTGCACGAGCTGCGGCACCACGTGGAGTGGCAGGCGGAGAGCGACGCGCTCGGCGATTACGACTGGGCGGCGGAGCAGAACTTCGCGCGAGGCTCGGGGCGGCCGTTCGATCCGGTTTTCTATCGGTCGGGGGAGCGTGCCGCCGAGGGAGTGTTCCGGGTCGACGACGACGTGTTCATCGAGCGGACGGTGTCTCGCTCGCCGCCGCGGCAGGCGGCGGTGACGTGGCACGGCCGGCACTACACTGTCACTGTGCCCGAGGCACCGCCGCCTCTCTTCCTGTCGCTGGAGGGGCTGGCGCACCCACCGTCCGGCGAAGTGGTCATGGTGTTCCACCGCAGGCCCAGGCTGTGGGACCTGCTGCGCAGACCCGCCGCCGTCACACAGGAGCGAGCGCGTGCCGAACCAGTCGAGTGAAACCGCGGTGCTCGTCGTGACCCGCGACCTGTTCTTCCGGGGCAAACTGGAGGGGCTCATCAAGAGCGCGGGTGCTCGGGTGGCGGCAGGGGAGCCCGCTGCACTCGCGGTGGTCGAGCTGGGGAGCGCGGCAGCGCTGGAACGCGTGCGTGAGCTGGCCGCCGCCGGGATGCGGGTAATCGCGTTCGGGTCGCACGTGGACGCCGACGTGCTGCGCGCGGCGCGGGAAGCGGGCGCGGAAGCCGTGCCCAACTCACGCGTCGAAGCGGTCCTGCTGGCGGCTCTGGCGGATTCGTGACGCAAGCGCCGCTCCGTTATCTTCTTTCTCGACTCGCACGTGGACGCTTCTCGACCCAAGCGTGACACGCCACCCGAACCGGCGGTCCGGCGGCCGCCCTGAGGTACCAGAGCATGACGCACGAGACGACGACCTCGCTGAAACCCGCCGAGGTACTGGAGCGGGCCAAGCAGTTCTTCCCGGAGCGCGCACCCCACAACGCGGCGTTCCTCGAGGAAGAGGGGGCGCAGTTCGCCGTGTTCCGGGGCCAGGGTGGTGAGGAGCTGACGTTGGCGGCCTTCGAATCGTCGGACGGCACGCGGGTGCGCGCGTCGACCATGCTGTTCGACCAGCTCATCGGCCGCTTCTTCTCGACGCTTCCCGGCAGGACACCGTGACCGCGGCCGGCCGCACGTTTCGGGTCTGGGTGCCGGAGGTTTGGGACGTCGTGACGCTGGAGCCGGGCGCAGACTGGACCGTCGCGCAGCTGAAGAGCGAGGCCCTCGCGGCGGCGCTGGGCCGCGCACCCGAACCGGCACTGTACGAGGTGAAGTACCGCGGCGGTCCGGTGGATGACTCCGTGGCGCTGGACAGCCTCAACGCACCCGGCGGCGCGGGTTTCATTGTGCTGCGCTCGCAGCGACAGCCGGTGCGGTAGCCTACTTGACTATCGGCGTACCCAGAACGAGCCTTCCCGCCTATGGCCCCCCGGCTCTCGCCCGCGGCTCTGCTCGCCGTTATCCAGCCCTGGGCAGACGTGGCGGAACCCATACACCGCCGTCTCACGCAGCTCGCTGAGGCGCAGTCCGGACAGGACGTTCTCTGGGTCGGGTGCGGGGCGGGACGCTCCGTGCTGTGGTGGACCGAACGGTTCGGCACGCACGTCGAGGGAACGGATCCAGACCCGGTCGCGATCGACCAGGCCGACAAGGCGGCCCGAGCCACGGGATTCCAGCGGCTCGCGACTTTCCAGGTCACCGAAGCCACCAACCTCCCCCACGAAGAGCAGGTGTTCGACGTGGTCGTCGTCAACTTCACGTCACTGGGCGGCGGCGACGGATCCAAGATCATGAGTGAGGCGGGCCGAGTGGCGCGCCCCATGGCCACCGTGATGGCGCTGGTTCCCACCTGGCTGAGCAGTCCGGAGCCGGCCGACGCTACACTGCTCGAGGCCACCGGACTCACGCCTCAACTGCTGGTGGAGTGGAAGAACTACTTCCGACAGGCCGGCATCGTGGAGCTGAGTGTTGAGGAGGCGGCCCAGGACGCTGGATGGATCGCCTCGGGGTGGGTGAACCTGGTGGCGCGCGGCTGGATGGCGGCCCGGTGGAGGGGCGTCAGGGCCGTGCTCAGTCGGGAGTTCCGCACTCTGCGATCGCTGGCGCTGCGCCGTGTGCTGGGTCTCTCCATCATCAAGGGCACGCGCTGGCCGCACAGCACATGATCCCCACGACCTGCTCGGTCGCGCTGCCCCTTCCCACACCCAAGCCGTACACATACGCCGTCCCCCGCTCGCTGGCCGACCGGGTAGTGCGCGGCGCGCGGGTGGTGGTGCCGGTGCGGACGCGCGAGATGGTGGGAGTGGTGCTGGACGTTGCCGACGGCGACACGGACGGCCTGAGAGAGGTGCTGCTGGCGCCCGATCCGGTGCCGCTCGTGCCGCATGCGCTCTTGGAGCTCGCCGCCTGGGTCGCGCGCTACTATGCCGCGCCCATCGGGCTCGCGCTCAAAGCGATGCTGCCGGCGGCACTGTGGGGTGGGTCGCGGCTGGTCGCCCAGGTGCGCGACGCCGGCGCGGCGCCGGGGGGCGCGAGCCGCGACGTGATCGACGCCCTGCAGCGGGCCGGCGGCAGGGCCGGGGCCGCTCAGTTGGGGCGGCGGCTCAAGCGCCCGGTATGGGATGCGCTGCAGCGCCTCGAGCGCGCTGGTGCGGTCGCTCTGGAAGTAGAGCCGCCCGATCTGGGACCAGCGGCCAGGACCGAGCGCGTCCTCGTGCTCACGGAGTTTCTGCCCACGCTGCTCGAGCGCGAGCAGACGTTCGGGCGGGCGAAGAAGCAGCGGGCGGCCTACGAGGCGGTGGACGCGTTGGGGGGAGAGGCGGCAGTGACGCACCTGACGGCGCAGCTGGGATTCTCTGGTGCGGTCGTCCGTGCTCTTGTGGAGCGTGGTGTGGCACGTCTGGAGGAACGGGAGAAGCTCAGGGATCCGTTCGCAGATCTAGTGGCCGAGCCGCCGGCCGAGCCCACCTCCGCGCAGCGCGTCGCGACCGAGGCGATTCAGGAGCTTCCCCCGGGAGGCGCGCTCACGCTGTTCGGCGTGACCGGGAGCGGCAAGACACTGGTCTACCTGAATGCGCTGCGAGACCTCGTTGCGGCAGGCTCGGGAGTGATCGTGCTGGTGCCGGAGATCGCGCTCACGCCGCAGACGATCGCGCGAGTGCGGGGCGTGTTCGGCGACACGGTGGCGGTGCTGCACAGCGGACTGTCGGATGGCGAACGGGTCGACGCGTGGCGTGCACTGGCTGCGGGGCAGCGCCGAGTGGCCGTGGGCGCGCGGTCTGCGGTGTTCGCGCCGGTGCGTGACCTTGCCGCGCTGATCGTGGATGAGGAGCACGACGCGAGCTACAAGCAGAGCGAGCTGCCGCGCTATCACGCGCGGGACGTGGCGCTGCGCCGGGCCCGCATCGAGGGTGCGCGGATCGTGCTGGGGAGCGCCACGCCCTCGCTCGAAACGTGGGCCGCGCGCGACCGCATCGAGGTGGTGCATCTGCCGAGCCGCGTCACCGAGCAGCCTCTTCCCGACGTTTCGCTGGTGGACATGCGCTCCGAAGCCCGGGTGCGCGACGCCGGCGCGGTGCCCTGGTCCGAGGCGCTGGACCGGGCCGTACGCGACACGCTCGACCAGGGCGACCAGGTGCTGCTGCTGCTCAACCGCCGGGGATTCGCGCACTTCCTACAGTGCCACGGGTGCGGCCACGTGTGGGAGTGCCCGGCGTGCAGCATATCGCTCACCGTGCATCAGCAGCCTGCCCGCCTCAGGTGCCACTACTGCGGACACGACGAGCCGCAGCCCGCTTCCTGCGGTGAGTGCGGAGCCGAAGCGCACCGCACGCGGGGGGTGGGCACGCAGCTGCTGGAGCGGTGGCTCGCCGAACGGTTCGACACCGCGCGCCTTGCACGAATGGACGCCGACACCACGTCGGGGAAATGGTCGCACCGGCGCATCCTGGATGCGGTGGGCCGCCGTGAGGTCGACGTGCTGTTCGGCACCCAGATGATTGCCAAGGGCCTGGACTTCCCGGGTGTCACCCTAGTGGGGGTGGTCGACGCCGACACCGGGCTGCACCTGCCGGACTTCCGCGCTGCCGAGCGCACGTTTCAGCTCATCGCGCAGGTCGCGGGACGCGCGGGACGAGGCCCCCGCGGTGGGCGCGTGCTGGTGCAGACCCATACGCCGCAGCACTACGCGCTTCAGACCGCGGCGGCGCACGACTTCGAATCGTTCGCCGAGCGCGAGCTGGCCATGCGCCGCACTCCTGCCTACCCGCCGCACGTGGGGCTCGTAAACGTCGTGGTGAGCGGTCTCCAGGAGCGCCGCGTGGCGGACGCAGCGGTGGAGGTGGCCGAGTGGCTGCGCGGTCTGCTCTCGCAGCGGGCCAGGGGTGAGGCGGAGCTCGTGGGTCCTGCACCGGCGCCACTCGCTCGGATCAAACGGCGCTGGCGCTGGCATATGCTGCTGCGGGCCGATGATCGCGCAGTGCTGGGACGCGTGACGCGCTACGCGGCTCGGCGCGCGCCGCACACGGCGCGCGGTCCGGAGCGGGTCGTGTTCGACCGCGACCCGCTGTCACTGCTTTAGCATGCCCGTTTGTCCTGCTTGAACGCCCGGTAGCGGCCCGGTATCTTGCGACCGCTCACCAGATGACGGGATCCGAACCAGTGACCGCACCCACAGAGCCCCAGTCAGTGGAACAGGAGACACCTCCGGTGTCGGCGCCCGAGGCGGCGACGGCGCCTGCGCCGGGGTTGGGACTCGGCTGGACAAGGGTGGCACAGGCGGTGTCGGAGCGGATCCCGCCGCACACCATCGAGCGGATCTGGCTCTTTGCGCCAGTGCGCCGCGAGTGGCGCGAGTGGGGAACGGCGGTGATCGCGTGCCGCCTCGACAGCGAGCGGCTGCGCGTGCACACCGGGAGCTACCTGATGGTGATCCGCGGTCGCGAGCGTGGACAGGGCAAGGTGACCGTAGACGAGGTTGGCGAGAGCCCCGTGGATGTGCTGCACGAGGTGATCGCGGGCGTGCAGGAGCGGGCCGGGGAGGCCGAGCCCCCCGTGGAGATCGATCCGGAGCTTTGGTACCCGCGGGAGCAGGAGGAGCCCGCTGACCCGCCGAACGAGGCCGCGGACCGTGATTGACAAGCAGATGTTCCTTCCCAGCAAGGCCTTCCTCACGAAGGGCGTGGGCCGGCACCGCGAGAAGCTCACCAGCTTCGAAGAGGCGCTGCGCGAGGCGCACGTCGCGCAGTACAACCTGGTGCGCGTGAGCTCGATCTGGCCGCCGCACTGCCAGCTGGTGTCGCGGGAGGACGGGGTCAGATACCTCACTCCGGGCCAAGTGGTGTTCTCGGTAGTCGCGGAAGCGCAGACCAACGAGCCGTCGCGCCTGGCCACAGCCGCCATCGGCCTCGCCATACCCGCCGACGAGAGCCACCACGGCTACATCTCCGAACACCACGCGTTCGGACAGCGGCGCGAGCCCGCCGGAGACTACGCCGAGGATCTCGCCGCCAGCATGCTGGCCACGGTGCTGGGAGTGCCGTTCGACCCGGAGCAGGCGTGGGACGAGCGCAAGGAGCAGTGGCGCCTCTCCGGTGAGATCGTGGACTCGATGAACATCAGCTGCAGCGCGGAGGCGCAGGACGACGGACGCTGGGTGACGGTCGTGAGCGCCGTCGTGTTCTGCGGATGAACGAGTTCCGCGAACGCGGCGGAGCGGGGCTCCCCGCGTCGCTCGCCGACCTGCCGTGGGCGCCCGGCGAATCGTACCTGGGACTGCCGCCCGAGGGCCTCGGCTTCGACGAGTGTCCCGTGGTGGTACTTCCCGTGCCGTACGAGGCAACCGTGTCGTTCATGGGCGGCACTCGGTTCGGACCGCGGGCCGTGCTGCACGCCTCGCGCTTCCTCGAGACGTACGACCACGAGCTGGATTTCGAGCCCTACACGGTCGGCATCCACACGCTGCCGGAGCTGGTGCTCCCGGCCATCGGACCGGAGCAGGCGCTCGAGGTGCTGCGCGCCGCGATGGACGGGCTGCTGGAGGCCGGGAAGTTCGTGATCATGGTGGGCGGCGAGCACAGCCTGTCGAGCCCGCCCATCCTGGCGCACGCGGACCGCATGAAACGCGAGCTGTCGGTGCTCCAGCTGGACGCGCACACCGACCTTCGCGCCGAGTACGAAGGCACGCCCTACTCGCACGCCTGCGTCATGCACCGCGTGCTGGGCCGCGTGCGGCAGGTGCCGGTGGGCATCCGCTCGCTCACTCCCGAGGAACGGGCCCTCATGCGCGAGCGGGACATCCCAGCGCTGTTCGGCTACGAGCTGGGCAGCGAAGGCTGGGTCGACCGCGTGCTCTCCGAGCTGGGTGACGACGTGTATATCACGTTCGACGTGGACTACTTCGATCCGGCGGTGATGCCCGCCACCGGCACGCCCGAGCCGGGGGGCGGCGAGTGGTATCCCACGCTGGAGCTGCTGGAGCGGGTGTTCCGCGAGAAGAACGTGGTGGGGTGCGACGTGGTGGAGCTGGCCCCCATTCCCGGACTGGTCCACCCCGACATGCTCACCGCCAAACTCATCTACAAGCTGATCGCGTTCTACGCCCGGCACGGCCGGGAACGCTCCGGCTGACCCCGCCGTTATCCGCGTGAATCATGGGAACTGAATCGGTCGGCGTCCTCGTCACGTTCCTCGCCGGGATCCTGAGCTTCCTGTCTCCCTGCGTGCTCCCGCTGGTGCCCAGCTACGTCTCGTTCATCACGGGGCTCTCGCTGGACGAGCTGGGTGAGCGCCGCTGGGTGGCGTTCACGCACGCGCTGCTGTTCGTGAGCGGGTTCACGCTGATCTTCCTGCTGCTGGGCGCGTCGGCGACGCAGTTGGGACGGTTCCTCAACTACAACCAGGTGTGGCTCGAGCGCATCGGTGGACTGCTCATCATCGTCTTTGGGTTATATCTGCTGGGGGCGATACGGTGGGGCCCGCTGTCCCAGGAGCGGCGCGTTCACATGCAGAACAAGCCGGTGGGATACCTGGGGAGTCTGCTGGTGGGGGTGGCGTTCGGCGCGGGATGGACGCCCTGCATCGGCCCCATCCTCGGCTCGATACTGATGTACACGGGCGCCAAGGCGACGCTGGGGCAGGGAATCGCCCTGCTGTTCGCCTACTCGCTCGGTCTCGCGGTACCCTTCCTGGTAGCGGCGTTGGCGGTCGAGAAGTTCATCGACTGGTTCAAGAAGTTCCGCAAGTACATCCCGCTCACCACCAAGATCGCCGGAGGCATCTTGGTGTTCGTGGGCGTGCTGCTGGTTTCGGGCTACTTCACGCTGCTCGCCACCTGGCTGCAGGGCTTCACGCCAGAGTTTCTCAGGGAGCGGCTGTAGCGCGCTAGGCCGCCCCCTCCATGCTCGCGTCGTACTTCCCAAATCGCGCTGCGCCATTCAGCTTGGCGCGGTGGTAGTACGCCTGCTGCGCCGCGGCGACGTTGGCCTTCTTGCCGCCCCACGCCTTGAGCGCCGGCGCCTGCAGTGCGCGGCCGTAGCTGAAGCTCACCTCCCAGGGCTGCTTGCCCATCTGGTTCATCGCGTTCAAGTGGGCGGTGGCCAGCTCGTCGCTCTGGCCGCCCGAGAGGAACACGATGCCCGGGACGGCGGCCGGCACGCACTTCTTGAGCGTGCGAATCGTGGCCTCAGCCACTTCTTCCACTCCGGCCTGTGTGGGGCAGTCCTTGCCCGACAGCACCATGTTGGGCTTCAGCAGCGTGCCCTCCAGCGCCACCTTGTGAGCGTTCAGGTGGAAGTACAGGGCATCGAGGGCCGTCGCCGTCACGAACTCCATCGTTTCGATCGTGTGGTCGCCGTCCATCAGCACCTCGGGCTCCACGATCGGCACCAGCCCCACTTCCTGTGACAGTGCCGCGTAGCGCGCCAGCGCGTGGGCGTTGGCGTCGATGCAGAACCGCGTGGGTATCCCGTCGCCGATGGCGATCACCGCACGCCACTTGGTGAACCGCGCCCCCAGCTCGTAGTACTCGTCGAGGCGGCCGCGCAGGCCGTCCAGACCTTCTGTGATCTTCTCACCGGGGAAGTTGGCCAGCGCCTTGGCGCCGGTGTCCACCTTGATGCCGGGGATGCTCTCGTGGCCCTTCAGCACGTCCACGAACGGCGTCCCGTCGGCGGCGGACTGACGGATCGTCTCGTCGAACAGGATCACTCCACCGATGAACTCGCCAGTGCCCTTCGTGGTGAAGAGCAGCTCGCGGTAGGCGCGCCGGTTCTCCTCGGTGGAGTCGACGTTGATGGATTTGAACCGCTTTGCGATAGTCGGGGAACTCTCGTCGGCCGCCAGAATGCCGCGTCCCGGGGACACGATCTCCTGCGCGATCCTCGCCAGTGCGTCGATGTTCATGGGATGTGGACCTCGCTCACCACTGCTGCCCTATGGTTGGAAAGCCTGCTGCAGTGCGGGCGTGTAACCCGCTCCACCAGAAGCACATACGTCACCGCGCCAAGTAAGCTACCCACCCGCTTGAGCGGGCGCCAGAGCGCGCCCGAGGGCCGTGCGGCGCCATCCACTGCCCGGGCGCTCCCCGTTCAGAATCCCGCCGAGCCCCCCGGCGAGCGCGGATCGTGCACGGCGACCCAGCCGTCCGCGGTCCGCATGATTGCCGCCACCTCGCCGCTGTAGCCGCCGCGCTGCTGCACCGCGTGACCCATCCCCTCCAGGCTCAGCACCACGTCGGGCCGGAGCCCGCCGTGCTCGTGCAGTATGCGGTCGGGCAGCGCCTGATGATGGATGCGCGGCGCTCCGACGGCCTGTTCCAGGGTCATCCCGTGATCGATCACGTTGGAGATCACCTGCGTCACCGACGTTATGATGGTGGGTCCGCCGGGCGAGCCGACGAGCAGCAACAGTCCGCCCTCCGGATCGAGTACCATGGACGGCGTCATGGAGGACAGCATCCGCTTGCCCGGCTCGATGGCGTTGGCCTCGCCCTGGATCAGCCCGAACATGTTCGGCTGCCCGGGCGCGCTCGTGAAGTCGTCCATCTCATCGTTGAGCAGGAAGCCCGCTCCGGCCACCGTCACCTTGCTGCCGTAGCCGAAGTTGAGCGTGGTCGTCACGCTGACCGCGTTCCCCGCCGAGTCCACCACCGAGTAGTGCGTGGTGTTGTTGCCGTCTCCCACTCCGGGGCGCAGCTCCGGGGTCACGCTGGCGCGGTACGGCTCGATGGAACGGCGCCGTTCGGCGGCGTAGGACTTCGACAGCAGCAGGTCGAGCGGCATTTCCACGTACGCGGGGTCCCCCAGGTAGTGGTTGCGGTCCACGAAGCCGCGCCGCATCGCCTCGGCCATCAGGTGGACTTGCTCCACGCTGCCGAAACGGGGCAGCGCATCGTAGCCCTCCAGGATGTTGAGGATCTCGCCCATCGTGACGCCGCCGGAGCTCACGGGCGCCATGGAGTAGATGGTGTGGTCGCGGTAGTGGATCACGATGGGGTCGCGCCAGATGGCGCGGTAGCTGGCGAGGTCGGCCTTGGATATGAGCCCGCCGCCCCGCTCCATCTCGGCCACGACCAGGTCGGCGACGTAGCCCTCGTAGAACGCACGCGCGCCGCTGTCGGCGATGGCCTGCAGCGTGCGGGCCAGGTCCGGCTGTACGAAGAGGTACCCCGGGGGCGGCGCCTCGCCGTTGGGCAGGAGGAACTTCTGCCGGGAGGCCTCGAACCTGCGGAACGATTCCGCAGCGCGGCGGATGCCCCGAGCGCGGGCTTCGTCCAGCACGTGGCCGACCCGCGCCAGCCGGATGGCCGGCTCCATTACCTCGGACAGGGGCAGCGTGCCGAAGCGCTGCTGGGCCTCGGTGAGGCCGGCCACGCTGCCGGGGACCCCGGCTGCGAGATGGCCGATCAGTCCTTTGTCGGTGACCTTCCCGGCCGAGTCGAGGTACATGTCGCGGGTGGCGCGCCCCGGGGCGGCCTCGCGGTAATCGAGGGTGTGCACCGAGCCGTCGGCGAAGCGGATCACCATGAAGCCGCCGCCGCCGATGTTGCCGGCCGAGGGGTGCACTACCGCCAGCGCAAAGCCGACTGCCACCGCCGCGTCCACCGCGTTGCCGCCGCGCCTCAGGATCTGCGCGCCGACCTCGCTGGCCATGGGGTGCACCGAAGCGACTGCCGCGTTGGGCGCCAGGACGGGGCTGGCCTCGGCGATGAGGGTCCAATCGGCCGGGATGTAGGGGGAGGGAAGTGCCGTCTCCGGCGCGGGCGTCTGGGGCGCCTCAGGCGCCGAGGCACAGGCCGTCATGACCGCGAGCAGGAGCACCGCCCGCCCACCCGACCCCACTGCTCGAGCTGGACTCGTCATCGGTTCCTCACGCTCTCGTCGTTGACCCGACCGCGAACGGCGTGGAGATTGGTTCCACAATCTATCACCTCGACACTCGAAGCGATGTCCACGCCCGATTTCCTCGACCCGCGCCTTACCGAGCGCCGCAACCCGCGCACCGAGCGCATCGACACCGCGTCGTCGCTCGAGATCGTGGACCTGATGAATGACGAGGACCGCACCGTGCCGGAAGCCGTGGCCGGGGCGCGTGAGGTGCTCGCCGCGGTGATAGACCTGGTGGTCGCCGCGTTCGCCGCGGGCGGCCGGCTGGTGTACGTGGGAGCCGGCACGTCGGGCCGGCTCGGAGTGCTGGATGCCACTGAGTGTCCGCCCACCTTCGGCACGCCGCCCGAGCTGGTCGTGGGGGTGATTGCCGGCGGCCGCGCGGCGCTGGACCGCAGCCAGGAGGGGTCCGAGGACGAGGCCGACGCCGGCGGCAGCGCCATGGAAGAGCTGGCCGTCTCGGAGCGCGATGTGGTGATGGGCATCGCCGCGTCGGGTACCACCCCGTTCGTGCGCGGTGCGCTCGAGCGCGGGCGGCGGCTAGGCGCGCGGACCGTGTTTCTCACGTGCAGCGACCCGCCGCAGGATGTGGCGGCGGCGGTGGACCAGCTCGTGCACTTGCCGGTGGGCCCCGAGGTGCTGACCGGATCCACCCGCCTCAAGGCCGGCACCGCCACCAAGCTGGCGCTCAACACGATCACGACCGGGGCGATGATCCGGAGCGGCAAGGCGTTCGGCAACCTGATGGTCGATCTCATGGCACTGTCCCGGAAGCTGCACGACCGCGGTGAGAGGATCGTGATGGAGGCGTGCGGCGTGCAACGGGACGAGGCGCGCAGCGCGATCGATGCGGCGGGCGGAAGCGTGAAGCTGGCAATCGTCATGGTGCGGCGCGGGGTGGATGCCGCCCGGGCGCGATCGCTGCTCGAGGAGGCCGGCGGCTCGGTGCGCGGGGCGGCCGGTGATCCGCCGCCGGTGGTTACGTGAGCGTGCTGGCCGTGGGGCTCATGTCGGGCACGTCGCTCGACGGCGTGGACGCCGCCCTGGTCGAGATCGACGGACCCGAATCGCTGCGGCTGCGGGCCTTTCACACGCGGCCGTACTCGGAGGAGCAGAGCAGCGCCGTGCGCGCTGCGATCCAGGCGGGTGCGCCGCGCGATCTCGCGCTGCTCCACGTGGGGCTGGGGCACCGGCTGGCCGACGCAGTGGGCGAGCTGCTCGAGCGCTCCGGCACGGCGGCCGCACAGCTCGGCTTCATAGCGTCCCACGGCCAGACGGTGTGGCACGAGCCGGGACGGGCCACGCTGCAGCTGGGTGATCCCGCGATCCTGGCGGAGCGCTTCGGCGTGCGCGTGGTGAGCGATTTCCGCAGCCGCGACGTGGCGGCGGGCGGGCAGGGCGCTCCACTGGTGCCGCTGGCCGACGCGATGCTGTTCGGACATGCCGAGCGCGGCCGCGCGCTGCTCAACGTCGGCGGGATGGCCAACGTGACGTGGGTGCCGCGGCGCGGATCCCTCGAGGGTGTGGTGGCCTTCGACACCGGCCCCGGCGTGGCCGTGATGGATGCGGTGACGCGGCTCGTCGATCCCGGTGCCGGATACGACCGGGGCGGCGAGCGCGCGGCCCGCGGGAATGCGCACGCGGCTCTGCTCGCCGAGCTGCTGGCGCATCCCTTCTTCTCCGAGGAGCCTCCCAGGAGCACGGGTCGGGAGACGTTTGGCGACCCCTATGCCGCCGAGCTGGTGCGCCGTTTGCGTGAGGCGGAGGCGGGAGCCGACGACTGCGTGGCTACGGCTCTTGAGCTCACAACCTGCTCCGTCGCACTGGGCCTGGAGCGGTGGCTGCCGGAGGGCGGCGAGCGCGACGTGCTGATCTCGGGCGGGGGCGCCCGCAACCCGGCACTGATGCAGCGGCTGGGCGCGCTGCTCGAGGGCTGGGACGTGAAGCCGTTCGAAGCGGAGTTCTTCGACGGCGATGCCAAGGAGGCGGCGGTGTTTGCCTACCTGGGTTGGAGAACGCTCGAGGGTTTGGCGGGCAACGTCCCTGCCGCAACCGGAGCGGAAGGTCCCCGAGTACTGGGCTCGGTCACTCCGTCGGGTCGTCTATAGACTGCAGCAGCTGCATCACTGCCCGGATCGGAACCGCATAGACGATCCTCCCCCCGGTGCCCTCCTGACCGCCGTACAGCACGCCCACCACCTCGCCTGCCCCGTCGAACACGGGACTGCCGCTCGCGCCGTGGGCGCCGTAGCCGTCTATCTGGACCAGGTCTTCCAGCACCTTGCTCACCGAGCCGGCCCAGAAGCTGGTGCGGGCGTAGTCGCCGGCCATGGGGAGGTCGGTGCCCAGCGGGTAGCCGATCAGCGCCACCGGGTCGCCGGGGCCGAGGGTGTCGGCGCCGGCGTTGAGCGCGACGGCCGGAGTGCCCCCGCGGATGTCGACCTTCACGACTGCGAGGTCCGCGTCGGGTGCCACCGCCAACACGCGCCCGCGCCAGTTCTGCCGCGAGTCGGCGAAGCGGATCGCTATGCGGGTGGGCTGCCGGGTGCCGTCCTCGCCGGCAACCACGTGCCGGTTTGTGAGCATCGTGCCGTCGGGACGCACGGCGAACGCGGTGGCCGTGAACACCTCTCCAGGTCCGAACTCCACCCAGATGATCGCCACCGCCTGCTGGTTGCGGTCCACGATGGAGCTGTAGTCCACTCCGGCCGCACGCTGCTGGTACTGCAGCGCCTGCGTGGCCGCGTCGAGCTGGCCCCTGAGCTGGTCCACCTGGTCGGCGCTGCCGGTTTCCTGCGCCGCCGCGAGCTCAGTGCGCAGCCGACGGACCTCACTCCGTGAGGTCTCCAGTGCGCCGGCCAGGCCTTCGACCTGCCCCCGCAGCGCCTGTACGCCCTGCTCCGAGGCCCGCAGGATGCTGTCCGTGCGGGCCTGCAGTGCCGCGACCTGGCGGGCCCGCTCCTCGGCCTGCTTGCGGCTCTGAAACAGGAACACCGCGGCCACCGCGGCGAGCGAAACGAACAGTCCTATGATCACCGCGCGCATGGTGCGAGTCTGCCTGCCCACCTCGATGCGGATGCGCTCCGTGGTGCTCATCCGCCTGCCGCCGCGCGCGCCCGGCACCACTGCGGGCGCGGCGGGTGGGGTGCCCCGTGCCACGACCCCGTCAGGAGTCCCTGCGGCCACCAGGCGCACCTCCACGATCGGTCCCTCGACCCCGAAGCGGATCTGGTCGGTGTCGTCGAGCTTCGTGTCGCGCGTGATGCGGTGCCCGTTCACCAGAGTCCCGTTGCGGCTCTCCAGGTCCCGCACGTACCAGCGATCGTCCTTGTTGATGATCGCCGCGTGCCGCGCGGACACGTCGAGGTCACGCTCGGGATCGAAGCGGAGGTCCGACTGCGGGTGCCGGCCCACGCCGACGTATGCTTTGGAGAAGACCTCGGTGTAACCGGCCCGTGCGCCCGTGAGGATCTTGAGCTGGGCCTTCACGAGGTGTCGCTAGAAGCCGCTGCGCGCCACGAACAGCGCCAGAGCCGCGATGGCCGCGGCAACGGTTCCGGCAATGATCATGCGCGACTTGTCTTCGGGTACGGGAGGCGTGCCGCCCTTGTAGACCGGTACCGGCTCGGTGGTCGACTCGGGATCCAGCAGCGGATACACCTGGTGGCCCACCGAGTCGTCGCGGTCGGGCTCGGCCAGCCCCTGCCCGCTGAACCGTGCGATGACGACGGTAATGTTGTCCGGGCCGCCCCGCTCGTTGGCGAGATCGATCAGCTCGGCGCAGACGTCGCCGAGATCCCTGCCCTTCTGCCCCACGCGCTCCGCTATCTCCTCCCGCGTCACCTGCCCCGAGAGTCCGTCCGAGCAGATCACGATCGCGTCGCCGCGGCGCAGCTGCTGGTTGGTGAGATCGACGCGCACTTTGGGGTCGGGGCCGAGCGCCTGCAGGATGATGTTGCGCCGTTCGCTCTTCTCCGCTTCCTCCTCGGTGATCTCACCCGCGTCCACCAGCCGCTGCATGAGGGACTGGTCCTTGGTGAGCTGGATTCCCTCGCCGTTGCGCACGAGGTAGGCACGTGAGTCGCCGACCTGAGTGAGGAACAGACCGTCGGCCAGCACGCCGACCGCGGTCGTGGTGGTGCCCATGCCCCGCATCTCGGGATGTGTTTGCGGAAACCCATAATCTTTTTGTTCTTTCGTAATTCCCGACTATGGCGCTCTCCTGCGCTTTGTAGTCGGGCGCTGACTATGAGTTGTGATTGTTGCTGTCCCAGCTCGTGCTCGCGCACCTGGGGCTGCAGCGACGACTCCTTCGCCGTGAGGTTGGCCACGATGAAGGTGTCCTCGTTGTGCTCCCGCGTGCGGCCCACGTCGGTCTTGCCGAACACGACCACGCGGACGCCCGATCCCCTGGAGCCGAAAAGTCTCACGATGTGCAGCCCATGCGTTCAAACATGTCACTATATCTAGCATTGTCGGGCGCCAGGCGCATGGCCCTGCCCACCCAGTCGCATGCGATGTCCATGCTGCTGTTGAGCTGGTGGCCGAACCCGAGCGTGTTTGCCGCCGCTGCGCGCAGGTCGTCCGGCATGCCGTCCGTCTCGTAGATCTCTTCCGCCCGGAGCATGGCTCGGGCCCGTGTCGCCGGCTCGTCGATCAAGTCGATCATGTCGAATAATTCTTGATCGATTGCCGACCTGTCGATGACCGGCGTCACGGGCGGGTCGGTCACGGGGCGCTGCTGTTCGGGGTCCTGCCGCGCCCCGGTGGGCTGCTGGTCGCCCTGGCCCGCCGCCGCGGGCTGGCCGCCGCCCGGCGGTTCGGTCTCGGCCTGTGTAACCAGCTGCCCGGAGTCGGCCGCCGCCACCGCCGTGCTTTCCGCCGCCGCCGGGGCGCCGCCGGGCTGTTCCGCGCCCCCTCCCATGAACTTGAGGGCGACGCCTCCGCCCGCGACGACCACGACAGCGGCCGCGGCGATGGCAACCACCGGCGTCCTCTTGCGCCGCGCCGACGGTGCCGACGGTGCCGGTACCGGGGTTTGCGGCGTGGTCAGCTCGGGCCGCTGCGCAGTGGCCTCGGGGTGGCCCGAGACGCGGGTGGGCACCATCTGGTCGGTCACTCCGCCGGCGCCCATCACCTGGGTCGCCGCATCCGTATCGACGCCCACCGCCGCCCGGCCGGTTCCGAGCACCGCATCCGACACGTCCTTGGCGAACAGCGCGGCGCTCTCGTAGCGGTCTGCCGGCATGCGCTCGAGTGCCCGGTCCATCACGCCCTGCAGCCGGGGCGGCCAGCCTGCGTCAGGGGCCACTTCGACCAGCTTGAGCGGGTCGTCCGTGAGCCGCTTGATCATGGTCTCCTGCGACGTCTCCGCCTGGAATGGGAGCACGCCGGTGACCGTGCGGAAGAACACCAGGGCCAGCGAGTAGATGTCGCTGCGACCGTCCAGGACGTCGCCCGAGAGCTGCTCGGGGCTCATGTACTCCGGCGTGCCCACCACCAGCCCCGTCTTGGTGACCTTCTGGCCCTCCTCGCCGCTCATCGCCTTGGCGATCCCAAAGTCCACGACCTTCACCACGTCGGCCCCGTCGCGGGTCGCACTGAGCATGATGTTGTCGGGCTTGAGGTCGCGGTGCACGATCCCGAGGTCGTGCGCCGCCTGCAGTGCCTGGCCCGTCTGCTGCAGGATGTCGGCCGCCCGGTCCAGGGTCAGCGCACCCTCCCGCTTCAGCAGGTCGTTCAGCGACTCGCCCTCGATGAACTCCATGGCGAGGTAGATCGTGCCGTCGTCGGTCTCGCCGAAGTCGTAGATGGCGCAGACGTTGGGGTGGTTGATCCGCGCCGCGTTGGCGGCCTCGCGGTTGAACCGTGCTATCGCGTCGGGGTCGCTCGCCATCGACTGCGACATGACCTTGATGGCGCTCTTGCGCCCCATCTTCACGTGCTCGCCCAGGTACACGGCGCCCATGCCGCCCTCGCCGAGCTTCTTCTCGATGTGGTAGCGGTCGGCGATGATGCTGCCGATCAGATCCGCACCCTCGGCCGCGCGGAGGGTCGAGCCGTCTTTGGGACAGAACCTCGTGTCGTCAGACCATTCGGATCCGCAGACCGGGCAGGTCTTCACGCCTTCTCCACCCGGAGCATCTTGTCGCCCACCAGGAAGCGCGAGCCCGGACCCAGCTCGACCTCACCCCGCACCGATACGGCAACGCCGTTGCGGCTGCCGAGGTCGACGATCACGAAGTCAGCGTCCTCGGAGCGCACCTCCGCGTGGAGCCCGCTCATCGAGGGATCGTAGGGGAACGTGTAGTCGCCCTGATCCCGGCCGAGCTTGATGTTGCGTCCCGGTGAGAGGTGAATGATGTCCCGCATGGATCCGTCGCTGCGCAGCTGGCTGATGCACGCGATGTCCGCGCTGGGAACCAGGCTGCCCATGCGGCGGGTGGCGTCGCGCTCAGGGGGGTGCGGTCCGGGGTAGCCCAGGCGCCGGTACTCTAGCACCTGCGACCCCACCAGCAGCCGGTCGCCGTCGATCAGGCGGTGCGGCTCGGCAGTGAAGTACCAGGTGCCGTTGCGGCTGCCCAGGTCACGGGCCGACAGGTCCTCCCCCTTCGCGGTGAGCTGAACGTGCAGCGGCGACATGAACGCGTCGTCGGTGAACTCGAGCTCGGCTCCCTCGCGCCCGATGCTGGTCTCCCCGGTGGGGAGCGGGTAGCGGGCGACCTCGCTGCCTGACTCGTCCAGCAGCGCGAGCACGTAGGGTGAGGCCGGTCCGGCCGGTGTCGAGGCACGCGGTGCCGAAGGCCTCGAGCCCAGGTCCTGACCGCAGGCCGGGCAGTACTTGGTGCTCTCTCCCGCGGGACTGCCGCAGCGGGGGCAGGCGGGTCCGGTGGATGCAGTGCTCACGCGCTTGCCGCACGTGGGGCAGAAGGGCATGCCGGCAACCACGGCAGCACCGCAGAACGGGCACACAGCCTCGGCGGATGGCCGCGGACCGGTAGCCTTGAGCGGTGGCTTGTCGGCGGGTCCGGTCACCGGTAGGGCTCCGTGTGTAGCAAAGAGCTTAGGGTAAGTGGCGAGCCAATTTACACCCCGCTCAGAGGGGGGTCAACCGAGCCAAATTGACGTAGTTCGTTGATACTGTGTAGGTTCCGCCACCATGCCGCGCATCCGATCGGCCGCCCTACTGAGCCTCGCCGGTCTCGCCGCCGCCGCCTGCGCGGGGGGGGCGATGCGCACCAGGGAGCAGCCGGCCCCGCCCCCCCTCACGATCGGCGAGCTCGGCCTGCGCGTCTGGTATCCCCGTCCCGCGATTCCGCACACGGCGTCCGCCGGCACCTGGTTGGTGGTGCGGGCCGAATCCACCTACACGGTGCAGTCCCGCGACTCGACCTTCGTGTTCGGCACGGTCGGACGCGGCGACGCACGGCTCACCGTGAACGGCGAAGAGGTCGACGTCTACCCCACCGGCGGGTGGATCGCGTGGCTCCCCCTGCCGGCCGACACGGTGGCGCGCTTCGATCTGGTGGCGAGCGTGGGCGGCGACACCGCACGGGTCTCGTTTTGGACTCCGGTGGCGCGCGGCTTCGATCCCCCGGCCGAGCCGGTGTGGATCGACACGACTTCGTTCAGCCCGGCGGGTGACCGCTGGGTGCGTCCGGGCGAGGGCGTGCGCCTCGCGGTCCGCGCCGCCCCGGGATCGGAGGTGCGCCTCGTGCTGACCGACTCCACCGCGGTCTCCTTCCTGCCCGACCCGCAGCCGGAGGATCTGGCGTGGGGGGAGCGGGCCTTCGGAACGCTCCCGCCCGGAGAGCGGCCCGCGCGACGCGACCGCTATGTCGCCTGGCACGTGGGTCCGCTGGGGCCCGCTCCGGGGCCAGTGCTGCAGCCCGACAGCGCTCCGGCGCCCGAGGACTCCGCCTGGGGGTGGCTCGAGGTGACGCGGGGCGCCGATACGGCCCGGGCACGTTGGCCGCTCCGCCTCGGCTCGGTGGATCAGACCCGGATGCCGACGGTCGTGGTCAACGACGACCCCTCCGGCCTCGGCGGGACCGATAGCATCCTGGCCGGGAGGCCCGCTCCGTGGGCCACGTACCACTGGTTCTTCCCCACGGGGACCGTGGCCGCCGTGAGCGGCCGGTGGAACGGACAGATCAGGCTGCAGCTGGCGGCGGCCACGGTGGCGTGGGTCAACGGCGGCGACGTGCAGGCCCTCCCAGCGGGCTACCCCGCACCGCGCGGCACGGTGCGGTCGCTCCGGCTGGTTCCCGGCGAGCGCAGCGTGGTGCTGCGCGTGCCGCTGCCGGGGCGGATCCCGTTCCGCGTGGACGAGACCGCGAGCCAGCTCGCGCTCACGCTCTATGGCGTGGCGGCGGACATCAACTGGATCCAGTACTCGCGCACGGACCGGTTCGTGGAGCTGGTGAGCTTCGAGCAGCCGGCCGAGGACGTGACCGTCGTGCGGCTCGAACTGGACCGTCCCGTATGGGGCTACCGCACGCGGTGGGTGGGCAACGACCTGGAGCTCGAACTCCGCCGGCCCCCGCCGATCGATGCCAAGCACCCGCTCAGGGGGCTGCTCATTGCGCTCGACCCGGGCCACCCCCCGGGGGGAGCCATCGGACCCACCGGGGTGCGGGAGCCGGACGTGAACCTGCAGGTGGCGCTGGCGGCGGAGCCGATGCTGGAGGATCTCGGAGCCCAGGTGTTCCTGACGCGGAGACGGGACGTGGCCCTGGGGCTCGCGGCGCGCGTCGGCGCGGCCGAGGCAGCCGACGCCGACATCCTGATCTCGATCCACGCCAACGCGCTGCCCGACGGGGTGAACCCGTTCGTGAACAACGGGACCAGCGTGTACTACTACCATGCGCGCAGCGCCCTGTTGGCCCGCTCGCTGGACCGCGCGATCGCGGCGGAGCTGGGCTTCAGGGACCTGGGCTTCGGGCGCGGCGACCTGGCGCTGGCCCGTCCCACGTGGATGCCGGCCGCCCTGACCGAGGGGCTGTTCCTGATGCTCCCCGACCAGGAGGCGGTGCTGGCCTCACCCGAGGGCCAGGAGCGCTACGCGCGGGGCGTGGTCGAGGGGCTGGCCGCCTTCCTGCGGGAGCGGGCGGGCGGGGCGCGCTGAGAGGGTGCCGGCCGGCGCCGGTGACGCCGCTTCCGGCCGCCGCGTGACCCGGCTCACGGGCCCCTGGAAGGCGCTGCGGCGGGCTTGGAACGGTCGCCGTGCTTCGCAGGTTGAGAAAGGGAGAACTCCCCGGGATCATTGATGCCTGGGGCCGAACGGGCAGCCAACATTCGGGTATAAATCCGTGTGAGCTTCCGCACTTCATTCCTCACGTCGCTCGGGCTATTTGTGGCGCTGAATGCCGTGGCGCAGACCCCGGCCCAGCGCGAGTCCATCGAGGCGTTCCGCGATTCCATCGCGGCGGTCGAGGACAGCGTAGCACTGCGCGAGCTCGAGTCTGCGATGATCGACGTTGCGCGGGAGGACCGCGACAACGCGCTGCTGCACGTGAAGCTGGGGTTCCTGGCCTATCGCCTGGGCGAGGTGACCGGCGCGAAGCGGCACTTTGACGACGCGGGCTCCGAGTTCGAGTGGGCCGTCGATCTCGAGCCGGAGTGGCCGTACTCGTGGTACGGGCTGGGTGTCGCGGAGCTGGCGATGGGTGAGGCCTCGATGATCGCGATCGAGAACATCCGCCAGATCCTGGGCCTCGACTACCTGTCCAAAGCCGCGCGCGCTTTCAGTGAGGCGGCCAGGGCCGACCCGGCCTTCGGGCTGGCGGTGGTGGACCTGGTCGAGACGGCCATGCAGCAGCGT
Organism: Gemmatimonadota bacterium; assembly: GCA_039586895.1. GTDB lineage: Bacteria > Gemmatimonadota > Gemmatimonadetes > Gemmatimonadales > GWC2-71-9 > WVYX01. Next base: position 14,353 of record JBDHJM010000018.1, on the reverse strand, counting down.
ATCCGGCCGCGCGTCGAGCTGGCGCTGGGTGCGGTACGGGAGGCGGCACGGACGTCGGCCGCCGACCTGCCCGAGGTGCAGCTGGCCCGGGGCCGCATCGAGAGGACCGTGGGCGAGGGCGACTCGGCGCTCGTCGCGTTCAGGCAGTTTCTGGACCTTGGGGGAGACTCAGGCATCGGGTATTTGGAAGTGTCACGCACGCTCTACTACGTGAACCGGCCCCAGGAGGCCGAATCGACGTACTACGCCGGTGCTCCGCTGGCGCGTACGCCGGAGGCCTTGTCGTTGACCCGGCACGACTTGAGCTGGGTGGCGACGGAGGAGGAGCTGGCCCAGTTCGACGAAACACCCCGCGACGAGCGCGCCGCCTGGCTGCGCAGCTTCTGGGAGCGGCGCGAGGCGCTCGACGCGCGCGCACCGGGAGAGCGGCTGGCAGAGCACTACCGGCGCTACTTCTACGCCCGCCGCAACTACCCGCTGATGACCCGCCACCGGCGCTACGACATAGTCAACCCGTACCGGACGGAGCAGCAGGAGTTCGACGACAGAGGGGTCATCTACCTGCGGCACGGGGAGCCTGACGAGCGGGCCGTGTACTACTCGCCCGGAGTGGATCCCAACGCTTCGTGGCTGTACGCGCGGCCCGGCGACAACCTGATCTTCCACTTCGTGGCCCGCGGCGACTTACAGGACTACAAGCTGGTCGAGAGCATCACCGACGTGTTCGGGCTGGAGGCGTCCATCGAAGTGCAGACCGGCGGCATCAACCCCAACGCGTTCAGGGGGCTGTACGAATCACGCATGACGCTGGACCCCATGTACCAGCGCCTCACCACGCGGGGCCACGCAGGGATGGGCCGGGTGCTCGCCGAGGAACGGCAGATGGGCGAACGGTCGATCGCGATAGGCACGACAACCGACAGCTACCGGCTGCGCTTTGACACGCCGATCGACGCCACCGTGCAGTACTTCGTGCTAGGTGAGGAGGAGGGAGACGGCGCGCGCATCCTGGTGGTGTTCGCGATCCCCGGCTCCGCCGTCGCGGCACAGCCCCTAGGCGAGCGGCTGGCCTATCCGGTCCAGATGCGGCTGGTGACCGCGCGCCCGGGTGATACGGCGGTGGCGTACGTGGACACCCTGCGCGTGTTCACCACGAGCGAGCCGATCGGCCCGCACCAGTTCCTGAGCGGCTACCTCACTGCGCCGGTACCCGAGGGAGATTACGTGCTGCGGTTCGCCCTGGGGCAGGCTTGGCGCGGTGTCGGCGAAGTGCACTACGGTGACAGCGTGACCGTGCCTGACTTCTCCGCCGACTCACTGCACCTGACGAACCTCGTGGTGGGGCGCGAGAGTTCGGGGCTGACCTGGCCCGTGGCCGGCCGGCGCGTGAGCCTCAACCCGCTGCTGACGTACCCCCGCACGGCGGACCTGGACTTGTACTACGAGGTGCACGGACTGGAGCGCGGCACGCCCTACACCACGCGGATCGAGGTGCGTAAGGAAGGCGGCGGATCGATCTTCGGCTGGATCGGACGGCTGTTCGGCGGTGGCGGCCCGCCCATCTCGCTCACGTTCGAGGGTGTTTCCGAGGGACGTCACACACGCGCGTCACGCGCCGTGGACATCAGCGGTCTCGATACGGGCAGCTACAAGCTCAAGGTGATAATCGAGGATCCCGCACGCGACGTTACCGTAGAGCGCGAGACGATCCTCGAAGTCGTGCAGTAACAGATGCTTGACAGTGTTCCAGCGAGAGCCGTAGGTTCGGCTTTCTAGGGAGAAACGATGTTCTGTTCGCGCTGCGGCACGGAGGTCGACAACCAGGCTAGGTTCTGCCCGTCCTGCGGGCTGGACCTTGCTACGACCACGCCGTTGGCCGCCGTGCAGCCAGAGAAGAGCGACGAGAGCGAGCTGGACGTCGTACGCGACACGCTGAAGGACGAGTGGGAGCTCGAGAAGGAGCTGGGCCGCGGCGGCATGGCGATCGTGTTCAAGGCCCACGACAAGCACCTCGAGCGCGACGTCGCGATCAAGGTGCTCCCCTTCTCGCTGGCATTCGACGCCGAGTTCGTGGAACGGTTCCAGCGCGAAGCTCGCACGGCGGCCAAGCTGGAACACAACCACATCATCCCGATCTACCGAGTCGGCAAGAGCGGCCGCGTCATCTACTTCGTGATGAAGTTCCTGCGCGGCGGTGCTCTGGCCACGCTGCTGGCCGAGCGCGGCACGCTGACGCCCAACCAGATCCGGCAGATCCTGGTCCAGACCGGCGGCGCGCTCGGCTATGCGCACCAGCACGGCATCGTGCACCGCGACATCAAGCCCGACAACATCATGTTCGACGAGATGGGGCACGCGGTGCTCACGGACTTCGGCATTGCGAAAGCCGCCACGGGCTCGCGCCTCACCGGCACGGGCATGTCCATCGGGACCCCGCACTACATGAGTCCCGAGCAGGCGCGGGCGCAGCCGCTGGACGGGCGCAGCGACATCTACTCCCTCGGCGTAGTGGCCTACCAGTGCCTCACCGGCCAGGTGCCGTTCGACGGCGAGGACGCGTTCTCCATCGGTTACAAACACATCATGGAGGACGTGCCGGCCCCCGACCTGCACACGAACGAAGAGCGGGCGCTGATGGGGGTGATCCGGCGGATGCTGTCCAAGACCGCCGACGAGCGGTTCCAGAACGCAGGCCAGCTGATCGCAGCACTGGAAGGCCGCTTCAAGACTCCGCGCCCCACCCCGGCGACCACGATGTCGGAGGCGGCCACCTCCGTCATGGAGTCCACGCCGACGGGTCAGAAGGCCATCCCCGACGACGCACGCCCCAGCACGCCCACCACGCCCATGCCTGCCGCGCAGGTGTCGCCCAAGAACGAGAAGAAGCGCAGCGGCATGCTGGTCGGCACGCTGGCCGCGCTGGTCGTGGGACTGGGCGGTGCGGGCGGCTACTGGTACTTCGGCATGGATGCCGCGTGGCCGCCGTTTGCGGCGTCCGGGAACGGACCCGGGGGATCGACCGCCGTGGCCGACGACTCCCTGGGAGCCGCTGCGGGCGACTCGCTGCTGCTCGCGGCCGGCGACTCGGGCGCTGTCGGTGACTCGGCCGCCGCGGCCGATTCGGGAGCCGCAGACACCACCTCCTCCGTGCCCGTATCGGAGCTGCCGCTGACCGGCCTGGTCATGCTGCGCGGCGTGCCGTCGCTGGCCACAGTGACCATCAACGGGGACACCCAGTCCAGCCACACGGTGGAAGTGGAGCCGGGCAGCAATCGCATTGTGGTCACCAAGGCCGGTCACGACACATTCACGACCACGGTGCCCGTGCGCCGGGGCGACACGGTCCGGGTCCCGGTGGTGCTGAACCGGCTCCAGGTGGCAGCCGCCGACACCCAGCCCACGCGGCGCCGCCCGCCGCCCAGGACGGACTTCTGCTCCGACCCGGTTGAGATAGGCGCCGATTACAACAGGGACAACCGCTGCTTCGACGTGCGGCCGGCCGCCAATGCCGCACCGCTGGTTCCGGTGAACGCCGGGATTGCGGACCAGGACCCGACGCCCGTGGTGCTGTGGGTGAAGATCGGCACCGACGGCGCGGTCCAGGAGATCAAGTGGGTGCGCCAGTCGAGCGTAAGGCAGTTCACGATCCAGGCGGCCCGCTACGCCCAGAATGAGATGACGTACACGGCCGCCACCAAGGACGGCGACCCGGTAGAGGGCTGGCTCCGGCTGGGACTGCGGGCCCGCCGCCAGTAGCCACCGCTTCGTGATCCATCCCAGCGCTTTCCTCGCCCCGGGGGCCATAGTTCTCGGGGACGTTTCTTTGGGGCGCGACGCCAGCGTGTGGTACAACACGGTGGTGCGCGGCGATCTCGCGCCCATCAGCATCGGGGACGAGACCAACATCCAGGACCTCTCGATGGTGCATGTGGACGAGGACGTGCCGTGCACGATCGGGAGCCGCGTGGGCGTGGGCCACCGCGCCATCCTGCATGGGTGCACCGTGGAGGACGAGTGTCTGGTGGGGATGGGTGCGATCCTGCTCAACCGCGTGCGGGTCGGCGCCGGCTCCGTGATCGGTGCCGGAGCCGTGTTGCGCGAGGGCACCGAGGTGCCGCCCGGCTCCCTGGTGGTGGGTGTCCCGGCGCGTGTGGTGCGGACGGTGGACTCCGTTCTACGCGAGCGCATCGGCACGACGTGGCAGCACTACGTGGAGCAGGCGCGCCGGCACCGGGCTGGGAGCGTGCGGCGCCATCCGAATACGGCCTAGCACATATGTGATGTGAATAACCGAGGCAGGAGGCCTGTCGTGCCTCCCGGGACGCACTTGCGTGGCACCGGGTTCCGACTACTTTGCCTCTCCGCGCCGTGAAATCCGGCCGTACAACTCCGCAGTTTTTTCTTTAGCTTTCAATTGTCGGGTGGAACCGAACCTCAAGCGGGGCATGCATGGGTTTTGCCGGTGATTCGGAGCGGCAGGTGACGCCGCAGCTCAGCGAGAACGCAGTGACGGTCCTGGAGCGTCGCTACCTGGTTAAGGACGAACAGGGCGCGCCGGTGGAGCGTCCCGACGACCTGTTCTGGCGCGTGGCTCGCACCATCGCGGCCGCCGACGCATCGTACGGCGCGAGCCCCGGGGCGGTCGAGGCGGTTGCCGAGACGTTCTACGAGCTGATGGCGTCGCGCGTCTGGATGCCCAACAGCCCGACCCTCATGAATGCGGGCCGGCCGCTGGGACAGCTCTCCGCCTGCTTCGTGCTGCCGGTGGAGGACGCGCTCTCCAACGGCAAGGCGGGGATCTACGACACCCTGCGCAACATGGCGCTGGTGCACCAGTCCGGCGGCGGCACCGGCTTCGGGTTCTCCCGGTTGCGTCCCAAGAACGACATCGTCCGCTCGACCATGGGCGTGGCGTCCGGGCCGGTGTCCTTCATGTCGCTCTACGACTCCTCGACCGACGTGGTGAAGCAGGGCGGGACGCGGCGCGGCGCGAACATGGGGATCCTGCGGGTCGACCACCCCGACATCCTCGAGTTCGTCACCTGCAAGGACGACACGTCCAAGATCACGAACTTCAACATCTCGGTGGCCGTCACCGAGACGTTCATGAAGGCCGTGGAAGAGGGCCGGTCCTACGAGCTGTTCCACCCACGCAGCGGCGAGGTGGTTGCCGCGCTGGACGCGCGCGAGGTGTTTGCCAAGATCGTGCACGGTGCCTGGAAGACGGGCGAGCCCGGCGTGTTCTTCGTTGACGAGGCGAACCGCTACAATCCCGTGCCCCACCTGGGCAGCTACGAGGCCACCAACCCGTGCGGCGAGCAGCCGCTGCTGGCGTACGACGTGTGCAACCTCGGCTCCATCAACGTCGGCCTCTTCGTGAAGAACGGCGAGGTGGACTGGGAGGGGCTGCGGCGCGCGGTGCACCTGTGCACGCACTTCCTGGACAACGTCATCGACGTCAACAAGTACCCGCTGCCAGAGATCACCGACCTGGCGCAGCGCATCCGCCGCATCGGGCTCGGTATCATGGGCTGGGCGGACTTCCTGATCCGACTCGGGGTGCCGTACAACTCCGACGAGGCCATCGAATGGGCGCGCCGCCTGATGCACTTCGTGGACGAGGAGTCCAAGGTCGAGAGCGAGCGCCTGGCCGAGGAGCGCGGCGTGTTCCCGGAGTGGGAGCGCAGCATCTGGGGCTCCGAGGAGAGCTGCTCGAGGGCACCCGGCGGCGAGCGCATCCGGCCCATGCGGCGACTGCGCAACTGCAACCTCACCACCGTTGCTCCCACGGGCACGATCTCGATCATTGCGGGGTGCTCGTCGGGCATCGAGCCGCTGTTCGCGGTCGCGTTCATGCGCAACCAGGCCGGCGTGCTGATGCCGGACGTGAACGAGGACTTCGTGGGCGTGGCCCAGCGCGAGGGCTGGTACTCGGAAGAGCTGGTGCAGCGCATTGCCGAGGAAGGCCACATCGACTTCCCCGAGGTGCCCGAGAAGTGGCGCCGCGTGTTCGTGACGGCGCACGACGTCACGCCGGAGTGGCACATCCGGATGCAGGCAGCGTTCCAGGAGTACACCGACAGCGCGATCTCCAAGACCTGCAACTTCCCGCACGCCGCCACCGAGGAGGACGTGCGTCAGATCTACGATCTGGCCTACGGCCTCAAGTGCAAGGGCGTGACGGTGTACCGCGACGGCAGCCGGGAGATGCAGGTGCTTTCCACCGGCAAGACGGCTAAGAAGGTGCAGGAGCAGGCGGCCGATGCTGCCGAGAGTGCGGCGCCCGATGACGCGGCCCTGCGCACCCAGGTGGCCGAGCTCAAGTCCACCATCGCCGAGCTGGATGCCGAGCTGGAGCGCACCAGGCGCCAGCTGCACGAGGTGGAGGCCGAGAACCTGCAGCGCCGTGCCAAGCGGTCCCGGCCCGAGCTGCTGCGGGGCACGACGCGCCGGCTCGAGACGCCGCTGGGAACGCTGTACGTGACGATCACCGAGGACGACTTGGCCCAGCCGTTCGAGATCTTCATGAGCCTGGGCAAGGCCGGCGGCGCACTGATGTCGGACGTGGAAGCGATCGGCCGGCTCATCTCGCTGGCTCTGCGGTCCGGGATTCCCATCTCGGGCATCCACCGGCAGCTGCGCGGCATCTCGTCCGACCGCGCGGTGGGGCTGGGACCCAACAAGGTGCTCTCCGTGCCCGACGCCATCGGCATCGCCATCGAGCGCTGGATGCAGGAGAAGCAGGGACTGCAGCAGGACCTGCTGGAGGCGCGGGAAAGCGCCAGCGACGTTGCCGCACCGAGCAGCCCCAGCGCCACGCCGGGGCCGGAGGGAACGGCGTTCGATCTGCAGCACGTGGACGCGGCCCAGCTGCCGGGCGCCTGCCCGGACTGCGGCTCGCAACTCGAGTTCGCTGAGGGCTGCGTGAAGTGCCACGTCTGCGGCTACAGCGAGTGCGGCTGACCGCCGCTCGAGACAGCCGGGCGGGAGATCGGGGGGCGCGCGGAAACGCGCCCCCTTTTCGCTGGGGTGTCCGGGCGCATATCTTGATCCGGTCGCAACCCGGCTGAGCTGCCACCATGGTACAGCGTGCCAAGAGATACCTGAAGACCTTGAAGGAGGAGCGCCGCCAGCTTGGCTGGCGCGGGCTCCTGCGCAAGCGCGGCTGGACCCTGGTTCTGCTGGTGGTGGCGTTCTACCTGGTGCGCGACCTGGTGCTCTACGTGGCTATCCCGCTGGCGATCGTGTTCGGCCTGTCGCGCTGACGGCGGAAAGGGCGACCATGACCAAGCGCTGGGCGAGAGTCAAGCGATCGGGAGCCCACGGACTGCGGCGAGGGGCTTGGTACGCGGTGGTGAACGACAAGAAGCCCGAGTTCGTGTTCGTGGACGTCAACAAGCGCAACGTGCCGGTGCCCCGCGAACTCGTGGAACTGGCCGATCTGGCGCCGAAGCGGTGGAGCGTGGTGATCTGGAAGGAAGACGAACGCGGATCCCAGCGGGCCAGCGACTCGGAGCACGGCAAGATGTACGGGGTGTGCCCGCGCTGCCGCGCGCGAGAGCCGTTTTCTCCGCCCGGCGTGTCACAAATGAAGTGTCCGCAGTGCGGGGGGGAGTTCGGGGTGGACTGGCAGAATCCCTGCTGACCTAAACGCCGAGAGGGCCCTTGGACGGACAACCGATCTTCAACGACCTCGTCGGCGTGATGACCGTGATCATCATGATCCCGGTCTTTTTCTTGTGGCTGGAGCGGACCACCCGCTGGAAGGTCTTCGACTTCTTGCCGGCCATCATCTGGATCTTCATCACACCGATCATCCTGTCCAACCTGAACGTGATACCGCGTTCGTCGTCCATCTACACGACGTTCCGGTCGTTCGCGGTGCCGATGTTCATCGTGCTGATGCTGCTCGACATCGACATCCGGCAGGCGATGCGCGTCGCGTGGCGCGGCGCGGCGGTAATGGTGATGGGCGCGTTCGGGATCGTGATCGGGGCGGTGATTGCCTTCGCGCTGTTCCGCAGCGGGGTACCGGAGGGCACCTGGATGGGCTTCGGGGCGCTCGCCGGGAGCTGGATCGGCGGCACCGGGAACCTGGCCGCGGTTGCCGACGCCCTCGACACGCCGGGTGAGATGGTCGGGATGGTCGTGCTTGTGGACAACATCGTATACGTTGTCTACTTCCCGCTCATCATCGGCTGCAAGCGCTGGGCCAAGCAGTTCAACCGGTTCACGGGAGTGCCCCCCGAGGCGGAGGCGCACTTCACCGAAGCGGCGCAGCAGGTCGAGAAGAAGAGCCACGAAGTGCACTTCCGCGACGCGCTCACCCTGCTGGGCTTTGGCTTCGTCGCGATCCTGGGCGCCACCCAGCTGGCGCGGGTGTTCCCGGAGGTCCAGCCGGTGTTCACCGAGCGCACCTGGGCGATTCTGCTCGTGACGACCATCGGCATCGCCATGTCAGCCACCAAGCTGAAGAACGTGCCGGGCACCGAGCCGCTCTCGATGACGTTCGTCTACATCTACATGACCATGATGGGCGCTCAGGCGGACCTGAGAGAGCTGGGTGGAGCGCAGTGGTTCATCATTGCGGGCTTCATCTGCATCTCTATCCACTTCGTGTTCATCATCGCTGGCGCGAGGCTGTTCCGGATCGACGTCTCCATGGCGGCCGTGGCGAGCGTGTCGTCGGTAGGCGGGGCGGCCTCTGCTCCGGTCGCGGCAGGCTTCCACCGCGAGGAGCTGGTGCCCGTGTCGATCATGCTGGCGCTGATCGGTTACGCTCTGGGCAACTACCTGGGAGTGGCGACGGCCTATCTGTGCCAACTGATTGCATGATCGTCTGGGAGCGTGGAGACCGCGGCGCCCCGGAAGGCTCCGGGGCGCCGCTTTCTTTTGCGGTCTGGCGCGCGCTCGAGCGCGTGTCCGTGGGACGCGATGGGGTCGCCGGCCTATATTTCGCCCCATGCCTGACTCAGCTCGCCGCCAGACCGTAACCACTTGGGTCGGGGACGTCCCCGTAGGGTCGTGCCATCCCATAGTGGTGCAGTCCATGACCAACACCGACACGGCCGACGTGGCCGCGACGGTGGAGCAGGTCGCCGCGCTCGCCGCCGCCGGCAGCGAGCTGGTGCGGGTGACGGTGAACAACGAGCCCGCGGCGCGCGCAGTGCCGGAGATCGCGGCCCGCCTCTCGGATCTGGGCGTCACCGCGCCGATCATCGGCGACTTCCACTACAACGGTCACATCCTGCTGCCGAAGTACCGGGACATGGCGGCCGCACTCGCCAAGTACCGCATCAACCCGGGAAACGTGGGCGCCCGGCGGCGGGACGAACACTTCAAGACGATACTCGAGGTCGCGCTGGAGCACGACAAGCCGGTGCGAATCGGGGTGAACTGGGGGTCGCTCGACCAGAACCTGCTGACCGAGCTGATGGACGCGAACGCGGCGCTCGACGAACCGGCGGATGCGCGGGAGGTGACCCTCGATGCCATGGTCGAGAGCGCAATGCGCTCGGCGGCCTTTGCCGAGGAGGTCGGCCTCGCTCACGAGCGCATCATCCTCTCGGTCAAGATGTCGCAGGTGCGGGACCTGGTGGACGTGTACCGCAAGCTGGCGCCGCTCTCGGACTATCCGCTGCACCTCGGCCTCACTGAGGCGGGAATGGGTGCGAAGGGTATCGTGGGGAGCAGCGCCGGTCTCGCCATCCTGCTGCAGGAGGGCATCGGAGACACGATTCGCGTCTCGCTCACCCCGGCGCCGGGCGGCGACCGCACCGAGGAGGTGCGCGTTGCGCAGCAGATCCTGCAGGCCATGGAGCTGCGCAGCTTCATGCCGCAGGTGACCGCGTGTCCCGGTTGTGGCCGCACCACGAGCACGTTCTTCCAGGAGATGGCCGAGCAGATCCAGAGTTATCTGCGCCAGCAGATGCCGGTCTGGCGGCAGTCCCACCCCGGAGTGGAGGAAATGCGGGTCGCGGTGATGGGGTGCGTGGTCAACGGCCCCGGCGAGTCGAAGCACGCCAACATCGGGATCTCCCTGCCCGGCACTGCAGAGGAGCCCAAGGCGCCGGTCTACGTGGACGGGAAGCTGCAGGTGACGCTGAAGGGGGAGCGGATCGTAGCGGAGTTCCTGGAGATCCTCAACGGATACGTGGACCGCACGTACCCCCCGGCGGACCGGGAGTGAGCGCGGGCAACGTCCGCCCACCCGCGGGGTAAGAGACGGCCACGCGCCTCCCGTAACGACCAAGCAGTCGAGGAGGGCACCTACGGTGGCAGGGGGATCGTGGTGAGGAAATCGGTGCTGCCCGACGCGTCCCCGTTTACCGGGGCGCTCGCGCCCGTGCTGGGCGGCGTGCTCGTGCTTGCCCTCTCGACCGCGCTGCTTCCCGCCAAGCTGACCGCTCAGACCGGCGGCGTCATCGTCGGCCAGGTCACCAACGCCGTGAACGGCGAACCCGTGCTGGGCGCCCAGATCGAAGTGGGCCGGGGCCAGCACGGAGCGGTGAGCGGAGCCGAGGGGCGCTACCGCGTCGCCGAGATCCGCCCGGGTGTGTACCGGGTCGCGGTACGGGCCGTGGGCTTCAAGCCGGTGGTGCAGGACTCCGTGGTGGTGTCGGGTGGTCGCGCCACGGTGATCAACGTGCAGCTGGCGCCCGAGGCAGTGGAGTTGCCCGGGCTCGCGGTCGAGGCGCGGCCCGACCGCCTGCTCGATCCCCGCATCGCCGCCACCGTCCAACAGGTCACCGCCGCCGACCTGCGGGAGCTTCCCGTCACCAGCATCGAGCAGGCAGTACAGCTCCAGGCCGGGGTGGTCGAGGCGTCGTTCCGCGGCGGCCGTGCCGGACAGGAGGTGCTGATCCTGGACGGGATGGCCGTGAAGAACCAGCTGGACGCGGCCAGCGGTCCCGCCGGAATCGCCATCCCCCCGATCGCCGTCAGCGAGGTCACGCTGGTCACCAACGGCTTTTCGGCTCAGTACGGCCAGGCGCTGTCCGGCATGGTCATGGCGGTAACTCGGGACGGCGGCGACCGGCTGGAGGGGACGCTGGCGCTCGAGACCGACCGGCTCATGGGTCAGGGGTCCGACTACGGGTTCGACCGGCTGGTGGCCGCACTGAGCGGCCCCCTGTTCGGCGGGATGCGCTTCTTCGCCGCGCTCGATGCTCGCGGCCGGCTGGATCACGAGCCCGTGAACGCTCCGGTGCCCACCGACACGCTGGACCCGCGCAGCGAGCAGCCGTGGGTGCTGCCCAACAACGCGGGCGAGCGGTACGATCTGTTCGGCAAGCTGACGATACCCGTGGGGAGCCGCAACACGCTGCGTCTGCAGGGAGCGCTGTCCGACGACCAGCGCCAGCTGTTCGATCCGGTCGTCAAGTACTCGCCCGCTGGAAGCCCGGCGCAGCGGGTGAGCGGTGGGCTGGCGATGGCGCATTTCCAGCACGTGACGAGTCCGGCCCGGTCCAGGACAGCCGTATTCGACCTGCGCCTGGGCTATTTCGACAAAGAAGCGATCCGGGCTCCGCTCTGTTCGACCCCCGATTTCCAGTTCGGTGCGTTCACCTTCGCGCGCTGGTGTTTCGCGGGCGAAGACGTGGCCCGCTCCCGCGATACGGTGGCGGCCATGAACCGGGTGCCGGGGTTCCGCGTTCCCACCTTCGCCTCTGCGACGCCCTGGGGCGTGCCCGGTTTCTTCATGACCGACTCGCCACGGGGCGAGCTGGCGTGGAACAGGTTCCGGGAGGGGCGGGCCCGGCTCGACGTTTACTGGGGGCCCGGGCCCGACACCGATCTGCGCCTGGGCGGCGAATACGTGACACAGAAGGTCCAGTCGTTCACTCGGCTTGAGGCGTACGAAACGGTGGCCGGCGGCGCGCCCGAGCCGGTGACATCGGAGTTTTCACCGTTCCAGGCCTCGGGGTACGGCGAGTGGGTGCAGCGCTTGAGCGACGTGGCCCTCACGGCGGGGCTGCGTGTCGACGCGTTCAACCCGCGCTCGGCGCTCGACTCGGGGGAGCTGAAGACGCGCGTGGCGGTGGGCCCGCGTGTCGCGGCCACGGCGATGATCAAGGACGCGCTCATCGTGGGCAGCTGGGGTCACTTCGCCCAACCGCCGGACTACCAGTACCTCACCGATGCGGCGTTCGACGACACGCTGCGCACGGGGCGGTTCCGTCGCGGCAACCCGGGACTGGGCTTCGAGACGGCCACTCAGTACGAGCTCCAGGTGCGGTTTCGGCCGTCGCCCAACACCGGCGTGCGGATCGGGGCATACGTGCGCCGGCTCGACGGGTTGGTGGCCTCCGTGCCCCTGGGGGTGGACGTCGACAGCGCGATTTTCGGCAACGCCGACTTCGGTGACGTGCGGGGCATGGAGTTCACGCTGGAGCGCGACTTCGTGCGCGGCTGGGGCGCCCGGATCTCCTACGTGCTGCAGAAGGCGGAGGCCACCGCGACCAACGCGGAGGACTTCTTCCGGCGGTTTCGCATCACGCCGGTGGGCGACACGGTGATCCCGCCCACGGTTTCCTTCCCGCTCGACTACGACCGGCGCCACGCACTGATCGTGACGGCCCGGGGACGCATACCGGAGCGCGCCGGGCCCATCCTGGGTGAGTTCGAGGGAGCACTGGTGTTCCGCTGGGGCTCGGGGCTGCCCTACACCCGCACTACGGTTGGCGGAGACTCGATAATCGGGATGCCCAACGGCGAACGGATGCCGGCCCAGTACGCCGCTGACATACTCATCCGGCGGCCTTTCCGGCTGGGCGGCGCGCGGCTCGGCGTGTACATCGACATCCGCAACATCACGAACCGCCGCAACGTGGTGGCGGTGCGCCGCGAGTCGGGCACGCCCGAGGCCGGAGAGCCGCAAATCGAGGACGCGGCGCAGCAGGCGTACGGGGAGAACCCCGACCCCATTCCGTACGAGTCACGCCGGTACCGGGACTTCGCGGATTCCGACGGCAACGGACTGGTGGCGGGCAGCTCCGAGCTGCTGCCGCTGTACCAGCGTGCGGCGAGAGACTTCCTGCAGCCCCTCCTCGCCTTCGGCACACCCCGCCTGTTCCGGTTGGGTGTGGAGGTGTCGTTCTGAGATGCGGACCATGAGCGCGCTGCTGCCGCGGCTCGCACTGCTGTGCTCGCTGCCGATCGCGGCGTGCGAGCACACCACGCCGCTGGAGTGGGAGCCTCCGGAGGCCCTGCCCCCGGCGAGCGGCGAGTTCCCGCGCAGGCTGACCTACAACCCGGGGGACGATCGCAGTCCGTCTGTGTCCGGAGGTTCCCTGGCTTTCAGCCGGTTCGAGCCGGGCCAGGAGGTGTCGTTCCCCGGCGGGCTCCCGGTCGCGGTGCGCTGCATCGCACTGATGCCGCCTGCGGGCGGCACCATCACCGCGAAGCACTGCCCGCTGCCGGCCCCCGTCCCGCAAGACTCCGTCGTCACGTGGGTGGAGCCGGCGCTCTCCCCCGACGGGTCGCAGATCGTGTACGGCCGGATCAAGAGCCACCTGCTGGATGTTCGCCCGGCGACCCGCAGGCTGCGGGTAGGTCCAGCCGATGATCCGGCGCAGTTCACCATTGACTGGAACGTATTCTGGACCATGCCGGACGGGCGGCGCCCCACCACGTTCATCAAACCCTCGTGGCCCGATCCGGGGCGGCTCCGCTTCCTCGCGGGCGTGGACAGCGTGTTCAAGATCAAGGGCGCCGGTGCTTCGCGGGCCACCGACACGATCACGGTGGCCTACGCCCTGGTGGACCTGGAGCTGGGCACCGGGCAGTCCGCAGTGGTGCCGGGCGCCGAGTCGGCGATCGCGTACACCCCGGCGCCCGACGGCGGAACGTGGATCATCGAGCTGGCCGACTCCACGCGCCTGATGCACCTGGCCCCCGGCTCGGCGACGGCCGAAGAGGTGGGCTTCTTTCTGGAGCCGGCGCTCGACATCGCCAACGTGGACGGCACCCCGGTGGCGGGCCACCGGTCGGGCAAGGCGGAGGCGCTGGACCTGGAGACCGGCCTGACCAGGACCGTCGGCCGCTTCGATGGGCCGGTGCTCCGCGTGGCAGCCGTGCCCGGCTCGCGCCAGTTCGTTGCCGAGGTCGAAGTGATCACCGTGAGCTTCGTCGGCCCCAACGGCGTGCCTCTCTCGGCGGGCTCGGCCAATCTCTGGCTGGTGGAGCTCCCGTAGCGCGCTCAGCCTTCCACACGCATGTTGAGAGCCGATGTGGACACGTTGTGGGGACGTGGATGACCGGATGCGGTCCATTGGACGCTGACTGCCGCAGGGCGGCGGAGCTGCTCGAGCGCTGCACCCGCGTAGCCGCTCTCACCGGAGCCGGGATGTCG
>JBDHJM010000123.1:0-2578 GCA_039586895.1 Gemmatimonadota bacterium | reverse complement strand
GGACTTCAGCGTGGCGGTTCCGGACGACCCGAGTCTACCCAGCGGTGAGGTCCAGAAGAAGCTGGATAACCTTACGGTGCTCGCCGTGGGCGACACTACGGATGAGACCACGGTGATCGTCAGTGCCCAGGTGAGCGACCCCGACCCCGGTGACCAACTGCGGCTGCTGGTGGAGCTGCGCCCGGTGGGCGTGGCGTTCACGGGAACCGCAACCGACACCAGCGGCTCCGTGGCCAACGGCGCCACGGCCGCCGTCGGGATTCCGGGGCTCAGCGACGACACCGACTATCACTGGCAGATCCGGGCCCTCGATCAGACGGGCAGGACTGGGGCTTGGAAGAGCTTCGGCGGCAACCCCGAGAGCGCCGCAGACTTCCACGTGGCGGAGCCGGACCCACCCAGCGTCCAAGCGCTAAGCCTCGGCCAGTTCAAGCTCGACGGCGTCACCCCTATTGACACTGGCAGCACGACGGACGAGAACCGTGTGACACTAAAGGCGACCGTCGAGGATCCCGACCCGGGGGACCAGATCCTGCTCGAGGTGGAGGTCAAGCCGTTTGGCACTCCGTTCAGCGGATCGCCGACTCTGCAGAGTCTGCCTGTCACGAGCGGCCAGGTAACCGAGGTGGTCTGGACAGGCTTGGCAAACGACTCGTACCATTGGCGTGTTCGGGCAAGAGACCAAGCAGGCGACACCAGCGGCTGGTTGGAGTTCGGCACCTCCGGAGTCGATTTCGCAGTGAACGTCCCATGACGCTTTGCGCCTTTCACAATCTCTTCATCCGGAGCGAGAGAACGCTTCATGGGCCAGGGAGCACCTATGCCTCCTGAGGTGAGGGAGGGATCCATGATCTGCCCCAGCTGTCGAACGGGAGAGATCCTGCCGCACTCCATGGAGTGCAACCACTGCAATCAGCCCGCGCCGCGGCCTGAGCCGCCGGAGCTGCCGGCTGCCGAGGAGGTGGAGCGCAACGTCCGCCGGCAGCTGGGCACGGACTACCAGCTGGACGGCCTGTTGGGGCGCGGCGGGATGTCGCTGGTCTATCTGGCGCGCGTGAAGGAGCTGAACCGGCTCGTCGCGCTCAAGATCCTGCCTCTCCAACTGGTGCTGGGCACCGCCGCTGCCGATCGCTTCGGCCGGGAGGCCAAGATCGCGGCCTCGCTCGATCAACACCACATCGTCCCGATTTACCGTGTCGGGACGACGTCGAGCTTCCTGTGGTACACCATGAAGTACGTGAAGGGACGCTCTCTCGCCGACCTGCTCGAGGAGCACGGGACCCTGGAGCTCGACGCCACACTCGAGATCATCGGGCAGCTGGCCAGCGCGCTGCACTACGCGCACCGGCGTGGCATCCTGCACCGCGACGTCAAGCCGGAGAACGTGCTGATCGACGAGGACGGCTGGGTCTGGGTGTGTGATTTCGGCATCGCCAAGGCGTTCGGCGCGATCCCGCTCACCAACACGGGCACCACCCTCGGCACGCCGAGCTACATGTCACCCGAGCAGTGCTACGGCCAGAGCGTGGACGGACGCTCCGACCAGTACTCGCTGGCGGTGCTGACCTATCGCTGTCTCGCCGGAGAGACCCCCTTCGTCGCGAACTCGCTCGGACTCATGATCCGCAAGCAGTGCCTCGAGGCTCCCAAGGAGCTGTACGAGCTGCGCAACGACCTGCCGTATCGGGTCTCCAATGCCGTGCGCCGCGGCTTGAACAAGAAGCCCGACGACCGCTTTGCCGACATCGCTCAGTTCATTGAGGCGCTCGGCGGGCGCATGTCCGTGCGGTTCACGAACCCCACCCTGCAGGAGCTGTCGCACCCCACCCCGCTCCCGGTGGAATCGCCCCCACGCGACGAGCAGCAGCGGCGGCGTTGGCGCCGGCCTCGGGCACGGCTTGTCGCGGCGGTCGCGGCCCCGCTGGCAGTGGCCGGGGTGATACTGTGGCCGTACCCCAAAGCGACACCGCCGGACGCGGCGGGCGGCGAGGGCGCTCCACCGCCGTTGACTCTGGATTCGGTGCTGTCCGCGGTGGTCACGGGGCAGCCAGCTGAGGAGGAGCGCACCGACGAGGGTGAGCAGCCACCGGCCACGCAGCCGGAGCCGCAGCAGCCCTCCGAGACGGCGCCGCCCCGCACCACTCGGGCCACGCCGGCCGCCGCCGCCGCGCAACCGGCACGCCTCTGGGTGCAGTCGGAGCAGTGGGGGTACGTCTACCTCGACGGCCGCCAGCTCCAGATGACGCCGATCCTCGACCTGCCGATTCCTGCCGGCACCCATACGGTGCGCATCGTGCGCGACGGCTTCGAGCCGTACGAGCAGGTAATCGTGGTCGAGCCCGGCGATTCGATTCGCCTCACGGGAATCGTGCTGCGGGAGCAATAGCCGTAAGTGCCACGCCGCCTTCTGGGGTGTCTGGTACTCGCGACGGCCCTTGCCGCCCCGAGTGCCCGCGCTCAGACGGCCGCCGAGCAACTGCAGTACGGCATCGAGGCGTACCGCAACCTGGAGCTGGACGCGGCGGTGGGGTTTCTGCGTCGGGCCCTGGCGGTTCCCCCTGAGACCGGTCTCTCCTTC
>JBDHJM010000067.1:0-14361 GCA_039586895.1 Gemmatimonadota bacterium | reverse complement strand
ATGGTGCCGCGTAACGTGAGGGCTGCGTAACGTGAGGGCTGCGTAATATGTCCGTGTCTTGCGAACTGCGGGAGGGGGAAACACAACTGGGAAATTCACTTGGGGCCTCAGAGCTCAACGGAACCTCAACAGCCCTTAGTACTGCCATTTACAGCCGGTCTATCGGACTTTGTACCCCGAAGGCCCCTCGATTGAGCACGTGGGTGTAGATCATGGTGGTCCGCACGTCCGGGTGGCCCAGCAGCTCCTGCACTGTGCCTATATCCGCCGCCTTCGCAGACGGGCCCCATCTCATGTGCAGCGTAGCAAAACCATGCGGCTCCCCGCAATCAGAAGCTTAGCGTGGCAGCACCCTGGTTGATGAGGTTGTGCACGGCGGCCGACCCGGCCAGCGTCACTCCGTCGATGAAGTCCTCCTCCTCGTAGCCCCGAACTCCGGCGCACGGGGGGCAGACGAATACGCTCACGCCCTCGTCGATCAGGTTCTGGATCATCTCCTGCGCCGGGGGGTCCAGCGGGTTGAGCCGCGCAGCCTTGGCCGCGCCCTTGCGGACCCAGTCCACGCCAGAGCTGGCCAGGAAGATCGTGACCTCCAACTCCGAGGCGACGCCGCCGTTTGCCATGCTCCAGGCCACGGACGAACGCTCGTCGTCCAGCCCTCGAGTGATTAACACGACCAGTTTCTTCTTCTCTGCCATCCTCTCCTCCGTTGTGGTTGATCTGCGTGGGCTTCGTGCCGCCCACGCTGGCTTCGGTCAGGGATATCTCCGCGGTGCGGGGCCGTCGGGAACGAACCGGCCCAACCGGCTGCGCACGCGCGCGAGGAATCTGTCGAACAGGTCCACCAGAGCCGACAGCCGCAGGACACGGAGCGCGTGGCCGATCGGACGCGTGAGGCGCAGTGCGGTCAGGAGCGAGACACCCCCGCCGCCGTCGCCGCGTACCGGCGTGCCGTCGCGCAGCACGACCCACCAACAGTCGTCGCGCTCCTCCCCCGGCACCGACGCGAGCAGCACTGCCGCCTGCTCGCCGGCGAGCGGGAGCAGCGCCAGCTCACCGCCCCTGTCCAACTTGGCGACGACACGCGCCGCCCAGCGGCAGAACCTTCAGGTGCCCGAGTAGACCAGCACCGGCCGCCACAAAGCGGCTGCGTCGGCCGTGGCGCTCTCCAGGGCCGTGCTCGGCATCGGCATAGCGGCTTCCGACATCGTCTGCTCTCCCCCGTGCGGCGTTGGACTGTCGCCCGCCCGAACCGGGCGCTCTGATATGGATGCGCTAAAGGGACGGGAGACCGGACACGGGGGGT
The DNA here is from genome assembly GCA_039586895.1 of Gemmatimonadota bacterium. Taxonomy (GTDB): domain Bacteria; phylum Gemmatimonadota; class Gemmatimonadetes; order Gemmatimonadales; family GWC2-71-9; genus WVYX01. Next base: position 13,055 of record JBDHJM010000067.1, on the reverse strand, counting down.
GTCCTGGCGGGTGGGTTCGGATTCTGCCGGCGGTCCGGGGCTAGGAGCCGACTAGCTCCTCCAGCTCGTCGAGCCAGTTGAGGACCACGGTGAGAGTCTGCAGGCCGTCGCCCCGCTCGGGACGGCGAACCATGAGGAAGCGCCGGCCGGCCGGCGCCACGTCGTAGCTGCGTCCGAACGGGATGACCCCACCGAAGAACGACCCCTCGAACAGTACCTCGGGCCGGCCGAGCTCGACGTCGGTGCCGGCTTCGACGCTCACCGCTACCAGCGCCGTCCGGCTCCCGGCGGTCTGGAGGTAAAACAGCTCCGTGCCGTCGGGTGCCCAGGCCGGCTCGCTCCCGCCCCCGGCCGAGACCGACCAGCGCGTGCGCCGCTCCGGCAGGCTCGTCAGGTAGACCTCACTGCTTCCCGATTCGTCGGATACGTACGCCAGCAGCGTTCCGTCCGGCGACACTGCGGGCTGGAACTCCTCGGCCGGGCCGTCCAGGACGGGCCGGGGATCGCCCGCGCCGCCCCAGGGCAGGACCCAGATGTCGTGCTGCTGGCCGCCCTCGCTCTGCTGGAAGAACAGCATCGTACCGTCGGCCGTGAACGAGTAGGGCTGCTGCCACCTGAGGTCGCCGGTGACGGTGAGACGCCGCGGCGGGACGGCGCCGTCGGCCTGTCGCGCAAAGAGCCCGATTACGTTGTCCCCAACCTGGGCCGTCGTGGACACGATGTGCCGGCCGTCGGGCGTCCAGACGGACCAGAAGTCCTCGTGCGTCTCGGCCGAGAGCCGCGACAGCGTGCCGCGTGCAATGTCGAACAGCCAAAGCTCGCCGTTGTAACCCTGGATCCCCTCGGCCTGGGGATCGGACGTCCAGAACAGGACACGGCCGCCGTCGGGGGAGATTCGCGGGCCCATGAAGCCGAGATTCATGGCGTGGCCGACATGACCTTCCGCCGGGGGGAGGGCCTCGACCCGGCCATCGCGATCCACCCACACCAGCTCCTCCTCCAGGCCCGCCACGGCGTCCCCCGCCACGTACACCAGGGTGCCGTTGGCCGCCACGTCGAAGTGGGCGATCGCCGGCTCGCGCGGAAATCCCACCACCGCGTCCTGCACGACCCTCACCGGGGACCCCTCGACCGTTCGCGCCGCCGCGTCGAACGGCACTGCGTAGAGCCCGCCGGGCTGCGCGAACACGAGGTGACCGGACGGGAGGTAGCGTGCGTTGCCGCCGCCCTCGATGAGGACCTCGCGCTCGCCCGTGCTGAGTGAGAGGGCCGAGACGTGCACCGCCTGGCCGCTCGCGTTCGCCGCGGTGAACAACACGGCATCGCCGTCGGGCAGGACCTCGGGATACAGCAGGAAGAACTCCAGCGAGTCTGCGGCCACGAGCAGCGACTCGGGCGTGCCGCCGTCGGCCGAGACGCGCGACAGACCCCACCGGTTGTTCGCCGTCCCCCCGAACACGATCGTGCCGTCGCTGCCCCAGCTCGCGCCGTGCATCTCCGGCGCGTCGCAAATCGTCACGCTCGTGCCGTCCGACAGCCGCACCTTGGTGAGCCGGTCGTCGGCAACGAAACCCAGCCACTCTCCGTCGGGCGAGAAGAAGGGACTCTGCGCGTTCTCGGCCCCCGGCACCGGAGTGGAGGTGGGCGCGCCGAGGTGACGTAGGTAGATCTGACCCGACCCCCCCTCGCCCGAGACGTACGCCAGCACCGACCCGTCCGGCGACAGCGCCACGGCCGGGCTGGGAGCATGATCTGCGACCGCGAGCGGCGGGATCGCCACGGCGAGGCGGTAGACAGACGCGTCACCCACCCCGTCGTCCCCCCACCACGGGCCGAGTATCGCCACGGCCGCGACGGCGACAGCCCCCATTGCCAGCGCCGCGGCCTTCCACAGCCGGTCCGCGGGCCGCGGCTCCGTCACCGCCGCGGTCGCCACACTGCCTCCCTCCAGAGACCGGCGCATCGCGTCGCTGAACTGCTGCGCGGTCGCGAAGCGGTCGGCGGGCAGCTTCTCCAGCGCTCTGTGGACCGCGGAGTCCATTGCCGCGTTCACGGTGTCACGGCCCTCCCGCACGCTCGGCACGGGTTGGGTGAGGACCTTGGCCATTATGGCCTGTGCATTGGGGCCGGAGTGCGGCGGCTCCCCCACCAGCATCTCGTATGCGACGCACGCCAGGGCGTACACGTCACTGCGACCGTCCACCTTGCGCGATCCGCTGGCCTGCTCCGGGCTCATGTAGTGCGGAGTTCCCAGGCTCAGCCCCGTCTCGGTGAGGCGCGAGCCTCCCGCCTCGGTCACGGCCCGCGCGATCCCGAAGTCGGCCACCAGCGCGTGGCCGCCCGAGAGCAGGATGTTCTCCGGCTTGATGTCGCGGTGCACCACGCCCAAGCTGTGCGCGTAGCTCAGACCGTCGGCCACCTCCCGCACGACGTGCACCACGTCCTCGAGGGAAAGCTGGGTCTCGCGCTGCAGCAGGTCGCGCAGCGACTCGCCGTCCACGTACGGCATGACGTAGTAGAGAAAGCCCCCGGACTCCCCGGAGTCGTGCAGCGGCAGGATGTGGGGATGGGTGAGACGCGCGGCTATCTCGATCTCGCGCAGGAAGCGCTCGGCTCCCAGGACGGCGGCCAACTCGGGATGCAGCACCTTGACGGCCACCTTGCGGCCGTGCTTCCGATCTTCGGCCAGGTACACGGTGGCCATGCCGCCCCTGCCGAGCTCACGCTCGATGCGGTAGCGATCTTCCAGCGCGGCCTTCAGGCTCTCGATCCCGTCCGTCACCCGGCCTCCCACATCGAGGTCGCTGCGATGATATAGCCTGTCGGGAAACGCGTCCAGTATGACGCGGGGGACAGCTCCCTAGCGCGGCATCAGGTTCGAATCGGCCGGGACCGACACCTCCACCCGGTATCCATACATATGGTATACGGTGCCGCCCGCGGCGTGGCGCACCCAGTAGCCGGTGTCGGTCGAGTCGTACAGCAGCGCGGCCAGAGTGTCGCCTGCGGCGCCCAGCAGCGTGATGCGGCGGTCGGGCCGGGCGAAGTCGGCGGAGTCGGCCTCGGCCGGTGTCGCGAACGCCTTGCCCTCTGGCTGCAGGTTGATGTAGCGGCGCAGCATCTTCTCGACCCGGGCAGTGTCGGCCGCGGCTCCGTTCAGCATCCAGCCGTCGTCCGCGCGCGTCAGCGTATAACGCTCTCGGCCGCGCTCTACCTCGACCCGCTGCACCTGTGCGGGCTCCACCAGAGCTATCGTCTTCTCGCGCCACTCGGTTTCGCCGAGGCCGCTCATAGCCGCCAGGCCGCCGCGCATCATGTACACGCGGTCGTCGCCTTCGCTCCGCACGTACACGCTCTCGCCTTGCCGCCCGCGCCCGCCCAGCAGCAGATCGGCCACGACGCGGTCGCCGTCGAGCACCCTCAGCCGGTCGGCCTCCGCCGCAACGCCCATTCGCTCGTGCGACGACACGCTCACCGCCACCAGGCTCGCGGTGACCGGCTGGGCCAGCGCCGCGAACAGGCCGTCCACCGCGCGGACCGACGCCTGGTGTCCGTTCACGCTCCAGGCGCCCTCGGTCCACTGCACCAGGCGCACCGTGTCGCCGTCGTGTACGAACTCGATCGTATCCACGTCCTCCGGCGAGATCGCGGGCAGCACCTCGAGCTCCTCGATCTCGTCCGAGCGGCCCCCGATCATCTCCGAGAGGCCCCACAGGAACAGCGCCACGACGAGCGCTATGCCGATGTGCGTGAGCTGCCTGCCGGTCATGCGGCCTCCACCGGCCGGTACACCTGTCTGGTGCGGCGGCGGCGGCGCCACAGGTGCAGCGCCGCGAACGCGATGAGCAGCAGCGGCACGCCGGCCATGTTGATCCACTTCACGGCGTCGCGCTCACCATCGCTGTCGAACACCAGCGGCGGCGGCCGCCGGCTCTTGGAGCGGATACGGACCAGCGCCTCGTCCTGCGACAGCCAGTCCACCGCGTTGAGCGCGAACAGCAGGCCGCCCTCGGCGTTCTGCGCATAGCGGTCGGCGGCGAATTCGCCGTTGCCCACGAGCACGATGCGGCCCGATGCCGCTACGGCTCCCGAGTCGGCAGCCAGCGGATCCACCGCAACCGCCATGAGCTTCACCCCCAGCGAGTCCTGCCTGAAGCTGCGCTGCGGCTGCACCATCGAGCGTCCCCGCTCCACACCGGCGGCGTTGCTCGAGACGAACAGCGGGATGACGGTACCGGGCCGAGCACCAGCGGTGTCCAGGCTCGACGCCCACGGCAGCGTGAGAGCCTCCAGGTCGAGGTTCATGGCGGTGAGCCGTGTGGAGAGCGCACGCACCCAGAACGGGTACTGCATCATCACCCTCCCCACCGCGGACGGCATCGAGACCGCCTCGTTGGAGGCGAGGTCGAACACCATGTCGCCGCGAACGCTCACCCCGTAGTCGGCCAGCACCTGGTTCCACCCCACCGGCCGCGCCGCTGCCATGAAGCCCTGTGCCTGGACCGTCATTCCACTCGCCATTACCAGGACTCCGCCGCCCCGGCGCAGGTAATCCCCGAACCGCTCCAGCTGCAGCGTGTCGAGTATGACCGGGGCCGCGCCCGCAAGAACCAGGGCACGGATCTCCGGATCGATCGGCGTGCTGTCCGTGGCGGTGACGGTGCGGACCTCGTAGTTGCTCTCCAGCCCGCGCCTCAGCTGCCGGTAGGTGTTGCCGGCGCCGTCAGCCTCGGACTCGAGCATGCCGACCACCGCTCGCTCGGTCTCGGTGAGCGAGCGCACGTACGACATGATGCGGTACTCGAGATCGCTGGTGCGCTGCACGACGGGGATGATCTCGGAGCCGTCGGCGTACTGCACCGCCAGACCGAAGTAGCCCTCCTGCACCTGCAGCTCCGACTCGCCCACCACGTTGAAGCGCAGCGGAGGGATGCCGAGCGAGCGCGCCTCGCTCATCGCCTCCTCGTCCTCCGCGGGGTCCACCTCGACCACGCGCACGTTGCCGCCGCCAGCGCGCCGCATGTCGGACAGCAGGTCGCCCACGTCGCGCTTCACCACGGATATCTCGGTCGGCAGCCGCTCGGTCACGAACAGCTTGATGGTGAGCAGATCGTCCAGCCCGCCCAGTATGTCGCGCGTGGCGGGCGAGAGCGTGAACGCTTTGCCCGGCGTGAGGTCCAGCCGCCCGCCGATGTGCCCGCCGAACAGGTTCACCACCACCAGCGTCACGGCCACGAGCACCGTGCCCAGGCGCAGGCGGCGGCGTGCCGCCCGGTGCGGCGAGAGCTTGCGCGCCATCAGCGCGCCGTAGGCGAACGCGAGGAACAGCCCGGCCAGGGTCGCGAAGTAGACCACGTCCCTCAGGTCGATCACGCCTCGCGTGATGCTCTCGAAGTGCGGCAGCACCGAGAGACTCGCCATCACCGCGGCGAGCCGGGGCGGCAGCCCGGTGAGCAGCGGGCTCGCGCCGGCCAGGATCAGCAGGAACATCACCGTCACGCCCACGATGAACGCGGTGATCTGATTCCTGGTTACGCTCGACGCCCAAACCCCCACGGCGGCCATGCCGGCCACCAGCAGTCCCGCGCCCACGTACTGTGAGACGATCACACCCATCGGCAGGTCGGCGGCGCGCGAGAGCCCCAGCGGAATGGTGAGCGTGAGCAGCAGCGCGATCAGGATGAACCCGAGCGACCCCAGGTATTTGCCCACCACCAGCTCCAGCTCGGTGACCGGCTGTGCCAGCACCGTCTCCAGCGTGCCCGAGCGCGCGTCCTCGGCCAGCGAGCGCATCGTCACCGCGGGCACGAAGAACAGCGATACCCAGGGCAGCAACTCCAGCATGGGTCTCAGCGAGGCCAGCCCCATCAGGTAGGCCGAGCGGAAGAACAGGAAGTTGTTCACCGCCAGGAACACGACCAGCAGGATGTAGCCGGTCGGGTGGTCAAGCAGCGTGCCCAGCTCGCGGCGCGCCAGCGTCAGCACGTTCCTGGGACCGTTCTTCATTCGCTCCCCCCCGCGCTCTCGTCCCCACCTGCCGCCGAGCCGTCGGTCGCGCTTTCGGACGAGCTCTCAGCCCCGCTGGTGAGCTGCCGGAACAGGTCCTCCAGGCTACGCGCCTCCTGGTGCAGCTCGTACAGGGTCCAGCCCCGCTCACCCGCCAGCCGGAATACGGCCGGCCGCACGTCGCGCCCGCCCTCTGTGGTGACCGTGAAGGCGGCGCGGTCGGCGGGCCTGGGCTGCGGCCCGTCCACGCTGAGCACGCCCTCCAGTCCGGCCAGCGCTTCCAGCACTCCCTCGCCGGCCACCTCAACCGACACCTGGTTGGCGCCCGCTGCGTCGGCGGTGAGCGCCTCCACCGGTCCGTCGGCCGCCAGGCGCCCGCGGTGGATCACGAGCAGGCGGGTGCAGGTGTGCTGCACCTCGGGGAGGACATGGGTGGACAACATCACCGTGCGGTCCTGTCCCAGGTCGCTTATCAGGCGCCGGATCTCGACGCGCTGGTTTGGGTCCAGGCCCTCGGTGGGCTCGTCCAGCACCAGCAGGTCTGGGCGGTGCAGGATGGCCTGCGCCAGCCCCACCCGCTGCCGGAAGCCCTTGGAGAGCTCGCCGATGGGCCGGTAGTACACATCGCCGATCTGGGTGCGGGTGACCGCCTCGTCCACGGCGTCGCGCCGTGCGGCGCCCTCCAGCTCCCTCAGCCGAGCCACGAACTCGAGGTACTCCGCCACTAGCATCTCTTCATACAGCGGGTTGTTCTCGGCCAGGTACCCGATGCGGCGCTTGGCCTCGCGGCCGGCCTCGGCCAGCGGCACGCCGTCGAACCGGATCTCCCCCTCGTCGGGCTCGTAGAACTGGGTGATCAGCCGCATGGTGGTGGACTTCCCCGCCCCGTTGGGGCCCAGGAATCCAACCACCTCGCCGCGATCCACGGTGAAGCTGGCGCCGTCGACGGCGGTGACGCCCTCGAAGCGCTTGGTCACGTTGGTCAGGGTGAGCAACGGCATCACTCGCAATTGGGTGAAGTCCAGCAATGAACTTGCGTCGGGCAGGGAGTCTAAAGGCCCCAATGGGCGGGTTCAAGCCCACAGAGCTTGCGCCCTGTGACGGGCGCCCTACTTTATTCTGTAAAGTCCTTTACCCTTCGCGTGTCCAGGGGGAATACGTGGCCATTCCGACACACGAGGAACAGCAGGAGGCCAAGGAAACTCTGGCCTTCATCCGGCGCATGATGGAGTCGGCGTCGAGCTTCACCGCCGTCTCCGGGTGGGGGCTCATCGCCGTCGGATTCGTGGGGCTCCTGGCCGCCGTGCTCGCCTGGAGCGGGAACCTCGGCGCCGACCTGCGCATCTGGATTCCGGCGGCCCTGGTCTCGGCACCCATCGCGATGGCGTTCAACGTGGCCAAGGCGCGGCGCCTGGAAGTGCCCATCTGGTCCGGGGCCATCCGCAAGGTGGCGTGGGTGATGCTGCCCGCTCTGGGGGCGGGCGGACTGATGACCCTCGCCCTCGCCCGCCAGGGAGCCGACGCGCTGCTCCCCGGCATGTGGCTCACGCTGTACGGCGCCGGCGTCACCGCCGGCGGCACCATCTCGGTCCGCGCCATCAGGGGCATGGGCATCATGTTCCTCGTCCTCGGAGCGGTGGCCCTGTTCCGGCCCGAACACGGGCTCGCCCTGCTCGCAGTTGGCTTCGGCGGCCTGCACGTGGCCGTCGGCCTGGACCTGATCTTCCGGCACGGTGGCTAGCACTACTACCGAGAGCCTGGACCGGCTCATCCACGAGCGCATCCGCCTGGGCATCGTATCTGCCCTGGCGGCAGAGGAGGCGATGAGCTTCGCCGACCTCAAGAAGGCGCTGCGCGCGAGCGACGGGAATCTGAGCGTGCACGCCCGCAAGCTCGAGGAGGCCGGCTACATCAAGGTCAGCAAGGGATTCGAGGACCGGAAGCCCAAGACCGAGTACCGGCTGACCTCCAAGGGCCGCCGCGCCCTGGACCATTATCTGAAACAGATGGAAGCGATCCTCAGCGAAGCGCGCGATGCGCTGGAGCGAACATGAGCGGGCTGCACGTCGGCATCATCATGGATGGCAACGGGCGCTGGGCGCGCCAGCAGGGCAAGCCGCGCTGGCGCGGACACCTGGCCGGTGTGGAGGCCGTGCGGGACATCGTGCGCGGCGCTCCGGACCTGGGAGTGAGTACTCTCACACTATACGCGTTCTCGGCGGACAACTGGAAACGGCCCGCCGGAGAGGTGGGCAGGCTGTTCTGGCTGCTGCGCGAGTACTGCCAGCGGGAGCGCGCCGAGCTGCTGGAGAACGGAGTGCGGGTAACCCAGATCGGCCGGCGCGACCGGATTCCCCGCTCGGCCCTGGGACAGCTGGAGGAAACCGAGCATCAGACGGCGCGGGGCCGGCGGCTCCACCTGAGGCTCGCCATCGACTACAGCGCACGCTGGGCCATCGGCCGGGCCGCCCAGGCCCTCGCGGGGCGGGTGGCGCGCGGCGAGCTGAACCCCGACTCGGTCACCCCCGAGCTGCTGCACCGCCAGCTGGCCGACGGCGGCCCCGAGCTGGACCTGATAGTGAGGACCGCGGGTGAGCAGCGGCTCTCCGACTTCATGCTGTGGGAGGCCGCCTACGCCGAGCTCTACTTCACCCCGCTCTTGTGGCCCGACTTCCGCCGCGCCGACCTGGCGCTGGCGATCTCCGAGTTCCGCGGGCGCGAGCGCCGCTTCGGGGGCGTGAACAAGGAAGGGAGAGCGGCGCCCGAGCTGGCTGCGGGCTGACCTCTCTGACGCCCGTTCTACGCATACCAAAGAAATAGGGTAAGCACTCACCTCCGGGAACTCTGGCGGCGGAACCCCGTTCTAGCCAAGTGGGTACCTCCCTTATAGGATTAGGCCCTCATGACGAAGACCCTCAGACTCGGCACTACAGCGCTCCTCGCGTGCACCGGCCTGGTACTGGCCCGGCCGGCGCAGTGTCAGCTGCGTGGCGCCCCGGAGGGATTCGTCGGTGCGGGCTCCTCGCTGTTCGGGGCCGTCGGCGCTGCGCAGACGGGCTTCCAGCCCACCGCGCCCCGCACCCTGGAGTCGTGGGCCGCGCAGCAGACCCTGCGCTTCGCCGTGGCGCAGCTCTCGAGCCGGGCACTGACTCCCACGCCCCGGCCGGCGATAGCGCTGGAGCGGATGACCGCACTCCAGAGCACGCTCGCGGTGGACCTCCGGCCCGAGCCCGTTTCCGCGGCCATGGTTGAGCCGATGGCGGTGGTCAGGGACATCCAGTCGCTGCCCGTACGGTTCGGCTACGCCAACGCCATGCAGCATTTCTCCGGGCGGCAGTCCCTGGAGCGCGTGCTCGGCACCAGGGGCCGCAGCGGTCTCTACCGCATCGGCCTCCAGTTCGACTTCTAGCTCCAGAATTGCGACGAACGTCACCGGGGGGCCTGGCGGCCCCCTTTATCTTGGGTGCCATGTCGACCACCCGGATGCTCACAATCGCCGCGGGAGCGGCTGTCGCCACCCTCGGCACCTGGGCCCTGCTCGGTGCTGCACCCCACAGCCCCGGCCCCTACGAGATCACCGTCGGCTGGCTCCCCAGCCCGCCGGCGCAGGGTGGACCGGTCCACCTGCTGGTGCAGCCCGACAGCCAGTCGGTCATGCCCACTGCGGTGCGCGGAGCGCTGGCCGGCCAGACGCTCCACTTCGAGGCGGTCCCGGGCGGGTGGCATGCACTGGGCGGCCTCCCGGTCACTGCGCCTGACTCTGCCGTGCTCACGCTGGAGGTCGAGGAGCGGCGAGTTCGCGGTGGAGCGGCTCCGCGTGAACCGGCGCTACGTGGACGCGCCCGACTCGGCGCTGCAGCGGCGCATCGCGCGGGAGCGGGAGCTGTCGCGCGCCGTGTACGCCCGCAGCCCAGACACCCCGCGCCTCTGGTCTGGACCCTTCGCGCGGCCCCTGCCCGGACGGGTCACCAGCCGCTTCGGCACGCGGCGCGAGTTCAACGGCGAGCTGCGCAGCCGCCACTGGGGAGTGGATCTGGACGGCGACCGTGGCGACCCGGTGCTCGCCGCCAACCGCGGCGTGGTCGCACTGGTGGGCGACTTCTACTACAGCGGCAACGTGGTCTACCTCGATCACGGCCGCGGCCTGATCACAGCCTACCTCCACCTGAGCCAGGTCGACGTGGCCCCGGGCGACACGCTCGAGCGTGGCAGCCTGGTGGGACGCGTCGGCGCCACGGGGCGGGTCACCGGCCCGCACCTGCACTGGCTGGTCCGCTTCGCCGGAGTGAGCCTGGACGGGCTCAAGCTGCTGGAGCTGGACGTGTCGGGGTTCGTGGAGCCGGAGGCGGTGCCGCGTACCGTGGAGCCGGTCGCAGCTTCGAGGTAGGGTGCAGGGCGAAGCGTGGGGGACCCGGCTGACCGAACGTCGGTGAGCGTGGGCCGCAGGGCGGCCGAGCTGGGAGGGAGTTCGTGGTTGGCGGGGATAATCGGGCACTAGGAGGCGGGGCGAACCGCAGTTCGTGAAAGCAGGCCCCCCAACGCTTCGCCTAGCAGCAAGAATCGGATTGAGACGGCCTCCCTCATGCGCGAACTTGCGCACCGTCCGAACCGAGCGAGCTTCAGATGATGGCCACCCGCGACGCCGACCGAATCCGCCGAGCGATCGAGTACCTGGAGCAGCACGCCCGGCGCCAACCCTCCCTCGACGAGGTGGCGCAGGCCGTGGGCCTCTCCCCGTACCACTTCCAGCGTCTGTTCAAACGCTGGGCTGGCGTGAGCCCCAAGCGCTTCCTCCAGTTCCTGACCGTGGCCCGTGCCAAGACGGCCCTGCGCGAGGGCAAGAGTGCGCTGGAGGCCTCCTACGACAGCGGGCTCTCGGGCCCCGGCAGGCTGCACGACCTGTTCGTTGCGGCCGAGGCGGTGACGCCCGGCGAGTACAAGGAGCGCGGAGAGGGCGTGGCCATCCGCTACGGCTTCCACGCCACGCCGTTCGGCGAGTGCCTGCTGGCCGAGACGGAGCGCGGCATCTGCGGCCTCTCGTTCGCTCCCGCCGCCGAGCGCAAGATCGTGCTCGGCGAGCTCGAGCGCCGCTGGAGTGCGGCGTCGCTGAAGCGCGATCAGCAGGCCACGGCGGACACCGCAGCGCGCGTGTTCGAGGGCTCGCCCGACGACGCGCCGATCACCCTGGCGATCAGGGGCACCAACTTCCAGCTCAAGGTGTGGCAGGCGCTGCTCAGCATTCCGGAGGGCGCGCTCGCATCGTACGGCGACATCGCGCGCGCCATCGGGCACCCGGAAGCGCACCGCGCCGTGGGCACTGCGGTGGGGCACAACCCGATCGCATATCTGATTCCGTGTCACCGCGTGATCCGGCAGACCGGCGCGTTCGGCAGCTACCGCTGGGGTGCGTCGCGCAAGCGCGCGATCCTGGGATGGGAGGCCGCGCGCCACGACCTGGCGCTCGGCGTAGAAGAAGAGGAAGGGGCCGCGGCCTAGCGCTGCCGCGCGGCGACTGCGGGGGGCCGGCTCACGCCGGCCCTTTTGCTACCGGGTTGCTCAGCACACCCACGCCCGGAATCTCCACCTCGACCACGTCACCGGCCGCGAGCGGCCCCACGCCCGCCGGAGTGCCGGTGGCCACCAGGTCACCCGGCTCCAGCGTCATGACGCTCGATATGTACGAGAGCAGGAACGGCACGCCGAACGCCATGTCCGCGCAGCGGCCGTGCTGCCGCTCGGTGCCGTTCACCCGGCCGATCACCTCGAGCTCCTCCAGCGGCGGCAGCTCCGCCAGCGGGACCAGGCGCGGTCCCACGGGACAGAACGTGTCGAACCCCTTGGCACGGGTCCACTGTTTGTCTGTCCTCTGGAGGTCCCGGGCCGTCACGTCGTTCACACAGGTTATGCCGGCCACCGCGTCGAGCGCGTCCTGCTCACGCGCGTGCCTGAGCGGCGCACCGAGCAACACACCGATCTCGGCCTCGTGCTCAACCTGCTTGGACTCGGGCGGCAGAACGATCGCGTCCCCGTCGCCGATCACCGCCGATGGCGGCTTGAGGAAGATGAGCGGCCGCTCGGGCACTACGTTGCCGAGCTCCTTGGCGTGAGCGACGTAGTTGCGCCCCACGCACACGATCTTGCCGGGACGGAGCATCAGTACACCCCGGCGGTGGTGCGCAGCACCCGCTCGAGCACCTCCCACACGTTGTCCGCCACGACCTCCTGCCCTGCGGCCGTCGGGTGAATGCCGTCCACCTGGTTGTAGCGGCGCCGGCCCGCCACGCCGTCCAGCAGGAACGGGATCAGCGCGGCGCGCTGCTCGCGCGCCAGCTCGGGGAACACCCTGCTGAACGCATCGGTGTAGAGCTGGCCCATGTTGGGCGGCGCTGCCATCCCGGCAATCACGATGCGCACCTCGGGGTTGGCCTCTTTGGTGCGCACGACATCCCGGCAATCACGATGCGCACCTCGGGGTTGGCCTCTTTGGTGCGCACGATGATCTCCCTCAGGTTCTCGCGCATGGCCTCGGGATCCAGCCCGCGCAGCCCGTCGTTGGCGCCCAGCTCCAGAACGAGAACGGCAACCGGCTCGCGCAGCAGCCAGTCGATGCGCCTCAGGCCGCCGGCCGACGTCTCGCCGCTAACCCCCGCGTTAACCACGCGGAACTCGAGGCCTGCGCGGTCGATCTTCTGCTGCACCAGCGCCGGGTAGGCCTGCTCGACGTCGAGTCCGTATCCGGCGGTGAGGCTGGTGCCGAGGAACAGCACCACTGGCCGCTCGGCCGGCGGCGCGGAAGCTGCGCCGGAGGCGCCGCGCGCGGATGCACGTTCCTCAGTCGCGTCGCCGCACGCGACTGCCAGGACCCCGAGGGCGAGCCAGAGTATCTTACGAGTCATGATGATCGTCGCTGAACACCTGGAACAAACATACCTAAGCGGGGGCCGCCCGCTCACCGTCCTCAAGGACATCAACCTGAGCGTGGAGCCCGAGGGCTTCGTGGCCATCGTGGGTCCGTCGGGCAGCGGCAAGACAACGCTGCTCGGCCTGTT
>JBDHJM010000017.1:0-40766 GCA_039586895.1 Gemmatimonadota bacterium | reverse complement strand
TGACGATATCCAACAACGGGGAGCTCTATATTGGCGGGGGAGGCGGGTTCACCGTTACGGGCGATTTTCAGACGATGACCGGCGGGCACTTCTCCATGACGTCCAGCACGGATGTGCTGACTGTGAAGGGCAACGCCGACATCCAGGGCGGAAGCACGGCGGGGCTCCTGACCGACGGCATTATGTACATCGGCGGCAGCTTCAATCAGGGTCCGACCGGCGATCCTGCGAGCTATGCCCCGACCGGCACGTTCCTCACCGTGTTCGACGGAGCCGGCACCAACACGGCCAGCTTTGCCAACCCGGGGCCCGCGCCCTCAGCATCCCAGTTCCAGGATCTCGAGCTAGCGCACAACAACAGCACTGACGTGCTGAACTTCACTACCGACGTCTACGTCGCAGGAAGCGTGAACGTATTCTCAATTCCGCCGGCCGGCGCCACCAGCGATCCGGCAACGACGATAACCGTGGCTGGAAGCGGCGTGGACAACGGAGGCGGCGAAGGCGGCGTATGGGACGTTGACCACACGCTGTTCAGCGGATCGACCACGACGTGGGCCAATCCGATGAAGAACGTGACCGTCACGGGGAGCGCTCTCGCCAGCTTCGTGACGATCACCGGTGACCTCGTTGTTGCTGGGACTGGAAATCTCAGCTTGAATAGCAGCTGGGTGTTCGTGAACGGCAACTTCACCACCCTGGACAACGCCACCCTGACCATGGTCGGCACCAGCGACCAGCTCACGGTAGACGGTGCCATCACGTTCGATGGGGGCAACACGGACGGTCTGCTGATTGACGGGATCATCATCGCCAGGGGAGACTTCACTCAGCTCGCAACGACCGATCCGGAGAGCTTCCACGCGGGTGGTAGCCACAAAGTCGACTTTGTGGGCACGGCGGCGCAGACTCTTTCGTTCGCGACCCCGGGGATCGGCGTTGGTGTAATGAAGTCGCACTTTGCCGATGTCGCGTTCAACAACACGGTGCGCGTGACGCTCGGGAGCGACGTCTTTGCGCATGGCTACCTGAGTTCCGGTTCAGGCTCCACTGCCATCATCGTCGGGAACGGCAATACGCTCGCGGTCGGCGCTCTGGACGTGACTGACCTCGAGCTGCAGCGCGTGCTGCTGGAGTGGAACGGGTCTCCCAACCCTCCCTATATCGGCACCTTCACCGTATTCAACAACGTTGACTTCAAGTTCTACAATGGGGCGGATACCCAGTTCACAATCTTCCATCCGGGTGCGCTGGCCACCATCTATAGCTTCAGCGGCCTCACGTTCGACACGCAGCCCACGCTGAACGTTGGGTACTATGTGAAGGCGGAGGACTCTGACGCCGCTGCGCCCGCGCTGCAGGTTGATATCGGGTTCTTCTTCGGCATCGGGACCGTCCCTCCGAACGCGATCGCGAGCTGCGACGCAACCGATTTCAACGAAGTCGGTGGCGCGTCGATCTTCTACGGCTGCTCGTAATCGACGCGTAGAGTGACGCGAGTCGCCTACTTCACCGCCGGCACCGTTGGTGCCGGCGATTTGCTTCAGGGTTTCTCCATTGAACGGGCGCTGGCGCGGGCAGGATTGGAAGTGGAGTTTCGCGCTTTCTCCCCCGAACCTCCGTTCCCTTACGCGCGGTACGCCAACTATACCCCGGTGCCGGTGCGCATGCAGGAGTTGCAGCAGGCCTCGTTGGCAGGAGCCAGCCATTTGGCTCACGCGCTGCTCGACTTCGGACCCGACATCCTGATCGTGGGCCAGTTCTGGGCCCCGCTTCGCTTCATCCTGCCGCTGCCCGACTGCGAGCACTGGCTCCTGATCCGCCGTTGCCCGGACATCTGGTTCGAGGGTCCCCCCGAGGCACCGTTCGACCCCACCCAGTACGAGCGCATCATCGCCGTCGAGCCACTTGAGTACGACGTGTTCACCGATCGGATAGACCCTGGCGTGATCTGCAACCCCGACGAGTGTCGGCCCCGCGAAGCGTTGCGGGAGTTGCTCAATGTGGAGGAGTCACGGCGGCTGATTGTCGTGTCACACGCTGGCGAACCGGGCGAGATAGATGAGATCCCCGTCCGAGCGGGTCCTGATGATCTGGTGGTGTACTTCAGCCTGTACGACGACCAGGCCCCGTTCCCCCTGTGCTCCTGGCTGAGCGGAGCGGACGCCGTATTGTGTGGTGCCGGCTACAATACTTTCTGGGAGGCACGCACGCTGGGCTACTTCGACCGCACGAGATTCGTGCCGTTCTCTCGTCAAATCGACGATCAGGCTTGGCGGGTCAGGGAATGCAGCGCGGTACGACCCAAGACGAACGGAGCTGACACGCTCGCGCGCTGGATACTGGGCGGGTAGAGTCCCGCTCGGAGCTCGACCTACCCCACGCTCACCCTGCGGGGGCAGGGCGGCAGGGCCTGCTCCGCGGCCAAGAAGTCAGCAGGGATGCCCTCCAGGCACTCAGCCGGGTCGCAGCAGGTGTGGCACACGCGCTTGAAGGCGCGGAAGCCCCTCAGCTCCACCTCGGGGCTCAGGAACCCGTCCTGGGCCGGCTCCTCGCGCAGCAGATCGGTACTGAGGTACTTCTTGTTGTCATCGGGGAATACGGTCACGACGGTGGCGTGGGAGCCGAGCCGGTTCTGCACCTCGAGGGCCGCCAGCAGGTTGCAGCCCGACGAGATTCCGACGCCGAGCCCCAACTCGGAGGCCAGCCGCTGCGCCATCTGTATCGCGTCGCCGTCATCCACGCCGATCACGTCGTCCAGCGCGCCCATGTCCACGATGGGCGGGATGAACTCGTCCGAGATGCCCTGGATGCGGTGGCGGCCGACCTTGCAGCCGGTGGACAGCGTGGGGGAGTTGGACGGCTCCACCGGGTGGATCTTCACCTCGGGGTGCCGCCCCTTGAGAAAGAGGCCGGCGCCCATCACCGTGCCGCCCGTGCCCACACCCGCAACTAAGGCGTCCGGAGTCATGTTGCGGAACCTGAGCTGCCACCAGATCTCGGGACCCGTGGTCTGGAAGTGGGCCTCGCTGTTGTCCTCGTTGGAGAACTGGCGCGGCAGGAAGGCGCCCGGCGTGGCTGCGGCCAGCTCCTCCGCCTGACGGATGCATCCCAGGAAGCCACCCTCGTCCTTGCTCACCAGATTGATGCCCGCTCCCAGACTGCGGATCAGGTTGACCCGCTCCGCGCTCATCCAGTCGGGCATGAAGATGGAGACCGGGTGCCCCATGGCCCGGCCGATGGCGGCGACCGAGATGCCGGTGTTGCCGCTCGTGGCCTCCACTATGAGGCTGCCGGGCCGCAGGGCCCCGGTCGCGTAGGCCTGCTGCATGATGAAGAGCGCCATCCGGTCCTTGATGCTCCCCGTCATGTTCATGTGCTCGGCTTTGGCGTACAAAACCCGCTTTTCCCCGCGAAACGTCAGGTCTACGGCGAGCAGCGGCGTGTTTCCGACGAGGCACTTGAGGCCCCTGATGCGGTGGTCGATGTCACGGTGCGGCACGGCCCACTCCCCCCATGATTGCCCCTCTAGAGGAGTCTATCGGCGGGGCTGGGGAGCCGCAAATCGGCTCCTGGCGCAGGCGGTATCCCTAGCCCTAGACTAGAGATAGCCCGGATCGAGACAGGGGTGGGCATGGCCGGTACGAGCCGCGATCGGACCAGTCGACGGGAATTCCTCAGGCACGCCGGGGCGGCGGCCCTGGGGCTCACGGCGCTGGGCCCCCGGGCCCTGGAGGGGTCCGGCCGGCCGGCGCGCGCGCCGCAGCTGGACTCGCGGCGCCCGGCTCAGGGGGACCGGCGGTTCACCAGCCGGATGGTAGAGCGGACCATAACGGACGTGAAGGCCGCCATCGCCGACGACGAGCTGGCCTGGCTGTTCGAGAACTGCTTTCCCAACACGCTGGACACCACCGTCGACCATTCGATGGAGGGCGGCCGGCCCGACACTTTCGTCATCACCGGCGACATCGAGGCCATGTGGCTGCGGGATTCGAGCGCCCAGGTGTGGCCCTACCTGCCGCTCGCCGCGGAGGACCGGCCGCTGCGGGAGCTGCTGGTCGGGGTCATCAACCGACAGGTCAAGTGCATACACATAGATCCCTACGCCAACGCGTTCAACAAGGGGCCTGGCGACAGCCCGTGGCGGGACGACCTCACGGACATGAAGCCCGAGCTGCACGAGCGGAAATGGGAGGTGGACTCCCTGTGTTATCCGATCCGGCTCGCGTACGGCTACTGGCGGGCCACCGGCGACGCCTCGCCGTTCGACGCCGACTGGCGCCAGGCGATGCGGCTCGTGCTGCGCACCTTCCGGGAGCAGCAGCGCAAGGATGGGAAGGGCCCCTACAAGTTCCAACGCGTCACCGGATGGCAGACCGACACGGTGGCCGGGGCGGGGTACGGCAACCCGATCCGCCCGGTCGGCCTCATCTGCTCCATCTTCCGCCCCTCGGACGACGCGACCATCTACCCGTTCCTGGTGCCGTCGAACTTCTTCGCTGTGACGTCGCTGCGGCAGCTGGCGGAACTCCACTCCGCGGTGGCCGGCGACCCCGCGTTCGAGGCGGGGTGCCGTGCGCTGGCCGACGAGGTCGAAGCCGCGCTCGAGGAGTACGCGCGCGCCGAGCACCTGCACTTCGGCACGGTGTTCCCGTACGAGGTGGACGGCTTCGGCAATCAGCTGTTCATGGACGATGCCAACGTCCCGAGCCTGCTGTCGCTGCCGTACCTGGGCTCCTGTCCTGCCGACGATCCCGTCTACCGCAGCACCCGGGCGTTCGTGCTGTCGCACAGCAACCCGTACTTCTTCGAGGGTGCGGCTGGCGAGGGTGTCGGAGGACCGCACGTGGGGCTCGACATGGTGTGGCCCCTGAGCATCATAATGCGTGCCCTCACCAGCGGTTCGGACGAGGAGATCGCCTTCTGCGTGCGCATGCTGAAGTCGACGCACGCGGGCACGGGCTTCATGCACGAGTCATTCCACAAGGACGACCCGGCGCGCTTCACGAGAGAGTGGTTCGCCTGGGCCAATACGCTATTCGGAGAGCTCATCGTGCGGCTGTACAGGGAGCGGCCGCATCTGCTGCGGGCATGATGGCCCCAGGGGAAGGGAAGCCAATGACGAGGTGGTTGACGGCTGCAGCGTGCTGCGTTTTGCTGGCCGCCGCCTGCGGCGGCGGTGAAGACGAGACTTCCATCACGAGCTACGTCGATCCGTTCCTGGGGACCGGCGCCCACGGGCACGTCTATCCCGGGGCGACGGTGCCGTTCGGGATGGTGCAGCTGAGCCCGGACAACGGACGCTCGGGCTGGGACTGGGTTTCGGGCTACCACTACTCCGACAGTGTCATCGTCGGCTTCAGCCACACACATCTGAGCGGCACCGGCATCGGCGATCTCGCGGACATACTAGTCATGCCGCTGTCGCAGCCGGTTGACATCGCGCCCCGCTGGGAGAGCCGCGACGAGCGCGCCGCCAAGTCAGGCTTCTCGCACGAGAGGGAATCCGCGGAGCCGGGCTACTACTCCGTGGTGCTGGACGATCAGGGGATCACGGCGGAGCTGACCGCCACCGAGCGGGTGGGCGTGCACCGCTACACCTTCTCGAACGACGCCGACCCCCATCTGCTGGTCGACCTCGGGTACGCGGTGAACTGGGACCAGCCCACCGAGACGTATCTGCGGGTGGAGAACGACACGCTCGTCGTGGGTTACCGGCACTCCACGGGCTGGGCGGAGGACCAGCGCGTGTTCTTCGCGATGGCGCTGTCGCGCCCCGTGGTCACGCTGGCAATGGTCAACGACACCATCTCGCTGGGACAGCGTGACGAGGCCCGGGGCCGGCGACTACGCGCGCTGCTCGAGCTGGCTCCCGCACGCAGCGATCAGCTGCTGCTGAAGGTCGGTATCTCCTACGTGGACGTGGCCGGAGCCCTGCGCAACCTGGAGGAGGAGGTACCGGGCTGGGACTTCGACCTCGTCCGAGCCGCGGCAAGGGTGGCGTGGGAGGCCGCGCTCAACCAGTTCCGGGTATGGGGCGGCAGCGGGCGCGAGCAGCGGGTTTTCTACACCTCGCTGTACCGCTCCAAGCTCGCCCCCGTGCTGTTCCAGGACGTGGACGCGCGCTACCGTGGCGGTGACGCCCGCGTGCACACGGCCCGCGACTTCCGCAACTACTCGGTCTTCTCGCTGTGGGACACGTTCCGCGCGGCGCACCCGCTCTACACGATCACCGATCCCGACCGGGTGGACGATTTTGTGAACTCGATGCTCGCGTTCGAGCGCGAGACCGGTTGGCTTCCCGTCTGGTCGCTCGTGGGCAACGAGACGAACACGATGACCGGGTTCCACGCCGTTCCGGTGATAGCCGACGCCTATCTGAAGGGCTTTGGCGGCTTCGACGCCGATGCGGCGATGTCCGCGATGATCCGGTTCGGGCTGCGCGACTGGCGCGGGCTGCGGGAATACCGCCGCCTCGGCTACGTCCCCTCTGGTGAAGAGACCGAGTCGGTCACCAAGACCCTGGAGTACGCTTTCGACGACTGGTCCGTTGGGCAGATGGCGGCGGCCATGGGCCGAGACCGCGACGCCGAGTACTTCCTGGGGAGAGCGGGATCCTTTGCCAACGTCTTCGATTCAACGACGGGTTTCATGCGGGGCAAGACCGCCCGTGGAAGGTGGTCGGTGCCGTTCGACCCGCTGCGCTCGTCCCACCGGGAGAGCACCGACTACACGGAGGGCAACGCCTGGCAGCACTCCTGGTTCGCACCGCACGATGTGCGCGGGCTGATCGACCTGATGGGGGGCGACAGCGCCTTCATCGCCCGGCTCGACCAGCTGTTCGAGTCCGACACTTCGATAACCGGCGAGAACGTCTCGCCCGACATCTCGGGGCTCATCGGCCAGTACGCTCACGGCAACGAGCCCAGCCACCACATCTCCTATCTGTACAACTACGCCGGCGCCCCCTGGCGTACGCAGGAGACGGTGCGTGAGATCATGCGCACCCTGTACGACATCGGCCCCGAGGGACTCGCGGGCAACGAGGACTGCGGCCAGATGTCGGCCTGGTACGTATTCAGCGCCCTCGGCCTCTATCCCGTGAACCCGGTCGGCGGGATCTACGTGATCGGGAGCCCGGTGTTCGAGGAGGTCTCGATCGACCTGGGCGCAGGCCGGTCGTTCGCCATCATCGCGCGGCGCACGTCGCAGCGGAACCGGTTCATCCAGTCGGCCACGCTCAACGGGCAGCCGCTGGAGAGGACCTTCCTGCGCCACGAAGAGATCATGGGCGGAGGCACGCTCGAGCTAGTGATGGGCTCGCGCCCCAACGAAGAGTGGGGCGCCAAGCAGTCGGAGCGGCCGCCCTCGATGTCCGACCCGGTGAACCGCACCGACATGGCCAACAGCGTGCAGGAGGCTTTCCTCCACGCGTGGCGGGGCTACGAGGCTTACGCGTGGGGGCACGATGCCCTCAAGCCGCTGAGCAGGGGCTACCGTGATTGGTACGACCGCTCGCTCTACATGACGCCCGTGGACGCGTTCGACACGATGCTCCTCATGGGCCTGGACGAGGAGGCAGCCAGGGCCAAGCAGCTCGTGCTCGACTCGCTCTCGTTCGACCAGGATTTCTCGGTGCAGGTATTCGAGGTGACGATACGTCTCTTGGGGGCGCTGAACACGGCATACCAGATGGACGGCGACCCCCGTTTCCTGGAGCTGGCCACCGACCTGGCGGACCGGCTGCTGCCGGCGTTCGAATCGGCCACCGGCATGCCGTACGGACGGGTGCACCTGCAGACGGGCGAGCGCGAGTGGCAGGTCAGCAACCCCGCCGAGATCGGTACGCTGATGCTCGAGTTCGGCACGCTGAGCAAGCTGAGCGGTGAGCCCGTCTACTACGAGACTGCCAAGCGTGCCGTGACCGCGCTGTTCGAGCGGCGCTCCGAGATAGGCCTCGTCGGCACGACCATAGACGTCGAAACCGGCGAGTGGCAGAACACGGACAGCCACGTGAGCGGGATGATCGACTCCTACTACGAGTACCTGCTCAAGGCCTGGCTGCTGTTCGATGACGACGATTTCAAGGACATGTGGGAGCAGAGTATCGACCCGCTGCACGAGCACCTGGCCGACTCACTCGACAGCGGCCTGTGGTACGGTCGGGCGGACATGCACAGCGGTGAGCGAACCGCCATGCAGTTCGGGGCGCTGGACTGCTTCCTGCCCGGGGTGCTGGCCCTGGCCGGTGACCTCGAGCGCGCGAGCCGGGTCATGGACGCGTGCTATCTGATGTGGACCGAGTTCGACATCGAGCCGGAGCAGCTGGACTATGCCTCGATGGAGGTGCTGCAGCCCGCCTACTACCTGCGGCCCGAGGCGATGGAGTCGGCCTACATCCTGTTCCGCCTCACCGGTGACGAGCGCTATCTGGTGATGGGCAAGACGATGTTCGAAAGCATCGTCCGACACACGCGCACGCCAACCGGCTTCGCGCACCTGCGGAGCGTGGTGACCAAGCAGCAGGATGACGCCATGGAGAGCTTCTTTCTGGCGGAGACGCTGAAGTACGCCTACCTGCTGTTCGCTCCGGCGGAAACGCTCCCGTTCGGTGACGTGGTGTTCAACACCGAAGCGCATCCCATCTGGCGGACCTGGTAATGCCTCGCGGCGGGTTGATCGCGGTCCTGGTTACGGTCGCGGTCGCACCCGCCTGCGCTCCGTCCCCCTCCACCGACCGACTCCCGCTGCACGACGGCTGGGAATTCCATCAGATGGGGCAGGAAGCGTGGCGTCCGGCAACGGTGCCCGGGACCGTACACACCGATCTCCTCGCCAGCGGCGTGATAGAGGACCCCTTCTGGCGTGACAACGAGCTGCACCAGCAGTGGATCGAGGAACAGGACTGGCACTACCGCACCACGTTCCGCCTGCCCGCGGCAATGGACCGTGCCGAGCACGTGGAGCTCGTGTTCGAGGGGCTGGACAGCTATGCGGAGGTGCGCTTCAACGACGTCGAGATCCTGCGGGCCGACAACATGTTCCGCCGCTGGGTCGTGGACGTGACCGATCTCGTGCGCCGCGGGGACAACACCGTCGACATCGTGTTCCGCTCGCCGGTGGCTGCCGCCCAGCCCGAGCTCGACGCCCTGGGTTACGGGCTGCCGGTGCACAACGAACCCACCCGGCCGTTCGCACGGAAGGCTGCATACCACTACGGCTGGGACTGGGGACCTCGGTTCGCGACGGCAGGCATCTGGCGGCCCATCGAGCTGCGTGCCTGGAGCGGCGTGCGGATTGCCGACTTGCACGTGGTGCAGCGTTCGCTCGGCGACGAGCGGGCCGAGCTGACCGTGCTGGTCGAGATTGAGAGCGGCGGCGCTCAGGAGGCGTCGGTGACCGTGAGGAGCCCGGACGGCGAGTTCCGCCCGGTACGCCAGCTCGCCGACTTGCGCCCCGGACTGGACACGGTGGCCCTCGATCTGACGATCCCCCGGCCGCAGCGGTGGTGGCCCAACGGGCTGGGAGCGCAGCCGCTCTACGGAGTTGTCGCGCAAGTATCCGCCGGCGGACTGAGCGACAGGGCGCACCGACGCGTGGGACTCCGCACGGTTGAAGTGGTGACCGAGCCCGACTCGGTGGGTGAGAGCTTCTTCGTGGCCGTGAACGGCCGACCGGTGTTCATGAAAGGCGCCAACTACATCCCGGCGGACCATTTCACGCCCCGCGCCGGCGAGAGCCGCTACCGTGAGGTATTGGGGGCGGCTGCGGCGGCCAATATGAACATGCTGCGTGTGTGGGGCGGGGGCGTCTACGAAGCCGACGCATTCTACGACGTGGCCGACGAGCTGGGCATCTTGATCTGGCAGGACTTCATGTTCGCCAACGCCATGTTCCCGGGTGACTCTGCGTTCCTCGCCGGCGTCGCGGCGGAGGCGCGCGACCAGGTGCGCCGCCTGCGGAATCACCCCAGCCTTGCCCTCTGGTGCGGCAACAACGAGATCGACGAAGCGTGGCACAACTGGGGCTGGCAGCGGACGTACGACGCGCCGCAGAGGGGGCGGATCTGGTCGGCGTACGAGGCGATCTTCCACCAGCTGCTGCCGCAGACCGTTGCGCAGCACGACTCGGGACGTTTCTACTGGCCGTCATCGCCGAGCGTCGGGTGGGGGCACGCCGAGAGCCTGACCCGCGGGGACTCGCACTACTGGGGTGTGTGGCACGGTCGGGAGCCGTTCGAGGTGCTGCTGCAGAAGCTGCCGCGGTTCGCGAGCGAGTTCGGCTTCCAGGGCTATCCCGCACCGGAAACCGTGGAGGCGTTCACGCTGCCCGATGACAGAGACGTCGAGTCACCCGTGATGAACCTGCACCAGAAGCACGCCACGGGGCTGGAGACCGTGCGCGAGTACATGGGGCGATGGTACCGCGATCCGAAGGACTTCACGTCGTTCCTAATCGTGAGCCAGCTGCTCCAGGCGGAGGGCATGGCGCTGGCATTCGAGGCTCAGCGGCGCGCCATGCCGCGGACTATGGGCACGCTGTACTGGCAGCTCAACGACACCTGGCCCGTTGCGTCGTGGTCCAGCCTGGACTACTACGGACGCTGGAAGGCACTCCATTACCATGCACGGGATGCCTTCGCCCCGGTGCTGGTGTCGCCGGTCGTGCAGGAAGGAGAGGTCCAGGTTTACGTCGTTTCCGACCGGCCGGAGCCGCTGCGCGGAGAGCTGGAGCTGCGGCTGATGCGCTTCGACGGGGCGGAACGGTGGGGGAGCCGCGTGGAAGCTGCAGTGCCGGCGAACACGTCACTGCTCGCGTTTTCGGAGCCGCTGCTGGACGTCCTGGACGGTGCCGATCCGACGCGGGTCGTGCTGGAAGTGCGTCTGCTGGAAGGCGGGGAGCCGGTGGCAGACAACCTGCTTTACTTCGCTCCGCCGAAGGATCTCGATCTTCCCGACGTGACCGTCACCGTGGAGCACGTGCGCGACGGCGGCGATCAGTCGGTGCGGCTCACGAGCGACGCGCTGGCCAAAGACGTGTACCTGACCGTCCCCGGCGCCGACGTCTTCTTTGGCGACAATTTCTTCGATCTCCTGCCGGGCCGAGTGAAGGTGCTGCGGGTCCGGGAGGAGGTCGTCGAGCTGGAAACGCGGCTGCGTGTCCGCACGCTGCGTGACACATATTGAGGTAGGGGCGCATCAGGGAGTGGTTCCATGACGCAGAGTTCTGACGTGATCATCATCGGTGCGGGCGTGATCGGGTGCGCCGCAGCGTACCATCTGGCGCAGCGCGGGATGTCCGTCGTGGTGCTGGAGAAGGACACCGTCGGCGCCGGTGGGACCGGCCGCTCCTCGGCGATCATCCGCACGCACTACTCCAACGAGCTCACTGCCCGCATGGCGCTCCACAGCCTGCGTGTGTTCCAGAATTGGGGCGACGAGGTTGGCGGCGAGGTCGGGTTTCAGCGGACCGGCTGGATCGCGATCATGGACGTGCGGGACATGCCGGGTCTCGAAGCGAACATCGCTTTGCAGCGCAACGTGGGGATCGACGCCTCCCTCATTACTGCGGCCGACCTGCAGGAGCTGATGCCCGGCATCGATGCGGGCGACGCGGCCGCCGTGGCGTACGAGCCGGAGAGCGGGTACGCGGATCCCCACCTCACGGTGAACGGGTACGCGGACGCGGCGAAGCGGCTCGGTGCCAAGATCGTGGTGAACTGCGAGGTCACCGGCATCCGCCTGGAGGGAGGTCGAGTGACCGGGGTCGATGCCGCACGCGGCCGGTTCGACGCGCCGGTGGTCGTGAACTGCGCCGGGCCCTGGGGGGCGCGCGTGGCGGCGCTCGCCGGCGTGGACGTGCCGATCGACGCGTGCCGCGTGCAGGTCGCGGTGTACCGCCGGCCCGCGCAGTTCGGAACGCACCCGGTGGTGATGGACCTGCTGCAGGGAGCCTACTTCCGGGCCGAGACCGGCAACCTGACCATAGCGGGGTCGATCGACCCCGCCGAGGCGAATGCCGTCGTGGATCCGGACGACTTCGCCGAACACGTAGATGCCGAATTCGAAGCGGAGATGGGCGAGAAGTTCATGCGACGCCACCCTCCCATGGAGCTCAGCGAGAGCATGGGCGGCTACTCGAGCATCTATGCGGTCACCCCCGACTGGCATCCCATCATCGACGAGGTACCGGCCGGCAGTGGCAGCTACATCTGCTCCGGGTTCAGCGGACACGGGTATAAGCTCGCCCCCGCAGTCGGCCTCATGATGGCGGACCGCATATCGGGCACGTCCGACCCGGAGTTCTCCACGGACTTGTTCCGGCTGGCGCGCTACGCGGAGGACAGCCCCGTCAGGGGGCAGTACGAGTACAGCATAGCCGGATAGCGGCCATTCCTGGCTGCAATGCAGGATCGTTGAGGGGACGCGTATGAGCGAGCGGCGAGTCGTGGTCGTGGGGGGCGGGGTGATCGGCGTGAGCTGCGCCTATTACCTGGCCAGGCGCGGCGCGAGAGTCACGCTGCTCGAAAGGGACGAAATCGGCCACGGCGCGTCGTTCGGAAACGCGGGGTGCATCGCCCCCGGACATGCCCCCATCAACAAACCGGGCCGAGTGCGGCAGGCGCTCGAGTCGCTGTTCGACGAGCTGAGCCCCCTCTACGTCGCTCCCCGCCCGGACACCTCACTGCTCCGCTGGCTGTGGACGTTCAGCCGCAGCTGCTCGGCACTGCACCTGCAGCACGGCATGCATGCCCTGGGGCCGCTGGGGCACGCGAGCAGGCAGCTGTTCGACGACCTCGTGTCACGGGAAGCCATCGACTGCGCGTACCGCCCGGACGGCTACTACGACGTGTTCCTCACTGAACCCAGGCTGCGCGCCGCCGTCGCCGAGGCAGACCTGATGCGGGGCGAGGGCTACCAGCCGGAGGTGTTGGACGGGGCGGCCATGCGGGAGCGAGAGCCGGCGCTCAAATCCGATGTCGTGGGCGGCGTGTTCTATCCCGAAGCGGCGAGTATCAACCCGTACAGTTTCGTGACCGGTCTGGCGGATCGGGCGGCCAGGGCGGGTGCGACGGTGGCCTCACGAGCCGAGGTGAAGGAGGTCCTGACTCACGATCGGGCGGCACGGGGCGTGCTCACCACCGAGGGTGAGACCATAACGGCCGACGCGGTGGTGCTGGCCACCGGCGCGTACTCGGCAGACCTGTGCCGCCGCCTCGGGCTCGAGCTTCCGCTGCAGCCGGCCAAAGGCTACCACCGCGACCGCGACCCGCGCGAGGGCGAGACGCCGCGGCTGCAGGTCACGTGCATGCTGGGCGAGAAGTCGGTCTTCTGCACGCCGATGGACGGCTACCTGCGCTTCGCGGGCACGCTGGAGTTTTCGGGACTGAACCACGAGATACGGCAGTCCCGGCTGGAACAGCTCACGAGGGCTGCCGCGATGTACTTGGACGGGGTGGGCGAGGCCGAGTCCCGCTCGGAGTGGTGCGGCCTGCGACCTTGTATCGCCGATGGACTGCCCGTGATCGGCTCCGTGCCGCGGCAGCAGGGTGTCTTCGTCGCCACGGGTCATGCGATGCTGGGGCTCACCCTGGGACCCGTCACCGGCATGCTCGTGGCGGACTGCGTGCTGGACGGACGTCCCTCGCTGGACATCGCCGCACTCGGCGCCGACCGGTTCTGACGGCCCATGCGCTTCCTCAGCACCTCCGGTAAAGCCCCGCCGGCAGACCTCCGCACCGCCCTGTTCGAGGGGCTCCCTCCCGACGGAGGGCTGTACCAGCCCGAGACGCTCGAGCTGTTGCGGGATGACGCTGTCGGCCGTCTGTATGGCACCACCCTGCAGGAGACCGCGCTCTTCCTCGCCTGGCATCTCATGGCCGACGAGCTGGACGTGGACCGGCTGGAGGGCATCGTGGCGCGGGCGCTCGACTTCCCCATCCCGCTCGAACAGCTCGACGACCGGACGTACGTACTCGAGCTGTTCCACGGTCCCACGCTCGCGTTCAAGGACGTGGGCGCGCAGTTCATGGCGCAGCTGATGGCATCGTATTATGCGTCGGATGACCGTCCCCTCACGGTCCTCACGGCCACCTCGGGCGACACGGGCGGCGCGGTGGCGGATGCGTTCCACGGAGTACCGGGCACCCGTGTGGTGGTGCTGTATCCAGAGGGGCAGGTGAGCCCGCTTCAGGAGCGGCAGTTCACGACGCTGGGGGGCAACGTCACGGCAGTAGCGGTTGCCGGAACGTTCGACGACTGCCAGCGGCTCGCCAAGGAGGCGCTGGCCGACCGCGAGCTGCGCTCCGGCGTGGCGTTGACGTCGGCAAACTCGATCAACGTGGGGCGGCTCCTGCCGCAGATTTTCTACTACTTCCACGCCTGGGCCCAGCTGCCCGACCCGGCGGCCGACATCGTAGTGTCGGTTCCGTCGGGCAACTTCGGAAACCTCACCGCCGGACTGATGGCGAAGCGGCTGGGTCTGCCCGTGGCCCGCTTCGTCGCCGCAACCAACGCCAACGACGTCGTGCCGGAGTACCTCGACAGCGGCGAGTTCCGCCCGCGGCCCTCGGTCCGCACGCTCTCCACCGCTATGGATGTCGGCGACCCCAGCAACTTTGCCCGCATGGAGGCTCTGTTCGGCGGCAGCCCGGCCAAGATGCGCGAGGCCGTCGTGGGCAGTGCGCACACGGACGACGAAACCCGCGACGCCATCGCCCGGGTGAGCCGGCAGTACGGCTGCGTGCTGGATCCGCACAGTGCCGTGGGATACCTGGGACTGGAGAAAATGCGAGCGCGCCGCCCCGGCTGTGTCGGCATCGTGCTGGCCACCGCGCACCCTGCCAAGTTCGCGGACACGGTCGAGCGGGCCACTGGACGCGGCGTCGAAGTGCCGGACCGGCTCGCACGGCTGCTGGAGCGGGAGCCGGACGTTGTTCACATGGAGCCGAACGGGGAGTCTCTGAAGAAACTGCTGCTGTCTTAGAAAGCCTCAGGAGACGTGATGACCAGACGAGACGAGAACGGCGAAGCGAAGCACGTGGATGGGACGCCCGATCTCACCCGGCGGGAGATGCTGCGGCTGGGAGCACTGGGCCTGGGAAGCGCGATGCTGGGTCAGGCGTGCTCGCCGTCGCAGGCACAGGAAGCGATGCCTGCCGAGAGGGGCGGGCACGCGCCCGCCCAGCCGTTCGCGGCGCCGCCCATGGACGTCGTGCGCATCGGGTTCGTCGGCGTTGGAGGCATGGGGAGCGTCCACTGCCAGAACCTGCTCCGGGTGCCGGGAGCGCAACTGACGGCGATCTGCGACATCGTGCCGGAGAAGGTGACGCGCATCCAGGACCTGGTGGTGGAGGCTGGGCAGCCCCGGCCCACGGGATACTCGAGGGGCGAGTACGACTTCGTGCGGCTGTCTGAGGAGGAGGATCTGGATCTCGTCTTCACGGCTACGCCCTGGCGCTGGCACGTGCCGGTGTGCGTGGCGGCCATGCAGAACGGCAAGCACGCGGCCACCGAGGTGCCGGCCGCGATCACGCTTGATGAATGCTGGGAGCTGGTAGAGACGGCCGAGAGGTACGGCAAGCACTGCGTTCAGATGGAGAACGTGAACTACGGCCGCTGGGAGATGCTGGTGTTCCACATGGTGCGCCAGGGGCTGTTCGGTGAGGTGCTGCACGGTGAAGGCGGGTATCTGCACGATCTGCGCGGCATCAAGTTCAGCCCGGAGGGTGAAGGGCTGTGGCGTCGCGACCACTCGTGGCGGCGCAACGCCAACCTGTACCCGACCCACGGCCTGGGGCCGATCGCGAACTGCATGGACATCAACCGGGGCGACCGGTTCGACTATCTGGTCTCGATGAGCGGGCCTTCGCGCGGGTTGCAGGAATATGCGCAGGATCACTTCCCGGCAGGGTCACCGCAGCGGCAGGAGACGTTCGCGCTGGGCGATGTGAACGCAAGTCTCATCAAGACCGCGCGCGGCCGCACCATCTATGTCGTTCACGACACGAACCTGCCGCGCCCGTACAGCCGCATCCACATGGTGCAGGGCACACGCGGGCTGTTTCAGGGCTACCCCAACCGGGTGCACATCGAGGGCCGCAGCCCCGCGCACCGCTGGGAGCCGGCGGAGGATTACCTGGAGGAGTTCGAGCACCCGCTGTGGACGGTCAAGGGCGGCATCGGGGAAGGCATCGGTCATGGCGGAATGGACTACCTGGAGGACTATCGTCTGATCAAATGCATGCTGGAGGGCACGCCCACCGACATGAACGTCTACGATGCGGCGGCCCTGAGCGCCGTGATCGAGCTGTCGGAGATTTCGGTGGGGACCCGGTCTCGATCGGTTGATTTCCCCGACTTCACTCGGGGCCGCTGGAAAACGTACCCGCCTCTGGGGGTCGTGCAGGCGTAGCCGTCGGGTATGCTGCTCCGTTCGTTGACCGCGCTCGTCGCCCCCGGTAACCTTGGAGCGTCCAGCCGTACCAACCCCAAACCTCCCGGGGATCCTCATGCCGCATGATCACACGTCGTCGAAGGTGCTGATGCAGGGCTCGCCCGACATTCAGGTTCCGGCGCGGGAGATCCCGCTCTCTGGCGGAGAGCCCGCGCTTCGGGTGTACGACACCAGCGGTCCGCAGGGCTGCGATGTGCGCCGTGGACTACCGCGGCTGCGCGAGGAGTGGATCCGCGCGCGCGGCGAGTACGAAGAGGTAGAGAAGGTCCCGATGCCGCCTGCGCGCAGGGTGCTCCGCGGCAAGGGCAACGTGACACAGCTGCACTTCGCACGGAGAGGCGTCGTCACCCCGGAGATGGAATTCGTCGCGATCCGGGAGAGCGTGGATCCGGAGTTCGTACGGGCTGAGGTTGCTCGCGGGCGGGCCATCATCCCGGCGAATATCAACCATCCCGAGAGCGAGCCGATGATCATCGGCCGCAACTTCCTGGTGAAGATCAACGCCAACATCGGCAACTCGGCAGTGTCGAGCGGCGTCGAAGAGGAAGTCGAGAAGATGCGCTGGGCCACGCGCTGGGGTGCCGATACCGTCATGGATCTGAGCACCGGCAGTGACATCCACGAGACAAGGGAGTGGATCCTGCGGAACTCGGCCGTCCCGGTCGGGACGGTGCCGATCTACCAGGCGCTGGAGAAGGTCGATGGCATAGCCGAAGACCTGACGTGGGACGTGTTCCGCGACACGCTGGTGGAGCAGGCCGAGCAGGGAGTGGATTACTTCACGATCCACGCAGGGGTGCTGCTGCGGTACGTGCCGCTCACTGCCCGGCGCGTCACCGGCATCGTGTCGCGCGGCGGATCCATCCTAGCGAAGTGGTGCGTGGCGCACCACCGGGAGAACTTCCTCTACACGCACTTCGAGGAGATCTGTGAGATCCTCGAATGCTACGACGCGAGCTTCTCACTCGGGGACGGGCTGCGGCCGGGATCGATCGCCGACGCAAACGACGATGCTCAGTTTGCCGAGCTGGAAACGCTGGGCGAGCTGACGGAGACTGCGTGGCGGCACGATGTCCAAGTCATGATCGAAGGGCCCGGGCACGTCCCGATGCATCTCATCAAGGAGAACGTGGACAGGCAGCTCGAGGTGTGCCACGAGGCTCCGTTCTACACCTTGGGGCCGTTGACGACGGACATCGCGCCCGGGTACGACCACATCACCAGCGCCATCGGCGCCGCGATGATCGGCTGGTACGGCACCGCCATGCTGTGCTACGTGACGCCCAAGGAGCACCTGGGCCTGCCCGACCGGGATGATGTGAAGGACGGAGTCATCGCTTACAAGATCGCGGCGCACGCCGCCGACCTGGCCAAGGGGCACCCGGGCGCGCAGGCCCGCGACGATGCGCTGAGCAAGGCGCGCTTCGAGTTTCGCTGGGAGGATCAGTTCAACCTCTCGCTCGACCCGGAGACGGCGCGACGGTTCCACGACGAGACGCTGCCGGCCGATGGAGCCAAGGTGGCGCACTTCTGCTCGATGTGCGGCCCCAAGTTCTGCAGCATGAAGATCACGCAGGAGGTGCGGGACTACGCGGCGGCGCTGGCAATGTCCGAGCAGGATGCACTGGCCGCAGGCATGGCGGAGAAGTCGCGGGAGTTCGCCCGCGGTGGCGGACGCATCTACGTGCCCGCTGCGCCATCGGACGGCGCCTGACGGGGAAGGTCGCCATGAGGGACCTTTGGCTCGCGGCGGCGGCGCGGTGATACAGGTGGGGGAGCAGCTGCTGGACTCCCTGGCCGAGAGCTTCGTCGAGCACTTCGGGAAGCGGCCCGAGAAGTACTTCATCAGGGCGCCGGGCAGGGTGAACCTGATGGGGGACCACATCGACTACAACGGCCTCGCTGTGCTGCCCATGGCCATCCAGCGCGGAGTCACCGTGCTCTCAGCGCCGCGCAGCGACGCGACCATCCGGGTCCACAACGCGGCCGGCGAGTTCGAGGCAAGGACGTTCGAGCTCGGCGGCGCCATCGAGCCGTACCCGCCGGGCGACTGGGGCAACTACGTCAAGGCCGCGGCGCAGACGCTGGCCGAAGGCTACGGAGTGCGGAGGGGGTTCGACGCCGTGGTTGCGTCGGACCTGCCCGTGGCGTCGGGCTTGAGCTCATCCTCTGCGCTGGTGGTGGCCTGTGCGCTGGCGCTCGTTACCGCAAATGACCTCGTGACTCCCCCGCTCGAGCTGATGCAGCGCCTCGCCGACGGCGAGCGCTACGTGGGCCTGAGAGGCGGCGCAATGGACCAGGCGATCTGCCTCGGTGCCCGGGCCCACACGGCCACGCGCGTAGAGTTCGCGCCGCTGCGCCTGACTCCGCAGCCGATCCCCGAGGAGTGGCGTTTCGTGGTGGCGTCGAGCCTGGTGCGGGCCGATAAGTCCGGCCGGGTGCGCGACATCTATAACCGCCGCACCGAGGAGTGCCGCGAGGCGCTTGCCGGGGTCGCCTCGCATCTCGGCTTGGCGGACCGCGTCGATTCCTACGGTGCGCTCCTGGCAGCGCGCGCCGGGGAAGAGCTCATCGGGGCCGCCGAAGAAGCGGTGGATCCCACCCTGGCGCGCCGCTTCCGGCACGTGGTCACTGAGGCGCAGCGCGTGGAGCGGGCGGAGCAGGCGATGGCTCACGCGGACCTCGCCGAATTCGGCCGCATCACCTCGGAATCACACGTCAGCCTGCGTGACGACTACGAGGTGAGTTGTCCCGAGCTCGACTCGCTGGTAGAGATAACGGTCTCGGCCGGGGCGGCCGGCGCCCGGGTCACCGGCGCGGGCTTGGGCGGCTGCGCAGCCGCCGTGTGCCATGTGGAGCAGGCCGACCGGATACTCGCAGCGCTGCACGAGCAGTTCTACGCAGAACGCGACCTGGCTGGAGTGCAGCAGGATGCGGCGTTCGTGGCCGAGCCGGCGGCCGGGGCGTCGGTCGCGACCGTCTAGGCGAAACCACGGCGGGGGACTGGCGTACGGCTGTCGGTCGGTTCTGAGTTGTGTGAAGGGATCGAGTTGATCCCGGGAGAGATGCGAATGCCTGAAGAAGTCGCGATCCTCATTTTCGTAGGCATGCTGGGCGGGTTCTCGCTCACCGGGCTGAGCATGATCCTAAGGGCACGCAGGGGCCGCCACGGGGAGCTCAAGCACGAGGAGGTCGAGCGTCTCTCGGAGACGGTCGACGGCCTGCAGGATCAGATGTTCCAGATGCGGGATGCGGTAGCCGACCTGCATGAGCGGATGGACTTCGCCGAGCGGCTCCTCACGAAGGGAGAAAAGCGGGGCGACGCAAGCTAGCGCTTGCCCCGCACACTACTGCGCCAGCCCCACCTTGGGCAGCAGCCGGAAGATCCCCACTCCCGCCACGAGCGCCACCATCAGGAAGGCCAGCCCCGCCGCCGTCATACCGTAGAGCAGGTAGCCGGTGCCGAACAGCGCGGCGTAGACCGCCGTGCATCCCAGGAACCAGGCAAGCAGTGCGGCCCCGAAGCTGCCGCTCACTGCCTCGGTGCGGACCGCGCCGCGCCACCCCCGCCCGAACGGGCGCACGTGGTCGTAGAACGCCTGCAGTGTCTCGCGGTCGTCGGGGGGTGTCAGGAAGGTCACTGTGATCCACCCGACCGTGGTGATCGCCACCCCGAGCACGAGCATCAGTGAGGGGTGCAGCGCAGTGAAGCCCAGCGCCTCGTGCACGAACTGGAAGTAGAACGCAACGCAGAACGAAATCACCATTCCCGAAATCTCGCTCCAGGCATTCACCCTCCACCAGAACCACCGCAGCAGGAAGATCAGTCCGGTGCCGGCTCCTATTTGCAGCAGGATCTGGAACGCCTGCATTGCGTTCTCGAGCCACAGGGACACGCCCATCGAGAGCAGTATCAGAACCACCGTGGATAGCCGCCCGACCAGCACGTAGTGGCGCTCGTCGCGGTCGCGTACCATGAAGCGCCGGTATACGTCGTCCACGCAGTAAGAAGCGCCCCAGTTCAGGTGCGTCGAGATGGTCGACATGTAGGCTGCGGCCAGGGAGGCGACCACCAATCCCAGCAGGCCGTGTGGCAGGAACACCAGCATGGCCGGGTACGCGAGGTCGTTCTTTACGATCGACGGGTCGAGGTCGGGGAAGCGCGCGACGATGGAGTCGAGGCTGGGGTACACCACCAGTGACGCGAGCGCGACGATGATCCACGGCCAGGGGCGCAGTGCGTAGTGAGCCACGTTGAACCACAGGGTGGCCAGCATGGAGTGGTTCTCGTCGCGGGCGGCCAGCATGCGCTGTGCAACGTAGCCGCCGCCCCCGGGCTCGGAGCCGGGGTACCAGGTGCTCCACCACTGCACGGCGATCGGGATCACGAACACAGCCGCTGCAACGTGCCAGTCGCTGAAGTCAGGCAGCAGCGCCAGCCGATCGCTCACCGCAGGGTTGGAGACGAGCCCGGCGAGCCCGCCCACGTCAGGATGCGCCAATGCGTAATACGCCGCACCGAGTGACCCGACCATCGCGATCGTGAACAGCAGCAGATCGGTCACCACTACGCCCCACAGGCCCGCCGTGGCGGAGTAGAGCACCGTGACCGAGCCGGCCACCAGCACCGTGGTGTACTTGTCCACGCCGAGCAGGACGCCCGATATCTTGATCGCGGCCAAAGAGACGCTGGCCATGATCATCACGTTGAAGAACACGCCGAGGTACAGCGCACGGAAACCGCGCAGAAAACCGGCGGGCGTGCCGGAGTAGCGCAGCTCGTAGAATCCCATGTCGGTGAACACGCCCGAGCGGCGCCACAGCTTGGCGTAGAAGAACACCGTGCACATGCCGGTGATCAGGAACGCCCACCACAGCCAGTTCTGGCTCACCCCACCCGAGCGCACCAGGTCGGTCACCAGGTTCGGAGTGTCGGTGGAGAAGGTGGTTGCCACCATCGAGGTGCCCAGCAGCCACCAGGGCAGCTTCCTCCCCGAGAGGAAGAACTCGACGGTGCCGCTGCCGGCACGGCGCGCGAACACGAGCCCAACGCCCACGGCAACCAGGCCGTAGCACAGCACGACGATCCAGTCGAGGCTGGTGAGCTGCACGCGCTACTCCCCGCGCTGGGCCCGGAACCAGGCGGGGAGATCTGGCGGGTACTTGTCTTCCTCGACGAGCTGCTGCAGCTGGCCCGTCACGGCGCTCTTGTCATCGGAGTGGGTCAGGCCGAACCATTGCTCCTGCGCGGGCAGCACCTTGAGGCGGGCCTGCTCCTCGGCGACCATGGCGGTCACGGCACTCCCGATCAGGAACTCGGTCTCCGGATCCTTGCTGTGCTCCAGCAGGAAACGAGCGAACTGCTGCTGCAGCGAGGGGAAGATCGACGGTGTGAAGCCCCACAGGTTCATCGACGCGATCTCGGTACCGTCGAGGCGGAGCGTCTGGTCCTGGGCAGCCGTTCCGACCAGGCGGCCCTCGACGCGGTGTATGTCGGTCACCTCCGCGGCCGACTCGACGAATCCGTCTTCGCCCACCGTGCATATGCCGCGCGAAACGGCACCCGCCTGGGACAGCGTCTCATCCAGCCTGTACCCCACGAGCGCGAACACCGGGGGCTCGGCGTCGGCCGCCTCGCGGAGGTGTGCGGCCAGCTGAGCGTAGGCGCCGGCTCCGTAGAAGTCGTCCGCGTTGGCCACCGCGAAGGGCCCCTGCACGAGGTCGGCCGCGGCCATGACGGCGTGGCCGGTGCCCCACGGCTTCTTGCGGCCCGGCGGTATGTCCACGCCGGCCGGGATGTCCCACAGCTCCTGGGTGGCGTACTTGAGCCGCGCCGGGCCGCCCAGCAGGCGCTCCATGTGGAGACGGAACTCCGGCTCCATGTCCGGGCGGATCACCAGGACCATGTCCCCGAAGCCGGCACGGGCGGCATCGAGGATCGCGTAGTCGAGGAGGGCCTCTCCGGCGGGGCCCACCGGCTCCAGCTGCTTCGCGCTGCCGAACCGCGTGGAGAGTCCTGCGGCGAGCAGAACCAGGGTCAGGGCCGGGCCGGGCTGGGACGGCTGTGCCGTAATGGAAGACCTCCCGCGGGTGGTGGAATTCCGCAAAGTATTGTCTCGCAACCACTTGTCAAGCAGAGCCCGGGGTCGCCGCGGCACTCTTCCGGGGCGCGAAGGGGCCGCCGGCCGGGCCGGCTACGGGACTCTGTGGCCCTGGCGCGCAACGGTGTGGCGGCTCGGAGCATCTAAGCATGTGGAAAGGGAGATGACCATGACCGCAGGCAGCCTTGCATTCGACGCGTTCGTATCCGGCCAGCGCCCCGCAGTAGGTGCCCGGCGCGACCGGCGTGCGCGCGCCGCCGGCAGGGACTACTGCGTGTATGACGAACAGGGCCGGCTCCTCGGCACCGTGCACGCTGCGCGCAAGCGGCCGGAGGTCGGGAAGCACGCGCCCACCCTAATGCTGGACCGCGCGTGGGGGAGGTAGCTCAAGGGCCTCACTGTTCTCTGTCATCCCACGCGTCCTTCCGGGCCCCGCTCACCCCCACGGGTGGCGGGGCTTCGGTTTGGTGCACGCCTCGCTATCTTTGGTCATGGACGCCCGCACATCGCCGGGATCCCGGCTGACCCCTTCACAACTCCAGCGACGGCGCCCTTGAGCCTGCTCCACTACTACCGGGCCCCGGGACTCTCCGAGGCGCGCACCAACGCACTGCTCGTCACGGCCCGCAAGCGGGTTTCCCACGACATTGAGGACATCAGCACCGAGTACTGCTTCAACGTAGAAGCGCAGGGAGATCTCACGGCAGCCGAACGCGACACCCTCGGCTGGCTGCTGCGTGAGACGTTCGAGCCGGATGGGTTCGGTTCGCGGAGCTTCCTGGGCGGCCAGGTCCTGGAAGTCGGCCCGCGGATGAACTTCACCACCGCGTGGTCGACCAACGCAGTATCGGTGTGCCACGCCTG
Organism: Gemmatimonadota bacterium; assembly: GCA_039586895.1. Classification (GTDB taxonomy): domain Bacteria; phylum Gemmatimonadota; class Gemmatimonadetes; order Gemmatimonadales; family GWC2-71-9; genus WVYX01. Next base: position 17,346 of record JBDHJM010000017.1, on the reverse strand, counting down.
CGGCCTCCGCAAGATCCGCCGCATCGAGCGGTCGCGGCGCTACTCGCTGCGCGGCGGGGCTCCGCTCGGCCCTGACGGCGAGGCAGCCTTCCTGGCCCTGGTCCACGACCGGATGACCGAGTGTCGGTATCCGGAGCCGCTCGAGAGCTTCGAGACCGGCATGCATCCGGAGCCGGTGTTCTCGGTGCCGGTGCTGGAGGAGGGCAGGCTGGCCCTGGAGCGTATCAACCGCGAGATGGGCCTCGCGTTCGACGACTGGGACCTGGACTACTACACGGAGCTGTTCCGCGACCGGGTGGGGCGCAACCCGACGAACGTGGAGTGCTTCGACATCGCACAGTCCAACAGCGAGCACTCGCGCCACTGGTTCTTCAAGGGAAGACTGGTGATCGACGGTGCGGAGGCACCGAAGGATCTCATCGCGATGATCCAGGAGCCTCTCGAAGCGAATCGCGGCAACAGCGTGATCGCGTTCCACGACAACTCGAGCGCGATCCGGGGCTACCCCATCCGCACCATCCTGCCGGCGCAGCCCGGCGAACCCGCTCCCTTCGTGCTCACCGACCTCGACCACCACGTCATCTTCACGGCCGAGACGCACAACTTCCCCTCGGGAGTGGCGCCATTCCCCGGAGCCGAGACCGGCACCGGCGGGCGCATCCGCGACGTGCACGCCGCAGGGCGCGGCTCCCATTACGTGGCAGGCACTGCGGCCTACTGCGTCGGGAATCTGCGCATTCCCGGATACCAGCTTCCGTGGGAGGATCCGGCGTTTGCGTATCCGGGCAACCTGGCCACTCCGCTCGAGATCGAGATAGAGGCGTCGAACGGGGCTTCGGACTACGGCAACAAGTTCGGCGAGCCCGTGATCCAGGGCTACACGCGATCGTTCGGACTGAGGCTGCCGAGCGGCGAGCGCCGCGAGTGGCTCAAGCCGATCATGTTCTCCGGGGGCATCGGCCAGATAGATGCACGGCACACCGAGAAGCGGCCGCCCGAGCCTGACATGCTGGTGGTGAAGCTCGGGGGGCCGGCATACCGCATCGGCATGGGTGGCGGAGCGGCGTCCAGCATGGTGCAGGGCGAGAACGTGGCGGAGCTCGACTTCAACGCGGTGCAGCGCGGCGACGCCGAGATGGAGCAGAAGGTGCACCGCGTGATACGGGCGTGCGTGGAGCTGGGCGATCGCAACCCGATCGTCAGCATCCACGACCAGGGCGCCGGCGGCAACTGCAACGTGCTGAAGGAGATCGTGGAGCCGGCCGGCGCACGGATCGAGATCCGCGACGTGCTGATCGGCGACGAAACCCTGTCGGTGCTCGAGATATGGGGCGCCGAGTACCAGGAGAACGACGCCCTGCTGCTCAGGCCCGAGCACGCCGAGCTGTTCCGCGCCCTGTGCGAGCGGGAAAAGGTGCCGTTCGCCTACGTGGGGCGGGTCACGGGCGACGGCTGCATCGTGGTGCGGGACGGCGAGGACGACAGCACACCCGTGAACCTCGAGCTGGCCGACGTGCTTGGATCGATGCCGCAGAAGACGTTCACGCTGGAGCGCGTCAAGCCGGTGCTGGAGCCGCTGGTGCTGCCCGAGGGCGTCACGGTGCGGCACGCTCTGGACCGGGTGCTGAGGCTGCTCCCGGTGGGCTCCAAGCGGTTCCTCACTACCAAGGTCGACCGCAGCGTCACGGGTCTGGTCGCGCAGCAGCAGTGTGCCGGGCCGCTGCAGCTGACCGTGGCCGACGTGGCCGTGATAGCGCAGAGCCATTTCGGAGTCACCGGTGCCGCCACGGCGATCGGCGAGCAGCCCATCAAGGGGCTGGTGGACATCGCCGCCATGGCGCGCATGAGCGTCGGCGAAGCGCTCAGCAACCTGGTGTGGGCCAAGGTGAGCGCGTTGGAGGACGTGCGTTGCTCCGGCAACTGGATGTGGGCGGCGAAGCTTCCGGGCGAGGGCGCCGCGCTGCACGACGCCGCGGCCGCGATGCGCGACCTCATGCTGCAGCTCGGCATAGCGGTAGATGGCGGCAAGGACAGCATTTCGATGGCGGCGCGGGCTCCCGGTGACGACGGCGGAGAGGAGACGGTGAAGGCGCCAGGCTCGCTCGTGATCTCCGCGTACGTCACATGTCCCGACATCACCAAGACCGTTACGCCAGACCTCGAGCTGCCGGGCACCGGACGGCTGCTGTTCGTGGACCTGGGCGGCGGCCGTAACCGGCTGGGCGGCTCCGCTCTGGCACACGTGTATGCCCAGGTGGGCGACGAATCGCCCGACGTGGACGATGCCGGCCTCTTGAAGAACGCGTTCAATGCCGTTCAGTCGCTGATCGATGAGGGCGTGGTTACGGCGGGCCACGATCGCAGCGACGGAGGGTTGGTCACGACTCTGCTGGAGATGGCGTTCGCCGGGAACACCGGTATCGATGTTGCGCTCGACGGGGGCGGCGCCGATCCGGTGGCGCTGCTGTTCTCCGAAGAGCTGGGCCTGGTGCTCGAGGTGGCCGGCGAAAACGAGGCATATGCGCTCGACGTGCTGCGACGGGCGGAGGTGCCCTGCGCGGCCATCGGGCGCACGGGCGCGGACCGGACAGTACGGGTGACTGTGGACGGACAGGAGGTGCTCGCCGAGGACGTGCGCGACCTGCGCGACCTGTGGGAAGCCACGAGCTTCGAGCTGGACCGGCTGCAGGCCGATCCCGACCGCGTGACTGAAGAGCGCAGCGGCCTGCGCGAGCGCACGGGGCCCAAGCTCTCGGTGCCCTACACTCCCGAGCCCACGGCTCCCGCCGTGCTGCAGGCCGGCACCAAGCCCCGTGTCGCGATGCTCAGGGAAGAGGGGAGCAACGGCGACCGTGAGATGACTTCGGCGTTCTTCGCGGCCGGCTTTGAGCCGTGGGACGTGGTGATGTCCGACCTGCTGACCGGCCGCGTGGAGCTGGAGCGGTTCCGCGGCGTCGTGGCCGTCGGCGGGTTCAGCTACGCCGACGTGCTCGACTCCGCCAAGGGGTGGTCCGGCGTGATCCGGTTCAACGAGGAGCTGAACGCGCAGTTCGCGGCGTTCCGCGACCGGCCCAACACGTTCAGCCTGGGCGTGTGCAACGGATGCCAGCTCATGGCGCTGCTGGGGTGGGTGCCGTGGCACGGCATCCCCGACGTGGAGCAGCCGCGCTTCATCCAGAACGCGTCGGGACGCTTCGAGTCACGCTTCGCGGCGGTGCAGATCCAGGAGAGCCCGGCGCTTATGCTGCGCGGCATGGCGGGGGCCACCTTGGGCATCTGGGTGGCGCACGGCGAGGGCCGCGCGTTCTTCCCGGACGAAGCCGTACTGGAGCGAGTGGAACAGGACCGACTGGCTCCGGTGCGCTTCGTGGACGACGACGGCTGTGTGACCGAAGCCTATCCCTTCAATCCCAATGGCTCCCCGCGCGGCGTCGCCGGGCTGTGTTCACCCGACGGCCGGCACCTGGTCATGATGCCGCACCCGGAACGGGCCTTCCTGCCGTGGCAGTGGGGTTGGATGCCGCCGGAGTGGCGCCGCACCATGGCCGCCTCACCGTGGCTCAGGATGTTCCAGAACGCCAGGGAATGGTGCGAGGAGACCGGCTGACCGCAGGAGCCGCTCTGGCCAACTCCGGGACCACGCTGTACAATGCCCCTCCCGGGGGACGCGCCCGTGGGCGAGCAGGACCCGCCAATTAGGCCCATACGTTTGGGAGAAGCGAGAAATGCCCGAGAGAATCACGCTCGACCAGTTCGTGAAGAAGATGGAAGACCTGCACCGCGAAATGACGTCGGGGCAGCTGAAGCACGGTGAGTACGACCAGCGGCTGGCGCGCATCATCGCCGAGCTGCGCGACCGCAAGCTGGATGCAGACCGCGGCAAGATCACCGAGACGCTGAACGACCTGCAGATGCGGGGCGTGGTGACGCCGTCGGTGCGGGCCCACCTGGAGGGGCGGCTGGGGCTGAGCTAAGCGGCTCCACTTCCTCTTTCTCGATCCCGGGCGCCGGCGTCCCGCATTACCATTCAGGGACTTCGGAGCTCGGGATTTCCTGTGTCCACCTCTTCCTCTCTCCTTCCCCGCGAACACGGCGCCTACGCCGAGCTGGCGTTCCCGCTGGCCACCGGCCTGGCCGCCTGTGGCCCGACTGTGGCCGGAGCAGCATTTACGCTGGCCGCGGTCGCCCTGTTCCTGGCCCACGAGCCCGCGATGGTGTGGCTGGGGCGGCGCGGCGGCCGCCTCCAGCAGCAGCTGGGGCGAGCGGCGCGCGTGCGGTTGTGGTGGCTCACGGCGTTGGGCGTCGGTGCCGCCGCGCTGGGCTTCGCTGTCGGCAGCCCCGATACACGGCTGGCCGCCCTGGTACCCGCCGCGTTCGCGTTGGCCCTCGTGCCGGCCATGATCCGCGGCGAGGTCAAGACGCTGTGGGCAGAGGTCATCGTTGTGGCGCATTTCTCGACGACGCTCATGCCGCTTGTCGTGGAGGGGGGCTCCGGGTGGAAGTTCGCGTGGGCTGCGCCGGCAGTCTGGTTCGTGAGCTTCACGCTGGGTACGGTGGCCGTACACGGCCTCAAGGCGGCCCACAAGCAGACCGAGGCCGCGGGTCGGCTGGGGGTGATCGTTCCGCTGCTGGCCGTCGGAGCAGTCGTGCTCGGAGCCGCCGCCGCGGCCACGGGAAAGGTGCCGGTCAACACCGGGCTGGCGGTCGTGCCCCCTGCGCTGGCCGTGTTCGTGGTGTGGGCGCTGCGGGTTCACCCGCGGCGGCTCAAGCGGGTGGGGTGGTCGCTGGTGGCCGCGAACCTGGTGACGCTGGGGCTGCTGCTGGCGGGGTAGCTGCTAGGAGGGAGGCAGCTGCCGTTTCGACTTGGCCTCTTCCGCCATGCGGGCCAGCACGCGCTCGTTGAAATCGAGCCGCTCGGTCACGTCCCCCAGCTCTTCGCGCATTCCTTCTATGCTCTCGCGCAGCCGGTCCACCGACCCGGTCAGCTGCGCCGCGTCCGGTCCGCCTCCGCGCAGGCGCTTGGCGATGAACACTCGCGTCACCAGCCAGAGGCCGGTGAGTGATCCCATCGTGATTATGAGCGTCTCGAGGACGTTCTGGATCTGGTAGCCTTCCATCGGACGCTCCGCGCGTGAGTGCTGAGAATATACCGGCGTGGCGCGCCCGCCACAGGGCGCAGCGAGGATCGGCGCCGCAAAACGGCGCAGGCAACCGGCTCGTTCCTAGAGTTGTTTTATTGACGGTTGAGGGGCCGAAGGGTTTGCGAGACTAGCGCATGTACTCCACCTGCATCTACTGCAAGCGCGGGCTCGGTCGGAACGACGTCATCGAGTCGTTCCCGGTGGGGCGCCGTCTTGCCTTCGACCCCGCCAAGGGCCGCCTCTGGGTGGTGTGCCGCAAGTGCGAGCGCTGGAACCTCACGCCGCTCGAGGAGCGCTGGGAGGCGTTCGAAGACTGCGAGCGCCGCTTCCGTGACACCCGCCTCCGCGTTTCCACCGACCAAATTGGCCTGGCGCGGCTCAAGGAAGGGCTCGAGCTAGTGCGGGTCGGCGAGCCGCTGCGCCCGGAGTTCGCGGCGTGGCGCTACGGCGATCAGTTCGGGCGCCGCCGCAAACGGGCGATCGTGTACGGCGTGACAGGCGGCGTGGCGGTGGCCGCCCTCGCGAGCGGCGCGATCGCCGCAGGCGTCGGCGTGGCCTTCATGGGGCAAGTGCCGAATCTCATCATCAACGTTCCGGTGCGTGCCCGGGTCCGAACCGACGACGGCAAGGTCATGAAGCTGCGGAATCCGGATCTGCAGAAGGCCAAGTTCCTCGTCGAGGCCGGCTCGGACGAATGGCGTGTGAGCGTCAAGAAGCGGACTTTCGAGGGGGCGGAGGCCAAACGCGTAACCGGTGAGATCCTGGCCGGCCTCAACCTGATGGCGGGCTCCAAGGTCGCGGTGCGCGACGCTGTGGACCAGATCGAGGCCGCCGGCCACCCGGAGCGCTACCTGCAGGACGTGACGCGCTCGCTGAAGGACGAGGCAAGCCGCTACGAAGGCGGGTTCTTCGAGCGCAAGCCGGGCCTGGTCCACAAGATGCCGACGCCCACCCGGCTGGCCCTGGAGATGGCACTGCACGAGGAGCAGGAGATGCGGGCCATGGCGGGCGAGCTGCTCGAGCTGGAGCTGGCGTGGCGCCAGGCCGAAGAGATCGCCGGCATAGCGGACAGCATGTTCGTGCCCCAGGGCACCGAGGAGTTCATAGAACGCCACCGGCCGGCGGAGGCCGTTCCGGTGGCGGAGGAGGAAGTATGAACGGAGCCGAGAAACGACCCTCGCGCTGGCCCGGAGTGCTGGGCACCATCGGGATAATCATCGCAGTGCTGACGTTCTGGGACGAGCTCAGCGAGCTGATCCGGCTGTTCACCTGGGGAGAGGAAGACTGGGCGCGGATGCTGGGGGCCGAGACCGCGCGGATGGTGCAGGAGTTCGCGCCGCCGCTCGGTTTCGCGATCGCATCGGCGGTCATCAACATCGAGCTCGCGATCCTGCTGTTCGTGGGGTCGGTCCTGCTGATCCGGCGCAGCCGGGCCGGGGTGAGTTGCTTCCGTGTGTGGTCCTTCCTGGTGCTGCCGTGGCTCGCGATACAGCTGGTGCTTGTGCTCACGTGGATGCGGGATCACCTGTCCGGTCTGCTCCAGCCCGACTGGCAGGTGGCGGAGGCCACCATCGTCTTCTGGACGGTGGTCGCGTTCATGGTGATCGCGATCTTCCCCGTCTTCCTGCTCGTCTGGTTGGCCCGGCCGGTGATCCAGGCCGAGTACTCCAGGTGGGACATGCCGGCGGCGTGAGTGCGGTTCGCGCCGCGGTGAGACCGCCCGCGGTTTGGGCGCGGGACTCGACTGGCCGCAACGTGCCGGCCGGGATATCCTACCCGGACATCCAAGAACCGGTTTCCGAGAGGTTTCTATGCGAGTGATTGCAACCGTGGCGCTGGCCGGCTGCGTGGCCACCACGGCCGCGGCGCAGGAGTCGGTGCCGATGCCGGAGTCGTACCGCCAGGTGCAGATGAACATGCTCGAGCTGCAGCGCTCGATGCTCGTGGCGATGGCCGACTCGATGCCCGAGCAGTGGTATCGGGAGAGCGTTACTCCGGTGCAGCGCGACTTCGCCCAGCAGATCCACCATGCGGCATCCGTTATCGTCTGGATCTGCGGGCGGTTCTTCGGCGCCGATCCGATCGAGCTGCCCGACACCTCGGTGGTGCTCAACAGCCGGGAGGGTCTGACCAGCTATCTGAATGAAGTGTACGACCACGGCGCGGAGGTGTTGGCGGCACAGGCGGCCGACGATCGCGCCATGGTAGTGGGCTTCTTCGGCGGGCTGCAGATCCCCAAATGGCAGATCTGGGACGAGATCCACCAGCACACGGTGTGGACCGCCGGGCAGGTGGTGGCCAACTTCCGCAAGCACGACATGGCCCCGCCGGGGTTCGGCTTCTTCTAGCGAGGGGCCCGTGCGTCGAGGCGGGAGGGGTTACTCGGCCTCTTCCGCCTCGGCCGCTTCCTCGGCCGCAGCCGCAGCGGCCTCGTCCTCTTCGCGCGCCTCTTTCAGGTCCTGCTCCACCCAATCCACCAGGCGGTCGGCGGCGTCCATCAGCGAGGTCGCCGCGTCCTTCAGCGCCTGTACGGCTGAGTTCTTGAGATCCGTCATCTGCTCCTGCATGTCGTCTCCGCTGCTCTCGGTTGGCTCCAGTAGGCGCTCCAGCTCCCTGTCGGCTCGCTCCCGGGCGTTCGCGCTGTTGGGTCCGATGGTGCGCGAGCGGCGTTTGCCGCCCTCGGTCCACTCGATCCGCACCTTGCCGTCCACCACGAAACGGCGGCCGGCATTGGGCTTGGATCCCGCGACGCGGGTGTAGCGCGGGTCTCGGCCCCCGCGTTTCTTGGCCATAATCGCCCTCCCCGGACGCAAAGGGATGGCCGGGCGGCCCTTGGGGCACGCCCGTTCCGGATAAAGACCCTACGGGGGCGGCAGCCGCAAGGTTGCAGCGGGGCCCCTGGCGGCACACCTTCCCGCTCGTTTGGGCCCGTACTGGTCAGTATCTTTGGCTGCGTCCCGACAGGAGCCCCGTCCGTGGTCGACCCCTTCGACCGCTTCAAGACAGCCATCGAGGACCGCTACATGGTCGAGCGGGAGATCGGCCGTGGCGGCATGGCGGTGGTGTACCTGGCCCAGGACCAGAAGCACGAACGGCAGGTCGCCGTCAAGGTCCTGCGGCCCGACCTGACGTTCTCAATCGGGGCAGACCGCTTCCTGCGCGAGATCCAGATCGCCGCCAAGCTGAGCCACCCCCACATCCTCACGCTGATCGACTCCGGGCAGTGCGAGGGGTACCTGTACTCCGTGATGCCATTTGTGGACGGCGAGTCCCTGCGGGACCGGCTGGACCGCAAGCAGCGGCTCGCGATCTCGGAGGCGCTGCAGATCACCCGCGAAGTCGGGGCCGCCCTCAGCTACGCGCACCGGCACGGGGTGGTGCATCGTGACATCAAGCCCGCGAACATCCTGCTGTCGGCCGGAGTGGCGGTGGTGACCGATTTCGGGATTGCACGGGCGTTGACCGCGGCGGCGACCGATGCGCTCACGGACCCGGGCATAGCCGTTGGGACGCCGACCTACATGAGCCCCGAGCAGGCAGCGGGCGAGCAGGAGCTGGATGCCCGGACCGATGTGTACGCGCTCGGCTGCGTGCTGTACGAGATGCTGGCAGGAGAGCCGCCCTACACGGGCTCCAACCCGCAGGCCATCCTGGCGCGCAAGTCCACGCAGCCGGTGCCGAGCCTGCACCTGGTGCGCAAGACGGTGTCGCCGTCGCTGGAGCGGGTCGTCATAAAGTCGCTGGCGCGGGAGCCGCGTGACCGCTTCCCGACGGCGGCCGAGCTCGCCGCATCGCTGGCCTCGCCCACCCTGATTCAGCAGGTGGACAGCACGCCGGAGGGCCGGACGGCCCCTCGCACGGGACCCTCGGTGGCCGTGCTGCCGTTCGCGAACATCGGTGCCGACGCGGAAAACGAGTTCTTCAGCGACGGCATCGCGGAGGAGATCACCAACGCTCTGGCCAAGATCCAGGCGCTCCACGTGGCGGCACGGACTTCCAGCTTCGCGTTCAAAGGCAAGAGCGAGGACGTGCGCAGGATTGGTGATCAGCTCGGGGTGAGCACCGTCCTCGAGGGCAGCGTGCGCCGTTCGGGGAACCGCATGCGCATAACCGCGCAGCTCGTGAGCGTGGCGGATGGCTACCACGTCTGGTCCGAGCGCTACGATCGCGAGATCGAGGACGTCTTCGCCGTGCAGGACGAGATCGCGCGCAGCATAGCCAACGCGGTCGGAGTGGTTCTCACCGAGGACGAGCGCAAAACGCTGGCCCGCGTGCCCACCGACGACGTGCAGGCCTACGAGTTCTATCTGCGGGGCCGGCAATTCCAGCGCCAGCTGCGGCGCAAGAGCCTGGAGTACGCGCGCCAGATGTTCCGGCGGGCCACCGAGCTGGATCCGGAATACGCGCTCGCCTATGCAGCCCTGGCCGATTGCTGCTCGTTCCTGGCGATGTACTTCGAGCCCAGTGAGGAGAACCTGCAGGAGGCCGACGGCGCCAGCCTCCGGGCGCTCGAGCTGAATTCCGACCTGGCCGAAGCGCATGCGGCCCGCGGGCTCGCAGTATCACTGGGGGACCGCTACGAGGAGGCGGAGCAGGAGTTCAAGAAGGCGATCGAGCTAGACCCGACGCTGTTCGAGGCCCACTACTTCTACGCCCGCTCATGCGTGCGGCAGGGACGGCACCGCGAGGCGGCCAAGCTCTTCGAGCAGGCCTGCGAACAGCGTGAGGACCACCAGGCCCGCCTGCTCCGGGCCCAGTCGCTGGAGGGGATGGGGGCGCATGATGAGGCCCAGAAGGGATACGAGCGGGCTCTCGAGGTCATAGAGCGACACCTCGATCTCGAGCCGGGCGACGGCCGCGCCCTGACCCTCGGCGCCATCTGCCTCATCCGCCTGAAGCAGCCGAAACGGGCCGAGGAGTGGACGGAGCGCGCCCTCGCCATCGATCCGGACGACGCCGTGGTGCTCTACGCGTCTGCCTGCAACTACAGCGTGGAAGGCAAGAAAGCGCGCGCGCTGGAGCTGCTGGAGGCCGCCGTGGACGCCGGGTTCGGGCAGAAGGATTGGATCGCCAACGATCCGGATCTGGACAACATCAGGGCCATGCCGCGCTTCCAGACCATTCTGGAGAAGGTGTGACGCAGGCGTCGTCCGGACGCCTGGTATCCCTGGACGCATTCCGCGGCATCACCATCGCAGGCATGATCCTGGTGAACAACCCGGGCAGCTGGAGCTATGTGTACCCTCCGCTGCGGCATGCCGAGTGGCACGGCTGGACGCCCACCGACCTGATCTTCCCGTTCTTCCTGTTCATCGTGGGCGTGGCAATGGCGTTCTCCGTGGTGGCGCGTCTGGAGCGAGGGGAGGACAGCCGCCAGGTGTTCCGCAAAGTGCTGCGGCGCAGCCTGATAATCGTCGGGTTGGGGCTGCTGCTGGCAGCGTACCCCCGATTCGACCTCGCGAGCCTGCGCTTCCCGGGAGTGCTGCAGCGCATCGGGGTGGTGTACTTCTTCGCGTCGCTCGTCGTGATGAAGACCGGTCCGCGGGGGCAGGCGCTGACTGCCGCGCTGCTGCTGCTCGCTTACTGGGCGGTCATGGCGCTGGTGCCGGTGCCAGGAACCGGTATCGGCGACCTCTCGGCCGACGGGAACCTGGCAGCCTATCTCGACCGCACGCTGATGGGCGGGCACCTGTGGCGCGAGACGTGGGACCCGGAAGGGCTGCTCTCAACGCTGCCGGCGGTCTCCACTGCGCTGCTGGGCGTGCTCACGGGACACATGCTGCGTTCCGATGCCGCTCCGCTCGAAAAGGTGGCGCGCATGTTCGCGCTCGGCTGGGCGGGCATCCTGCTCGGCATCGTGTGGGGTTGGGTGTTTCCGATCAACAAGAACTTGTGGACCAGCTCGTACGTGATCTTCACGGCCGGAGCCGCGCTACAGTTCCTGGCGCTGTGTTACTACCTGATCGAAGTGAAGGGGTGGACCCGCTGGGCGCACCCCGCGGTCGCCTTCGGGATGAACGCGATAGCCGTGTTCGTGCTGTCCGGACTCTTCGTGAAGACGCTGATCTGGATCAAGGTCCCGGCGGGTGACGCAACTATCACACTCTACGGCTGGATCTACCGCAACCTGTTCGCCTCTTGGGCGGGCCCGCTCAACGGGTCGCTGGCCTTCGCGCTCGCGAACATCCTGCTGTGGTACGCCCTGATGGAGCTCCTCTACCGCAGGCGGATCTTCATCAAGATCTAGGGGCAGTCCCGTAGCGCTCTTTGAGGGCAGCGCCGCGGAAGACCAGCGCCGAAAGGGCCGTCACCAGCGCCACCGCACCGAGTATCAGCGCCATCCGCATCCAGTCGTCGCCCGCTTCCTGCCTCCGCAATGCGATCATCACCAGCGTCCGAATCCACTCCAAAGCGCCGAACACCAGCAGGACCTGGAACAGGCGCGGGATCCAGGGGCGGCGCAGCAGGAGCAGGAACGGAATGGCCAGGCTCACGATGATGAGCGGCGCCAAGTCGTTGCGCGAGAAGTGGGCCGCTAGCAGCACGAAGCTCAGGACGACCGGCAGCAGGCGCAGGAAGTTCATGTGGGATCTCCGCTCGAGCGGGGTGCGTTGCACATGTAACGAGGCGAGCCGGTCCGCACAATGGATGCGGGGGCCCTGACGGCCGCTCTCGCGCGCTGCCCCCTCGCAGCGCATCTTAGGAGGACATGACGGAAGTGACGAGCAGGCTGCAGGCGGCCCTGGCGGGCCGTTACGCCATCCAGCAGGAGGTGGGCCGGGGCGGGATGGCCTCCGTGTACCTCGCGGAGGACCGCAAGCACCGGCGCCGTGTGGCCGTGAAGGTGCTGCGGCCGGACATCGCCGCGACGGTGGGCAAGGACCGGTTCCTGAGGGAGATCGGGATCGCGGCACGGCTCACCCACCCGCACATCATGCCGGTGTACGACTCCGGCGAGGCCGAGGGGCTGCTCTACTACGTGATGCCGCACGTGGAGGGGGAGTCGTTGCGGGACCGGTTGGAGCGCGAGGGCTCGCTGCCGGTGGACGATGCCACCCAGATAGCACGGGAGGTGGCGAGCGCCCTGGCGTACGCCCACCGGCACCACGTAGTGCACCGGGACATCAAGCCCGCCAACATCCTGCTGTCGGGCGGCCACGCCGTCGTGACCGACTTCGGCGTAGCGCGAGCCCTCGGCGGGTTCGGCGCCGAGTCTATCACGGCGCCGGGGCTCGCGGTGGGTACCCCCACGTACATGAGTCCGGAGCAGGCCAGCGGCGAGCAGATACTGGACGGGCGCACCGACGTGTACGCGCTGGGCTGCGTGATGTTCGAGATGCTGGTGGGGGAGCCTCCTTATACCGGCCCCACCACCCGGGCCGTCATCGCCAAGTGCTTCGCCGAGCCCGTTCCGTCGGCCCGCAAGCGCCGCAACTCGGTGCCCACGCACATAGACACGGCCTTGCTGAGGGCGCTGGCCAAGTCGCCTGACGAACGGTTCGACACGACGGAGGTGTTTGCGCAAGCGCTCGTAGCACCGGCGATCGCGGCGGGCGGCGGCGCGCCACCCACCTCCATAGCGGTCCTCCCCTTCGTCAACATGAGCTCCGACGCCGAGAACGACTATCTGAGCGACGGCATCAGTGAGGAGATCATCAACGCGCTGGCCAAGCTGAGAGGTATAAGGGTGGCTGCGCGCACGTCCTCGTTCGCTTACAAGGGTGCGTCGCCCTCCGCGTCGAAGGTCGGAGCAGAGCTGGGAGTGGAGACGATACTGGAGGGCAGCGTGCGGCGCTCCGGAAACCGGCTGCGGGTCACGGCACAGCTCATCAATACGTCCGACGGTATGCACCTCTGGTCGGAGCGGTACGACCGTGAGATGGAGGACGTGTTCGCGATCCAGGACGACATCGCGGCGGCCATCGTCACGACACTGAAGGGGCACCTGGGCGTCGAGCAGCCGGCGCCGACCGTCAGGCGTTACACGGAGGACATCGAAGCGTACGAGCTGTACCTGCGGGGTCGCTATGTGGAGCAATCGCGGCGCCGGGCGGGGTTGGATCGGGGCATCGAGTTCTTCGAGCAGGCCATCGGGCTGGACCCGGACTACGCCCTGGCGTATGCGGGAGTGGCCGATTCATACACGCTGCAGGCGTGGTACCGGTTCCTGCCGCCGCAGGAGGCGTTCCCCAAGTCCCGGGTGGCAGCGATGAAGGCGCTCGAGGTGGACGAGATGCTCCCCGAGGCGCACACGTCCCTGGGGGCGGTCCAGTTCTACTACGACTGGGACTGGCACGGGGCGGAGCGGTCCTTCACCCATGCACTGCAGCTGAACCCGCGCGATCCGGTGGCGCTGCACTGGTACGCCGAGTACCTGGCGGCGCGGTACCGGCTCGACGAGGCGCTGGAGGCTATCACGGAGGCGCACCGCATAGACCCGCTTTCGCTGACGGTGAACGCGGGCCTCGGGTGGATCTACTACTTCAGCCGCAGCTACGACCTGGCAATCGAGCAGTTCGAGAAGACGCTGGAGCTGGACCCGGACTACGTCTTCATCAACTGGTTTCTGGGCCAGGCCTACCTGAAGTCGGACAGGATGGATGACGCGGTCGCTGCGTTGCGCCGCGGCCGGACCGTTTCCGGCGGACATCCCGGAATGACGGCATACCTCGGGTACGTATGCGGCCGGGCCGGGGAGGACGAGGAGGCGCACGAGCTGCTGCAGTCTCTCTACGAGCGCTCGCGCGAGACTTACGTACCGGCTGACTACCTCGCCGTGGTCAACCTGGGACTTGAGCGGATGGATCGCGCCTTCACTTGGCTCGAGAAGGGTGCGGAGGAGCGCGCCTTCCACATGGTGTTCCTGGGCATCGATCCGCTGTTCGACGATGTCCGTGGCGACGATCGCTTCACCGAAGTGCTCGGCAAGATAGGCCTGGACCGGGGGTAGAATGCCAATTCGTGCGGCCGTGATGACGGCGCCCCGGGCGCCCGTCGAATTGTGGGACCTGGACGACCCGATCGTCGAGGAGGGAGGCATCCTCTTGGAGACGATCGCGTCGGAGGTGTGCGGCACCGACGTGCACCTGTTCCACGGACGGCTGGAGGGGGTGCCCTACCCCATCGTGCCGGGGCACGTCAGTGTGGGCCGCATCCTCGAGCTGAAAGGCGTGAGCCAAGATGCGGAGGGCGAGCCTCTCGGAGTCGGGGACGCGGTCACGTTCTACGACGTGCACGAAGTGTGCAACGCCTGCTACCACTGCACGGTGGTGCAGCAGCCCAACCGTTGTCCGCACCGACGCGTGTACGGCATAACCTATTCGGCGAACGACGGTCCGTTCGGGGGGTGGGCGGAGCGCATCTATCTCAAGCCGGGCGTACGTGTGCTGAAGCTGCCTCAGACCGTGCCCCCGGATGACGTGATCGGCGGCGGCTGCGGCCTGTTCACGGGGTTCGCCGCGGTGGAGCGCAGCGGGCTGGAGATGGGCGACACCGTAGTGGTGCAGGGGTCCGGACCGGTCGGCCTCTCTGCCGCTGCTTTCGCGGCCCTGCGCGGCGCAGGCAAGGTCGTCGTAGTGGGTGCGCCCAAGTCGAGGCTGGAGCTGGCACACTTGCTGGGCGCCGACACGACGCTATCAATCGAAGAGTGGTCTCCGCAGGAGCGGGAGCAGGCCGTGCGCGCGATCACCGGTGGACGCGGGGCCGACGTGATCATCGAAGCCAGCGGCAACCCGGCGGCGTTCACCGAGGGCCTCGACATGCTGCGGGACGGGGGGAGTTACGTGATCGGCGGGCACTACACCGACACGGGTACGGTCACGGTGAACCCCCACGTGCACGTGAACCGCCGGCACGCCAACATCCTGGGGCAGTGGGGCACCGACTTCCGGCACATCGTGCGCGCGCTCGCCATGCTCGCGAAGCACCACGAACGGCTTCCCTTCAGCCGGGTCATCGGCGGGCGTTACAAGCTGGAGGATGCCGCTCAGGCGCTGGAAGACGTGGCCGAGCTGCGGGTCACCAAGGCGGTCATCACGCCTCACGGATAGAGACGCGCCACCTCCCAGCCGCCGCCGACCCTGGTGTAAACCAGACGGTCGTGCAGCCGGTTGAGCCTTCCCTGCCAGAACTCGATCCGCAACGGCTTCAGCCGGTAGCCGCCCCAGAAGGGCGGCAGCGGCACGTCGCCACCGGCGTACTTCTTCTCCAGCTCGTCGAACCTCTGCTGCAGCTCGTCGCGGCTCTTCACGGGGCGGCTCTGGTCCGAGGCCCAGGCACCCAGCTGGCTGCCCCGGGGCCGCGAGCTGAAGTACGCTTCGGACAGCTCCTTGGGGAGCCGCTCCACGGGTCCCTCCACACGCACCTGGCGCTCCAGGATCGGCCAGTGGAACACGAGCGCGGCGCGCGGGTTGGCGTTCAGCTCCTCGCTCTTGCGGCTTTCGAAGTTCGTGTAGAACACGAAGCCCTGCTCGTCGGCGCCCTTGAGCAGCATCTGGCGCGCCGACGGGGCCCCATCGCTGGCACAGGTGGCCAGCGTCATGCTCTCGGGCAGGAACAGGCCCGCCCGCTTGGCATCCCCGAGCCAGCGGTTGAACAGCGTGACGGGATCGTCGCCGGCGTCCTCTTCCACCAGGCCCCGCACGAAGCCCCGCCCCGCGCCGAACAGCGCCCTCAAGCGCCCGAACAGCGACATCAGAACAGCTTCCCGGCGAGCGACACTTCCTTGTCGCTCCTGGTGCCGACTTTGATGTGCGTCGAGAGCCGGACCGTTCCCTCGGCGTGAAGCGTCTCGTGCACGCGCACGATCGCGGCGAAGATGTCGTCCAGCTCGCCCTCCAGGTTGGTGCCGTTGGAGTGGAGCTGGGCGTTGAGCCCTGCCTCCTCTAGAATTTGGTGCGCGCGCTTCACCTCGGTGCGCACCGAGACGCCGGAACCGATCGGTATGACCTGCACTTCCGCCAGGGCCTTCATTGTCGTCACCTCCGGTGGAACAGCCAGTCGGCGTTCGGCGCTGGTGAGCCGTCCCCGTCCGCCTGCATCAACAGCCCCAGCGCCTTTCCTCCGCCCGCCTGGAAGAACTTCACCGTGATCGGGTGATATCCCGCCTCCAGGGCGATCATCCCGCGGCGCTCCGTGGGCCCGTGCAGGCCGTCGTGGTCGATCACCACTTCGTCTCCTATCAACAGCTTGCTGCCGTCGTCGGAGAAGAGCGTGAACGCGTACACTGCGTCGCTCGGTACGCGGAGGTAGCCCGTGAACGCGTAACCGAACTCCTCGTCGCGCTCGGTGCCCAGCAGGCCGATGGTCTCGGCCACACCATCGCGGGCCGGGGGGTGCACCGCGAGAGAATCTACGGACCGCACGCCCGCCTCGTAGTATGCGAAGCGCAGGCCCGAGGCCAGCGTCTCAGAATCCAGCCCGTCGGCCGGCCGCAGGCTGGTGCGGGCGAACGTGGCGGCGCGCGGCGCGCTGGCCCGCCCCGCGGAAAGAACCGCGCGGGCCGTGACGGTAACGCCCCGCTCGTCAACGGGGAGAATGATGGGGCCCGCGTATAGGGGTGACGCGCCGTCCGGGTCGGTCCCGTCGGTCGTGTAGTGGATCCGGGCCCCCGGCACGAGAGAATGCAGCGCGACCGTCACAGCGTCGTCCAGAGTCAGGCGGTCGCTCTCCAGCCCGCGCACGTGGGGGATGCGGTAGTTGACTCCCAGCTCGTCGAGACGGCGCAGCTCGACCGGCAGCCGGCCCGCGAAGCTGTCCCAGTCGCGCGCGTCCTTGGGCGACCACACGACCTCGGCCAGGGCCAGCATGCGGGGAAGCGCCATGTACTCGGCGTACTGGGGCGTCTTGATGTACTCGGTCCACAGGTTGGCCTGAGCACCCAGCACGTGCCGTGCCTCCTCCGCGGTGAGCTCCTCAGGCACGGGCTCGAAGCCGTACACCTTCTCCAGTGTGGTGAGTCCGCCGATGGCCAGCGGCTCGAAGCGCGGGTCGCCCTGGTAGTAGTCGAAGTAGACGTGGCTCGTGGGAGTCATGATCACGTCGTGGCCCTGCCGTGCCGCCTCGATGCCGCCGTCCATGCCGCGCCACGACATAACCGTGGCTTCCGGAGCCAGCCCGCCGTCGAGGATCTCGTCCCACCCAATGAGTCTGCGCCCGCTTGCCAGCAGCAAGCGCTCTATCCGCCGGATGAAGTAGCTCTGCAGCT
>JBDHJM010000122.1:0-3581 GCA_039586895.1 Gemmatimonadota bacterium | reverse complement strand
GAGGACTTGTTGCGGCGCCCGCCGGTGCAGACGGATCAGCGCGCGGTGGCCGAGTTCGTGCGCGGCGCGACGGTGCTGGTCACCGGAGCCGGTGGCTCCATCGGCAGCGAGATCTGTCGCCAGGCGGCGCGTCTCGGCGCCGACGAGCTCATACTGCTGGGGCACGGCGAGAACAGCGTGTTCGACGTCAACAACGAGCTGGCGGTGAAGTACTCCAGGACGCACACGGTCCCGGTCATCGCCGACATCCGCAACGCGGCACGCATCCGCAAGGTATTCGACAAGTACCGGCCCGACGTCGTGTTCCATGCGGCGGCGCACAAACACGTGCCGCTCATGGAGAAGAACCCCGAGGAGGCGGTCACCAACAACATCCTCGGGACGCTCAACGTTCTGACCGCGGCCGAAGCCGCAGGCGTTGAGCGGTTCGTGATGATCTCGACTGACAAGGCCGTGAAGCCGGCCAACACGATGGGGGCCACGAAGCTCCTGGCCGAGACGATCGTGCACGATGCCGCCGTCCGCACCGGGCGCTGCTTCGTCACGGTCCGGTTCGGCAACGTGCTGGCAAGCCGTGGAAGCGTTATCCCCAAGTTCCGCCAACAGATTCGCGCCGGCGGGCCGGTCACTGTTACGCACCCCGACATGACGCGCTACTTCATGACCATCCCGGAGGCCGTGGAGCTGGTGCTGCAGGCGGCGGCGCTTGGGAGCGGTGGTGAGACGTTCGTGCTCGACATGGGCGACCCGGTGCGCATCGCGGATCTCGCGAAGGACCTCATCCACCTCTCCGGCCTCGAGGTCGGCAAGGACATCGACCTGATCTACACCGGCCTGCGACCCGGCGAGAAGATGAGCGAGGAGTTGTTCAATGGCGGCGAACGAGTGGTCCGCACGGAGCACGACAAGATACATGCGCTCCGCAACGGGGACCCCGGCTCGGTGGAGAGCGCCCGCATTCGCGAGTTGATAGCCGCAGCCCAGCGAGAGGACGGCCTCCGAGTCACGACGTTGCTCGGAGAGCTAGCCGCAGGGATCGACGCAGGGCAGCCGCCGGGAGCCGCGACCTCGCGGCCGGCCCTGGGTGCCTAGCAGCGCTCGACACCACGGCGGGAACCGGCCGTGATCGAGCGCCTCATCATCTACAGCCCCGACGCCTTCCAACCGTACGGTCACTGCCACGACTACGTGCGCGGTCTCGGCGGAGCGCTGCGGCGTGAGGGTATCGCTGTGGTCGTGGTGGGATGGGACGGAGACCTCGAGCTGCCGCAGCTCGAGGAGCAACGGGTACGACCGCCGCGGACCCTGCGCCTCCGCTCGGAATACCGACAGCGCTA
This sequence comes from Gemmatimonadota bacterium, assembly GCA_039586895.1. Lineage (GTDB taxonomy): Bacteria > Gemmatimonadota > Gemmatimonadetes > Gemmatimonadales > GWC2-71-9 > WVYX01. Next base: position 2,244 of record JBDHJM010000122.1, on the reverse strand, counting down.
CGGCCTGGCCGGCGACGCGCTGTGGGGGGTCGGCCGAGTGCGGGACGAGCTGGAGCTGCTCGACGCGCTGGTCTCGAGGGCCGGGCCGGTCGGCCCCGGTGATGCACTGCTGTACGAGTCGTTCGAGTACATGGCTCTGGCACGGCACCTGGGCCGGGTAGAGCGCCGCTGTCCTTCCGTCGGCATCCTGCACGACACCAACTTCAATTTGCGCCACGCCTCTCCAGTCGCCGCAGCCTACAAGCTGCTGGTCCGCCGTTACGTGCGGCGCTCGGTGCGGCGGCTCGACGCCACCTTTGTGCACGGCGAGAACATGCGCAAGAACTTGCTGCGGAACCTGGGAGGTGGTCCCGAGCTGGCGGCACGTGTGGCGGTGATTCCCTATGGGGCACCCGGGCCGGACGAGGTGCAATCGATTGAGCGCGCTGCCGCCCGCAAGCCGCTGGGCATCGACCCGGATGCCCTGGTCATGCTTGCGTTCGGCACATTGCGGAGCGACAAGCGGCTCGACGCGCTGCTCGCCGGACTGGCGTACGCCCCCGGCTGGATGCTGCTGGTGGCGGGACCCGAGGGTGACGTGACCTACGAGGAATTCCTCAAGATGGCGCGCGACGCCGGAGTGGCTGACCGGGTGCGGATCGATCGCGGCTTCGTTACCGTGGAGAACCAGCCACCCTACTTCGGTGCCGCGGACGTGGTCGTCGCCTTGTATGGGGGAGACACCCACCACGAGAGCGGCACGGCACAGCTGGCGCGCAGTTACCAGCGACCGATAATAGCGGGTGGAGCCGCGGACCTGCAGCGGTATGTGACGCGTCACGGTGTTGGCTGGGTGGTGGACCCTGATGCCCCTGTTTCCTTCGGCGAGGCGGCGGTCGAGGCACGGCGCTACGTGGAGCGGGGCGACGCGGCGCTGCTGGCCCGCCTGCGCGACTGCGCCGAGGCGCGTTCGTGGAGTGCAGTAGCTCGCCGCCTGTTGGATGAGCTACAGCGGGTGGAGGGTGGGGAATGAGCGGCGAGCGCCTCGGCGCGCTCGTGCGCGACAGCGGCGCCTACTTCCTCAGCAAGGCGGCTCCGGGACTGGCCGGTCTCCTCACCGTCATCCTGTTCATTCGCATCATCGGACGCGAGCAGTACGGCAAGTACACGCTGGCGTTCTCGATCGTGGCTGTGGTGAGTGCGTTCTTCACCGGCTGGCTCAACCAGGCTCTGCTGCGCCTGCACGACGGGGACGCCGTGAGGCTTGCGGTGCTGGTGAGCGGTGCGACCTCCGTCGTGCTCGGATGGGTTGCCCTCTCCGTGCTGTACGCCGTCAGGGTGCTGGATCCGGCAGACTACTCTTTGGCGGGATTCGCCGCGCTGTTGGTTCTGTGCGCCGCCTTCAGCCTGTTCGAGGTGAGGGTCGGGTTGCTGCGGGCCGAGATTCAGCCTCAACGCGTGGTTGTGTTGAGCGTCGTGCAGGCGGTCGGCAGCATCGCGATCCCGGTGGCACTCTTCCTGATCGTGGGGCGCACCTATGTTCTGGCCTTGAGCGGCTTGGCGTTGGCCTATGTCGCGGCGGCGCTGTGGGGTGCGGCCAACTCGGGCTCACTCCGGACGATCATCTCGCAGGGCCGTGAGGAATGGCACCGCGTGCGGCAGCTGATAGGCCGTTTCGCCGACTACGGCTGGGCGCTCTCGTTCTGGTTTTCTGCCACCCTGGCGCTCGCGTTCAGCGACCGTTTCTTCATCCAGCGCTCTCTGGGCTTTGCCGAGGTCGGCTCCTATGCGGCGGTGTACGACGTGATCTTCCGCGGCTACTCGCTCGCGTTGGCGCCGGTGACCGTGGCGGTGCACGCCCGGATCATGCGGGCCTGGAACTCGCAAAGCCCCGAGACGGCTTGGTTGCTGTGGCGCTGGGGTATGGTGATGCAGTTCGGCATTTTCGCAGCCGTCGCCTTGGTGCTCGGTCTGTTCCCCCACGTAGCTGCCTGGGTGATCCTTCCCGCGGGAGCGCCCGAGCTGGTGCCGCTCGTGCTGCCGTTGGCGATCGGCGGGTTCCTCTGGCAGTTCGCGATGCTGGCACACAAACCGCTGGAGATGGCCAACCGCACGGGGCTCATGCTGGTGGGCGCCCTCGGGGCGCTCGCCCTCAACGTGGCCGCCAACTACTTTCTCCTGCCAAAGTACGGGGTGATGGTGCCGGCCTATACCACGATCGTGACCGGAACGGCTTACATCGTTGGAAGCCTCATCATCGGCGGT
>JBDHJM010000121.1:0-2692 GCA_039586895.1 Gemmatimonadota bacterium | reverse complement strand
TGGAGTCCCTGGTACGTGGGCAACTCGATGACGGCATTGGAGGAGGACTTCGGGCGTGAGCGCGTGATCGACACGCCGGTGTCGGAGGCGGCGTCGACCGGAGCGGCGATCGGAGCCTCGCTGTGCGGCTACCGGCCGGTGATGATCCACCCGCGCATCGACTTCATGCTGCTGGCCGTCGACCAGATCGTCACGCAAGCCGCCAAGTGGCGCTCGATGTTCGGGGGGCGGGTCGGCGCACCGGTCACTATCAGGGGAATCATCAATCGGGGTGGCGAGCAGGGAGCGCAGCACTCGCAGTCGCTGCACTCGTGGTTCGCGCACGTGCCCGGCCTGCGCGTGGTCATGCCGGCCACGGCCGGCGATGCGCGCGATCTGCTCATAGCCAGCGTGCTGTGCGATGACCCGGTGCTTTACATCGACGACCGCTGGCTGTACGGCGAAGAGGAGGAACTGGGGCCGCCAGAGGAGCGCGATCTTCGCCTCGAGGGACCGCGCGTTGTGCGGCAGGGCGAGGATCTGACCCTCGTCGGTGCCGGCCACAGCGCGCACCTCTGCCGCGAGGCCGCCGAGCGCCTGCAGGCCGACGGTGTGAGTGCGGAGGTCATCGACCTCCGCGTGGTGAATCCTCTCGATCTCGCGCCGGTCGCTGAGTCGGTGCGCAAGACGGGGCGCCTGCTGGCGGTGGACGGTGACTGGAGCACGTGCGGGCTGGCCGGAGAGGTGATCGCCGGCGCGGCGGAGCGGCTCGACGCCGCTGCCTGGCGCGCGCGCCCGGCGCGCCTCACGCTGCCCGACGCACCGGCGCCCACCAGCGGGCCGCTGGAGCGCCTGTTCTACCCCACAGTGGACGACGTCGTGCGGCGCTCGTTGGGGCTGCTGCGGCTGCAGGAGGATTCCGGCTAGTGAAGCGGCTGTTCGATGTGATGCTGGCGGCACTCGGGCTCGCGATCGCGAGCCCGCTCTTGCTGGTGGTCGCGCTGGCGATCTGGCTGCAGGACTTCCGCTCCCCGTTCTATGTGGGCGTGCGGGCCGGCCGTGGAGGACGGCCTTTCCGCATGGTGAAGTTCCGCTCGATGGTAGTGCGGGCCGAGGCCAGCGGGGTCGATTCGACCGCCGGCGACGACCCTCGCATCACCGCGGTGGGCCGGCTGGTGCGGCGCTTCAAGCTGGACGAGCTGCCGCAGCTGTGGAATGTGGTGTGGGGTGAGATGTCGTTCGTGGGCCCGCGCCCCAACGTGCCGCGGGAAACAGCGCTGTACACCGCTGAGGAGCAGGGCTTGCTCGGCGTGCGGCCGGGGATCACCGATCTTGCCTCGATCGTGTTTTCGGACGAGAGCGAGATCCTGCGGGGCAGTGACGACCCCGACCTGCGCTACAACCAGCTGATCCGGCCGTGGAAGTCGCGGCTCGGGCTACTCTACGTGCGGCATGCGGGTAAGGTGGCGCTCGATGTGCGGCTGATTTGGATCACGCTCTACTCGGCCGTTCGCAGGCAGGAGGCGCTGCAGCGCGTCGCGCGAATCGTGCGCGAGCTGGGAGGTGGGGAGGAGTTGGCCGAGGTGGCGACGCGCACCCAACCGCTGCGTGCCGCTCCACCACCGGGATCTGACCAGGTAGTCGCGTCGCGCTACTGACTCACGATCACGACGACCATCGTCGTGAGCGAGGCGATTATCGGGCTCACCAGCGCAAACGCCTGCCAGAAGCTCACATCGGTCTCCCGCAGGTCCTTCTCCGGCACCACGACTACGGCACCGGGCTCGGGGGAGCCTGACGTTTGCAGGATTCCGTTGGGCTGCTGCACGTACGCCTTCCCCTCGTCGGCGATGTCGTGGAACCCGCCGGCACCATGCACGTAGCGATCGATGCTCCAGTTGTTGCGATACGGTACGTTGCCGGGCGAGTTCACGGCGCCCTCCACCCGCACGAAGGGTATGTAGCGCGGGATGTCGATCGAGTCGCCGGCCGCCAGCACCACGTTGTCGTGGTGCGAGGGGTCCTTGAGCACTGCCGCCATGTCGATGCCGACTCGCGCGGGGCCGCCCCACACTCTGTCGGCCGGCCCCGGTAGCACGTCTCCCAGGGTCTCCGGGGTGGCCCACGAAGCGCCCGTTGGGCGGCCGCCGGCTTCACTCACCAGCGAGCTGGGGACGGTGGGGTCGGCCTGCACCGTCGTGCTGCCGCTGGCGCGCAGGGTGTCCCGTCCGAGGCGGAAGAAGCGGATGCCGCTGGCGTAGGCCTGTGGCGTCAGGCCTCCCGCGCGCATGACCAGGTCCATCAGGCGCTCGTCTCGGTGCAGCAGCGTGTACTGCCCGGGGAACAGCACCTCGCCAGTGAGTGCCACCGTGGACGGGCGCTCCCATCCCGGCTGGGTCCGCACGAACACGTAGTCGTAGGGCTGCAGCACGACGGTCGGAGCGGGCTCGTCCCCTGCCGGGCGGGGAACGTAGCCGCCGTCGGCCGATACGAACGTGGCGTCGAGCGGCGTCTTGAGCACGACTGCGAGCGAGTCGCCCTGCGCTGCGGCTCGGTTGATACGCGAGATCTCCGCCTCGGCCAGGTACGCGTCCTCGGTGAGGCCACCCGCCAGGAGGATCGCGTCGCGCAGCGTCATGGAGTCGGCGAACACCACCGCTCCGGGCCGCTGTACCGCGCCCTGGACCGAGATGTAGCGCAGCGGGCGGAAGTC
>JBDHJM010000066.1:0-27938 GCA_039586895.1 Gemmatimonadota bacterium | reverse complement strand
CCGCCGCGGCCATGAGCTTCAGTTCGGTGTCCGTGATCGGCAATGCGTTGCGGTTGCGGGCCGCACAAGCGTGATGCGCGGGGAGAGGCCCATGGGGTTCAGGGGGTCGCGGGTTCAAATCCCGCCGTCCCGACTTTATGGCCTCGATCTGACAGAGAGCTGTCGGATCGGGGCTCTTTCTTGCGGGCCCACTCAGCGCAGCCCGCGAACCTCGTTTCCGCGTATCTCGAGCACCTCGGGGCGCCCGCCGTAGTGGGCGGCCATCCCGACGTCGATGCACCAGACGCGCCCCCCGCAGAAAGACGTCACGCCGGTGCGCTGAACGGTATGCCCCACCACGATTCGCTCCACGCCGAGCCGGTCCAGCACCGAACTCAGCGTGTCGCATGCCTCGACGGTCGGCTCATCGGAGTACAGGCGGTTCCACACTGGACTTCGGCTGCCGCGGATCCAATCCGGCTGCGGAGCTTCCGCACGGAGCCACGCTCGGATTTCTTCATTCATACTCTCCAGGCCGCGGTCCACGTGTTCCGGTAGGATGCTGCCATGTACGAAGACACTGCTCCCCACGATGACGACCGTGTTGCGTTGAGCCAATAGGTGAGCGAATGGGCCGCCGGGTGCAAAGGCCGCTGCTCTGGGTCTCTGGTTCGGTTCGAGGGCAGCAAGCAGAGTGTCGGTTGTGTCGACTGCGGCAGCGCCTTCGAAATCGGCGAATCCGCCGGGTGTGACGTACCGATAATCTCGGTACGCGTTCATCAGTTCGTGATTCCCGTTGAGCAGGTGGACCGCACCGCCCGCCCGTTCCGCTTCCTCCTGGAGTCGCTGGAACAGCAGGATCACAGCTTCCTCTTCGTCGCCCCGGTCGAGGATGTCGCCGGTCTGCACTACGACGAGGTCGCCTCCGATCCACCGGTCATTCGTGTCGATGGCCCCTCCCAGGCGGAGGGCCAGCCGGGCTGCCCCGAGGTCCCCATGCAGGTCTCCGATGGCAATGACGCGCTCGGCGGCATCGAGCCGAGTCGGCAGCCCTTCCTCGATTGGGGCGTCTCCGGTGCAAGCCGACAGAGCCAGAGCAACGAGTGGGGCTGCCAGACCGGCGGTAACGAAGCGACTGCGCATCGAGGGATCCCTGTTGTTGGTGGCCAGGCGTCGTAGGGTGACGGACCCGTGGAGAGTGTCTATAAGGAGAAGGGCGTGCAAGCCCGTCCACGGCCTGCTGCACACGGGGCGCGGTGCCGGGTCCACACCCCCAGAACCGCGCCCCTCTTTCGCTCTGCCGGCGCGTATCGGCCAATCATCCGTCGCACGCCACGCTGGATGCTACGCTGTCCGACAGCATTGGCTCGAGCGAACGGATCACTCTCCACTCCTCGTCGCCCGGTCCGGTGTCGGCGTTAGTAAGGTAGAATCGGAACACAAGACCGGATTCAAAGTAAAGAAGCGCCTTCCCCTTGTCGGATTGGCCCTTCAGGGGGTCGGACTCACCGACTTCCACCCGAGCAACTTCGTAGAAACCTCTGCCGCCGATATCGAGAGGAAGGAAACTCCCAAACCATTCGACCTCCCGGACGCCTCCCCAGAAGGGCCTCGTGGCTCTGGCCGTCCCGCTCGCTGCTTCCACTGCGACCCGGACCGTATCCACCATCGCGCCGGTGTCGCATCCGAACCTCTGGGCTTGCATGATCACGAACGCTCCCAGCGCCATGCAGTCGCCGATTGGGTCCTCGACCGTCTCATGGCCCAGGTCCAGTTGCATAGAGGGGACCTCGCAAAACGTGATGCTTCCGACAGGATCCAAGCGGCCGAGCGCGGCCACGAGGAGCGTGTCATATACGATGTGGTCCGAAGATGGGTCGTTCACCTGGTCGCCCATCTGGCTGTAGAGGTCCCAGCTCGGAAACGCCCGCCAGCGGCCGATCGGCGAGGCGATGACGAACGAAGCTGTCCGGTACTCCTGCACCGCGTCTGCCCGATCCTCCGGAGGGAGTTCCACGGATCGGGGGATGAGGCAGCCCGCCGCGGCCGCCGCTGCGGTCGCGGTCAGGGCATATCGCGCAATGAGGCAGGTGCGACGCATCCGATTCTCCGGCTGGTGCTCGGATATACGAAGCGGGCGGGGCGTCAAGGGCGAGTCAAGTGCCGGCGCGCTGCCGATCCTGGCTCTGAGGGGATCAAGTGCTTTTCTCGAAAGGACTTCGCCCCCCGCAACCTAGCCCCGGGGCGGCACCGTAACGTGACCGTGACAGGCCCGTGGAATAATCAGTCGTCATGGACATCCTGATCATCGACGACGATCAGGCGCTGCGGGGGACCCTCTCGCGGACGCTGGAGCGTGCCGGTTACTCGGTGGCTACCGCCGACTGCGGCCTGGCGGGGTTCGCGGCTCTGCGGCAGGACACGCCCCGGGCCATCGTCTGTGACATCCGGATGCCGTTCCTGGACGGGGTCGGATTCTACAAGGAGCTCAGGGACACCTACCCGGAGCTGTCCCACCGGGTGGTGTTCGTGACTTCCTTTGCCGAGGATGCGAGCGTGCGGACCTTCCTGGACAAGGAGGGGCTGCCCGTGGTGAAGAAGCCGTTCGAGCTGACCGACCTGCTCGCGGCCGTGGCGACGGTAGCGCCGCCCCCAACTTAGCCGCGCAGTTTCAGTTCCTCGGCTCCCGAGCCGGTGCAGCCTGCGGCACGAGTGCAGGCTCCACGCCGTCGAACCAGTGTTTGGTGGCCACGCAAACCCGGCACACCGAGAGCATCACCGGCACTTCAACCAGCACACCCACGACCGTCGCGAGCGCGGCACCCGAACCCGCCCCGTACAGTGCTATCGCAGTGGCAACTGCGAGCTCGAAGAAGTTGGACGCGCCGATCAGCGCCCCGGGGGCGGCCACGGCATAGGGCACCTTGAACAGCCGCATCAGCCCGTAGGTGAGCGACGAGTTGAAGTAGACCTGGATCAGGATGGGCACCGCGATCAGCAGCACGTGGAACCAGCGCGCCGTGATGTTCTCGGCCTGGAAGGCGAAGATCAGAACCAGGGTCGCGAGCAGCGCCAGGACGGTGACTGGCGCGAACAGAACCAGGTAGCGCTGATTGAACCATTCGACACCCTTCCGCCTGATCAGCACACGGCGGCTGACCGACCCCGCGGCCAGCGGGATGACCACAAAGATCACGACCGAGTACAGCAGGACCTCGAACGGCACGTCGAGTCCCGATGCGCCCGAGACCAGGAGCTTCACGATCGGTGCGAACAGGAGCAGCATGATGAGGTCGTTCACCGACACCTGCACCAGGGTGTACGCCGGGTCGCCGTCGGAGAGGTACGACCACACGAACACCATGGCGGTGCAGGGAGCCGCGGCGAGGATGATGACCCCCGCGATGTACTGGCTGGCCAGCTCGGGGCCGATGAGCGGCAGAAAGAGATGGCGGAAGAAGAGCCACCCGAAGAACGCCATCGAGAACGGCTTCACGAGCCAGTTCACGAACAGCGTCACGAACAGTCCCCTGGGCCGCTTCCCCACATTCCTGACCGACGCGAAGTCGATCTTGAGCATCATGGGGTAGATCATCAGCCAAATCAGCACCGCGATCGGGACGTTGATGTGGCTGCTCTCCCCGAACTCGAGATCCCGCAATACGCCCACGAGCTGCGGGAACAACTTCCCCACGGCGACGCCGAGCAGCATGCAGGCGCCGACCCACACGCTCAGGTATCGCTCGAACACATTCATCCGTTTGCCGCTCTTCTCACCACCCACGCTCGTTAGCCTCCCTCCGCAGGTCACCGTACAGTGCAGGCTGCACGCCGTAGTCGTGCATCATCTCCAGGACGTGGCGGTCCTCCAGAATCCGGCGCAGGACTGCGTGCCGCTCGGCATCAGCGGAAGCCGGGATTATTTCTGCCGCCTCGTGGGCGGCTCTCTCGAGGGCGAAACGGATGCTGGCGCTGAGAGCGCGTCGCGTGCTGTCGGTGCCCGGTACGCGCATGTTGTGGCCGGGCACCAGCTGGGTGATATGGTACGAATACCGCTTGCTCACCCACCGGCGCTCGCCCGAGAACATCTCGATCTCGTGCCAGTCGCCCACCTCACCGGCGTAGAGGAACAGATCTCCCTTATCGGCCCGGCAGATAATCAGCCGGTCCGTTCCGGGGCCGGTGCGGATGTTGAGTTCGTGGGTGCCCACGACCACGTATTCGCGTACGGCTTCTTGGGCGGGAGCGTACTGGGCCGCAGCGCTTGGGAGGACGAACACGCCGACGGCACCTGCCGCGAGAGCCCTCGTACAGCCCTTCATGCTGCACCTCCGTGTGATCTGCGTCACGCGCAGATTGGACTGGTGCGGTTCTTGCTTCCATTATCACTAGGAACACCCAGGGTGGGCAACGAGCGGGATGGGAGATATGACCGTGACTACGCAACCCAACGGACAACCCGAATCGAGCGGGACGGACTGGAGCGACGACCTGAGGCGCCGCATCGATGCGCTAGGGGTCGGGGTCTCCGAGCTCGCCCGCAAGGCCGGCCTCCACCCGTCCACGCTGTACCGCTGGCTGCAGCAGCCCCTGTCCGAGAAACGGCGCCGGGTGGTTGAGTCGGCGCTGCAGGACGTCGCGCAGACCGGCGAACCGGCGGTGGCGGGGCAGCTCATGGAGCCCGCTCTCTCTCCGGAGGACCCCATCGGGCAGTGGTGCGAGGAGATCGTGCGCACCCCCGAGCTGTTCGTGCTGCGGCTGCTGCGGGCCTACGAGTCCGGGGTCGACCCCCGGGTCCTGGAGGCACTGCTGCAGGACGCCGAGGCTGTGGTCGGCGCGCAGGTTCCGATGGAGCACTACTTCGCGGCTCTGCGTGAGCAGCTGCGCAACTGGGTGACCGAGGGAGCACCCCGCGACACGGAGGCTGCCTAGCTAAGCTCGGTAGGCCTGTTGCAGGCTGCATGGCGCCTCGCAAGCTGCGACGCTAGGCGCCCGTCCATCACACAGCTCGCATCCTCACCAGCCCGGACGTGGGTACCCCGAAGCTGCGCGCCCCTGCTGCCAGAGGGGAGCAGCGCGTGCACTCTTATGTCGTTGGTCTGCAACGGTTTACGGTTGCGGCACAGGCCGGACCGCGAGCCCCACTCCGCACCGCGCCCGGATCCTCCGGAATGAACCGCCCAGACGTGAGCCAGGTCACAGGCACCGGGTGTTCCGGCGCGACAGCTTGAGAGGCGCCCTACCAACCGGCTAGGCCGGTGAAGATGAGACTGCTTCTCCTCTTGTCACTGGGGACCTCCCTGGTGGCTCTGGTATGGTGCATCGCGCTGGCATTCCAGCGGCGGAGCCGCTGGTTCAGCGTGCTGGCTGCCGTTCTCGCTTTGCTCTCCCTCCAAGCCCTAGCGCTCCTGCTGTCGTATCCGGGCCCCGGTGTGCCGGAGCGCCTGAGTGTGCCCACCCTCGCGACTGCTCTACTGGCCCTCGGTGGCCTGGCTGCGGTGTTCGTGGCCCGGCGCCTGCGCCTGCCGCCCGGCGACATGACCATCGCGGCCGGCACCGGCAGGCTCCACTTCGAGCACCTGTTCGATGCCTCGCCTGAGGCAATCGTGCTGCTGGACAACGAGGATCGCATCCTCCAGGCCAACCGCGGCTTCACCGACCTGTTCGGCTACACCGCCGACGAGGCGGTGGGCAAGACCACAAGCGAGCTGATCGTGCCGGAGGTGCTCAGGGACGAGGGTCTGCGGCTCACGACTGAAGTGGCGGAGGGCCGGCACGTTGCGGCGGAAACCGTGCGGCGTCGGCGGGACGGCTCGCTGGTCCCAGTCTCGGTGCTAGGGGCGCCCATCGTGGCCAAGGAAGGGCAGATCGCGGTGTACGGCATCTACCGCGATCTCACAGACGAGAAGCGCTCGGCATCCGCAGTGCGTCAGCTGCAGCAGGCGGTCCACACCCTGCAGATCGGCGTCACCGTGGCCGACCTGGGCGGCAACATCATCTATGCCAACCCCGCCGAGCACAGGATCCACGGCTGGGGCGAGGGCGAGCTGATAGGGCAGGACGTGGGAGTGTTCGCCAATGCCAGCACGCGGCGCCGGCTGTCGCAGGAGCAGTTCCGCGAGCTGTCGAGCTGGCAGCGCGAGACCACCAACGTGCGGCAGGACGGCACGACCTTCCCCGTGGCGCTCACCTCGGACGTTGTGCGCGACGAGGCTGGTGAGCCCACCGCGGTCGTGACCACCAGCATCGACATCACCGACCGGTACGAGGCAGAGAGCCGCCTGCGCGAGAGCGAGGAGCGCTACGCCCTGGCTGCGCGCGGCGCCAACGACGGGCTGTGGGACTGGAACCTCACGACCAACATGCTCTACCTGTCGGACCGTTGGAAGTCGATGCTCGGCTACGAGGACGGCGACCTGCGCGACGAGCCCGGCTCATGGATCGGGCGGGTGCACGCCGACGACCGGCCGGGGCTGGAGCTGGCTATTGCCGCGCACATTCAGGGCCTGGCGGACCACCTCGAGTACGAGCATCGCGTGAAACGGCGGGACGGCACCTATGCGTGGCTGCTGTGCCGCGGCCTGGCAGTGCGCAACGGCGACGGGCGGGCCACCCGGATGTCCGGCTCGATGACCGACATAACTGAGCGCAAGCTGGCCGAGGAGAGGCTGCACCGCGACGCCTTCTACGACGGCCTGACCGGACTGCCCAACAGGGCGCTGTTCGAAAACCTGCTGCAGCGCACAATGGGCCGCGCCCAGCGCAGCGAACAGCGGCGCTACGCAGTTCTGTTCCTCGACCTGGACCGCTTCAAAACCGTGAACGACAGCCTGGGCCACACCTTCGGTGACCGGCTGCTCGTGGACATGGCCCGGCGGCTCGAGCGCTGCCTCCGGCCCGGCGACTCGGTCGCGCGCCTCGGTGGAGACGAGTTCACGATTCTACTCGACGACATAGTCGACGCAAACGACGCCACCCGTGTCGCCGACCGCATCGAGCGCGAGCTGGAGAGTCCGTTCGAGATCGACAGCCACGAGGTGTTCACGTCGGCCAGCATCGGGATCGCGTTCGGCACGGCCACGTACGAGCGTCCGGAGGAGATCATCCGCGACGCCGATCTCGCGATGTACCGCGCCAAGAACCGCGGCAAGGGGTGCTACGAGGTGTTCGACGTCGCAATGCACCAGCAGGCTGTAGAACTGCTGGAGACCGAGACCAGGCTGCGGCGGGCCATCGAACGCAACGAGCTCGTGGTGGCGTACCAGCCCATAGTGTCGCTGGAGACCAACAGCATTTCCGGCTTCGAGGCCCTGCTCAGGTGGCGCCACCCCGATCGGGGCCTGCTGCTGCCCAGCTATTTCATTCCTATAGCGGAGGAGACGGGGCTCATTGTGCCGATCGGTGACTGGGTGCTGCGCCAGGCGTGCCGGCAGATCCGGGATTGGCAGGACAAGTTCCCCGGAGAGACCCCGCTCTCGGTGAGCGTCAACGTCTCCCCGCGGCAGTTCCGGGACCCGCGGTTCGTGAACCGCGTCATGCAGGTTCTCGCGGCGGAGCAGCTCGAGCCGAGCAGTCTCAAGCTCGAGATCACCGAGAACGTCCTCATGGACGACGCCGAGAAGAACGTCGACGTGATCGAACAGTTCACCGAGAAAGGAGTCCAGGTCCTGATCGACGATTTTGGCACCGGCTACTCCTCGCTGCACTACCTGCAGCGCTTCAACGTGGGCACGCTCAAGATCGACCGCTCGTTCGTGCAGAACTTGGAGGGGGAGGGGGACGACGTGGAGATCGTGCGGTCCATCGTGGCGCTGGCCCGCGCGCTGGGCATGAGCGTGATCGCGGAGGGAATCGAGACCAAGGGTCAGCGCGAGTTTCTCAAGGAGCTGGCGTGCGAGGAGGGACAGGGTTACTTGTTCTCGCAGGCCGCCGACCGGGAGAAGGTGGAGCGTCTGCTCGGAGGCGAGGGCGCGGCGTAGCAGCGGAGCAGCTGAATGGGATACCGCAGGTTCACAGACCGCGAAGGCAACACCTGGGAGATCCACGATTCCCACAGCGACTGGGAGTTCCGGCCCACCGCCGGCAACGCCCGCCCGGCCGTGCGGGTGCCCGCCCCGGGCTACGAGCAGGACCCCTTCGAGCTGAGCAGCGAGGAGCTGCAGCGCGTGCTGGACAGGGCGCCCGCCCCGCGGAGTGCCCCCCGGAGGTCGCCCTTCAAGGACTGAGGCGGCGTCCCCCCCGCCGTACCTGTCGCCGGCGCTCTCCGCGAGGGGCTCCGGCGAAACTTTTTAGCGGCATTCCCCGTCCTGCAAGAAAGAACCAGTCGAGAGCTCACAGCCATGGCACTGATCGCCTGCCCCGAATGCGGCGCCGGCGTCTCGTCGAGCGCCCAAGCCTGTCCGGCCTGCGCCTTCCCCATAGACCGGGCGGCGCCGGGCTCGTCCAGCGGCGGCCGGACCGCACAGAGCACCTGGGACCTGGCTAAATCGATCTTCGCGCGCGTGATCCTGGGCGGCGTCCTGTTCGCCAGCGGGGCCGCCTGGGAGGCTCCCCCGGTGATCATCTCGTCTCTGGTCGTGTTTGGCTCCTGCCTCCCGCTGTGGATCAAGGCTCGGCGCGCGGCACGGCTCCCCGCCGGGGGCGGCGACACCCGGCTGCTGGAGGTGCGGCTGGAGGAGTACGTCGCCGACGCCCAAGAGCGGGAGATGCGCATGGCCGACTTGGCAGAGGAGAACTCGCGCCGCATCGGCCAGATGGAGGAGCGGATTGACTTCGCCGAGCGCCTGGTCGCACGCCAGGGGAATGGGGAGGCGGTGGCGGAGGAACAGGCGCTCAAGCAGCTCCCCCCACAGCACTTCCACGCCCCGGCGGCACGGCGCTGACCGGGCCCGACCGAGCGACACCGATGCCCCGCCACGACGTCCCGTCCGGCGGGGTATCTTTATGGATCCATTTTGCCCTTCAGTAGACCTCCAGCTTCGCTATTGGAGATGAATCCATGCGATTGATGAGTTCTTTCAGCCGGCACCTCGCGCAGCGCGCGGCCGGCGTCCTGTTGCTTGCCGGGGTCCTCGCGGCCGCCCTTCCCGCCGCCGCCGCCGCCCAGGCGGGTGGCGCGGATCTCGATACTGTCCGCGCCGGACGGTTCGACTTCGGGAAGATGTGGACCTTCGAGTACGCCCCCAAGGAATACTTCAGCGAGACCTACGGGTTCGACGCCAGCGACGCCTGGTTCGAGCAGGCGCGGCTCTCGGTGCTGCGCATTCCGGGCTGCTCCGCTTCGTTCGTGTCGCCCGGCGGGCTGGTGGCCACCAACCACCACTGCGTGCGCGGTGCCGTCGTGCGGGTGACCGAGGAGGGCGAGAGCCTGCTGGACGACGGCTTCTATGCGGCCTCGCTCAACGAGGAGCGCCGCATCCCCAACTACTACGCCGACCAGCTCATCGCCCACGGTGGCCGCCACTCGGCCTACGTGTTCAAGCGCTACACCGACGTGCGCATGGTGGTGGCGGCGGAGCTGCAGATGGGCTTCTTCGGGGGCGACCCGGACAACTTCACCTACCCGCGCTACGCACTCGACTTCGCCTTCCTCAGGATCTACGACGCGGAGGGCAGCCCCTACCGGCCGCAGCACTACCTGAAGTGGCCCGAGCAGGGAGTGGAGCCGGGCGATCCCGTGTTCATCATAGGGAACCCCGGCTCGACAAACCGGCTGCGCACGATGAGCCAGCTGGAGTACCAGCGCGACGTCGCCGTCCCAGTGCTGAAGCGCTTCCTGGCGACGCGGCTTGCGTCGCTCAGGGCGTTCTACGAGGTCGAGACCGTGATCGCCGAGTCAATGGACCTGCGAAATATGATGTTCGGCCTCTCCAACTCGCTGAAGGCGTCCACGGGGCGGCTCACGGCGCTGCAGGACCCGATGATAATGGCCAAGAAGGCCGACGCGGAGCGGCAGCTCGTGGTGGAGATCCGGGGCAATGCCGAGCTCCGGGCGCGCTACGGTACCCTGTTCGACCGCATGTCCGAGGTGCAGCGGGGCAAGCGCCGTGTAGCCGCAGAGAACGGGGCGTTCTTCGCGCTCGGTAACCGTCGCTTCGAATCGGCCGTCCTGCGCCGGGCAATGGCAGCCACCGAGTACCTCCAGGCACAGGCAGACGGCGCCGACGCGGCGACGCTGGACAGCCTGCGGGGCCGCATCGAGGCGATATCGGATCCCCCGGAAACGCTCGACCACGGCATGCTGGTGCTCAGGTTCGAGGACTTCGAGCGCTACCTGGGGCCGGATCACATGATCGCGAGCCTCGCGCTGAGGGGGCACTCACCGACGGCGGCGGCCACCAGCATGCGCCAGCAGTCGGTGCTCGGCAGCCAGGAGAGCACGTCGGCCGCGCTCGAGAGCGGCAGCCTGACGCCGAACGATCCTGCGGTCATGCTCGCCACGGCGTTCATGCCCGCCCTCACGGAGTTCCGTCAGGCCATGGGACCGCTCAACCGCGAAGAAGACCGGCTCGAGAGCGACCTGGGCCGGGTGCGCTTCGAGGTGTACGGCCGCGCGATCCCGCCCGACGGGACGTTCTCACCGCGCATCGCGGATGGAGTAGTGCAGGGCTACGAGTTCAACGGTACCGTGGCGCCGCCGTACACGACGTTCTACGGGCTGTACGACCGGTACCGCTCGCATGGGGGCGGCGAGTGGGCTCTGCCGGAGCGGTGGCAGACCCCGCCCGAGGGCCTGGACCTATCCACGCCGCTCAACTTCTGCTCCACGACCGACAGCTATGGCGGCAACTCCGGCTCTCCGGCCGTCACGCCCGACCTGGAGCTGGTGGGGCTCAACTTCGACCGCAACATCGAGGGCCTGTCGCGTGACTTTATCTACCTGCCGGAACGGGGCCGCAACGTGATGGTGGACGTGCGCGCCATACGCGCCGCACTGGACCACGTGTACGACGCCGACCGGATCGTGCTGGAGCTGGAGCAGGGCGTCCTTCTCCGCACCGAGGCCGAGGCGGACGGAGCGATGCGGTAGGAAAGGCAAGAGAGCGGCCCGCGTGAGCACAGTGCTCCGCAGTCAGGCGGCGAGGATCGGGCTTCTGCTCGGCCTCGCCGCCGTGCCGTTTGCACCTTTGTGTGCGCAGGAGAGCGTAAGGGTCACGCGCGGCGATTGGGTGCGCATATGGACCGCCGCGTCCACGCAGCTCGAGGGCCGCGTGTGGGCCATCGAGCTGGACACCGTCGTCATCACCGACGACGACCGCACCTGGGAGCGCTCGACCACCGTGGGCGATATAAAGCAGCTCGAAGTCAGGCGCGACCGAGGCACGTACGTCGCCACCGGAGCGCTGGTGGGGACTGGGGTTGGTGTGACGGCCGGTCTCCTCTTCGCCCTCGGCTTCTGCGGCGGCGACACGCTGTGCGAGGCCGACGAGTACTTCCGGATCTTCGCGATACTGGTGCTTCCCCCCATCACAGTCGGCACACTGGTGGGGCTCGCGATTCCCAAGCGCGAGTGGGAGACGGTGCCGCTGGACAGGCTGCAGCTGGGGCTGCTGCCCGACCCGAATGGTGGGGGGCGCGTGTCGCTACGGTGGGTGTTCTGATCGGCCAGTACCCGCGGAAATGCCCCCGCCGGCATGATGTACGACCAATGGCACTTCCGCCGCAGCTACTTGCTCGTTCCGGCGCAGGTCTTCGTCGGGAAGTTCCTGGCCTCGTTCGAGGCGTTTCCACCGCGAACGGCCCCGGCCAGTTTCAGCGTGGGTGACGCGCTGAAGAGTCTCGAGACGGCGTCGCAGGGGAGGTAGGAGCTGGACGTAGTACTGTGGTGCGACTATCGATGAGTGAATCGCCAGCAGCTGGAGGATTTGTGAATTACTCGAAGGGGGAACAAGTGAAACTCGGCCGCACGCGCTATGCCCGGCTCGTGGTCATCGCCGCGACCGCGGGTGTCCTGGGCGCCGGCCCGTTGCTCGGGCAGGACCCCGACCACGCTTCGCAGTCCGACGAGGCCGCGGCCCTGGCGAAGCAGGTCCAGAACCCGCTCGCGAATCTGATCACGCTCCCGATACAGGCGAACCATAACAACAATGTCGGCGAGTTCGAGCGCCGGCTGACCAATTGGAACGTCCAGCCGGTGATACCCTTCCCGGCCGGAAAGTACAACATCATCGCTCGCACCATATTCCCGTTCCTCAGCGTCCCCGTGGACTCGTTGGGGTCGGTCACCGGCATCGGCGACCTGTCGCTCAGCCTGTTCGCCTCGCCCGCGCAGCCCGGCGCCGTGATTTGGGGGCTGGGGCCTGCGCTCATACTGCCGACCGCGTCGAACCCCGAAGTGCTCGGTTCCGGTAAGCTATCCATCGGCCCGACCGGAGTGCTTTTCTGGGGGCCCGGCAACTGGACGTTGGGTGCGGTCGCCAACAACGTCTGGTCCGTCACCGGGGTGAGCGATCGCGAAGGCGTCAATCAGTTCTTCGCCCAGTGGTTCATCAATTACAACTTCGGTGGCGGCTGGGCGCTGGGGACGGCCCCGATCATCCGCTGCGATTGGAAAGCGCCCTCCGGCGAGCAGTGCACGATACCGTTGGGCCTGCAGCTCTCCAAGGTCATGAGATTCGGAAGCATGCCGGTGAATCTCCTGGGAGGGTACTACCACAACGTCGAACACCCCACGGGAGGAGCGACCGATCAGATCAGGCTCCAGCTCAACATGATGTTCCCGCAGAAGCCGCAGGGGTAGGGGAGTAAGGAGTTGAGAGCGGTGCGGTCTCCACGCGGCTGACCGGATGAGGACTCTCCTGGGTGGTGAGACGGTTGCCAAGTCCAAGGCCTGGGCCAAGGCCGCATGGCAGTGGATAAGGAGGCACAAGAAGATGCTGATCGGTACCGCCATGGTCGTCTTCCACGTGCTCGGGTTCATCTCGTCGATCCACGCCGTGATGAGCACGCGCACCTCCCAGGGTGCCATCGCCTGGGCCATAGCACTGAACACGGCTCCGTACGTCGCCGTGCCGGCGTACTGGGTGCTTGGGCGGAGCCGGTTCCAGGGTTACGTGACCGCGCGGCAGGAGGGCGATCACGAGACTCGGAGCACCACGCGGGATGCGGCTAGACTGGTAGACCCGTACCGCGTGTCCCCCTCCGAAATGCGCGACGCCGCGGCCGGCGGGGCGGCGGAGCGCCTGGTGGGGATACCGTACCTCAAGGGCAACTCGGTAGAGCTGCTGATAGATGGAGAAGCCACGTTCGCCGACATCCTGGCGGGCATCGACGCGGCCCAGGAGTACATCCTGTTCCAGTTCTACATCGTGCACGACGACGAGCTGGGCCGCGATGTGAAGTCGCGCCTTATCGCGAGGGCGAGGGAAGGCGTCAGGGTCTACTTCCTGTACGACGAGGTGGGGAGCCACGACCTGCCGAAGCGGTACAAGAACGAGCTGCGCGAAGCCGGTGTCCAGGTGTACGACTTCCATACGCAGAAGGGGCCGCGCAACCGGTTCCAGATCAACTTCCGCAATCACCGCAAGATCGTCGTGGTGGACGGCAGCCATGCCTGGGTCGGCGGCCACAATGTGGGCGACGAGTACCTGGGCAAAGACCCCAAGTTCGGGCACTGGCGCGACACCCACATGCGGATCGAAGGGCCGGCGGTGCTGGCCGCCCAGCTCTCTTTCGTGGAGGACTGGCACTGGGCTACCGGTGCGGTGCCCGAGGTGGACTGGACGCCCAAGCCCGCCGCTGACGGGGATGTGCCTGTGCTGATCCTGCCAACGGGTCCGGCAGACGAGTTGGAGAGCGCCGCCCTGATGTTTGCCCACGCCATCAGCTCGGCGCGCGAGCGGATCTGGATCGCGAGCCCGTATTTCGTGCCGGACGAGGCGATAATCGCGGCGTTGCAGCTGGCCGGCCTGAGGGGCGTGGACGTGCGCGTACTGATCCCTGACAAGCCCGATCACTACCTGGTGTACCTCGCGGCGTACTCGTACTTCGACGAGGCCGGCGCCACCGGCGTGCAGTTCTACCGCTACCTCGACGGCTTCTTGCACGAGAAGGTGATGCTGATCGACAACGACGTGGCCACCGTCGGGACCGCGAACTTCGACAACCGTTCCTTCCGGCTCAACTTCGAGATCACGGCCGTGGTGCATGACAGCGCCTTTGCCGCGGACGTGGAGCGGATGTTCGAGGAGGACTTCTCCAGGTCGCGCAAGATGAAGCCGGGCGAGTACGACGAGAAGTCGTTCCTGTTCAGGCTCGGAGTGAAGCTGGCGCGGTTGAGTGCTCCGGTGCAGTAGGCATCCATCGGAGCTTCGAGCTCACGGCCCACACCCTCCAGGGCGCCCCCCGGAAGCGCCCTTCTGCGTCCCGGGACCCGATGCTAGAATCCGGGTGTTGCGACCGGCGGGACGGGCCCGCCGGCAGGTAACGGGCGGACGGAAACCAGGCAGGGTACGCAGATGACGACTGCAGTCGCATACGACTTTCTGAAGAAGCTGGGCATAGCAGACACCAACCCCGGGGGCTTCGGCGGGGAGTGGGTGGGATCAGGGCCTGATCTGGAGGTGATCACCCCGATCGACGGATCCCGGATCGCCACCGTGAAGCAGGTAACCGAGGACGAATACGACGAGATCGTGGCGCGGGCGCACGCGGCCTTCCTGGAGTGGCGCAAGGTACCGGCCCCGCGGCGCGGCGAGATAGTGCGGCTGCTGGGCCTCAAGCTGCGCGAGTACAAGAACGAGCTGGCACAGCTCGTGACGCTGGAGATGGCCAAGATCCGGGCCGAGGGCGAGGGCGAGGTCCAGGAGATGATCGACATCTGCGACTTCTCCGTCGGTCTCTCGCGCCAGCTCTACGGTCTCACCATGCAGTCGGAGCGGCCCGACCACCGCATGTTCGAGCAGTGGCACCCGCTGGGCGTGGTGGGAGTGATCAGCGCCTTCAACTTCCCCGTGGCGGTGTGGAGCTGGAACACGGCGATCGCGGCCGTCTGCGGTGACAGCGTGGTGTGGAAGCCCTCGAGCCAGACGCCGCTCACGGCGATCGCGTGCACCAAGATCGCGGAGGAGGTGTGCCGCGAGAACGACGTGGATCCGGCGATCTTCTCGCTCACCATCGGCAAGGGCTCCACGGTGGGCGACAGGCTGCTCCACGACACGCGGATCCCGCTGGTCTCTGCCACGGGCAGCTGCACCATGGGTTATCGGGTGGCGCAGGTCGTTGGCAAGCGGCTGGGCCGCACCATCCTGGAGCTGGGCGGCAACAACGCCATCATCGTCACTCCCAGCGCCAACCTGGACATGGCCCTCCGGGCCACCCTGTTCGGCGCGGTGGGAACGGCGGGGCAGCGTTGCACGTCGACCCGGCGCATAATCGTGCACGAGTCGATCCGCGAGGAGTTCGTGCGCCGCCTGGTCAAGGCCTACGAGGGGATCCGCATCGGCGACCCGCTCGAGGACGGCACTTTGATGGGCCCGCTGGTCACCAAGGACGCGGTGCAGGACCTGCAGAACGCCATCAAGCGCGTCAAGAAGGAGGGCGGCGAGATCCTGTTCGGCGGCGAGCCGCTAGATGGGCCCGACTACCCGGGCGGGCACTACGTGAAGCCGTGCATCGCGGCGGCCAAGAACGAGTACGACGTCGTGCAGGAGGAGACCTTCGCCCCGATCCTGTACATCATCGGCTACGGCAGTAAGAAGGCCACGCCGCAGCAGGCCATCGAGGAGGTCGAGGAGGCCATAGCGCTGCACAACGGAGTGCCGCAGGGGCTCTCGTCGGCGGTGTTCACCGACAGCGTGCGCGAGGCGGAGCTGTTCCTGTCGCCGCGCGGCTCGGACTGCGGCATCGCCAACGTGAACATCGGCACCAGCGGCGCCGAGATCGGCGGCGCGTTCGGCGGCGAGAAGGAAACCGGCGGCGGGCGTGAGTCCGGCTCAGACGCGTGGAAGGCCTACATGCGGCGCCAGACCAACACGGTGAACTGGAGCACAAACCTGCCGCTGGCGCAGGGGATCACGTTCGGGGATTGAGCACCAGGGGTTGACGCGGAGTATATTCTGTACAGTATTCCTGTACAGATAAGGAGGCCCGCAGTGCCCACTGCGAGAACCTACACCTATGCCCGGGACAACCTCGCCGAGCTGCTCGAGCAGGTGGAGCGTGACCGGGACGTCGTGATCATCCAGCGCCGGGGGCACCCCGACGTCGCCCTGGTGGCGGCTGCGGAGCTGGCGGGTCTGTTGGAGACGGCTCATCTCCTCCGGTCGCCGAAGAACGCTCGGCGGCTCTTTGCTTCGATCAACCGCGCTTTGGGTAATGAGGGGGAGTCCGAGAGCGTGCACGATCTGAAGCGTGACCTGGGACTCGAGCCGACCGAGGAGGGAGCGGCCTAACCGACCGACGCCGCGCGTTGCCGTGTTCCAACCGGAATTCAGGGATGATCTGAGGTGGTGGGTGCGAACCGACCGAAGCGTAGCGCTCCGGGCCCTCGACCTCGTGGAAGCCGCGCTGCGTGAGCCGTTCACGGGATTGGGGAAGCCCGAGCACTTGAGGTACCTGGGGCGAAACATCTGGAGCCGCCGCCTCACGCAAGAGCACCGACTCGTCTACCTCGTGCGGGGGATTCCACTACTGAGAACTCAGCGCGGTCGCTGCTACTTTCGGGTCAGCAGCTCGATGCGCCGCTTGATGCTGCGGCGTGAGCTGGCTTTGTCCTGTGACCCGAACGTGGTCCGCTCCCATGAGTGGTAGCACACGTAGAGGCGAGTTCGCATGTCGAGCTCCGCCCCTGTGAAGCCCAATTCCCTGAACGCCCTTCGGGTGTAGTTCATCCTCTTGCGATAAACCTCGGCCACCGCCCCGGCTGCGGACTTGTCGTGGGCCGCCCACGCCCGCATGGCGAGGTCGTAGCGGGTCAGCTCGTGGTCGAGGATCATTTCCGCGGTCGTCAGCAGCCGTCTCTTCGGCTCGAGGGCGGTCACCTCAGGATTGTCCGCGACCACCCCTGTGTACTCGTGCTCCCAGAAGCGCATCATCTCCCGCAGCAGATCCGGCCGGTCCTGGAAGTGCCAGTAGAACCCGCTCTTGGCGACTCCCAGCTTGCGCGCGAGCTGCTCGATCCGGACGGCATCTACCCCACCTCGCTCCAGCTCCTCGAGAGCCGCGGCGAGCCAGTCCGCCTTGGAAACCCGCTTCTTGTGTGGTCGAGGCGTCATTCCACCTAGTGGGCGGCGTCCGCCGGATGCATGCCGATTGGTGCCTGGATTATCTAGACGGTACCGTACACGAGCCGTATATTCGCGTGCACGGCACCGTACAGTAGTGCGCGAGTATGCGCCAACGCAACAGCGCCGAGCGCTTAGCCGCAGGAGGAAGCGATGAAGCGAGTACTGAAAGTGTACGCCGTTCTGGGGGTCGTGGCGCTGGTGGCCGCCGCTGGCTACCAGCTGGGCCGGTCCGACGAGGCCGCGGGCGTCGGGCGGACCCTGGTCCCGACCCTGTACGCCGCCGATGCCAACACGATCATCGGCGTCGAGGCAGGCACGGTGCTGCCGCAGGAGCGGCAGAAGATGTCTCCCACGGGGATCGTCGAGGACCGCGACGTCTACTATCCGGGTACCGAGGCGCTGGACCCCGACGAGATGCGCATCACCGCCTGCGGCACCGGGATGCCCAACGCGCGCCCCAAGCAGGCCGCGGCGTGCTGGCTCGTCGAGCTGGGCAACGGCGACAAGTTCCTGTTCGACATCGGGACCGGCTCGGCCGAGCGGATCTCGGCGCTCAAGATCCCCTACGACTTCCTCGACAAGGTGTTCGTGGGCCACCTGCACTCGGACCACTTCGGGGACCTCGACGCGCTTTGGGTGGGCGGAGTCGTCGGGAATCGAGTCACCCCGCTCAAAGTCTGGGGGCCGAGCAGCGAGACGCACGAGTACGGGACCGCGTACGCGCTCGAGCACATGGAGGAGATGCTCAAGTGGGACGTGGACACGAGGTTCGGCAATACGGACACGCGGGGCCTGTTCCTGGAAGTGAACGAATTCGACTACCGGGGCATCAACGAGGTCATCTACCAGGAGAACGGGGTCACGATCCGCACGATACCCGCCATCCACATCTACGACGGGCCGGTGAGCTTCATCCTGGAGTGGAACGGCCTCAAGTTCGCCTACTCGAGCGACACCTACCCCAACAAGTGGTGGATGGAATACACCAAGGGTGTTGACCTGGCGGTCCACGAGTGCTTCATCACTCCGCAGGCACTGGTAGCGAAGCAGAACTTCACGCCGGCCGCCGCGCTGAACGTGGGGACGCAGATCCACACCTCGCCGGCCCAGTTCGGCAAGGTCATGGCCGAGGTGAGTCCCCGCATGGCGGTGGGCTATCACTTCTTCAACGACTTCGACACCCAGCCCGACGTGCTGCGGGACATCCGGCGGTCGTACGACGGCCCGCTGGCCCTAGCCGTGGACTACATGGTGTTCAACGTGACGAAGGACGAGATCAGGGTGCGGATGGCTGTGGTGGACGAGGACATCTGGCCCATGCCGTCGGCGCTCGGCAACATACCGCCCGACCCGGCACTGCAGCGCACACAGTTCTCCGAGATGATGCTGGGCGGCCGCGTAGTGCACACGGAC
Source organism: Gemmatimonadota bacterium (assembly GCA_039586895.1). GTDB lineage: Bacteria > Gemmatimonadota > Gemmatimonadetes > Gemmatimonadales > GWC2-71-9 > WVYX01. Next base: position 9,321 of record JBDHJM010000066.1, on the reverse strand, counting down.
ATCCTCGAGGAGATCTACGCGGAGGTCAACGAGACGTACGGTACGAACATCCCGGTGCCGCAGTGATGCGACTGCAGACGGAGGGGAGCACGATGCGTACGTTGTTGGTAACGCTCTTCCTGGGACTCGCCAGCGTCAACGTGGGCCAGGGACAGGCACTGTTGATCATCTTGTTCGGCGACAAGCTCTCCACCGAGAGGTTCCAGCTCGGCATCAACGCCGACTTGGTCTGGTCGAGCCTCACGGGCACCGGGGAAGCCAGCACGCGCTTCAGCTGGGCCTTCGGAGCCTACGGTGAGGTGAAGCTGAGCAACCACTGGCGCCTGCAGCCGGAGCTGACCGTCAAGACGCCAGCCGGCGCCACCAACCTGCCCATAACGACGCCGGGGAGTCCGTTCTCGTCGCCCTCGGGTGATCCGACACTTGACTCCATCGCGGCGGCCGGCACGGTCACGCGCTCGGCCAACTACGTCACGCTGCCGCTGATGGTGAAGTACGTAGCAGGACGCTTCAACATCGGTGTAGGGGGCTCGGTCGCCATTCTGACGGGTGCAAGTGATGAGCTGGTCAGCGACGTGGAGCGGGGCGGTCTCAACCTCAAGGCCAGCAACACCGATTCGCTCAACACGTTCGACGCCGGCTTGGTGGCCAGCCTGAGCTTCATGCTCAAGCCCAAGCTGCAGATGCGAAGCTTGAGGATCGATGCCAAGTTCTACTACGGCCTCACCGACACGGTGAAGGACAACACCGGCGATCCGGTCCGCAACTGGCAGCTGTTCGTGGGTCTCGACATACCGGTGGGTGGGTCCAAGGCGGCCGAGGGAGTGGATGAGTCTGGGGAAGACGGCTCATGATTGCGGAGAGCTTGACGACCTTGCGAGCTCTGGCAGTGCCGGTGGTTGCGGTGGCGCTGATCGCGAGCCCAGTCACGGGCCAGGAGCAAGAGGAGGGCGAGCCGCTCAGGCGGCATCAGCTCGCGGCGTTCACCGGCTTCACCTGGGTACCCAAGGGAGAGCCGCACGAGGGTGATCCCGAGGGCACGGTCATCGTCCCGACGCTGGGGATCGACTACAGCTTCTGGATCACGCACAGGTTCGGGGTCGGTCTGTACAATGACTTCGAGCTCTCGAAGTACGTCGTGCAGACGCCCGCCGACACGACGATCCCGCGCGAGTATGCTTACGTCGGAGCGGCGGTCGCGATATGGGAGGCAGTGCGAAGACTCGAGCTATATGCCGGTCCCGGCATGGAGCTCGAGAAGCACGAGAACTTCTTCGTGATCAAGCTGGGGGCGGAGTACGCCTTCGCCGTCGCGGACCGCTGGTTGACCGGTGTGACGTTCGGCTATGACGTGAGGTTCGGATCGGGCTTCACGAGGGAGTTCAACTCGTGGGCGCTGGGTGTGTCGGTGGCGCGGAGGTTGTAACGGTAGGGCGTTGGCGCTGGAGCGGTAGCGGAGACGATGGGAGCCGGCCCGGGTACCGTCAGGTGCCCGGGCCGTGCATTATCATGTGGCACCCGATCCCACACCACCCGGACGGCCGTTCATAGTGAGGATACGCTGAGATCGTGAGGATTCTTGCTCGCTCGCTCGCACTGGCATTGATCGGGCTGCCGGCGTACACGCTGCTGCTCTCCGACGCCCTGGTGATCACCCGGGCCATGCTGGCGTCCACCATCGCCGAGATCTTCATCGAGGAGGACTCGGTGGTGGTCGAGCTGGAGATCGGCACGCAGGACCTTCAGGCGTTCCGCAACCTGCTGCCGGACCAGCTCTACGAGCGCATGGGCTACGAGCCGGAGCCGTGGATCGACCGGTTGCAGCGCTTCGTGGCCGAGGACTTCCTGGTGAGCGACGAGCGCGGGCGGCCCCTGTTCGGGTACTTGAGGGAGATCGAGCCGCGCGACCGGATCAAGCGCGACGAGGTGACGGGCGAGCCGCTTCCGGTGGAGCCGGGCGAGGCCGAGCCGGTCGTGTTCGCGCGCGTGGTGTATCCCACCGCGGGGCGCCCTGCCAAGCTGTCGTTCTCGCCGCCGGGCAGTACCCGAGGCGCCACGACGGCCAACGTCGGTTTCGTCACCTATCACCACACGCTGCCCATCAATGACTTCCGCTACCTCGGGGTCGAGGAAACGCTGAGGCTGGACTGGGAGGACCCATGGTTCTCGGAGTTCGAGAACCGCAACCTGCGGCGCCAGTTCTTTGCGCCGATCTCGGCGTTCCTTTACGTGGAGCCCTACGAGGTGCGCAAGGAGATCGTGCTCCGGCCCAAGGACCTGCAGCAGTGGGTGGACCTCGGGCTCGCCGGCATGGATACGATCAGGGCCGAGGAGCAGGAGGAGCTCAAGCGGCAGGTGGTGGAGTTCCTGCGCGACCGCAATCCGCTCACGATCGACGGCGTCCCGGTCGAGGGGTACGTGGACCGGGTGCACTTCATCTACCGCAACCTGCGCACCAGCGGCGTGATCGACCCGCCGCAGGACCTCGACATAATCACTGCCACGCTGGGCGTCATCTTCACCTACCCGGTGGACGGGCTGCCGGATTCGGTGGAGATGAAATGGGAATTGTTCAACGAGCGCATCCCCGTGGTCCCGTCTTCTGCGACCGACGAGGCCGGCTCGCTGCCGTACATCATGAGCCCCGGTGACGACGTGCTGCGGTGGCAAAACTTCCTCACTAACCCCACGCTCCCCACGCTCGTGGAGGTTGCGCCGCCGCCTCGGTATCGCTGGGCGTACTGGATGGGGGCGGCGGTCGGGCTGGTTGGTCTCGTGGTGCTCGTGATGCGGCACTGGCGGGACGTGATGCAGCGGCGGTGGCCCGCACCGCGCACCTGGGCGGCCGTGGCGGCCTGCTTCGTGCTGATGGCACTTGGGCTGCCGCGGGCGCTGGGGTTGGGCATGGCGTCCGGTCAGGGTGAGGAAGTGATGGACGGTCTCCTGCGCAACGTGTACCTGGCCTTCGACTACCGCGACGAGGGCCAGATCTACGACATGCTGGAGCGCAGCGTCACGGGCGACCTGCTGACGGACATCTACCTCGAGACCAGGCGCAGCCTCGAGCTGGCCAACCAGGGGGGGGCACGAGCCAAGGTGAAGGAGGTCGAGATTCTGGAGGGCGAATTCAGGTCGGTGGAAGGGGGCTCCGGATTCGAGACCCGACTGGTGTGGAACGTGATGGGATCGGTGGGTCACTGGGGCCACATCCATCGGCGCACGAACCAGTACGAAGCCCGCTTCGTGGTGCGGGCCGACAACGGCGTCTGGAAGATCGCCGACATGGAGCTGCTGCAGGAGCAGCGGCTGTAGCCGGCTGGCGGACAGGGTGATACCCTAGGGGCAACGAAGAAGGGAGGCAGGTGATGAAGGCTTTGCTGCGGGCAGGTCTGGTGCTGGCCACGGTGGCGTGCCTCGCGGGCTCCGCGCGGGCGCAGAATGTGGAGTTAGGGCTGGTGGGCGGCGCCACCTACTCCACGCTGAGCGGGGACTTCGTCGAGTCGGCCGACTGGAAGTGGGGCGGCTACCTGGGCGGCTACCTCCGCTACATGATCAACGATTACCTCGGCTTCGCCGTGAATGCCGCCTGGCTCGGCAAGGGTGCCAACAACGTTGTAACTCCGGCGGATACGGTGGACGTCTCGCTGACGTACTTCGAGCTGCCGCTGACGCTGAACGTTGCCTTCCCACTCGGCGGTGACTGGTACGCGGGAGCCTACGCTGGTGGGGCGCTGGGCTTCCAGCTCAGCTGCTCCGTGAGTGAAACGGACTGTGCCAGCGGCACCACTGGAGGCATCGGCAAGGGCTCCGAGTGGACGATCCCGGTGGGTGCCGGCGTCGGCCGCCGCGTCGGCGAGGTCATCGTTGCGCTGGACGCGCGCTATGCATTCGGCCTCAGCGATGTGTTCCAGGACGTGAACGTGAGGACGCGCACCTGGAACCTTCTGCTGCGGGTGATCTTCCCGATAGACTAGCCGTCGGGGCCACCTGGCCGGCATCGCGGCGAGCTGCGTGACTTGATCACTGTAAGCGACCTCGAATTTCGCTATGCGGAGGGGGACTTCTTTCTCCGTATCCCCGAGCTGACCATAGAGCAGGGCTCCACTGTGGCTTTCGTGGGTCCCAGCGGCTCGGGCAAGACCACCCTCCTCAATCTGATCGCCGGGATCGCCCTGCCGCGTGCGGGACGAGTGTCGGTGGGCGATGTGGAACTCACCGGCATGAGCGATGCCGAGCGGCGGCGCCACCGCATCAGCCGCATCGGCCTGGTGTTCCAGGAGTTCGAGCTGCTCGAGTACCTGAGCGTGCTCGACAACATCTTGCTGCCGTACCGCATCCACCCGGCCATGCGGTTGGACGCCGCGGTGCGCGCCCGGGCCGCGGGCTTGGCACGCGAGGTGGACATAGCGGACAAGCTGGGCCGCTACTCCACCAAGCTCTCCCAGGGTGAGAAACAGCGTGTGGCGGTGTGCCGGGCCCTACTGCCGGAGCCGGGCATGCTGCTGGCCGACGAGCCGACCGGCAATCTGGATCCCCGGAACAAGGGCAGGGTGCTCGACATCCTGTTTGACTACGCCCAACGCACGGGCGCCACTCTCGTCACGGTGACCCACGACCACGACCTGATAGACCGGTTCCAGCGCGTGATCGACTTCCGGGACTTTCACGACGGGGGCGGCGCGCGCGAGTCGCTGTCGCGCGACCGCGGGGCAGGCTCGTGAGGGACAGCCTCTACCTCGCCTGGCGCTACCTCGCCTACCACAGGATCAAGACGGCGATCCTGATCACGTCCATCACCCTGATCGTGTTCCTGCCGGTGGGCCTCCGGGTGCTGGTGCGCCAGAGCGAGCGCCAGCTCACGGCCCGCGCCGAGGCGACCCCGCTTCTGGTGGGTGCCAAGGGGAGCCCGCTCGAGCTGGTGCTCAACAGCCTGTACTTCGAGTCGGATGTGCCGGAGCTGATGCGCCACGCGCAGGTGACGCGGATCGACACGACGGGGCTGGCTCTGCCAATTCCACTGTACGTGCGGTTTCGGGCGCGGGGCTTCCCCATAGTGGGGACCACGTTGGAGTACTTCGAGTTCCGTGGGCTTCGGGTGGCGGAGGGCACCAACCTCGTCACGCTGGGGGACTGCGTGATCGGTAGCCGCGTGGCTGAGGGGCTCGGCATCGGACCGGGCGAGGCGATAGTCTCATCGCCTGAGAGCGCGTTCGACATAGCGGGCGTCTACCCGCTCAAGATGCGGGTGGCCGGGGTACTGGAGTTCTCCGACGGCCCCGACGACGGCGCCATCTTCGTGGACCTCAAGACCGCTTGGGTCATAGAAGGACTGGTGCACGGACACGTGGATCTGTCGCAGCCAGACGCCGCCTCTGGAGTGCTGCGGCGTGACTCCAGCAACATCACGGCCAACGCGGCCGTGGTGCAGTACCAGGAGATCACGCCCGACAACATCGACTCGTTCCACTTCCACGGCGGCACGGATGGGTACCCCATCACCGCGATCGTGGCGGTGCCGCCCGACCGGCGCTCCGAGACCATCCTGCGGGGCCGCTACGAGGCGCCCGACGACGTGGCACAGATCGTGGAGCCCGTGTCGGTGATGGACGAGCTGCTGGACACGGTGCTCACCGTGCAGACGTTCGTGATCGCGGCCGTCGTGGTCGTGGGGCTCTCCACGCTGGCCACGGCGATCCTGGTGTTCCTGCTGTCCCTGCGCCTGCGCCGCCGCGAGATCGAGACCATGCGCAAGATCGGCGGCTCCCGTGCGAGCATCGGGTGGGTGATGACTTCGGAGATCGTGGTGGTGCTGGCGACCGGAGTAGTGATGGCGGCAGTGCTGACTGGTCTCACCAGCCGGTTCGGCTCGTCGGCGATCCGGGCTCTGATTTTCTGAGGAGGGTGACGATGGGGCGGGGAATCTCTTTGCTTGGTGCCGCGCTGCTTTTGGCGCTCCCCGCCTGCTCGGGCGGCGAGCAGCAGCGGGCTTCCGAAGCTGCTGCGGACGACGGTGAGCGCGTCGTCTACACCGTGAACTACCCCCTCCAGTACTTCGCCCAGCGCATTGCGGGTGACCTGGTGCGGGTCGAGTTCCCGGCGCCCGCCGACGTAGACCCTGCGTTCTGGACTCCGGATGCGGACGTCGTGGGAGAGTACCAATCGGCGGACCTGATTCTCCTGAACGGCGCTGGATACGCCAAGTGGCTGTCGCGCTTCACCCTGCCCGAGTCCCGTCTGGTGAACACCTCGGCCGGGTTCGAGGACAGCTTCATCCACATGGACGAGGCGGTCACGCACACGCACGGGCCGGCGGGCGCCCACTCGCACGAGGGCACGGCGTTCACGACGTGGCTCGATCCGGAGCTGGCGGGGCTCCACGCGGCTGCGATTCGGGACGCCTTCGTGGCGCAGTGGCCCGAGGACGAAGCGGCGTTCGATCAGGGCTACCAGGCGCTGCGTACCGACCTCGAGGACTTGGATGGCGAGCTTTCAGCCGCAGTAGGCGGGCGGGGTGGCCGGCCGCTCCTGGCCTCACACCCCGTGTACCAGTACCTGGCGCGCCGCTACAGTCTCAATCTGGAGAGCGTGCAGTGGGAGCCCGAGGAGGTGCCGTCGGCCGCCGCGTGGCGCGGCTTCCGCCGACTGCTGGGGGACCACCCGGCCCGCTGGATGCTGTGGGAGGGGGCGCCGGCGGAGGAGACCATAGCGGAGCTGCACCAGCTGGGTGTGGAGCCTGTGGTGTTCGACCAGTGCGGCAACGCCCCCGACGGCGGTGACTACCTGAGCGTGATGCGCGAGAACGCCGAGAATCTTGCGCGGGTGTACGGCGGGTAGCCGGCCCGTGGCCAGCAGAGTGAGGGCCAGTCGGGTCGCGCCGGTGGCGCGGCGCGTGCTGATCCTGACTGCAGCGGTCACGCTGTTTGCGGCGCGGCCCGCCGCCGCGCAGGACGACGGCGGGGCCGATCTCCAGACCTGGGTCGACTACGCATCGCTGTACTGGCTGTCGCACCAATGGCGCTACACGGGTGACTACGGCATACGAGGCCTGGTCTCGACCGGGGAGTGGACCAGGGTCTACGTGCGGCCGGACGTGGCGTGGCACCTGCTGAACTGGCTGACGCTGACCGGCGGCGTGGGTGGGTTCTACACGTTCCAGGATGATGACCAGCTCGAGGTGCGGCCCTTCGTCGGGGCGCTGGCTATCTGGCCGCGGCTGGGCCGCTGGCGCTTCGATCACTACCTGCGCCTCGAGTGGCGCAACGTGTGGACCTACGATTCCACCACGACGCTCGATAGCGACCTGCGGCTGCGTCTGCGCGTCCGGGTCCACACGCCCAGCTTCGGCAGTGGCATCAACGGTCTTCCGTTTTACGGGGCAGCGAGCTTCGAGGTGTTCAGCAAGGAGGGCGCGATCGTAGAGCAGTTCGCCAGCCGCACGCGCACCACTCTGGTGCTTGGTCACCTGATTGACCAGCGCTGGCGCCGGGAGCTCCACGCGACATTGCAGAGCTCTAGGAGCAACGTGGAGCAGAGTTTCGAGCCGGAGGACTTCATCCTGCGCCTCAGGATCCGGCACCACATCAACTGAGGCAGGTGAGCGGGCGCTCAGCTCCAACGAAACCCCCAGCGCGACACTCGGGTTACACTCCTAGCCCCGGCCCGCACGGGGCGCCATACTCCCATTCTCAACAGCTAAGAACGGCACCAAGGAGGACCTCCCATGACACAGCCGTCACTCAATGGCCGCTTCCTCTGGTATGACTTGATGACCGAGGATCCGGACGCGGCCCAGGGCTTCTACACCAAGCTCATCGGATGGGGTACCCAGCAGTGGGAGGGCCCCCAGCCCTACACGATGTGGACCAACAACGACACCCCTCTGGGCGGCCTGATGCAGCTGCCGGAGGAGGCCAAGCAGGGCGGGGCGCCGCCCCATTGGCTCGCGTACGTGGGTAGCGAGGACGTTGCGGCCACCGCTGCCAAGGCCGAGGAGCTGGGCGGGAAGGTGCTGGTGCCGCCCACGGACATCCCCAACGCCGGCACATTCGCGGTGCTGCAGGACCCGCAGGGTGCCGTGTTTGCGGCGTACACTCCGCCGGAAGGCACGCCAATGTCGGACGAGCCGCCCAAGCGGGGTGAGTTCTCGTGGCACGAGCTTGCCACGACCGACTTTGGAGCCGCCTTCGACTTCTACTCCAAGCTGTTCGGCTGGCAGGTGACCGAGAGCATGGACATGGGTCAGGGAAACATCTACCAGATGTACGGCCAGGCCGACCGTACGCTTGGCGGCATGTTCAACAAGCCGCCCGAGATGCCGGTTCCGTTCTGGCTGTACTACGTTACCGTCGAAGACGTAGAGCAGTCGGTGAAGCAGATCCAGGAGATGGGTGGCCAGGTAGTGAATGGGCCGATGGAGGTCCCAGGCGGCGACAAGGTCGCGCAGTGCGTGGACCCGCAGGGGGCGATGTTCGCGGTCCACAGCCCGCTGCCGAAGCAGTAGCCCAGAGTGTGCAGCGAAGAGCGGGGCCGCGTGTGTGCGCGGCCCCGCTTGGGCTATCACGCACTTCGGCGCGGTCTACCCGAGCGGACCCGCCTCCCGCCACCCTATCTCCCACTGCACGTCGTCCACCGCTCCGTCCAGGCCTTCGGGTGTCCGAGGTCCCTTGAACTCCTCTCCGCCGCTCCAGGCCAGGATTGCCTCCTGACTAGTCACGATGTCCCCGCCCAGCGCCTGTGGCGATGGCGGCTCCTCGGTGTCCGCCACGGCCGCGTAGAGGCGCTGGGCGTCCGCTTTGGTGGCTACGGTCAAGTGAACCCGCTCGAGCTGGACTCCGGCTCGGTGGGCCACGGCGCGCAGGGCGCGCAGCGCCGCCGTGAGGTGTTCGTGCGTCATGGTGGTCTCCGCATCAGGCAGGGACGGTTCCAAGTTACGCCGTTTCGGGTGACGCGCCACACGGACGGTTGCCGGCCCTTCGGGCGGCGCTGTAGCTTGAAGGTGCTCCCCCGAAGACCGAGTCCGACGCTGGAGAGACCCATGTCTTGCGCTCGCCGCTGGTGCCGCTCCCCATTCCGCCGCGCGGGTGGCCTGCCGTCCCTCTTCGTCCTGTTGGCCGCGGCTGCCGTCGCATCGACCGCGCAGGCCCAAGAGGTGGAGCGTCCGGAGTCGGTCACAGACTCCTCGGTGGCGCGAGGCGAGCGGATCTTCCACGGGCCTGCCAACTGCGCTTCCTGTCACGGAGAAGGCGCCCGCGGCACGGACATCGCCCCCGCTCTTTCCGACACCGACTGGATCCGCGGCTCGGGGAGCTACGAGGAGATCGT
>JBDHJM010000065.1:0-14670 GCA_039586895.1 Gemmatimonadota bacterium | reverse complement strand
ACTTCGGATTGGGATCACGGTCGTGCGCGCCGCAGCTGCCGGGGGCAGTGCAGATAGCGACATAATAGTCGGGCCGCTGATTGCCGGGGCGTGGTTCGGAGAACAGGACTCGGTAGGGTTGCTCCTCACAATCAACGAGTCCGTGACGGCAAGCGGAGTAACAGCCATAGGGACGATGCGTCTTGGTGCAGCACCATCGGTGCATGTCAGTGGTTCGGGTACCTTCGTGGGTGACAGCCTGCACATGAGGATTCTCGGCACCGGTATTGAGGGCCAGCTCAACGGGCAGCTCGCGAATGGTGATCGACTTCCCAGTATCCTCGCTCTCAACAATCTTGATACGCTCTCGTTGCTGATGGAGCGCCAACCGAGCCCATGAATAACTCGCTGCCTAACAGGCGCAAGCAGCTGTGGAGGCGCTTGGGCTTCTAAACGAAAATGGAGAGAACATGAGCGGCGAAAGCAAATGTCCAGTGATGCACGGATCTCACGCACGCGGTGCGATGGCGAACCAACATTGGTGGCCGAATCAGTTGAACCTTAAGATGCTGCATCAGAACCCCCCTCCGGCCGATCCTATGGGTGGGGACTTCAACTACGCTGAGGAGTTCAAGACACTTGACTTCGATGCACTGAAGAAAGACCTCGCGGTGCTGATGACGACGTCGCAGGACTGGTGGCCGGCCGACTACGGGCACTACGGGCCTCTCTTCATTCGTATGGCGTGGCACAGTGCGGGCACGTACCGCATCAGCGACGGCCGCGGCGGCGCCTCCTCCGGCACGCAACGCTTCGCACCCCTCAACAGCTGGCCCGACAACGCGAATCTCGACAAGGCGCGCCGGCTGTTGTGGCCGATCAAGCAGAAATACGGTCGCAAGCTCTCATGGGCCGACCTCATGATCCTCGCCGGCAACGTTGCCCTGGAATCGATGGGGTTCGAGACATTCGGTTTCGGCGGCGGGCGCGAGGACGTCTGGGAACCTGAAGAGGACATCTACTGGGGGCCTGAGACCGAGTGGCTCGGGGACGAGCGCTACAGCGGCGACCGGGAGCTCGCGAAACCTCTCGGCGCCGTTCAGATGGGTCTGATCTACGTCAATCCGCAGGGGCCAAACGGCAACCCGGATCCGGTCGCATCGGGCAGGGACGTTCGAGAGACGTTCGCCCGCATGGCGATGAATGACTATGAGACGGTCGCGCTGGTTGCCGGCGGGCACACTTTCGGCAAATGCCATGGCGCCGGCGATGAGGCGCTCGTCGGCGCGGAACCTGAGGGCGCCCCCATCGAGGAGCAGGGACTCGGCTGGAAGAACACCCTCGGCAGCGGCAAAGGCGACGATACGATCACCAGCGGGCTGGAGGGCGCCTGGACCACCAAGCCAGCGAAGTGGGACAACAACTACCTCGAGAACCTGTTCGGCTACGAATGGGAGCTGGTGAAGAGTCCGGCAGGGGCGCACCAGTGGACTCCGACGGCTGCATCCGCAGCGAAACAGGCGCCGGACGCGCACGATCCGTCCAAGACGCAAGCCCTCATGATGACCACGGCTGACATGGCGCTGAAGATGGACCCGATCTACGAGCCTATCGCGAGGCACTTCCTCGAGAACCCGGACGAGCTCGCCGACGCGTTCGCCAAGGCCTGGTACAAGCTGACGCACCGTGACATGGGACCTATCTCGCGTTATCTCGGACCGGAGGTCCCCGCGGAGGAGCTGCCATGGCAGGATCCGGTCCCCGCCGTCGACCACGAACTGATTGGCGATGCCGAGATCGCCGAACTCAAGGGAAAGATCCTCGATTCGGGACTGTCCATCTCCCAGCTGGTCTCGACCGCCTGGGCTTCGGCGTCGACGTTCCGGGGCAGCGACAAGCGCGGTGGGGCGAACGGCGCGCGCGTTCGCCTCGCGCCGCAGAAGGATTGGGAAATCAACCAGCCGGCCGAACTGGCGAAGGTGCTGCGGACGCTGGAGAAGGTCCGGAAGGATTTCAACAGCACGCAGTCCGGCGGAAGAATGGTGTCGCTCGCCGACGTGATCGTCCTGGGTGGGTGCGCGGCCGTCGAGGCAGCTGCGAAGAAGGCCGGACTCGACGTGCAGGTTCCCTTCCAACCGGGGCGCACGGACGCGTCGCAGGAACAAACCGACGTCGACTCGTTTGCCGTGCTCGAACCGACTGCAGACGGGTTCCGCAACTACCTTCGAAATGGACACGGCATGTCGGCGGAGGAACTGCTGGTGGATCAGGCGCAGCTGCTGACGCTCACGGCACCGGAGATGACAGTCCTCGTCGGCGGTATGCGCGTCCTGAATGCAAACACCGGAGAATCCAAACACGGCGTCTTCACCGAGCGGCCGGAGGCGCTCACCAATGACTTCTTCGTGAACCTGCTCGACATGAGCACAGCGTGGAAGGCGGCTTCGGAAGGCGAGGGTGTGTTCGAGGGACACGACCGCGCGACGGGCGGCTTCAAGTGGACTGGCACCCGCGTCGATCTCATCTTCGGCTCGAACTCCCAGCTGCGAGCCATCGCAGAGGTCTATGCATGTGACGACTCGCAGGAGAAGTTCGTGCACGACTTTGTGGCTGCCTGGGACAAGGTGATGAATCTCGATCGCTTCTAGCTTGCCTAGAGGAGTGAAGCGATGAAGACAGGCAGTACCGCGTACGACGCCGCTGTTGGCCTTGCGATCGGGCGCCGTTCTTAGGCGGCATCGAAATGGACTGTGAATAAGGGCGTGTGGCCCCGTAACGTAAAATCCTTTTGGGAGCATCCATGTCGAAGAGCGATGAAGAGAAACTGGCAGCGTTGATTAAGAAGAACGCCGCCAAGGCTGCGAAGAAGAAGAAGACGACGCGACGGCAGTACGACGACACGCTGCCGGCGGACACCGATGATGACACCGAGCTGCGCGGCTTCTTTGGCAAGGCATCACTGACATGCCAGGTTCCGATGGTCCTTGCTGGGAGGCCACGCCGGGCGACGTGCCCGCGATGGTGCAGTGTCGGCTCGGGGATCCCACCATCGGACCTGCGGACCCCCGGATGGCTCTTTACCTGGAGGGCAAGCACCATCCGCAGCACGCCCTCATGCCCCGCGTGATTCTCGCTTGCGGTGAACGGGACTCCGTAGTCGGCTACATCGGGGGCCACCTCACGCGACGCTTCGACTGCGAGGGCGAGCTGCAGTACCTCTACGTAGTCCCCCAGCGTCGCAGGAGCGGGATTGCCAGCGCGCTGCTGTGGCTTCAAGCGGATTGGTTCGCTGAGCGGGACGTGTCGCGAGTCTGCGTTGACGTGGAGCCTGACAACACCGTCGCGCGGGCCTTCTATGCCCGCCACGGTGCTGTCGAGTTGAGTTCTCACTGGATGGTGTGGACCGACATCAGGGGCGCGCTGGGTGAGCGGTAGCGGTGCCCTGGTGCCCATGGATGATCCGAAGCCGGGCTTTCGGTGGCCGGTTGCCGTAGCAGCGCCGATCGCGGCATCGACGGAGAGAGTGTGGGAGGTCATCTCTTCACCCGGGAACCTAGAGCCGTGCCATCCGTTTTGCGCCAAGAACCCAGTGGATGTCTGGCCGGGCGCATCCTCCCGCGATGAGGTTCACTACCTGAATGGGCTGGTCTTCGAGCGCCGGTTCCGTCACTGGATCGACGGCGTCGGATACGACCTCGAGATAGGTGAGCGTGGCGGCCCCACATCGTTCGTCTCGTGGAGGATCTCGTCGGACGCCGGAGCCGAATCCACTCTCCGAATCGCGGTGTTCCCGCACGTGCTGCAAAGGGTGCCGGTGGTGGTTCGCTGGCTTCCACACGTGTTGCGCCTTCGCCCCATGCTCACGAAATACTTGTCGTCGGTTGTGCGTGGCTTCGAGTGGTACGTGACCCGGGGCGAGGCTGTGCCCCGCAATCAGTTCGGGTCACATCCCTGGTTCTCGGGGCGCGGATTCTGAGGATCGAGGAAGACCTAACCCATGAGGCCTCTGAAGTGACCACTCCTTCCGTAGAACTGCAGCGGATCCCGGGTGTGGGACCCAGCATCGCGCAGGACCTTCAGGACCTGGGCGTTCAGCGAGTGGCCGACCTGAACGGTGGTGATGCCGAGGAGTTGTATGAGCGATTGTGCCTGCTCCGCAGTTCGCACATCGACCGCTGCGTTCTGTACGTTTTCCGTTGCGCGGTCTATTACGCGAGTCACGAGGAGCGCGAGCCCGAAAAACTGAAGTGGTGGAGCTGGAAGGATGCTGGGTGATCGTCGCCGTCACCCAAGCTCCGCTCCGCAGCGCTTGCAGTGCTTCGCGTCCCCATCATGTCCAGAAGTACTGCACTTCGCGCAGATCCGCTCGGTGCGGGCCTGACGGGTCACGGCTCCCAGTTCGACGGTGATGATCCCCGTCGGCACGGCGATGATGGCGTAGCCCATGATCATCACGACGGCCGCCAATGCCTGGCCGAGGTTGGTTTGTGGTGCGATATCGCCGTATCCCACGGTGGTGAGCGTAACGATGGCCCAGTAAACGGCGCGCGGAATGCTGGTGAAGCCGTTTGCCCCGCCCTCGATCAGATACATCATCGAACCCAGGATGACTACCAACGCCAGTATGGTCGCCACGAACACCGTGATCTTGTCGCGGGACTGCTTGAGCGCCCGCATCAGTAAACGGGATTCGGACACGTGGTGGGCCAGCTTGAGGATACGGAACACGCGCAGCAGTCTCAGCGCCCGGACCGATAGCAGCGCCTGACCACCCGGAAGGATCAGACTCACGTACGTAGGCAGGATGGCCATGAGGTCGACCACGCCGAAGAAACTCCGCGCGTACCGCGCGGGCTTGGGAGAGCACCAAAGGCGCAGGAAGTACTCCACCGTGAACAGGATCGTGAATCCCCATTCCATGGCACGGAGCGCGGCACCGTGCTCGATCCGGATCGACTGCACGCTCTCCAGCATCACCACGATCACGCTGACGATGATCGACAGGATGAGTGCCACGTCGAACGCTCTGCCCGCCGGCGTGTGGTGACCGAAGATGATCTCGTACGTGCGCTGCCGGGCGGTCATTGGGGTGTGCGGATCCTCGGACATGGGGGCTCCTGGGGGAGTCGTTGGTGTACGGCAATATCGGCTACTGCGCCTCTGGCTCCAACTGCTCTTTTCCGACAGTTTTGCTTCTCGGGGCTTGAGCGGCGACTGCTGCGTGGGGGCCATGGATCGATGCGATTGGTGCGACAACAGCCATGACAGGTGAATTCCCCGTTGACGGCGTAGAGCTGACCCAGCTTTTCGTGGTCTCCGACCTCGATCGAGCCCGCAGGTTCTATCAGGACGTCCTCGGAGCGCGCCTGTATCGCGAGTATGGCGGCACATCTGCGGTTCTCGAGTTTCAGGGCAACTGGCTGCTCCTAGTTACGGGCGGAGGACCGACGCCGGACAAGCCCGGCGTGACGTTCGCACCTCCGAGCGATCCGAACACGGTGAGTCATCAGATGACGCTGCGCGTGCCGGACTGCCGGGCGGCGTACGAGGTCCTGAAGGCCCGGGGAGCCGAGTTCCTCACGCCGCCCGTGGACAGGGGCGGCGAGATCCGGTGTTTCTTTCGAGATCCGGACGGCCGCCTGTTGGAGATCAGCGAGGTTACGTAGGACCATCACCTGGCGGAGGAGAAGATGGCTGCATCCAAGGACGCTGCAAAAGCCGGCATAGGGTTCGGCTCCGCGCTCGCGATCGCCATATCGTGGGGCGCCAACAAGTCCATCATCTGGGCGATCATTCACGGCTTCCTGTCGTGGATCTACGTGATCTACTACGCGATTCGGTATCAGTAGGCCGGCTGTCGGGAAGTTCGATGATACGAGTGCCTGAGGCAGCACCCGGCGACGCCGACGTTGCCGCCGCGGAAGACTGGGCTCGTAGCGAGGGCTGCACTGAGTTCGCGTCGGACGCGCACCCGGACAACGACGCTAGCACTGCCGACCATCTAGCGGCCGGGTTCTCGGAGGCGGGACTGATCCGTTGCTTCCGCAAGGATCTGTGAGGAGGTCGATGTGTCATTGAAACAGCGTCCAGTCACGTTCTGGATCATATGCGTCTTCATGGTGCTTTCCTCGATCGCCCTTCTGTTGGGACAGACCACGGCACTGTTTGCCTATGAATTCGCCGTGCGCATCGGCCTTCAGGAGTCAGTTGACGAGGTCACTGCCTTCGGTGTCGAGATGAACAGGGCGTTCGGAGCGAGTGATACCTTCGTGTACATTCCCTTGATGGTCGTGTCTGTAGTCGGCCTGCTGATGCGAAGGCGGTGGGCTCTGTTCACCACTGCAGCCGCGATGGGGGTATCATCATACTGGTCGCTGACGATGACCGCGCTGCTCATTTTCGCACGTAGCACGCCGGGGTACACACTTCAGCCCGGCATCGAGTACTGGCTGTTTCTCGGAGCGTTCTTCCTGTTTGGCGCCTGGGGAATCCCGTACGTGGCGACCAAGGGCGATGAGCTGGTATTGCTGAGGGAGCCCCGCTGACTGAGGTGGTCATGGTCCAGCGCCAAGGAGAGTCCGAATGCGTTTGCTGAGGCTGTATGCGTTTGCGTGCACGGCAATACTGCTCGTGCTGACCGGTGCTGCGTTCTCCAGGGAAAGTTCCCAGGACGTGTTCGATGAGATAACCGTGAATCGGATCAACGTGCTGGACTCTGCGGGTCGAACGCGAGTCATCCTGGCTGGGGGATATCCTCCACGGCGGGCAACACTCGCCGGCTTGCTGTTCATGAATGAGGATGGCCATGAGGCCGGCGGTTTGGTGTACCAGGGCACACGGGACGAAGAGGGGCGGATTCGAGCTGGAGCAATCCTGACGTTCGATCAGTATAAGAACGACCAGATTGTCGCGCTCGAGTACACTCACTCGGGCGACCGAAAACAGCAGGGGCTCACGATTCAGGAGCGGCCGGATACGCTGACTGACCTGCTCAAGGAGGCATATCGGGCCATCGAAACTGCGCCGTCTGCTGCCGTACGCGACTCTCTGATTGGATACTACCGATCCCGGATTCAGCCCCAGGACATTGCGTCACGTCGCCTGTTCCTCGGTCGCAATTTCTCGCGAGCATCAGTCGTGACCCTTTCCGATCCCGCCGGCCGACCTCGGCTCCGGCTGGAAGTGGACAGCGTCGGGCAGGCGAGCATCACTTTCTTGGACGAGGCCGGCGATCCTGTCCGGACGATCACGCCGTGATGCTCCGTCCACTGATCGTCTCGGCTCTTCTCGCTGCATCGCTCACACCGGCCGCCGCCCAGGATGCGCCGGCCTTCACCCGTGCCGACACCTTGCGCGGATCCTTCACCACGCACGGCCGGGTGTGGTGGGACGTGACGTTCTACGACCTCCACGTCTCGATCGACCCCGCTGACAGCAGCATCGAAGGTTCCAGCGGAATCAGCTACCGGGTGCTGCAACCGGGACGGGAGATGCAGATAGACCTGTTCGAACCCTTGGTGATCGACAGCATGGTCCAGGACGGCCGCTCCGTGGAGTTCACACGTGAGGGGAACGCGTTCTTTGTCACGTTCGATGAGGCGCTGAGCGCCGGCGCGCGGGAAACGATCACCGTGTACTTCCGCGGCAGACCACACGTGGCGGCGCGGCCGCCGTGGGACGGCGGCTTCACCTGGGCCACAGACAGCCTGGGCCGGCCGTGGGTGGTGACGACTGGTCAGGGGATAGGCGCCAGCATCTGGTGGCCCAACAAGGACACCCAAGCCGACGAGCCGGACAGCCAGCGCGTGGCGATCACGGTGCCGGACCCGATGATCAACGTCTCTAACGGGCGGCTCCGCAGCAGGACGTCGAATCCGGACGGTACGACCACGTACGAGTACTTCGTAGTCAATCCGATCAACAACTACCTGGTCACGGTGAACGCGGCCAGCTACGGGCACTTCAGCGATGTGTATCAGGGCGAGAAGGGAGAGCTCACGCTCGAGTACTGGCCGCTCGACTACAACCTGGAGGCTGCTAAGCGGCAGTTCACCCAGGCCATCTCGACTCTGAAGTGCTTCGAGCATTGGTTCGGCCCATACCCCTGGTACGAGGACGGCTTCCAGCTCGTCGAGGTCCCGCACAACGGGATGGAGCACCAGAGCGCGATCGCCTACGGCAATCCCTACTCGAATGGATACCAGGGCGTCGATCAGTCGGGCACAGGGCTCGGGCTGGAGTGGGATTTCATCATCGTGCACGAGGCAGCACACGAGTGGTGGGGCAACAACATCACCACGAAGGACATAGCCGACATGTGGGTGCACGAAAGCTTCGGGAACTACTCCGAGAATCTCTATACTGAGTGCCTGTTCGGTAAGGAAGCCGGAGCGCGCTACGTCATCGGCACACGCCGCGGCATCCGAAACAACCGGCCCATCATCCCGCCCTACAACGTGAACATGACGGGCTCGGGCGACATGTACCCGAAGGGCGGCAACATGCTGCACACGATCCGTCAGATCGTGAACGACGACGAGAAGTGGCGCGGCGTCCTGCGCGGCCTGAATGAGACGTTCTGGCACCAGACGGTGATGGGCTGGCAGATCGAGGAGTACATTATCGAGCACGCGGGCGTCGATCTGACCAAAGTGTTCGACCAGTACTTGCGCACCATAACGATCCCGGAGCTGGAGTACCGCATCGATGGGAACACGCTCCACTACCGGTGGTCTAACGTCGTAACTGGTTTCGACATGCAGGTAGGCGTCACGCTGTCCGATTCCGGTTTCACGGTGATTCACCCGACCGAGGAGTGGCAGACTCTGGAGCTGGAGCTGTCGGACCCGAACGAGTTCGAAGTGGACGCCAACTACTACGTGACTGCGCGCGATGTCAGCGCGGCCGAGAGCGGCGGACCCTAGGCGTGCCTCAAATAGAACCACTCCCGTTTCGGCTCAAGGTGCCGGGCCAGGACGTCATCGATGCCGAAGGGATCTGGTCGATCAGCTATCGTGGGGTGGGGCTGCTGCACCTCGACGAAGGGATACTCACCCTGGAATGGGCCGCTACACGACGAACCGAACGGGTTGCGGTCACAGGCGTGGGAACCGACGTAGAGCGCTCGCCGATCGCGACGCTCGAGGTCCCGGTGGAGTGGATTGCGGGGGTGCGGCTCAGGGGCGGATGGTGGTTGCCGCGCTTGGAGCTGCGGGGCCGGAGACTCGATGTCTTCGAGGGCATCCCCGGGGCCCGGCCGGAGGTAGTCAGACTCCGCATCCGTCGTCGGGACCGTGCGCATGCCCGAGCGTTCGCGGCCGCGATCGAGAGCGCCCTGTTGAAATCAGCGTTACCCGAGCCTGAAGGCTACGAGGAGTTGCGACCATGAAGCGCACCCACTGGTTACTGCTCCCGCTCGTCGCACTGGCCTGCTTCGATGGCCCCTCCGAGGTGGAGGAGGGCATCACAATGGCCGAGCTGGCGGGCACATGGGACGCCACGGCCATCCAGGTCACCAACAACCTCGAGCCCACCCTCCAGGAGGATCTCTTCGCCCTGGGCGTGCGCTGGCGCATGGTGGTCGCCGTGGAGGGCACGTTTCGAGTGGACTTTGCCAACCCGGTCGGTGCGGACGGTTACGGTGGTTCGCTCGACATTCTCGGGGACAGCCTGATTCTGACGAGCGCCGAGACATCGCCCGCGCGCCAGGCTATGCACTACGTATATGATGAAGGAGTGCTGGGGCTCACCTGGCTCGGCGAAGAACAATGCGGCTCCTATGGGTGGACTGCTGAGGAATGCCCCATCCCGGCCACGTTCGAGATGTCGGCGCTCAAGGTGATCGTATCGCTGGCCGGGGAGCCAAGGTGAGCCGGCTTGCCGCGGCCGCGGCAATCGTGCTCGCATGCGCCGCGGCTGGACCGCTGCAGGGGCAGTGGACCGTAGAGGTCGCGCGCGACGTATCGCTCCGGATGGGCGTGCAGGGTGGCCCACTGATGGCGGTTCCCCAGGGAGACAGCGTGGGCTTCCCGGTCCGTCTGCCCGTTGGCGAGCCCGTCACGCTAGAGCTGGCTTCACACGGCAGTAGCTCGTGTACCCGCCCCGGGCCGTCGGCGATCACGCAGGAGGGTGCTCTCGTGACCGTTGTCGTGCTGGACAGCCTGCGCTCCGGCGTGTGCACGATGGACTACGTGGCGATACCGCGCAGTGTGACCCATGTGTTTCCGGAGGCCGGCACCATGCGGCTCCGCATCGTGGGCCGGGTGCGGGACCAATTGGTCGAGCTCATTGTCGGGCCGCCGGGCGGTTAGGGTGACAAACCTCGGAGGTGCGGTGAGAGGGGCGATGGCCTCGGCGGTCCTGCTAGCGCTCTGCGTTGGCTGCGGGCCCGTGGACGAGGAGACGATGTATGAGTCCCTGGGTCCGCGCCACGAGGCGCGGGAGTGGCTCGCTGGAAACGAGAACCCCTACGCGTTCGCGTCGAACCGGTTCGGAGGCACTGCGGCCGCCGCGGCCTTCATCGACACGCTGTATGCGCTCGGAGCGGACACCGTGTACGTCGCGAACGTGCTGGACGAGGAGGCCCGCATCGCGGAGGAAGGCGGACCCTACGCCGACGCGCTGCTGGTGCTGTTGCCGGCCGGGGCCGAGGCGCGTGGGGCCCTCTTCCTGGTCGGCGCCCGCGAGGCACGACACGAGGGCTTCGAGCCCGAACTGGACCGCGGCCAGCGCTACCTCTTCCTCTGGTGGGATTGAAGGTCGCTTGCGGCGCATCAACCCCCCGGCGTACCTCCTCCTGGCTCTCATCGCGATGGCGCCGCTGCATCTGCTGGAGCCGGTCTGCAGGTATTGGTCATTCCCGCTCACGTTGATTGGCTTAGTTCCTCTGGTCGTTGGGATTATCCTCAACTTGACCGCCGATCGTGAGTTCAAGAGGGCGGGCACCACGGTGAAGCCCCTGGAGCGGTCGACCACGCTGGTGGAGCGATTCCCGTTCTCGTTCACCCGCAACCCGATGTACCTCGGGATGACGCTGCTGCTGTTGGGCGTGGCCTTGCTGCTTGGGACGCTGTCGCCGCTCGCGCCGGTGGCGCTGTTCGCGGGGCTAATGGACCGGGTGTTCATCGGTCCTGAAGAAGAGAGCCTGGCGCGGAGTTTCGGGGAGGAGTGGGAGACGTACCGGGCGAAGGTGCGGCGGTGGATCTAACTCAACACAGATCTTCTGGCCTCGTCATGGGATCAACGTGAGAACCGAGAATCGCCATCTGGGATTGGGGGCGGATCTGACGGTGCAGATGATACGGTTGCGAAGGAGGCCGACGTGACCAGCCAGGAGGAAACGCGCCCTCGGCTCGAGGAGCGTGCCGCCCGGACTGCCAAATGGCTGGCCTCATCGGCCCCGCACCTCACCGTGGCGCAGCACTGGTTTGAAGACCATTACCGAATCGAGCTGCCGCCGGTGCAGGGGGCCGACATCGCCTACCGGCTGATGTTCGACCAAGGGGCCTACACGCTGTTCGCCGTGCCCGTGGCAGATCCGGACGCCGGGATGTTCTGGCACCAGACCTTCGAGCAAATGGGTGCAGCGTCGGTCGAGGAAGCGGAACCCCAATTCCGGGAGTTCGTGCTGGACGTCCTGTCGCACGAGAGCCGCATCCTGCAGCGTCGCGGCCTGCTGTTCCACGGCTTCGCGTGCGAGCTGCTGCGAGAGGCCGAATGGCAGCGGGTGGGCGGACAGATACTGGTGCTGCGCACCTCTGGGCGCGTGCCCCGCATCGAGGGCCGGACAAAGGAGTACAGGTCGCCTCCCATGGTGACGAACCCATTCCAATAGGAAAGACCATGGCCGGGTACATCATCGTAGACATTCGCGTCACCGATCCGGTGCGCTACGAGGAGTACAAGCAGATGGCGGCTCCCACGGTGGCCGCCTACGACGGCAGCTACGTGGTGCGGGGCGGTCCAGCCGAGACGCTGGAGGGCGGCTGGGTGCCCAACCGCGTCGTGGTGCTGAAGTTCCCGTCGGTCGAGCGGGCGCGGGAGTGGTGGGAGTCAGCCGAGTACGCTCCGGGCAAGGCGCTGCGCCACGAAACGGCCGAGTCACAGATGATCCTGGTGGAAGGGGTTTGAGTTCCTCCACACCCTGGACATGCAGCCCAGACATAGGTATATTGCAGTACTGATATTTGAGGCGATTGACCGTGCCACGATACGACTACAAATGCCGGGACTGCGGCGAAGCCTTCGAGATCCGGATGTCCATGTCGGAGTACTCGGAGGGAAGGAGCCCCAGTTGCATCGCATGCGGCTCGCAAGCCGCCGTGCGGAGCTTCGGTCCCGTGAACGTGATATTCGGCTCGGGCAGCGAGGGCGGATCGGCTGCCGCCTGCGGCCCCAGCGGCTTCAGCTGAGCTGTCTAGCGCCGCCCGGTCTGGGCGGGAGACGGTTTGACGGGCCGGCCACTGTGCCGGCCCGTTTGCTTTGCGGACAGCATCGTTTGCCTGGCGGGTGCCGGGGCGAGATCATTCGGTCAGGTCCTTCCGTGCCGACGGAGAGTGAAATGGTCAAGATCGAATCCCACCTCAAGCTGCTGCTGCTCAGCAACTCCACGAACTTCGGCAAGAGCTACCTGGAGCACGCCGAGGGAATCATCAAGGACTTCCTCGGCGACGTGCCGGAGGTGCTGTTCGTGCCGTTCGCCGGCGTAACGGTGAGCTTCGACGAGTACGCCGGCGCGGTGCGCAAGCGGTTTGACGAGATGGGCTTCGGCCTTCGCTCGGTGCACGAGGTGGACGATCCCGTGCGTGCCGTGGGCGAAGCCGAGGCGATCGCCGTGGGCGGGGGCAACACCTTCCACCTCCTGGAGCGGATGTACGGCACCGGCCTGCTGGACGCAGTGCGGGCGCGTGCGCTGGAGGGAGTGCCGTACATGGGTTGGAGCGCGGGCTCCAACCTGGCGTGTCCCTCGATCAGGACGACAAATGACATGCCGATAGTGGAGCCGCCCTCGTTCGGCGCGCTGAACCTGATGCCGTTCCAACTCAATCCGCACTTCACCGAAGCGCGGCTCCCCAACCACGGCGGAGAGACCCGCGGCGACCGCATCAACGAGTTCGTCACGGCGAACCCAGGCATGTATGTGGTGGGGCTCCCCGAGGGCTGCATGCTTCGTGTGGAAGGAGACGAGCTCGAGCTGGCCGGCGAGAAGCCGGCCAAGATCTTCCGGCAGGGTGAAGAGCCGTTCGAAGTGGCTCCCGGGGAATCGCTCCAGTTCCTATTGGGTTAGCGGGCCGCGGCCCGGAACGTGAGCCGATGCTGGGGCGTTAGTCCAACCCGTCCACCAGGGTCCGAGCCCGCCTGAAAATCCCGTTCCACATCCTCCGCGTGAGGCGGCCGGTGTTTGTGTTCTGCAGGCTGGGGTGGTAGGAGCACATCAGCGTCATTCCATCGGGCAGCTCGTCTACCGCGCCGTGCGCGAACTTGGGGCGCTCGCTCGGGGAGAGGCGCTGCCACCAGCCCGCGGCCTCGAGCCACTGGCGGTGTGCCACGTGGCCCAGGACCAGGGTGACCTGCACTTGGGCGTGAAGCCTCATGTCAGCCGAGAGAAACCCGAGACATGAGTCCAGCTCCTCTCGCGTCGGCCTGTTCTGGGGCGGTGCGCAACGCGCGGCGGCGGTGATGTAGCAGTCGCTGAGCGTCAGGCCGTCGCCGCGATCGGTGGAAGTGGGCTGGTTCGCGAAGCCGAACTTGTGGAGCGCTTCGTACAGCCAGTTGTTGCGGTAGTCACCGGTAAACATGCGGCCGGTGCGGTTGGCTCCGTGCGCGGCCGGCGCCAGCCCGACGATCAGGAGCCGCGCGTCCGGGTCGCCGAAGCCGGGCACCGGGCGGGCCCAGTAGTCCAGGTCGCGAAACGCCCGCTTCTTCACCCGGCCGATCTCCTCGCGGTATTCGACCAGGCGCGGGCAGGTGCGGCAAAAGGTGACGGCGCGGTTCAAGTTGGTGAGGGAGCGGTATCGCATCGCAGTAGTCTACAGCGGGGCGGCGGCTGGTGCGGGGGCACGAGGGTGATTAGCGTTGGGGCCGGACTCGGCGGTAAACACACGGAGGAGTGCGCATGCGGCGCTGGAAGATCGTTGTGGGAGCGGTGGCGGGACTCGCAGTAGCCATTCAGATCATTCCTGTGGATCGCTCCAACCCGCCGGTGGAGGAGCCGCTGCCGCTCCCGCCGGAGGTCGCCGAGATCGTGCGCACCTCGTGCTACGACTGCCACTCCCATGAGACCCGCTGGCCGTGGTACGGTTACGTCGCTCCGGCCTCGTGGTTGGTGGCGCGGGACGTGCGGGAGGGACGGGACGAGCTGAACCTATCCACCTGGACCCGGTACGACGCCGAGGAGCGGGCCGAGAACTTCGAAGAAATGTGGGAGGTGATCGAGGAGGGCGAGATGCCGCCCTGGTTCTATACGCCGCTGCATCCGGGCGCGAAGCTCTCGGACGCGGAGCGAGCCGCGCTGCGGGCGTGGCTGGGGGCGGGCCAGCCCGGCGGAGGCCGGGACGCCGCCGACGCGGACGACGAGGAGGAGCGGGACGGCGGGTAGGACGGAGCGTCCGAGGCGGGCTAACGCGGGGGCGCTGCCAGCAACGCCCGCCCGTCGAGATCGGCCGGGGCCCCGATGCCCGCCAGCGCGGCCAG